>JAXLQL010000003.1:0-543730 GCA_046331625.1 Bryobacteraceae bacterium
GCTCTACACCGCGACATGCGTAACCAGGCACTGAGAGTGCCGTGGCGTGAGCTTGCCTCGGCGTGCGATCAGCTAGCGCAGTGGCGGTCGTTCAGCCTCTGGGTTCGGGCTATCGTCGACGCCGAGCATGCGCTGCCGGAATGGTTGGCGGCGGCGATTGAAGGCCGGTGCCCCGCATTCCTAAAGAGCCGCCGCGAAGGGGCGCACTTGCCCTCGCTGTGGCTTGACCTCAACGAGTGGGTCGATTTCCATTTTTTCAGCGAGGCCATTCAAGAAGGCTGGATTCAAGCCCTGCACTACTACTATGGGCGCCAGCCTGCCGCGGAACTCATCTGGCAGCATTGGACTCGAATGGAAGAGGCTTGGCGTGCGCGAAAGCCGATTGAATATCCAACATTCGATCAATGGCAAGAAGAGGTAGCGGCCCTACAGGCACCGGCGGCGCCAGCGCAGTACGTTGAGTGGGAAGCATTCGCGTTGTGGACCCGTTCTCTCATTGAGGCGGTCCATGAAATTCCAGCCGTCGTGAGAAGCGCCGTCGAGGCGCGTTGCCCTGGCTTCGAGGGCTACGTCAAGACGCTTCGTGACAAACCCTGCTCTGACCCCGCTTGGCTTTGGGAACAGCTTCGCGCCTGGATTGAGAGTCACTTCTTCGCCGAGGCGTTTCGAGACGCCTCGATCGAAGGTCTGCGAGCCGCAGCTCATCGGACGCTACGTTCGGAGCGGATCATCGACTATTGGGCCAGCCAAGGTGTCGCCGCTGGGTCGAAGCTTCCGACTTATGAGCAGTGGTTGGCTGACGCGGATGCCTTCGTTGTTCGCTGACCGAGCGTTGATTTATTTGCGACCGGCCCCGGGATATCCGAGCGAGCGAATCCAGTTCTGCGCCTCCACCGACAAGCTCTCGAATGGAATGAGTTCAGGGTGCTCTCGGCAGAACTGGGCGAGCGAATCGTCAGTAATCCGTCGTTTCCTGCGCCGCAACCAACCCAGCCGAATCCAAGACTTAATTTGGCCTTCGCTGACGTTCAGGTACCGCATGAGGTCCTTGGATTTCTGGCCGCCAAAGAAGGTAGCATCGAAGCCCAAGCGACGAACTCTTGCCAGTATGGCCTTGGGCGAGCGCCCCAAGCGCCGCGCAATCGTGTCGAGAGCGCAGTCTGCCATTTCCCTGAGCGCTTCGTCGAGCTTCTGGTCCCAACGCTGAGTGGGGCCATCGCGCCGGTTTGTGACGCCCAGTGCCTGCGCGCGCCAAGCGACCGCGTCGTGGGACCAGTCTGGATGCAGCGCCAGAATTTTCCTGGTCGCCGAGTGCGCGCCATCGCGGCCTTTGCCGTACTCAGTGCGCAGTATGTCGTCTTCTACCTGGGTCCACTCGTGAACGTCGTAGGGCGGTCTTGTGCGCTCCGTCAGGCCGAGATAGACAATCCGTTCCCAGATCACCTTCTTCGAGATTCCAGGATGAAGGCGCCGAATCGTATCGATTGAGTGTCTCTCGTGATCCTTGTGCGTCCTGGCAGCCTCGCGGAGAAATTCGTCCAACTCGTGGGTCCAGCATGCGCACGGAGTTTTGCCGACGAGAGCGCTCTTGTCGAGTCCATTCAGGTAGACGTGTGCCGAGACGGATGCATCAACGCGTGACTCAGGCGCGGCGCCTTCAGCGGACGGGAAGCTCGCGCTCCGTGTCGGGTCCGCCGAGGCCGCCCCAGCCAACCCGGGGGAGGTGGGATGCTGAGCCCGTGGTAATCGCTTCGGCATATAACGCCTGTTTGGTCTCTACATGAATTAGGTCCAGTTGGGCGAACAATTCTCCGATAATGAAACGCCTTTCGGCATCGTAGTTGAGGGAGACAATCAAGTCAACGGACGCAGACCCCGATATCCCCGAAGTCCTAATAGATGCACCATCCAAGGTTTTCGTTCCAACGCGTGTGCGGCCCCGAACGCCATACCCGCATTGGCGGGAGGGGCCGCCGAACACCAAAATTCTCGACGCAATTCAAGCGGTATGGCGGCGCAGCCACTCCGCGATGTCCTTGCCTCGAAAACGGACGTTCGTCTCAATCTTGTAGTGCGGGATGAGATTGCGGGACACGTAGCTGTAGAGAGTCTTCGGACTGACCGCCAGCAGTTTCGCCAACTGCTTGGCGGTTAGCATGCACTCTGAAGCGGCGAGCGACTCCAGGATGTCCCGTGAAGTGTCCGCTTCGATTTTTCCAGTTGGTGAATTCGGCATAGGAAAGCTCCGACGATTCAAGCTGTCGCCGATGGTGGCCCATCCGCGTACTTCCATATAGGGCGGATTGGGCTAGAACGTCAAATGAGTCTCTTTTGAACGTTCCGTTCCAATGCAGGGCCTTCGGCGTTTGCTATATTGAGGGAGTGGAACTCCGAGTGGCACAGTCAAGATCCGGCGCGGCACATCCTGAGGCTGCCATGCTGTCTATTTTGCTGTCTATTTTGGGGTCCAACCAGGTAGATTTGGATGGATCGAGCAGACTGGATAGAATGGAGAGACTGAGGGCTAAGGCCTTTAGTTTCAAGCAACTGTAAGGAAACAAAGACAAGCGGGAGTAATTCAGTGGTAGAATGCCAGCTTCCCAAGCTGGACGTCGTGGGTTCGAGTCCCATCTCCCGCTCCATGTTTTCAATAACTTCCACCTTGTTCGAATCAGCAGACCGGTTCCAAACGAGGTTTCAAGGTCACATCGACCTCGCATCTCGTTGAAAACACTATTCCAGACCGCCTTCCTCCCGGGCTGGCAGTCGTATTCCACTAACGTTGCAAAGTGACCATCATTATGGAATACTGATTGCATCTTGCAACCGTCGCCGCAATCGCAGATCGCCAAGCTCGCAGGAGAACTCGGCGTTCTCCGCCCACGCGACCTGCAGTCGGTCGGCATCCCGCGCGAGTACCTCCTTCGACTCCTCCGCCGAGGCGTACTGGAGCGCTCAGGCCGAGGCCTGTATCGCCTCGCGAACGCGCCGATCACCGAACACAACTCCCTCGCAGAGGCCGGCAAGCGCGTGCCCGACTCGACGGTCTGCCTGCTCTCGGCTCTGGTGTTCACGATCTGACAACCCAGCTTCCCTCCGAAGTCTGGATTGCTCTGCCCGCAGGCCGCCGGTCTCCACGACTCGACACTGTACGAACGCGCGTTGTCCGCTTCACGGGAAAAGCGCTCAGCGAGGGCCGAGAACGCCATCGGCTGGAAGGCGTTGAGGTCAACATCTATTGCGCTGCAAAGACCGTCGCCGATTGCTTCAAGTTCCGGAATAAGATTGGACTCGATGTGGCGATCGAAGCCCTCCGCAATTGCCTTCGGACTCGTAAGGCGACCATCGCTGAGATCAATCGCTACGCCGAGATCTGCAGAGTGGCTCGCGTCATGCGCCCCTACCTCGAGGCGATCACGTGAAATCCCCGCGGCGTTTACAGTTCGAGACTCACGGCGAGCATGTGCCCCCGCTGTTAGGCCGAGGCCTTGTCGTCGATCTTCGCGTTCCGTGAGATGTCTGCTCCGCCACAGCGGGATCGTAGTCGAGGCCAGTCTCGCCTTTGACGATCAAGCATCGCGGCCGCAGCCGGTCGCGGTCAGGCACAGTTGGATGATCCAGGCGCCGTAGCAAGGCATTTACCGAACATTCATCTGTCGTTAGACATACGCCGGTAAACTCCTACACGATGCGAGAAGCAACTGTCATCACACCCCTTGTTGCCCGCCGCCTGCGCCCTCTTCGCGCCGGGTTGATCGGACGCGTAAACCGGCCGGCGACTATTCGCGTTATGGCGATGGCGGCCGTCGCGGTCCTCTGGTTCACCGGTAGCGGGGCACAGCAAGGCCCGGTTGAAGCATTGGAGATTGCAGCGGACAATGCATCGCTGCTGCCGTCCGGCAAGGAAGCAGACGGAATCATCGGCGATTTCGTTCTCCGCAACGAGGCGCTTCATGTGCTTGTGGCCGGCAACCAACCGATGCGCAGGGCGAACATGGGCACCGAGTACGGGTTTCCGACGCCGGGGGCCCTCTACGATTTCGACCTTCGCGGACAAGGCAACGATCAACTTACCGTTCTTCGGCCGGGGCAACTCGGCGGACCGTTGAGCTGGGTGCGCGTGGCGAAGGACGGCCGCGATGGCGAAGGAGTCATCGAGTCGGTTCGAACCGCCGCGGCGGGTAACGGCCTCGAGGTCCGTCACGAGTATCGCCTCAAGAATGGCTGGCGGCATTTGATGATCACCTCGACCTACCGGAATCGGTCGGCGGGCGCCAAGGACATCACACCACAACCTGCATGGAAGGAGTTTTCGCGCCGCTGGCAGGTGGGCGAAGTGCGGATCGGCGACAGCATCGATCCATTCGACAAGCGCGCCTATGCTTGGGCTCCGGTTGGACCGGTGCCTGAGAAAGCGTCCCTCGCTGCTGGCGAGGAAAAGAGCTATTCGATCATCGTCGCCGCAGGCTCGTCGCCGTTGGCCGCTTACGGCGAGGCGATCGCGGCCAACGCGCGAACGGGCGGTGTGGAAGGCTCGGCCAAGTCGGGGAGCGCTGGAGCGATCCACGCGTCACTTCTGTTCGAGATCGCCGGGCAAACTCTGCCGCTCTACCCCGATTCGAAAGGCGAGTTCGCGCTGCGGCTTCCACCGGCTTCGTACAAGGTACGGTTCTCGGATCTCGGCCGTGACGATATCGAGAAGCAGCTCACAGTCGCCGAGGGCAAGACGGCTCGGCTCGATATCTCCGTTCCGGCCGCCTCGGCGGTGCGCTTCGATCTTCGCGACGAACAGGGCCGGCCGTCTCCGTGCAAGGTCCAGTTTCTCGGCCGCAACGGCACGCAAACACCGGACCTCGGCACCTACTATCGCGCCCACGGCGGTGACCACCAGTATCAGTCTCACGATGGCCAGTTCACGCAGCAGTTGCCTCCCGGCAGCTATCTCGTTCGCATCACGCGCGGGCCGGAGTTCGACCTGGAAGAACGCGAAATCGAAGTGGCCAAGGGAAGCGAAGTGGCGGTCTCCGCGGTGCTGAAGCATACCGTTGACACCAAGGGTTGGGTAAGCACCGACTATCACGCGCACTCCACACCCAGCGGCGACAACTACTGTTCCACGCGTGACCGGATCATCAACTTCGCCGCCGAGCATATTGAGTTCGCGCCTACAACCGAGCACAACCGGATCTACGATTGGGCGAGTCAAATCGACCAACTCGGGTTGGGAGGCAAGCTGAAGACGATCATCGGAATGGAGCTGACGGGCCGCGGCCAGCATTTCAACGCGTTCCCGCTGCCTCGAATTCCGCTTGTCCAGGATGGAGGCGCTCCGCAATGGAACCGCGACCCGCGCATCACGGCGATCACGCTGCGCGATTTCGGCGGATCCGATCCGAGCCGGTGGGTGCAAGCCAATCATCCGCTGGTGAGTCAGGTCTTCAACGATCGCGATGGCGACGGAGTGGAAGACGGCGGCTTCTCGTTCTTCGAGCGGATGATCGATGCGGCGGAGGTGTGGAGCACGGAGATCCTGAACAACCAAACCAGCTTCAAATACAAGCGGCAGGACGGAAAGGAATCCGTTGGCGAGAACCGCACCTTCGGCTGGCTCCAGATGCTGAACCAAGGCCGCCACGCGTGGTGCGTGGCGGTGAGCGACGCCCACCAGATCTTCGGCAATGGCGTTGGCTCGTGGCGCACCTACGTGCCGAGTTCCACCGATGATCCGGCTTCGATCCGTCACGAGGAGATCATTCGCAATTCGAAGGCGGGCCGGATGATGGTCACCAACGGGCCGTTCCTCGAGGTGTCGACTGCGGATGGCCAACCCATCGGATCATCGGTGATTTCGCCGGGCGGAGTCTCTCTTCGAATCAAGGTCCAGACGGCGAACTGGATGGACATCGATCGCGTTCAAATCCTGGTCAACGGGCGGCAGCCCTCGGAGTACAACTTCACGCGCCAAACACACCCGGCCATGTTTCGCGATGGTCGCGTGAAGTTCGACGAGACGGTGGCGGTGAAGTTGCAACGCGACGCGCACCTGATCGTGGTGGCCACTGGCGAGAAGAGTATGCTCGAGAAGGGCTGGGGACGCAGTTGGGAATCGTCGATGCACCCGATGGCGTACACTAACCCGATCTACGTGGACGTGGACGGCAAGGGATTCCAGCCCAACGGCGACACGCTGGGGCATCCGATTCTGACGGTCGTGAAGGGCGCCGGAGAAATCTGACGCCTACACCGCTTCGGCCTGAAACCCGTAGGTGCGATAGCTCCAGGCAGCCCGGCCGCCAGACACTTCGATCAACCCGTAGCCCTCGGCGTCAAAGAGGCGCTTGCCGCGCCACCAGTTGCCGCTCACAGCGCCCGAGGTAATGAACTGGCATCCGTTGTACTCGACGCGCTCGCAGATATGGGTGTGGCCCTGCAACACCATCTTCACGTCGTGCTTCCAAAGAACTTCGAGCACCTCCTTCGAGTTGGAAATCTGCAGCGACGCCGTGGGTGTCTTCGCTTGCAGAATCTGCGCCGCACCCGTAACCAGCGGTATGTGCGTCATCACGATCACCGGCGTTCCTGCTCCCGCCTTGGCCAGATCGTCTTTCAGCCAAGCCAGTTGGCCGGCGTCGATCGACCCTTCGAAGAAAGGCTCGGTGCGGATCGCCTGCACGGAATCGAGAGTCACGAAATGCCAGCCCTTGTGATCGAACGAGCGGTAGCGGGGCCCCATCTTGTCTTCGAACATTTTCTTGCCGTAGCCAGGGTCGTCCTCCGGGACCGCGCTGGCCTTGTTCCAGCCGAACACGTCGTGATTTCCGGGCGTGGAGTACAGCGGCATCTCGAGGCGCTTCGAGCTTTCGGCGAACATCCCGTAGAGAAGCTTGGCGCGCTCGTGCTTTTGATTCATTACGTCGAACACGAGATCGCCGCCGAGCAGCGCGAAGTCGGCCTTGGTCTTGCGCGCATGGTCGAAGCACATCCGGCAGCCCTCTGATGCTCGAAGCTCGGGTTGGATATGGAGGTCCGTCAGGTGTATGAACGAAAAACGGGCGTTCTGCGCAGCGGCGGCTGAGGCGGCCGCGGCGGAGGCAGCAATGGACGTGGCGAGAAAATCACGGCGTTGCATGAATGGAAACTCCTTGTCTGGATGATTCAAAAGGTGATTCGGACCGCGATCTGCATGATTCGCGGATCGATGGTGCTGGTAGGCCGAAGATAAGTGGCGTTGGGCGTAAAAACCCTCGTAGCTGCGGCGTAGTTGAAGGGCGTCTGCTGAATAGCGTTGAAGTTCGCACGGTTAAACGCGTTGAACGCCTCTCCGATCAACTGCAGTCGCAACCGCTCGATCGGAAGCCGAATCTGCTTGGACAATCGCAAGTCTACCGCCGCCAGCCCCGGCCCTTCGATCGTATTGCGGCCAAAACCGGGCGACCGGTCAGAGAATCGGTTGCCGTCGTTGTTCAAGTCGACGTTGGACCTCGCGCTGAAATAGCGTCCAGACTGTCCGGTGATTACCGCCGACAACTGCCAACCCTCGACAACCAGCCGAGCCACGGGATTCGTCACACGCCGGCCGAAGCCGATATCCCACACTCCCGAGCCGATGAAGCGATGTGCGATGTGATTGTCGCCGAGACCGCGGTCGGTGTTCGGATACAGGCTGTCGAGCGCGAGCTTCACGTCTTCGCCGGAGCTGTTCGGGATCGACGGTGTCGCGTCGGGCACAGTATCAATCACCTTCGAGAATGTGTAACTGGCTTGAAGCTGCAGGCTGCGCCCGTAGCGCTTGGTGAGCTGCACGAACCCGCCATGATAGATCGAATCGGCGCCGCTTTCCACCATGACGATCCGCCCGAAGTTGGGATTGGGGCGGACCGGTCCTGTGACACCCGGACGGCGGAACACCGTCACGGGCGTGCCGTCGGCGAATCGCGCGGCCAGGGTTTCATAGGGATAGTGGTTGATGTCGCGTACGCGCGTCAGGTGCACGCCGCGAAGGCCGGAGTAGCCGAGCGTCAGCGCGTAGTCCTTCGCGAGGCGCGTCTCGAGATTGAAGCTCCATTGGTAGCTGAACGGCGAGCCGAAGTGCGGCTGCATCACGTAAATGTCCGGCACCGGGCCTCCTGGTGGCGCGCTGGCAAGCACCTCCGGATAGCGCGGCATGGCCCCTCCCGTCAGGGTCAGTGCCTGCGTCTGGATGCCGTTCTGCAGTTGCGTGAAACGCAGAGTCAGCCCCGGAAGACGCCCATAGAAAGCACCCGCGCCGCCGCGGATGACGTTGCGGGAGTCAGGGTCGAGCCGGTAGGCGAAACCGAGCCGAGGTGCCAGATTCGAGC
Source organism: Bryobacteraceae bacterium (assembly GCA_046331625.1). Taxonomy (GTDB): domain Bacteria; phylum Acidobacteriota; class Terriglobia; order Bryobacterales; family Bryobacteraceae; genus JAXLQL01. The sequence goes on from JAXLQL010000003.1 coordinate 8,340, forward strand.
GATCGAGGGGAATCCGCCCGGTACGCAGATCTTGCGCCAGGAGCTGCCGATCCGGATTGACCAGCGAGCCCGACGCATAGTCGAAGAAATCGTAGCGGAGCCCATAGTTCAGCGTCAGCTTCGTTGTGGCGCGCCAGGCATCCTGTGCGAAGAACGCATAGTCATCGCCGTTGGGAAACACGTTGCCGCCCGGAGTTCCAGGCGAGGTCAGCGTTTGCGCGAAGGCCGACGGGCGCCGGTTGGCGTAATCCGCGAGCGTGTCGAAAGTGTACTGGCCGAAGAACAGCGTTGTGTTGTATTGGTGCGTGCGCTCGAAGCGGAAATCGTGGCCGAACTTGAAGCTGTGTCGCCCGCGATTCCACGTGAGCGTATGCACTACCGAGCCCTTCTTCTGCCGCACGAATCTCGGAAGGAAGTTCGCGCGCCCGAAGTTAAGCATCGTTACCCCGCTTTGCCGAACCACCACCTCGGGCCCCGGACCGTTGTCGGCCGAGGGGTTGTCTTCGCCGTAGTAGAGAAGCCGCTGATCGAGTACTTTGTCAGGGCCGAGGATCCAGGTGTGACTCACGGTGACGCTGTCGGTGTTCAGGATCGTGTCACCGGTATGGTCCAAGGTCGACTGCGCGCCCGGGCTCTCGAAGTTCCTGCCCAAAAAGCGGTGCGCGTTGTAGCGGACGCTGATCACGTGATTCGCGTTCAGTGACCAGTCCACTTTTCCCGTATGAATATCGTTGCGGAGGCTGGTGGTGTAGGGCGTCATCAGCCGGCTCAGTTCGCGGACCGCGGCCTGCGAAGCGGCATCGGTGGGGGCCGGGATCGGGAAGTAGACTGGGTTCGGCGAGGTGTTGCGCTGTCCATCGTAGTTGTAGAAGAAGAACAAACGATTCTTCAGCACCGGCCCGCCGAGGTTGCCGCCGAACTGGTTGAAGTGGTACGGCTGGCGCGGAATGCTCGCGGCGTTGTTGAAGAACGCGTTTGCGTTCATGGCGCGGTCGCGAAAGAACCAGAACCCGGCTCCGTGCAATTCGTTCGTGCCGGACTTCGTCACGACGTTGACCACTCCGCCAGTGGCTCGCCCCAACTCGGCCGCGTAGCCGTTGGCGTTCACCTGAAATTCCTGCACCGCGTCTTGGCTGAACGAGTATGGGTTGCGAAAACCTGCGCGGCCAGCGGATTGACCCCAGAAGGTACTGTTGCTATCCATGCCGTCCACCAGCAGGCTGTTGGCGGGTCCGCGCTGGCCAGAGAAGGAAAGATCGCCCACGCGCCGGTCACTGACGACGCCCGGCGTCAGCAGCGCGAAGTCGAGAAAGTTGCGGCCGTTGATCGGCAAGTCCCGAACCAGCTTCTCCGTCACTACTGTGCTGGTTTGTGAGCGCGTGGATTCGATCACGGGCGTCTCCGCGGTGACCTGAATGGAGTCCGTTACTGAACCGGTCTCCAGGTGTACGTCCACCACCAGCAGTCCGCCGACGCTCAGCGCGAGCCGCTCACGGAGCACGGCACGGAACCCCTCTTTCTGCACGGAAACGCGATAGGCGCCGGCAGGTAGGCGCGGAAAAGTGAACAAGCCCGCGGTGCCGGTTTCCGCGCGCCTCACGAGTCCCGTGTCAGTGCTCTCCACCGATACCTGCGCTCCTGGAACTGCCGCACCTGTGGGGTCCGTCACGGCGCCGCCGATGGTGCCGCCGCCGGCTTCCGACTGGGCGAATCCGTTCGATGCGAATAGAACAAGAATCGCCGCTGCTGTAAGGCAGCGGCGCGGATACGTGCTCATGAGAGCCAAGTTTGGCAAGGCAATGTTGCGGCCAGATCAAAGCTCGATAACGCCGCGGTAACGCGCTAGAACGTCATCTTTCCGCCCAACTGGATGAACCGCGGGAGATTCGTTCCCCGGGTGGCGCCGAAGTTCGGGCTCGAGAAATTCGGCTCGAAGTTGACGAATCGATGCCGGTTGAAGGCGTTGAACATTTGCCCCTGTACTTCGAGGCGCGCTTTCTCGCCGAGCGCGAAGCGCTTGGTCAACACGAAGTCTTCCTGCAGCACCGGAAACTGGCGCAAGTCGCCTCTGGTAGGCGCCATCGTTCCGAAGCGAAACACCCCGCCTACCACGGGCGAGGCAAACGCACGCGGATTCGTGATCCGGTTGTCGCGGCCCGGGTCGAAGCTGCCGCTGCCGATTCCAGACGATGGACTCTGCCCCGCCACCAGGTCCGGACGAAGAACGCGGTTGAAGGCCGGCAAGAGATTGTTCATCGAGATCTGCAGCGGATAACCGGATTGATAACGATGCACGCCGGAAATGGTCCAGTCGGCGAGGGCTCGTCCCCGCCAGCCGCCAGACCGGCCGAAAGGCAGCGTGTACACATAGTGGGCCACGAAGACGTGGGGGACGTCATAAGCCAACAGCGACCGTTCCGCGCGGAGGTTGTAGTGATCCTGCAGGACATTGTCGAGCCCGCCGAATCCCTGATATCCCGGCGCGTTATAGCCGATCGCCTTTGACCAGGTGTAATTCGCTTCCAGCGAGAAGCCCGAGGCGAATCGCTTGCGGATCTTGAACTCGGCGCCATGGTAGGTGGATGCGGCGATCTTTGCCTGATCGGACGTCAGCGTCAGGTATTGCGGATAGGCTCGCAGAGCCTGTGCCACCGATCCGTTGAAGCCGGCCCACGGAATCGGAATGTTCGCCGCGCGTGCTTCCGGGCTGCTGATGTTGCGGGTGAGTAGTTGGCCGAGCGCGAGGTGCCGCGGCTCCAACTGGTTGATGTTGGATAGCTGCGGCGCTACCTGACGCGTGCTCCGATTGCCCACGTAGTTCACTTCGGCCACTAGTTCCCGCCCCAGGTCGCGTTGTACGCCGAGGCTCCAGCCTTGCGTACGCGGCAACGCAGCCGATGCTTGCTCCACGAAGGTGGCTGCCTGGCCGTTGAGCAACGACGGGTCGATGCGTGGTTCTTTCGGATAGTTCTGAGGAAAGCCGTCGCGCAGACGGAACGCGGGAGTGATCCCGTTGTCGAGCGTTTGGAACGTGCCTTCGACATTGAATCCCGCGCTCGAAACGGCGAGGTAGTTGTCGGCGTAGTAGATGCCGTATCCGCCCCGGAATACTGTCTTCGCACCCACTGCGTAAGCGAAACCGGCACGCGGCCCCCAAGCGGAAAGATCGCGATCGATCAGCCGCCGTGTTCCGGTGCGGCCAGCTCCGTTGCCCGCGAAGATCAGTCCGCCGAGCCGGTTCCCCGCAAGAGGATTGGGCCGGCTGAGGTCCATGACGCTGTAGCGATTGTAGTGCTCATAGGGCGCACCCATGAACTCGTGCCGCAGCCCCACGTTGAGCGTCAACTTCTTCGATGCCTTGAAGTCATTCTGCGCGAAGAAGCCGGTGTAGCTGCGGCGGATTCCACTCACTTGCGGGAAACGTGCGTTGCCCAAGGCCACTTCACCCAGCAGGAAACTGGCGAAGGAATTGCCCGATCCCGCCGGCGACCCAGGTAGCGCCGTGGCGAGATTGCTGAACGTCAACGCGCCCTGCGTGTTGGTGGTGGCGCGATTGTTCAGATGGTTCCAACGGTACTCGGCTCCGAAGCGCCAATTGCTTTTGCCCCGGGTCCAAGACACGGTGTCCTTGACCATGTGGACATTGTCGGTGTTGTCCGTGATGCCGCCGCTTGCCGCGCCCACATACCCGTCACCGAAATTGAGAACGGGAAACCAGTCACCCGCAACCCCCGTCCAGCCCAGGCGCGACGGCCATCCGCGTTGCGCCGTGACCGGATTCACGGGATTGCGGAACAGATTGACTCCGAGGATCAGGCTGTTCAAGAGGTTCGGTTTCAAGACCGCGTCGTAACCCAACCGGAAGAGCTTGCTGGTGATGTTTTGGAGGATGCCCGAGGTCAGCGGATCGGGCAGGGGATTGTCGAGGCGGAAGCGCGGAATGGAGGTCGAATTGAACGAAAAGAAGAGTTTGTGATTCGCAGCGATGGAGTGGTCGCCCCGTGCGGTGAAGATGTCGGGATCCAGCCGCTTCTCGCCGATGAACGACGCGAGGTTGAGAGTACCGGCCGCGTTGGGCGCCGGATACAATGCCGCGATGCGCGCGGCAACCGGATCGATGCGGCTGGCGGGAATTCGGTTGCCAGGAAATGCCGAGCGAGTGAATCCACCGCCCGATTGCGCCGATGTGGTGGCCGGATCGTAGATGGGAATCTGTCCGCCAGCCGCGTTGCGCCAGTCGCTGAAGTCGCCGGCCACGTTCGCCGATGACGGGATCTGAACGCGGTTGAAGTTGTCCAAGCCGCGGCGGCGGGAGGATGTCCACGAGAAGAAGAAGAATGTACGGTCGCGGCCATTGTAGACCTTGGGCAACCACACTGGGCCGCCCACTGTGACGCCGAACTCGTTCTGCCTCGTTACCGCGCGCTGAGCGGCGAACCAGCTTCGGGCATCCAGTTTGTCGTTGCGGAAGTATTCGAACGCCGAGCCGTGCAGCGAATTCGTGCCGCTCTTCAAGGCGAAGCTGGTCACGGCCTGAGCTGTGTGCCCGTACTCGGCTGCCAGTTGCGACGTCTGCAACTTGAACTCGCGCATGGCTTCCACCGGCGGCGCGCTCTCGTTGAAGTTCCCGATCTGGCCCATCTGCCCCGCCGGCAATCCGTCTACCCAGAACTCGTGCTGAAAAGTAGCGCTGCCGTGCACGCGGATTTGGTTCGAAGCTGCCAGGTTGTCGGCGCCGTCGATGCGCACGTTGCCTTGCACTCCGGCGGTAAGGTAGATGAAAGCGGCTGCCACGCGTACTCGCCCGAGTTGCACCAGCGGCAGGTTCTGTACCTGGTCCTGCGTGATCGTGGTCGAGATCTCCGGCGATTCCACCTGCAGCACTCCGACGTTCTCGGTCACGTTGATCGACTCGGACACGGACCCGATTTCCAGCCGCACGTCGGCGCGGCTACGCGTGTCCACGGTCAGAACGACGCCTTTCCGCTCGAATGATTTGAATCCATCCCTGCTGACGGTCACCGTATGACCGCCCGGCGAGAGCGCGGCCACCGTGTAGAGGCCTTCTTCATTGGTATGAGTCTCGCGGCGTACCATGGTGGCTTCGTTCGTTACCGATACGCTGGCGCCCGCAACGCCACGGCCGGAGCCATCCGTCACCTGGCCGGTGATCAAGGAAGTCTGCGCCAGCAGCGGAGACACGAGAAGGCTAGCCCAAATCAGAGTCTTCATTCCAAAGACCCTACCAGCCGAACAAAACAGTCCAGTAGCGGACGCTCGACAGTTCTGTAAATCTTCCTCCGTCCGGAGTAGTCATCGGTTCGCAGCAGGGTGACCGGGCCGAAACAGAGTTGGCATCACCGTTTAACCCCCGTTCGGTAACGTGTTCCGGTACCAATGGCACTCAGGACAAACTGCTTCATTTCAGCCCTGACACTCTTCGGCACATTCGCCGCATTTGGGCAACTCGACCAGGGCCAGATCGCCGGCGTGATCACGGACCCGGCAAGAGCAGCCGTTACCGGCGCGAAGGTCACCGTCGAGAGCGCGCAGACCGGGCGGCGCCTCGCTGCCGCGTCCGGTGAGACCGGGACCTACGTCGTCCCCAACCTCCCCGTCGGCTTCTACTCGGTCGAGATCGAAGCCAACGGATTCCGCAAATTTGTGCGCGGAAACGTCAAGGTGGACGCTGCCACGCGCACTACCGTCGATGCCGAACTCGCTATCGGATCCGCTTCCGAGACCGTCACGGTGACGGCGGAAACGGTTGCGTTGCAGGACGCCGGCGCGCAGTTGGGCCGCGTGGTCGAAGCCAAGCAGATTTCCGACCTCGCCCTCAACGGGCGCAATCCGTTGAACCTCGCACTCATCAAAGCCGGTGTGGTGGGCAGCAACTTCAACGCGTTCAACCCCACCGATCTCGGTTCGAGCCTGTCGATCAACGGCGGGCAGCTCTACGGCAACAACGTGACGGTCGATGGCGTCAACGTGGTGCGGACTCGCGGAGACGGCCTCTCCGGGCCGGCGCTCATCGGTATCTTCAACGCGGACGCACTGCAGGAAGTGCAGGTGCTCACGTCGTCGTATCCGGCCGAGTACGGCCGCGCCATGGACGGCCAGATCCGGTTCGTCACCAAGAGCGGAACACAGCGCTTCCACGGCACGGCCTGGGAGTTCTTTCGCAACTCGAAGCTCGACGCCAACAGTTGGGTTCGCAATGCGAGCAACACGAATGACTCCAAGCGCCCGGCCCCGTTTCGCTTCAATCAGCCCGGATTCTCGATCGGCGGGCCTGTCTATGTCCCGCGCCGGTTCAACACGAACAAGGACAAGCTCTTCTTCTTCGTCTCCGAGGAGTGGATTTCCTATCGCCGCGAGAAGACAGGAACCGCCGTGGTGCCTTCGGCGGCCATGCGCAATGGCGATTTTAGCGAGTTGCTCTCAGCGTCGAATTCATGGTTCCGGCGTGCGATCGCGGTGCGCGATCCCGAGTCCGGCTCTCCGTTCCCGAACAACGTGATTCCGGCGAGCCGTCTGAGCCGAAACGGAACTGGCCTGTTGCGTGCGTTCCCAGCGCCGGTTGCCGGGTTCCTCCAAGGCTCCAACAACTGGATCGATTCGCAGCCGAATCCGCGCGACATCCGAAAGGACACCGTGCGCGCGGACTACATGCTCGGAACCACGCGGCTCTCTTTCAGCGGCACCAACTTCTATTACGCGGAAGACGATCCGTTCCGCGGCAGCTTCACCGTGGCCAACACGCGCTGGCGCCGGCCCAACCGCACGGGATCCTTCAGTGCGGCCACGACTCTTTCGCCAATGAAGGTCAACGAATTCACCGCAACCGTGGCCAATGACGTGGTCCGGATGACGCTCTATCCTTTCGACGGAGTCAACCGCTACGAGCGCTCGCGCTATGGCATCAACTTCGGCTACCTGATTCCCGGGCCGAAGCGAATCGAAGATCGCATTCCCACCATCGACATCTCCGGCTTCACGACGCTCGACGGCTCATCGAAGCCCGGCAACAGTTCGGGGCCGATGGTCTCGTTCTCTGACAACTTCACCTGGATTCTCGGCTCCGGCCACACGATCAAGTTCGGCGGCATGTTCGAGCGCGCCACGCAGATCAATGCCGATCAGGTGGCCTTCAATCAAAACGGCTGGTTCACGTTCCGCGACACCGGGAACCCGGCCACCACCGGTTCGGCGCCGGCCAATGCCGCGCTGGGCGCCTACGACACCTACTTCGAGATCGGCACCGCCGCGGATACGCATGTCCGTAGCAACGCATTCGAGGCGTTCGTACAGGACACGTGGAAGCTCCGCCCGAACCTCACGCTTGAGATCGGACTGCGGTACTCGTACTTCGCGCCGTGGTCGGCGAAATGGAACGACATCGCCAACTTCGATCCGCGCTACTACTCGGTTTCCGGCCGCGCAACGCTCGATCCGCGAACCGGCGCGATCCTCAGCGGCGAGCCATACAACGGCATCGTCCTCCCCGGCAACGGCTATCCCGATTCGGCCCGCGGCCGCGCGCTCGGCGCGACCGTTCCCAACGTGCAGAGGCTGTTCCACAATCTGCCTTCCGGCTTCGTGAACAGCTACGGCGCCAACTTTGCTCCCCGGTTCGGGTTGGCCTGGAGGCCGATCGACAAGACCGTGGTGCGCGTGGGCGGCGGATCGTTCAAAGCGCGCGAGTTCCTCAATAACGGGACGTTCTTCCGCAACGCTCCGAATCAGGCGCGCGTGGATCTGGTGAACGGCCGGGTCGACACTCCGGGCGGCAGCGGATCGTCGCTGTTCCCGTTCACCCTCGGCGCCGCGGCTCTCGAGTATCGCTACCCTGCAGCCTACCAATACAGCCTCTCGATCCAGCGCGAGTTGCCGCTGGGAGTCGTGCTGGATGCATCGTATGTCGGCAAGACGGGCGTGGATCTGTTCCGCACGCGCAACCTGAATCAACTGCAACCAGGCACCGTACAGGCGAACCCCGGCATCAACGTGAATGCACTGCGCCCCTACTACGGCATCGCCATCATCAACTATAGCGAGCAGAGCGGTCGCTCGAACTACAACTCGTTCCAGTTGAGCCTCGACCGGCGGTTTCGCTCGGGCATCGGCTTCGGCGTGGCCTACACACGGTCGAAGAACATTGACAACGTCTTCACTCCCTTCGACGGATATCACTTCGTGAAAGCGCTCTCGAACAACGACCGCCCGAACGTGCTCTCGATCAACTACATCTACGAACTGCCGTTTCTGCGAGATAACAAGACTCTCGCCGGAAACATCTTGGGTAACTGGCAGGTCTCGGGCGTCACATACTTCCGCAGCGGCGACCCTCTTTCGGTGGTCGATGGCACGGACATTGCCGGGATCGGCACGGGCAGCGCGTCGCAGCCTTGGAATGTGTCCGGTTCCACTTCCATCTCCGGGGAAACCGGTGTAGGGCGCGCATGGTTCGCCGCTTCTGCGTTCACGCTGCCGCGCGCCGGGACCTTCGGCAATGCTGGCCTGAACATCCTTCGCGGGCCTGCGTTCCAAAACTGGGACGTGGCGGTGTTCAAGAACATCCGGTTCAGCGAGCGAGTTGGCGCGCAAGTCCGCGTGGAGAGCTTCAACTTCCTCAATCACCCGATCCTCGGCAACCCGAACACCAATCCTCGCTCCGGCGACTTCGGCAAAGCGGTCAGCAAATTCAATGAGCGCAATGTGCAGCTTGGGCTCAAGATCCTTTTCTGAGGGAGATCGGAGCGGACCGTCACTGTCCCGACGTGACTTCGTAACGTTGCGATGGTAGTCTTTTTGGCATGCTCGGGATCCGGTCATGGTTCGTGGGTTTGCTCGCGCCGGTAGCGTGTCTGGCTCAGACCTACACGGGCTCGATCGGCGGCACCGTGATAGATGGCAGTGGATCCGGCGTGCCCTCGGCCCAGGTCTCGATTCGGTACCTCAAGAGCAACGCTGTCACCAAGACCACAACAGGCGCGGCAGGCGACTTCCTGGCGCCATTCCTGCAACCGGGAACCTATGAGGTGTCCGTCACCGCGAAAGGCTTCAAGGAAGCGGTCCGCACGGGTATCGAAGTGCAGATCAGCCAGCCCGTGCGACTCGAGATCCCGCTCGCAGTGGGCGAGGTTACCGAGCGCGTCGAGGTCAGCGCCTCCGCCGCGGAACTCAACACGGTCTCGAGCGAAATCGGGTATTCGGTGGGCGAGCAGGTTCTGGTGAATCTTCCGCTCGTCAATGGAAACAGCCGCGGGCGCTCGCCTCTTCTGCTTTCGAAAATTCTCCCCGGTGTCAGTTCCACCAGCACGAACAACAGCAACATCAACAACTTCAGTTTCGGGGGAGGCCGGCCCGTCTCGAACGAGATCCTGGTGGACGGGCTGCCCACCACGAACGTCTCCGATCAGACCTACACCTTTACGCCGAGTCCCGAATCGCTACAGGAGCTCCGTGTCTTGACTGCGCCATTCTCCGCGGAGTATGGGCACACCGGCGGCGGCGTGATGGCGCTCAGTTCCAAGTCAGGCGGAAATCAATACCGTGGCATGGTCTTCGATTTCTTCCGCAACCGGATCCTCAACGCGCGCGCGCCGTTCCAGGGCGATCTGACCCAGAAGTACGTACAAAACACCCCGGGCGGAAACATTGGAGGTCCGGTTCGCTTGCCCGGCTACGACGGCAAGAACAAGACTTTCTTCTTTGCCGACTTCAACGTCACCCTTGCCAACACCGGCGGATTCTTTCAGAGCCTGGTGCCCACGGCTGCTGAGCGCGCTGGAGATTTCTCGCAGACGATTCTGAGTGGCCGGCCCGCAGCAATCTACGACCCCGCAACCACACGCCAGGACAGCGGCCGCACTGTGCGCGACCCTTTCCCAGCAAGCAAGGTTCCGGCGGCGCGCATCGATGCCGTCTCGGGCAAGATCGCCGCGTTCTTTCCGCAGCCCAACGCGCAAATCGGAGGCAATAACTTCGCCGGTGCTCCGCCAACCGTGCGGCAGACGTGGCAATGGCTCGCCCGGGTGGACCATATCTTCAATGACCACGATCGCGGCTTCTTCCGCGCGGGCGGCTACAACCCGAACTCCGATGCCGTGATCCAGATTCCCAACAAGGCCAACAACGGGACCGCGGGCGGTTTCACCGATCTCCAACTGGTGGCCAACGAGACGCATGTTTTCAGCAGCCGCGCTGTGAACGACTTCCGCGCTGGGCTCACTCAGGAGATCAACTACACGTATCCGGGCGACTCGGCTTCGCCCGAGCTCGGCCTCAACGGAGTTCCGCTCAACGAATTCCCGATCGTCAACATCGCCGGATTCCTCCGCCTGGGATCCAACTCCTACTCCTGGGATCGCAATCGAAGCTACGTCTTTAGCGAAGCGCTCACATACCAGGCGGGCAAACACAATCTCCGCATGGGCGGAGACTACCGTTGGCAGATGTACAACAACTACAGCCCTGGCAAGCTCGCCGGTACCTACGCGTTCAGCCCCACGTTCAGCGGACTGCCCGGGACCGCGGCATCCGGATACGCGTTTGCGGACTTTCTGCTCGGCACGCCCGCGTCGGCTTCATTCAGTCTGAACGACTACACCTACCGCATGACGGTCCACAACGGAGCCGCGTATGTGCAAGACGATTGGAAAGCGAGCCGCCGGCTGACGGTGAACCTCGGGGTCCGCTGGCAGTACAACGGACCCTTCACGGAGAAAAATGATCAGTTCGCGTCGTTCTCGCCCACCGCGATCAATCGCACCACTGGAACTCCGGGCGAAGTTCTATTCGCGGGCCGCAACGGCGCGCCGCGGAGCTTTGTTCCGAGCCAGTGGGCGAGCTTGCTTCCTCGTGTGGGGCTCGCGTGGCGCGCCACCGAGCGAACTGTCATCCGCTCGGGTCTGGGCATGTACCGCCTCCCTAGCATCGGCTTCGCGGACTGGTGGCCCGTCTCGCAATACAGCGTTTCGCAAGCTTTCACGAGTACTGACGGAGTGACGCCGCCGTTCACATTTGCCGCTGGCGTACCGGCCCGCCGGTTCAACGTCGATTCCCAAGGCCGCCCGAATGTCCCGGCAAGTCTGACGTCGCCATCGTCGAGCGTGAGAATGCTGGATTTTCGCGAGCGCTGGCCGTACACGTTCAACTGGCAAGCGGGCGTCCAGCGGATGCTTCCCGGCGCTTGGCTGTTGGAAGTCAACTATGCCGCGAGCAAAGGCGTGAAGCTCCCCATCGTGCTCGGCATCAACCAGCTCCGGCCGCAGCAATTTCGCATTCCGCAACAGCAGTCGCTGCGCCCGTTTCCGCAGTATCAAGGAGTTTCGTTGCTGAGCTTCGACGGCAACTCGATGTATCACTCGCTGCAGGCCGCGCTCGAGCGGCGTTGGAAGAGCGGATTCCAGATGATGGTCTCATTCACTTGGAGCAAGGTGATCACCGATGTGGATGGCCCCGCGCGCACCAACGCCACGGGTATTCAGGACGTGTTCAACCTTCGCAACGAACGCGGAATTGCCGGCTATGACGTCCCTCGGCGTTTTGTGACCAGCTACGTCTACGATCTTCCGTTCGGCCGCGGCCGGCGCTTCCTCACCTCGTTACCCCTGGTCAGCCGCGCCATCGCCGATTGGCAGCTTTCCGGAATCACCGAGTTCCAGACCGGACTCCCGCTCCCAGTGGCGAACCCGAGCAACCAACTCGGCGGCTTCACGGCAACGCAGCGGCCGTTGCAGACCGCTCCCGCGCCCCTGCCTCGTGGCGGCCGCACGCTCGACCGCTGGTTCGACACGTCAGCCTTCGCTCCTGCTGGCGCGCTGCAATTCGGCACTGCCTCGCGATTCCCGCTCTACCGCCCGGGGATCAACAACTGGGACGCGAGCCTGATGCGCAACTTCGCGATGGGCGACCGATGGAAGCTGCAGTTCCGGGGCGCGCTCTACAATACGTTCAATCATGGGCAATACGGCGCCCCCGGAACCACGCTCAACACGCCACAGTTCGGCCGCATCAGCTCCGGCCGCGATCCACGGGTGACGGAAGTGGCGCTCCGCATCTTCTTCTGAGGCGTTACCAATATGCAGACACGCCGAGCGTTCCTGCAAGCCGCCGCTGTGGCCGGTGCTGCGCGGGGCAGCGCGCGCAAGGTGGAAGTGATCGCCCATCGCGGCGAACACATCGTTTGTCCGGAGAACACGATTCCCGCGATCGAGAAAGCCATCGCCGCTGGTGCCGGCTGGGTGGAGATCGACGTGCGCACCACAAGTGACGGCAAGTGGGTACTGATGCATGACTCGACGGTGGACGCGACTACGGACGGCAAAGGCGCGGTCGCGGAAATGGAATTCGCCGAGATCGCAAAGCTCGACGCCGGCGCACGCAAGTCCGGATTCCGGGGCACGCCTGTGCCATCTTTCGACCAGGCGCTCGAGACCATGCGCGGCAGGTGCGGACTGTATCTCGACGCCAAGCGCATCTCGGCACAAGCAATCCTCGACCATCTGCGCCGCCACCAAATGATGGACCGTTGCGTCGTCTACGGCGGATTGCCGCTCCAGCGTGAGCTCACGGCGCTGGGTGCGGCTCGCCTGACCATGCCCGAAGCGACATCCCCCGAAGTGCTAAAACGAATCCTCGAGGAACTCTCGCCCGGTGTCATCGCGTTTGACCGGCGCGATTTCCGTGACGACCTCATCAAGGCGGCGCTCGACGCCGGCAAGCGCATCTTCGTCGACCGGCTCGGCGCCGACGACAACCAGACGGCTTGGGAAGATGCCGTGAGCCGGGGCGCCGCCGCGATCCAAACGGATCATCCCGCCGAACTTGCCGCGTTTCTCAGCCGGACCGGACGCCGATGATCGAAGCAAAGGCAAGCCGCTCCGGGCCGCACTTACGCGCCGCGCGAAAGCTGGTGCACCACGGTCACGACGCCCTTTTTCGGCAGATCCACGGCCGTGCGCTGATCTACAACACCTGCTGGGAGGATCCGCGGCTCGATCGGCAGATGCTCGAGATCGGCCCCTCGAGCCGCGTGGTGGCCATCACGAGCGCTGGCTGCAACGCGCTCGACTATCTGTTGGACGATCCCGCCGAGATCCACGCCGTCGACGTCAATCCGCGCCAGAACGCACTGCTGCAGTTGAAGATCGCCCTGATCGATTACGGCGACCATGGCGAGCTGTTCCGCGTGTTCGGTGACGGCACTCATCCGGAATTCCGCTCGCTCCTCTCGCGAATCTCCCTCGGTAGCTATGCACGGCGGTTCTGGGAAGAGAAGCGCGGCTACTTCGAGACCACGAGCCGGAATCTATCTTTCTACTATCGGGGCGCAGCCGGGCAAGCGGCGTGGGTCGTGGTCCAGATCCTGTTCCGGACAAACGGCGAGGTCCGGGTGTTCGCACAGCGAATGGTGGAAGCCAAGAGCCTCGGCGAACAGCAGGCGCTCTACGCCTCGGTGAGGCCGCTTTTGTGGAATGCGTTCCATCGATGGCTGGTGAGTCAACCGTTGATCCTGGCGATGATGGGCGTTCCGCGGCCGCAAATCCGGCTGATCGAGAGCGGTTTTCCGGGCGGCGTGGCCAGCTACATCCAACACAAGATCGAGCACGTGTTGACACGCTTGCCGATCTACGACAACTACTTCTGGCGGGTCTACATGACCGGAAGGTACTCGCCGGACTGCTGTCCGAACTACTTGCGGCCCGGGAACTTCAGTGCGCTGAGAGCACGCTCATCGCGTGTGCGGACCCATACGGCGACGCTCACCCGCTTCCTCGAACAGAATCCCGGCCCCTACACGCACTTCGTACTTCTCGATCACCAGGACTGGCTCGCCTCACACGATACGGCCGCGCTGCACGAGGAGTGGCGCCGGATTCTGCAGAACAGCCGCCCCGGCACGCGCATTCTCATGCGGTCAGCCAGTCAGGAGATCGATTTCATCCCCCATGAGGTCCTGCGCCGGCTTCGCTTCTTTCCCGAACTGACGAGCCGCCTGCATTCCCAGGACCGCGTGGGAACCTATGGATCCACGATGCTCGCCGAAGTGTCATGAGCGCCGAGATCGCCAGCCGGCTGAGCAGCTATTATCGCTGGCATTCCCGCATCTACGATTCCACCCGATGGACGTTCTTGTTCGGGCGCGGCGAGTTGATCCGCCGGGCCGCCGGCACGGCGCCGGCCACCATTCTCGAAGTGGGCTGCGGCACTGGCCGCAACCTAGCCGAACTCGGCCGTGTTTTTCCGAACGCCGAGATCCTCGGTGTGGATTGCTCGGCCGAGATGCTCGCCATCGCGCGCCGCAAGACCTCTTCGTTCGGCGGCCGCGTCTCGCTCATTCGGGGACTCTACAGCGAGCCTCTTTCGCGTGGCGGCGGGTTCGACCTCATCGTCGCGTCATACTGCCTTTCGATGGTCAATCCTGGTTACGAAGATGTGCTGCGGCTTTGCCGCGCCGACGCGAGCCCCACGGGCCGCATCGCGATCGTCGACTTTCACGATACGCCTTCCCCTTGGTTCCGCCAATGGATGAGCCGCAACCATGTCCGCTTGGACGGTCAAATCCTCGCCACCCTCGAGAAGGACAATCCGCTGCGGCCCCTGCATCGTCGAATCCACTCCGCATACGGTGGACTTTGGCAGTGGTTCATCTGGATCGGCGGAGCGCGTTCGGGCAACTGACGCTGTAGCCGTCTGTGGCCAGTCTCCGGGGCGAGGTTGCGCGGTCCGCTGCTCAGCCCGGCCGCGGCTCGGACCCTGCACGTTCCGCAGGCTTGTGCTCAGTCCAGAACAACTCCCATGAGCAGCCCCGGAAACGGACATGCGGCCTCAGCCAACCTGGATCCGGCCCCATTAGAATGTCAACTTCGCATTCAACTGCATCCGCCGCGCCTCTCCCACACTCAGGATCCTGCCGAAAGCGCTGTTCCGCACATCGGATACTGGCGCGTTCAGCGGAACGTTGTTGAAGCCGTTGAACGCCTCGGCGCGCACCTGCAGCCGCCACCGGTCGGCGAGGGCGAAGCTCTTGGCGAGTGAAAGGTCGACGTTCCACCGCGATGGCGCGCGCAGCCAGTTCTTCCCCACGTTGCCCGGACGAATCGTGCCGCCGCTCGCCGCCACGATCGGCACTTGCGCGAAGGCGCGCGCGTTCAGCCACTGGTACCGGTCCGAGCGGTCCGCATAAACCGCTCCGCCGGCGTAGTCAGGCCGGCTCGAAGGCCGATTGCTCGACTCGAGGATATTCAGCGGAGTTCCCGATGAAGCTGTGAAGATGCCGGCAGCCTGCCATCCGCCTACAAGGTGCCGCAGCAAGCCGCGATCTCTTCCAACCGCTGGAAGCTGATACACGAAGTCAGCGGCGAAGTTGTGCGGCAGGTCGAGGTTGGTGGGGCCCAGATCCGCCCGCCAGTTGTTTTCGTCCTGAACCGTGAGGTCGTTGCCGAGCCAGAAATCCCCGTTCGAAATAGCCATCGTGCGCGACCACGTGTAGTGCGCGTTCGCCGTCAGTCCTTTTCCAAGCCGCTTGCGCAGCGACGTCTGCCACGCATGGTAATAGCTGAAGTCGGCATCGTCTCGATACGTGAACGTCAGCGCCTGCGGGAACGGGCGCAGCCCCGTGACATAGTCCGGCTGGTTCAGTGAGTGCGTCATCGAAACGTTCGTTGCCTTGTTACCCACGTAGCCCGTTTGCAGCGTCAGGCTCGATGTCAGCCGCCGCTGATAATCCAACGACCATTGAAAATTCTTCGGCGTGCGCATGCCGGCATACGAGGTCACGTAGCTGCGGGGAATCGGATTGCCGTTCACGAACTTCGCGAAGTCTTCGTTGGTCATCGGAAAGCGAATGTCATAAGCGGTAACGTCGGATTGTCCGAAGTTGAACCGGAACGGCAGGTCTGGATTCAGGTAGTGAGACGACGCGAAGGTCCGCAGGCTGAACGGCGCGTACGCCATGCCGAATCCGGAGCGGATCACGTTCCTGCTCTGCGAATCCACGGTCCACGCGAACCCGATTCGCGGCGCGAAGTTGTTCCGGTCCGGCTCGAGAATCCGGTCCTTCGGCCGGAACTTCGGCGGAACGCTCACCGCTCCGGCGATGCCGTCCGGATTGTACAAGTGTCCGGTCGCGTCTTTGTACACCGAGAAGTACTCGTAGCGCAGACCCAGGTTCACGATCAGATTCCGCCGCACTCTGACGTCGTCCTGCAGGAACACGCCCGTTTCCCACGCATGACCCTTGTAGTCAGGCTGACCGAACGTGACTCTCACCGCGCTCGGCCGGTTTTGCAGTAACGCCGCGACACTGGGATAAGTGAAGATCGGAACCTCTTCGTCGAAGCGGCGCGGATTCCGGTCGAAGTAGATGCCTCCGAACTTCAACACGTGCCGTCCGAAGGTGCGCTGGAAGATTTGCTCCAGACTGTATGCGTACCCCCGATTGATGAGCAGCTCGGCGCCAGCGCTGAACGCGCCCTGAACCGCGATCGACGGAATCTCGCCTTTCAGGTAAAGGCCTTCGCCACGAGCCGTGTCGTTGTAGTTGAGACCGAATCGCGTTTCTCCAGACCATGTTTTGCCGGTCTGGGTCAGCGTCACGTTGCCCGACTCGGTCACGCCCGTGAAGATCCGCGGATTGGCCGGAACCACCGACGGAATCGTCTGATCGGGCCTCCCCCGGCGGTATCGAACCGCCAGACGGTAAGTGTTGGAAATGTTGTAGTCCACTCGCGCCACGGCGTGGTTGTCGCTCGCCGTGTTCGCCCCCGCACCCCGATATAGGCCCGTCGCCCCGTTCGCCGGGTATGGATCCGTGGGATTGGGCCACAGCCCGAGGATGTTCGTGTACGCCGGCACCGCCGCACCGGCTTGCCGCTTGAGCTCCGGCGTGGGCACCTGACCCACGATGTTGAGGAACGAGCTCTGCCGGTAGCCTTCGTAGACTCCGAAGAAGAACAACCGGTCGCGCACCAGCGGACCGCCGAACGAGCCGCCGAATTGGTTGAACCGCACGGGCGGCTTCGCTGCGCTCGGCGCCAACTGCGCGAACCGTGCGTTCAACACGTTGTTCTGCCAGTTATGAAACAACGAACCATGGAAGTCGTTGGTTCCCCCGCGGCTGATCACGTTGATATTGCCGCCGAACGAGCGCCCCGTATCGGCGCTGTAGGCGCCCTTCGACACGTTTACCTCGGAGATGGCCTCCTGACTCATGACGTTGATGAAGTTGAAGTTGTTGAACATCGACGTAGAGTTGGTCTCCACGTCCCCCGCTCCGTCCACGCCATCCACGTTCACCGTGGTACCGCCCGCAGCCAGCCCGTTGAACGAGATCAATCCCTGTCCGCTTGCACGCATTCCCGGTTCGAGTATCAGCAATTGCGTGAAGTCGCGGCGGCTCTGCGGGAGCTCGGCCACTTGCGTTCGTGTCAGCCGGTCATTGAGCGCCGGGGACGTGTCCTGAAGCAGGGCCGCCTCGCCGGCCACCGTCACCTGCTCCGTGGCGATTCCGAGCTCCAGCGAAACGGGAAACCGCGCCTGCTCCCCGCCTGCCAGTTGCAGGCCCCGCTGGCTGAATGTCTTGAACCCCGCGGCGCTCGCCTCCACCGAGTACGTCCCCGGCGGGATGAACGCGATCGCAAACTCGCCTCGTTCGTTCGTCTCCCCGAAAAGCGTCGCGCCAGTCGACTCGTTTCTCACCTGGATCGCAGCGCCACGTACCGCGGCCCGCGAGGGATCCAGCACGCTGCCGTAAAGGTTCGCTGTGGTCCGCTGCGCCATGGCCGAACTGACCACGACTAGAGACATGACCACCCATGCCAAAGAGCGCATATTGTGAGGCTAACTTTGGAACGTTGCAAACTCGTGAGAAGCCGGTTACTGTGCCGGAGATATCTGGAACTGCTCCGGGCTGATGATCGTGGCGTGGCGAACGTTCAGGCGCATGACGCCCGCCCGCACGCTGGTCAGCGCGGCCGCGTCCACCGCGTCTTCCTCCCGCGCCTCGCCCGAATCATCCCGGAATCCCACCCATAAGGCGCCCAACCGGCTACTTTCGATCCGCAGTCCTCGTATCGGACCCCAGAACGCCGCCACCCCCTCGGCCTCTGTATCGCGGATCGTCATCTGGTGGAAGCTGTTTACCCGAGCCAGGGCGCGCGGCGCCGACCTTCCCCAAATCGCGTACGGGCCGCCGATCTTCGTTAGCTTCGCCCCAGCAACAAGCACTTCCGCCGAGCGGTTCACGATCTGCTTACTCTGGTGATTCCGCAGCGCGATGCCGTTGCCCGCCACTGACTCCACAAGCGCATTCTCGATCCGAACTTCCCGGGCACCATCTTCGATCTCGAACGCGTTCCCATCGCGTGGACACCGCGGCGCATCTCGCGCCACGCAGCGGAGGAACGAGATCCCGTGCGCTGACCCGCCATCCACCTCGTCCGCGTCGCCGCCAGCGTCGAATCCATCCTCCTGGTAGTCCGTTACCGTCACCCGCCGCGCCGTCACGCGCGCGCAGCCCTGCCGGAACGACAGGCCGACATACGGACGGCGGATCACGACGTCTTCCACCAACGCGTCTTCACTGAACCGGAACTGGATCGCTTTGCCCGGCTTCGGGCGCTGTTCGTACGCGTTGGCATCCAGCGTGAAACCCCGCAACGTAATCGATCTCGATCTCTCCACCTGAATTACCGGCATTTCCGCCGAAGCCGAAGCCCGGTCGAGCCGCAACAAAGCCCCCGCTCCAGCCAGTTCGATGTCCGTTGCCTCCGCGATCCGCAAGCCTCCGCTGAGCCGGTACTCGCCCGGTGCGATCTCCACGCGCCCTCCGCCTGCCCGCCGCGCGGCGTCAATCGCGGCTTGGAACGCGGAGCGGCTGTCGGCCTTCCCGCTCAGATCAGCGCCATAGCTGGTCACCCGGAATGCCGCCGGGGCTGTTTGCGCCAACAGCGAGACCGCGAATAGGAACACGAGCGCCATCGTCCCGAGGGTACCGCCCTTCGCTCCGCCTCACAAGCCTCGAGGCGAAAAATGGGCCTCCCCCACTCTCGCTTGATCGATCCGTAACCCGACATTTGCGCCTCCGAAACCTTCCAAAGCTAGGCTTGTCTTCCATGAGACTTCCTCTGCTTCTGGGCCTTTCGTCTGCCCTCATGATCGCGCAGACCAATGCCACCGACGCCGCTCTGGATGGCTATGTCCGCGATTCCACCGGCGGCAGCGTCTCCGGAGCCGCTGTCTCTATCCGTAGCCTGCTGACCAACCAGAAATTCGAAACCAAAGCCGACGCCTCGGGCTACTTCCGGTTCCCGCTTCTGCAAGTGAGCGGCTACGAACTCACCGTCACCGCGCCCGGCTTCTCAGACTATCGCCAAAGCGGAATCAACCTGAGCGTCGGGCAGCAGGCGCGCCTCAACGTCACGCTGGCCGTCGGCTCCACAACGGACTCGGTCACCGTCGTCGCCGACACCGCACTGGTCGACGTGGCGGGCCAGACCGGCCAAGGCGAAGTGCTCAACGAACGCGCCATGCGCAGTCTGCCAGTCACCTCCCGCAATGTCTACAATCTCCACTTGATCGGTCCAGGAGTGAAGGGAATTCCTTCCACCGGATTCGGCACGACTCAGTTCACCTTCGGCGGACACAACCGCAGTTCCTGGAGCGTCGACGGCATCGACAATACGCAGCGTAACGGTAGCCGCCAGATCCGTCTCGTGATTTCCACTCCGGAGTCCGTCGAAGAGATGCAGGTTCTTGCCGGAGGCTACTCCGCCGAGTTCGGCCGCGCCGCGGGCGGTATCGTCAACGTCGTGTCGAGGTCCGGAACCAATTCCACGCACGGTGGGTTCATGTATCTTCGCCGCCCGGTCGCGGCCGCGGCACGGCCTCCCCTCTCCGCCGCCAAGCCCGATCAGCCGTGGTACGAAGTGGCGGGGAACTTCAGCGGAGCGCTCATCCGCGATCGTCTGTGGTATTTCATCAACGACGAGTTCAATCCCTACAAGTTGCCATCGCCGGTCACCATCACGCCGGAAAACGCGAAGGCGCTCGGACTCGCTCCCGCCGATCTCGGGAACTCGCCCTTCGGCGAGACATTCCACACGCCCAGCGCGAAGCTCAACTTCCGCCTCAACGACAGCAACACCGGATTCATTCGCTACAGCCGCTTCACCAACGATCAGCCCGGCGGAGGCGGCGCACTCACCGCGATCACCCGCAGCACCACATTCGAGGACCGGATGAATGGCGGCGCGGCGCAACTTGCGACCACCATCCGCCCGAACCTGCTCAACGAATTGCGATTCGGCATCAACCGCCGCAGCCAGATCCGCGAAACCTATGTCCGCGGTGAGGCGAACGGCGCTCAGATCGACATCACCGGCGTCGCGAATTTCGGCGTCAACCCGCTCGCCGGAAGCGACGGTGTGGAGACCTCCACCCAAGTGATCGACAACCTCAGTTGGACCACCGGCCGTCACACCATCAAGACCGGCATCGACTTCCAGAACACCGCCTTGCAGAACCGCGTCGCTCTCGCGCGCCTGTTCACTTTCGGTGGACTGAGCGCCGCCACTGGGCGCCCCGCAGTTGCGCCGCTCGACCAGTATCTGCGCGCTCTTGCCGGCCAGACCGATCCGGCCACCGGGAGGCCGTACACCTATACCCAATTGACACAGCAACTCGGCGAGCGCGATGTGCCACTCACCTTCAACTTCATCAACGGCTTCGTACAAGACGAATGGCGCGCACGGTCAAACCTCACGCTGAACTTCGGGCTCCGTTATGAGCTGGTGCTGTTTCCCACGCTCGATGAGAAGGCTCCCTACCCGCTCTCGCAGAAGATCAACAACAACTACACGAACTTCGCGCCGCGTTTCGGATTCTCCTATGCTCCGTTCGGCGGCCAGCGGACCGTGATCCGCGGCGGCTACGGAATCTACTACGATTCCACTGCGCTCAGCCTCGCCACCACCGCCGCCGCCGTCAACGGACGCCGTGTGCTGAGCTTCACCGTTCCCGGAACCGATGCGAACGCGCCCCGCTTTCCGCAACTGCTCAGCGACTCCTCGGCGTTCCGCGCCACGCCGCCCGACATCAACGTGTTCCCGTCCGGCTACCGCGTCATGTACGGACACAACGCCAACCTGCAGGTGGAACGAGAAGTGGTCCGTAACCTTGCCGTGAACCTCCAGTACTCGTTCTGGGGCCACCGCTTCGCGCCCTACGCGCGCGACATCAACATCGGCAATCCGGTCCGGTTCCTTGCCGATGGACGCCCTGTTTACGGAGGGTCGGCCGGCCGCCCCGACGCACGATTCCGCCGCATTCTGCTCATCGACACCGGATCGAATTCGAGCTACAACGCGCTTGATCTGACCATCCGCAAGCGCTTCAGTAGCGGATTCCAGCTCTCCACCACCTGGTCATGGTCCCACGCGCTCAGCGACTCCGACATGCAGGGGGGCGCGGCCACCGATCCTTCGAACCGCCGCCTCGACTATGGCAATTCCGGACCCGATGTCCGCCACTCGCTGAACTTTCAGGGCCTCTACGCCCCGCGCTTCGCCGCCCGCGAGCTTTCCTGGATCAACGGCTTCGAGATCAGCTCAGTCCTCTGGTTCAATAGTGGATACAACGTGAACCCGGTTGCAGGCACCGATCTCAACAATGACCTCACGGTCAATGACCGTTTACCGGGCCGCGCGCGAAACTCGGTTCGTGGTCCGAGCTTCATGCAGATCGACACACGGCTGGCTCGCCGCTTCAAGTTCGCCGACAAGTTCACGCTCGAGGCTCTGGCCGAAGCCGAGAACCTGTTCAACCGGCTCAATCCGGGATGCTCCATCGATGGCTGCACCGGCGCGGTGGTAAACCGTGATGGAGCTGCTGACTTCCTTCGCATCACCTCGGCTCGCAACGGCAGGCAACTCCAGTTCGGATTCCGAGTCTCCTTCTGAGGTATTCATGCACAGATTCGCTGCTTTGACCGCTCTCGTCGCCGCTTCGGCGTGGGCTTGGGGAGTCCGCGGACACCGCGAGCTCAACCGAGCCGCCATCGAGACTCTCGAGGAACCAGGTCTCCAGTTCCTGCTCGGCCACAAAGAGTACGTCGCGTACCTGTCGATCGTGCCCGACAGCTACCGCACCTTCCCCGATCCGTTCCTCAAGATCTTCGAAGATCCGAACCATGGATGGTTTCTCGAACAGGCGCCGGAGCTCATGTCGCACCCGCCGCGCTCGCGCTATGAGTTCGCCATCGAGCTCCATAAGCTGTACCAGAAGACTCAGGACAAGCTCACCAACATCCGTTGGACCGGTACGATGCCGTACGCCGCGGTTGAGCACTACGAGCGCCTCAAAGCCGCCATGCGCCGATTGCGCCAGGCCCGCGCCCAGAAGGAAGACACGCGCTTCGTCGAGCAGGAGATCGCCACCTACGCCGGGCTCCTCGGACACTACACGGCCGACGGCTCGCAGCCTCTGCACATCTCGATCCATCACGACGGCTGGCAGGGCGACAACCCGAAGGACTACACGCGCGACCCTCGCATTCACGGCCGCATGGAATCGCAATTCGTGGATCTGATCGAAGTGAAGGCGTCTGACCTGGTCCCGCGCATCGGAAAGGCCGTCGTATATGATGACGCGTTTGACGCAATCGTACAGCATTACCTGAAAGCCGGAGCGCTCACCGAAAAGGTCTACCAGATCGAGAAGGCGAACGGCTGGGCCGACAGGAACAACGAAGACGCAAAGGCTCTGGTGCACGCGCAACTCGCTGGGGGCGCGGAACTGTTGCGGAACCTGATCCACACGGCGTGGGCGAAGAGCGGCGAGCCGATGCGCCGGTCCGCGCGCGGGGCGAACGATCCGCGGATGACGCAGAACCCGATCAGTCCGCAGAATCCGCTCTACAATCCCGAGACTGGCTCGGCACCGGCGGGGAAGTAAGTCAGCGGAAAGCGGCGGGATCGAACAAGCTCCGCACCGGAACCGGCGCAGGCCGGCCCTGCAACGCCAGATACAGCAGGTCATTCATCTCGTCATCGTCGTTCAGATCCGCCTCTGACAGATCGAGCTTCGCCGACCGTGCCGCGAGCTTGCCCCGCTCAGGATTCCTCTCAGTCAGCGAAACACGCGGCATCTCCGCGCGATACGGAGCGAGATCCGCCTTCGACGCGAAGGCCGTGTACATCGGGCGCGCCGCGGCGTCATGATGCGTCATGGGATCGAGCCCGAGGATCAGCTCGATCGTCCGGAGCATCGAGACCGTGCTGTAGAATCCGCTGTCCACCTGGCGGCGCTTGGCATAGGGCGAGATCACGAACGCGATCGACCGATGCGAATCCACGTGATCCGGACCAGCTTGCGCGTCATCCTCGAGCACGAAGATCGCCGTGTCTTTCCAGAACCGGCTCTTCGACACCGCTTCGACCAATCGTCCGAACGCGAGATCGTTATCGGCGAACATCGATCGCGGAGAGAATGCGCCGGGAGCAAGGCCCGCCGTGTGATCGTTGCCCAGGCGCATCACGATGAGCCGGGGCATCTCGCCCGTGCGTTCGAACTCCTCGAGATCGCGGAGAAAGAACTGCATCCGGTCCACGTCCGGGTAGCGGGTATCGTAGGGGCGGAACAGCCTGTTGGTAGCCGCGAGCAGCTCTTTGCTCTCGGCGGCGGTCACCTGGTCTTCACCGGTCTTGGCCTCCTCGCGCAGCTTGGTCATCCATCCGTAGTTGCGCACGGAAATGCCTTTTCGGAAGGCGCCGGTCCACAGATAGCCGCCGTGCGGACGAGCCGCCTCTTCGGTGTGATTCACCGGCGGGCGGCCCCAGTAGAGGCTGAAGCGGCCCGGGCGCCCGGAGTAGAGATTCGGCCAGAGCTTGTTGGTCATGTCCGGCGAGATCGCGCCCGATGACCAGTTGTGTCCATCGGCGCTCACGTCGCCATTGACGTAGAAGTTGTCGAACAGACCGAACTCGCGGGCCAGCTTCCGGTGGTTGATCGACGCTTCTTCCGGAAACAGAACCAGCGATGGATCGCCGTTGCCTCCCGGCATGTCGCCGAACACCTGATCGTAGGTACGGTTCTCCTTCACGATGTAGATCACGTGCCGGATCGGAGACGGTTGGCCGGGGCGCGGTGGAATCGGATTTCCTTCCGGGACACCCGCGTCATCGAGTAATCGGTCGCGATAGGGCGAGTTCGTGATGGCGGCTTGCGTGTACGTGTCGAGTTGGCGGGCATCGAAGGGCTCGATCACCGAAAGGCTGCCCATCTGCAGCTTACCCGCGTGCTGGAACACCTGCTTTTGCTCACCGTCTTTCCGCGGCGCGGCAGGGTTCGGATACGATCGCGCGCCCTTGCCGTTGAGCACCGCCAGTCGGCCGCCGGGCAAGCTCACGAGCGCGGTGGGATACCAGCCCACTGGAATGAATCCTCTCACGCGCGCCCCGCCCCCGGAGAGATCGGACACCGCCACTGAGTTCGCGTCGGAACAGGCTATGTACAGCGTGCCGCTCGATTCATCGAGCAGCAGCCCGCTCGGCGTCATTCCCACGGGCATCTTCGGGGTCATCGCGACATTGATCCGCTCACTCACCGCCAGCGTTCCATCCGCCGCCGCCCCGATCACCGCCACCTCGTTGGTGTGCGATGCGGCCACGATCAAGCGCCTTGGCCGCTTGCCATCGTTCGAGGCCGGTTGCCAGATCATGTCGGTGGTGTGCGAGCCTACGGCCAGGCGTTGCAGGATGCGGCCCGAGCCGGGAGCATGGCGAATCACTTCGCCGCGTGACCAGCTTGTCACGAGTAACTCGCCGCGCTGGGGATCGAGCAGCAGGCGATACGGCATCGCCGTGGTTTCGAACTGGCGAGCGAGTTCGCCTGACTCGCGCCGGTAGACGCTCACCGTGTTGTTCAGGATGTCGGCCGCGTAGATCTCCGCTCCATCGGCGGAGACGATGACGTCGCCGAGGAAGCCGGGATGCTTGCCGGCGGAACCGATCTTGCGCTCGAGCAGAAGCGAGTCTCCGCTGGCCTCCACCTCGAAGATCGCGCCCGTGGATCCGCCGCTGGCGTAAGCCTTGCCGCCATAAAGCGCCAGCCCGTGAAAGGAGTCGTCCAACTCGAGGGAAGCGATCCGCTCGCCCGTCCCGGTGTCGTGCAGACTGAGCGAAGGCTTCAGAAATCCCGACTGCAGGATCAGCATGCGCTTGCCATCCGCTGTCAACTTCGCCGAGAGCGGCAGCGTGCTCAGTTCCACCTGCTTGCCCGCGGGACGCACCACCCATCCCGTAGTGAGGAGATGGCCTCCGCCCGGCGCCGGGCCCACCACTGTCAATCGCTCCCGTTGCGACCAGAGCAATCCGCCCGCAAGCGCTGGCGCCACGATCCAGGCCAGCTTCCGCTTCATCCCCGTTCGAGTCATGCACGCTCCCAATCCAAGTACCGAGTCAAGTCGAAGTTGTATCGATAGCGGGCCAAGTCCAGTTTCCGCCCATGCACCAGAATCGGAACCTTCGCTTCGTGACGCGATCCATGCGTACGCACGGTGACTGGCTTGCGGACTTGATCGAAGTCGCCGAACGCCGATTGCTTGCGCGCCAGCAGGAACAGGTCGCCGATGCGCTCCTTCATCAGGTGGAACTTCGTGGCCGCTTCGTTGCGCTCGTAGGCCTCTTCCACCTCGGGAGCGCGCTTCAAAATCGCGATCGCCTTGGCGGCTTCGGCCGGCTTGCGGAGATAGATATAGTAGGTGCCACCCAGATCCTGGTGATGCGCCTTGTGATTGTCGCTGATGATCGGCGCGGCGGCTGCTTCGATACCCTGCTCGCGCAACAGCCGCACCGGATCCACCGCCTCGGTCTTGGCGTTCATTCCGTGGTCCGCGGTGAGGTAGAGCTCGAACGCGGCATGGTCGTCGAGCATCTCGCCGAGCATCTTGTCCATCGTATGCAGGTGGTCGAGTGACGGCGCGGCATCGGGAGGATTGGTGTGCATCATGTAGTCGGTGGTGGAAAGGTACAGCAGATCGACGCCTTCTTTCGCGAGAAGATGCCGGGCCATGCGCATGGACCAGTAGTTCACCGCCGCCGAATACATGTTCTCCTGCGGCCCTGCGATTTCGACGAAGCGTGGTTCCGGGAACTCGGCCGACACCACTGTGCCCGCGCCTCCGGAACAGAGTGACCGGATTTTGTCTTTACTCGAAACGATGGCGGTCTTCCATCCGCGCTGGCGCGCCTTCTCGAGAATCGTGGGCCGCATCAGAAATCGCGGCAGCTTCATCTCCTCGGCCTTGCCCGTGGCCGGATCGTAGTAGAAGTTCGTGGTGATGCCGTGCTCGCTCGGGAAAGTTCCCGTCGCAAGCGAGGCGTTGTTCACGTTGGTGACCGATGGGATCAGACCGTCGACGATCTTCAGGCCACCCGCCGCGGCGATCTTCTTGATCGTAGGGAGGTCGCTCTTTTCGAGATACTCGGGTCCGAAGCCGTCAAAAAGCGCCACCACGATCTTGCGCCGGGGCGCAGCTTTTCCAGGGCGTGCCAGGGCGGCGTTCAGCGAACCGAACAGGAAATGTCTTCTGTGCATCGAGTACAGCCTATCAATAGGTGAGGCGGAAGGTGAGCTGGATCAGCCGAGGCGTGTTGACGAACTCGGCCACGCGGCCGAAGTTCGTGTCGAGCGGATTGACGCCGGGGTTGCCGAGCACCTGCTTGTTCAATGCGTTGATGAGATCCACGCGGAACGAGGTCTTCACGCGCTCGCTGACGCGGATGTTCTTCTGCAGATTGGCGTCCACCTGTTGGAACACTTCCGTGCGAAGCCAGTTCAACCGGTTGGGAAATGCGCGCCGGTTGAAGCCAGTGGGAACCCGCGCGGCATTGCGCTCGAACTGGCTGGTGTCGAACCAGCGGTCCTGCGTGCTCTGCGAGGCGGAAAGCGCAATGTCCCGATAGTTCGTTCCGTACCAGAAGACGTTGTTGAAGTCGATGCATTCTCCGCTCTGGCGTTGCGACACCGCGCCGATCTGCCAGCCGCCCACCGCCGCGCTGATCCAGCGCGACTGGTTCAGCAGTGGCTTGCCTTTGCCGAACGGCAACTCGTAGATCCCGGTCACCACCCACCGCATCGGTCGCGAGAAATCGCTCTCGCGCCAGAGCGGCTGGGCGTCGAACGCGTTCGCGAACCAGTCTTTGCTCATCGTGTGTGACCACTCGTAGTGCGTGCTCAGGGAAAGGCCGCGCGCGAACCGGTGCTCGAGCCGCACGATCATCGAGTTGTACTTGTTCTTGCCGATCGGCTCCTGCGAAACCGAGAGTCCGGTAAATTGCGGGTACGGCCGCAGCAGTTGATTCTTCCGCGTGACGCGCGACGTAAAGAAGGCCAGCGTCGACATCTGCTGGTACAACGCGGGCGAAGTCTGCTGCAGCGCGGTGAAGTTGGAAAGCAGGAACGGGTTGTTCACGTTGCGATTCAGCTCGTTCTCGAGCGCCGTGTTGCGCGCCAGCCCGTTGGCCCAGTATTGTTCCGGCAGCGCGTTGAGGTCGCGCGTCACGCCGAGGTTCGGCGTGTAGCCCCAGTTGTAGGAAATGCCCAGCACCACGTTGCGGAGAAGCTGCCGCTCGAGCTCAACGCGGAACTTGTGAGTCAGCGCAGGCTGAAAGCCCGGATACAGGTAGCTCAGGCTTCGACCCGAGAAGGTGTCGGCTCCGAGACGATTCTGAATGGGAGCGTCGAACCGCGTGCCATCGGACCTCACCGGGAACGGATCGGTCAGCGGGTTCACGCCCGGTTGGCCGAAGTAGCCGAAGTTCCACGAAGCGCCGGATTCGTTCGAAATATTCGTCGACGTCGCCTGGTTGTATCCGAACTGGTTGATGAAAGTGTGGCTCGCGTTCAGCGTGTCATAGAACATGCCGTAGCCGCCGCGCAACACCGTTTTCGAATCCACGGTGAACGCGAACCCGATGCGCGGCATCGCACGCCATGTCGGCTTGGTCACCGCATCTCCGGTGACGCCGAGATAGTTCGACCCGCCCGCGATCACGAAGCTCGCTGCCGGCCGCTCGGGCAGTGGACTCGCCGCGTAGGCCGCCTGCGCCGCACTCCCGATGGCGAGCTTCAGGCTCGGATCGAACTCGCGCACGCCCCGGTTGAATCGCTCGCGGATGCTGCCCTCCCACTCGAGCCGGATTCCCGGGCTCAACATAAGCCGGCTCGAGACGCGATAGCTGTCCTGGAGAAACAGGTTGTGGCGCGGCGTGGTGGCGTAGTAAGTATCGTTCGTGTCCACCGACGCTACCGAAGGCACGCCCAGGAGGAACGCAGCCCATTCGTGCCCCAGCGTGCCCACGCCCGCGGCCGCTGACGTGGCTCGCGTCAAGTCATTCGAGAACCGGAAGAATCCCGACGTGTAGCCGGGATAGCTGAGTCCGCTGTCTCCGCCGACGCTGTAGTACATGCGGCCTTCCCATCCCGCGCTGAGGCTGTGCTTGCCCAGATAGCGCGACACCTGCGCCTTCAGCGAAGCGGTCGAGGTCGGAAGTAGCGCCACATGCGGGTTGCTCAACTGCTTGTAGTTCGAGAACGCAAGACTCGGTAGCGTATGCGCCGCGCCAGCCTTCGTGTCGAGATAGGCCGGCAGGCCCACGTCGCTCGCCTTGTATTGCCACTGCGTTTCGTTGAGTGGCCGGTTGTCCCAATACCGGTTGTAGGAAGCCGTGATGTTCAGCACCGTGGAGGGACCAAACGTGTGGACCCAGTCGGTTGTTCCGCCGATGTTGTTCCGCCGCAGCGCTTCCGAGTGCAGCCCCGGATAGGTGTTGTATGACCAGTCTTGACGCTCGTTGGAGAACTTGTTCCAGCTCCAGCGAAAGAAGAAGCGGTCTTTCTGGGCGGGTACCCAATCGAAGCGATTCTGCGTAGCCCAGTAGTCAAACGGGACCTTCGGGTCGGAGAAGAGGTTGTTGTTGCCGTCGAGGTCAGAGATGCTCGGATTGTTGGGCTGCGGGTAGACGCCCGAGTAGAAGTCGTACATCTTGCGGTTGGCGATGCGGTTTTGCGAAATGATGTTTCCGGCGATGGGCTGGCGCACGAATAAGCCGCTGGCGGCGTCGAGCCGCGTGGTGAGCGGATCGAAGAGTTGGTATCGCGTGCTGTTGAGCCGCAGCAGTCTCGAGAAGTCTCCCGCGCGCTCGGCGGCGGTGGGAACCGTGTAGATCTTGCGCGCCGTCTCGAGATCGTAGAAGCGCTCTGTCTGGCCTGTGTAGATGAAAAAGAAGAATAGCTTGTTACGGCCGTCGAAGAGCTTCGGGATTCGGACGGGGCCGCCGATCGATCCCGAATACGTGTTGGACCGGCCCGACGGCTGCCGTGGCTCGGCCCGGAGCTTCCGCGCCAGTTCCGTATTCCCAGCCAGCTCCGCGTCGCGGATGCGGCCCCAGTAGACTCCGTTGTCGGTGCTCGCCGTGGCATGCCAGCGCTGTTGCCAATGAGTGTTGCTCAGGGTGCCATGATATTGATTCGTGCCGGACTTTGTGGTCATCAGAATGTACGCGCCGCTGTTGTTGCCCACCGTCGCGTCAAACGACATGCTCTCGACGCGCATCTCCTGAATCGCGTCAGTGAACGGCAGGTAGGCCGCCCGCCGCATTTGGCCGCTGTTCGGAGTCCCGTCGATCGACCATTCGTTGCCCCCCACGGAACCGGACGCGCGGTGATTGGAGGACGCGTTGGTGAAGCTGAGGTTCACGTTGTTGTACGTGAGCTTCTGCATGCCCACCGCCAAACCCGCCTGTAGGATCACGCTGTTGCTCATGGTGGGCAACTCCATCACCGCCCGGTTGTCGAGCACTTGGGCGGCGGTCGCGTTCACG
Source organism: Bryobacteraceae bacterium (assembly GCA_046331625.1). GTDB lineage: Bacteria > Acidobacteriota > Terriglobia > Bryobacterales > Bryobacteraceae > JAXLQL01. The sequence continues at coordinate 38,228 of JAXLQL010000003.1, forward strand.
GTGTTGAGGAGCGGTACTTCCGCGGTGACGGCAACGGAAGACGCTGTGTCACCGAGTTCCAGCTTCACGTCGAGACCGACGCGCGAGCCGAGCCCGAGAGTCACGCCGGACCGGGCGTATCGTCGGAAGCCCGTCGCTTCGACGGTCACTTCGTACGAGCCCTGCACCAGATACGGAACCTCGTACGCACCAGCATGGTTCGTCGTAGCCTTGGTTTCGACTCTGGTTTCGCTGCTCCGTACGATGACCGAGGCGCCGGGAACGGCCGCACCCGAAGGATCCGTTACCAGTCCGAGCAGAGTGGCTCTTGTCTCTTGCGCGGCGAGGAATTCCGGCACGAACAACGATGCCACCGCGGCAGGCAGAAACAGCAGAATACGCATTGGGGCATCTTTGCAGTCTCCCGTTGCGCGAACATGTCGATCGCCTGAAATGTTCGTTTACGCTGGGCTACTGTCCCTGCCCGGCCGCCACGAGGTCAACTCATCGGCGTCGAACGAGACAGACCGCACCTCCAGCCACTGGAGGCACGAGCTCACACGGTCCCTTACCCAAACGTTCCGCGCGGTCTCGCAGCGAAATTCTTACGACACCTGTCCGGCTGCCAGCAGTTCCCGCATCCCGCCACCGTCGAAATCGTAAACGAGCACTCCCGGACTTCGCCGCAAGACGCCTCGCCACGCCGCTGCATCGCAGTGCCGAGCGATCCGAAGATGCGGAGCGGCGGATTTTCGTTTCGGAAGGACGCAACGTCGTTCGGGATGGACCATGGCTTCCCATGATCGGCTCCGGCTTGCCGTCGCCGCTACTGTTAGATGCAGAGACGATAGTTTCATGGCTTGCGTGACTTCGCGCTCCGCGCATGGGCCGAACTGAATCATATGCGGATGGACTACCACGGTCCGTAACAGGCGACACCGCCGCAGTTCGGCAGGCTGCGGAACTGCGTTCGGCATGCGGAACCGGTGGGTGTGCTACTCCGGAACAGCGACAACACCGTCCCGAGCCGAGCTCGCGTAATCGAGCAGCTTCTCCGCCGATGCCCGGTTCTTTGCAGCCGGATGCGCGAGGTAGCTCCGCAGAAGAACAAGTGCGTCCTGCCTCCGTCCCTCGATCAGGCGCACGGCTCCAAGCAGGTGAAGGTGCTCCGCAAAACCTGCTGGCTGCCAGGCGGCCACTCGCTCGGCAAGTGTAACGGCGAGCTCCGTTCGGCCGGAGCCGAAGGCCGCAACTGCTGCGCCGTATGCAGCGTGCGCCGATCGCGGATCCGCCTCCATCGCCCGCTCAAAGGCCTCCTGAGCGCCCTCGAATCGTCTGCGGGACAGATCGCAAAGTCCTTTGGCCACCCAGGCGCCGGTAAACTTCGGATATCGCCTTGCGGCTTTCTCGAAATGAGCGCAGGCGGCCTCTACGCCGCCTTGCTCGAGCTTGCGAATGCCCTTCGAGAACTCTTGTCGGGCTTTGGGCGGAAGCTGCAATTGCGAAAAGCTCACCGTAGACGGCAACCCTCTGACCAGGCGGTCGAGGAGAGTCGTGCCAAGATCTTGGTGTCCACGCCCGGGGTCTACGTACACGGTAAGGCGGCGAGGCCTGTATCCGGGAGCCGAAATGGCTAGCTCGCAGTAACTCGCCGGTCGAGGGCCGGAAAACGCAGGGCCGAGGCTAGCGGCGAAAGGTTGGCCGTTTTCCGAGATGTCGAAACGAAACGACCCTTGTGAATTGGTCTGAGACTCGCGGCTCCCTTCGCCAGGGCAATCGAGCTGAACGCTCGCACCACGCTCGGGTGGATTCCCCTCGGAGCTCAATACTCGTCCGTACAAGACTCCTTCGCGTTCCTGAGCGGAGCCGATCATGGCGAATACGCCGATTGCGAGGGCGATGCGGTTGAGTTTGGTCACAAGCCATGCTCGCCCGCCAGCTTCAACTCGCGATGAGGATTGGATAAAGGAATCGTGGCTGGTGAAGCAGTTCGCCTAAGGCGAGTTGCTGCGCGCCCCAAACCTTCAATCTTCGGCATGTCGCCGGCTACTGCGCCACGGAGACGCGCCGCCAACCTGGGCGCGTCTTCAGCCAAAGATCCCCGCGAGACTCGGACGTCGCGGTTTACTCCTGGCCGGAGCGGCACGCGCGGCGCTTCTTCGTTTGCTGCTCACACGAAAGCGCGGTCAGCCTCGAGTAAGCGCGGTGCAGGAGAGCTATGGTCTCTGCGGCTTAGGAATGATGGCCAGTTCGTTTGCATCGAACATGGCAATCGCCACTCCCACCCCTGTAGCCACGAGCGCGCGCGGGCCCTTGCCGGGAAAGGTCCACTCCCTGGCTTGGGAAAAAGCGCGGCCGAACGCTTTCTCACGAGTTCCTCTCCAGAGCACGACCTTGTGCGACACGTGGCAGGCGGCCAGCAGATCCGGTATCCCGTCGCCATCGAAATCGTGCACGAGCACATCCCGGATTTCGTCGACGGTCGCTTCGCCGCGGCGTTCCGTGGCCGTGCCGAACGAACCGCCGAAGCGGAACGAAGAACCCTCGTTTCGGAACAACACGATGTTATCGGACGGACCCCGGTTTCCCACGATCAGATCCGGCTTGCCGTCGCCATCGATATCGGTGGCTTTCAGGTGATAGGGAACGTGGCCTTGCGAATGAAACGTGTGCGCCTTGGCGAACGAGCCTTTCCCATCTCCGCGCCACACCTCCACCAGATTCGCCGAGTAGATCGAGAAAGCCAAGTCCATGACGCCATCCCCGTCAAAGTCGGCCACAGCCACATCGCGGGGCCCGGGAGGCAACGGAAACCGGCGCTGCCGGAATCGGCGCTCGCCCAGGTTTTCGAGAAGAACAAAGAAGTCGCTTGACCACGCGACAGCCACCAAGTCCATCCGGCCGTCCCGGTTTGCATCAACCGCTGCAACGGAAGTGAGGCCCGGGGTGGGATACACCGGATCGCCGCCTTTCGTGCGGTTCTTGTCGTAATCGAACGGGCCGCCTTCCACACGCACGTGCTGCGCCTGGCCGGTCAAGGGCCCCCAGAAGATCGAAAGGTTCCGGCCATCGTTGGCTTGGAAGTTGACCACGGCCAGATCGTTGCGGTTGTCTCCATCGAGATCGGCGATCGCGGCGGTGTAGGGTCCGAAGCCCGTCTTGAGATCCTTACGCTCCACCCACTGCGGAGAGCCTCGCGTCAGATACACCGTCACGGTGTCATTGGCTGGCCGCCGTTCGGCGGGCGAGAGCAATTCGCCCCGGCAAGGCGCCGCCAGATCGGGAAACCCGTCTCCATTCAGATCGCCGGCGGCGAGATGATAGGGCCCCGGTCCCGTGGCCATCGTCGAGAGCGCGAATACGAGGGGCAACATGGTCTCAATAGTGCAGGCGGAGGCCGAACTGAATCTGGCGGGCGGCGCGAGCGCTCAGGATGCGGCCGAAGTTCGGATTGCCAACGAAGTTCACTGGTGAGCCGAAGTTGACCGTGTTCGTGAGGTTGAACATCTCGCCGCGAAACTGCACGTAGCGCTTTTCTCGAAACGCGAACTTCTTCGAGAACGTGGCGTCGATGTTGAAAAAGCCTGGGGCGTAGACGGGATTTCGTCCCGAGTTCCCAACAACGAAGTCCGCCGGATCGGCGAAAGCAGCCGTGTCGAACCACCGGTTCACAGACCGGTTGCCACCGCTGAGGTTCCCATCGGCAATCCGGTTCGGCCGGTTCTGATTGTTGAAGCTGAACGTGCGCGTGGTCTGCGTTTTGATGTCGACCGGAACGCCGGTTTGCATCGAAGTGATTCCGGAGATCTCCCATCCGCCCAGCCAGCGGTTGCTCTTCAAGAAGGGTAACTCGTAGACATTGGAGATCACCAACCGGTGCCGTGTATCGAAGGCCGAAGGGCCGTACTCGCGTGACACGTCGAAGCTGTCGATCGGCGCAACGGAGATTCCCAGGTTGCCCACCGCGAAGTCGCCAGGAGCATTGTCGAGAGATTTTCCGTACGTGTAAGATCCCAGCACCGTCAGGCCCGAGCGGAGCCGCCGTTCCACCCGCGCGAAGCCCGCGTGATAGCGCGAAAGCGCACCACTGCCCCAGCCCCAGACGTTTCCGAACACCGGCATGGGCCTCGCGTTCTGCCCTTTGCCATAGTCAGCGCTTCTTCGGATTTGGTTCTCGAGCAGGAAGAGCGTCAGGTTGCGGCCGCGCGAGGCAAGATAGCCGATCTCGACTACGGTGTCGGCATCGAGTTGCCGCTGCACGTTGAGATTCCATTGCGTGGTGAGCTGCGTGCGGTTGTGTTCGAACAGGTGCCGCGGGCTCAGCCCTTCGATCCGGCCGGATCCTTCCCGAAACGAGGGAATCCCGCTCTGCAGCCGCGCGATCGGCGTGACGGCGTCCGGCGCGATGAAGAAGGTCTCGATGAAGTTTGGCGGATTGAATCCCAGCCGCACGAACGTGCCACCTCCGGTCAACGAGCGATACACTCCGAATCCGGCCCGCACAACGATTCGCGGGTCCCACTGATAAGCCATCCCGAACCGCGGCGAGAAGTCTCGCTTGTTGGTCCGCGAGAGCCCACGCGAATCTCCGGGAAGGAACAGCCGCGAACGCTCGGCCGCCGGGATCGGCAACTGCCCGATCTCGCGCTGCACCTGCTCCGGAATCTTGCCTCCACGCACCGACAGCCGGAACTCGCCAAGAGGATTGGCGATGTTCGGATTTCCCTGACGGTCGAATTTGTCCACCACGGGCGTGAATAACTCGTAGCGCAGGCCCAGATTCAACGTGAGCTTGGAGGAAACGCGCCAGTCGTCCTGTAGATAAGCTCCCCAGATCTGCTGCCGGTTGTAAAGCGGACTGAACTGCACGTTCAATTGGATGGATTGCGGGTAGCCGAGCAGCAGGTCGGCGATCACGTCTCCCGTGTTGGCTTGCGACGGGTTGCTCGAGAAGATGTTGCCGAAACGTATCTGGCCGAAGGGCACGAACGAGCCGAAGACGTTGGCCTGCAGAGCCCGGAAATCGAAGCCCGTCTTGAGAGCGTGCTTGCCGCGATACCAGGAAAGGTTGTCGGAGACATGCAGGGTATTCTCCGCCGAGATCACGAAGTTGCTGCCGCTCCCGAACTCGGAGTATCCGGTCTGAATCGATGGGAACGACGAGAACTGCGGGCTCGGATTGGTTCCACGCAGGCCGATTGCACCCGCCGGATCGGTGCCGAAGTTCACCGGCTTCTGGTCCACCACGAAGCGGTTCAGACCCGCCCGGAACTCGTTCACCAGATTCGAGCCGAAGCTCCGGGTGTAGCCGAGCAACGCATTGTGGCCGGTGTTGACCGGGCTCGCGGCGCCCGAATACTCGCGCGGAAATCCGTCCTGGCCGGCGGTGTAGGTGTCGTAGGTGGAGTAGCGCATCGAAACTTGATCGCGATCCGTCACACGCCAGTCACCGCGCACGTTCCACTGGCTCTCGTCGAAGTCTCGCGGCACTTGCACTCGATACGTACCAGCGCCTGAGTTCGGCGAGGGCCAAGCCTCGGTGACGATTCGGCGGCCCACTGGATCCATCGAGGCCCCGGGAATCCGGTTGCCGGGAAAGGGATCGCGGATTGATCGCGACGGATTGGCGGGATCGCGGCGTGTCGTCGCCGGATCGAATACCGGCCGGTTCGAAGGAAACACTCCTGACCGGAAGTCGAGCGGCGGCACACTGAGATTGTTCACGGCCGACTCCCGCTGCTCGAGCTTCTCGAAGTTGCCGAAGAAGAACAGCCGGTTCTTGCGGACCGGCCCGCCCATCGACGCGCCGAACTGGTTTCGCAAAAAGAACGGACTCGGCGCCGACGAGAAAGCGTTTCGTGCGTTGAGCTTGTGGTCGCGGTGAAACCAGAACGCCGTACCGCGGACGTCATTGCTCCCCGATTTGGTGATGACGGTGACCACGCCGCCCATGTTCCGGCCATGTTCCGCGCTCGGCGCGTTGGTCAGCACCCGGAACTCTTCGATCGAATCCACCGATGGCCGAACCACGTCGCGATTGAAGAAGACCGTGTTGTTGTCGATCCCGTCCACCAGCAGGTTGTTCGAATTGAACCGGCTGCCGCCCAGCACGAAGCCGGTGCCCTGGCGCGTCCCGGTGGCGAACGGAAGTGCGTTCGGGGCAAGCGGAGCCAGTTCGAGATACGATCTGCCGTTGAGCGGAAGCTCGAGCACTCGCTTGTTGTCGATGGTCTGGCCGATCTCCTGATTGCCAGAGTCGAGTTGCGCCGCGTCGGCGGTTACCGTAACCCGGTCGCTCACGGCTCCCACGGAAAGTTGTACGTCCACTCGCACGCGTTTGGCGCTGACCGCGGAGACTCCCGAGCGCCGGTAAGCGGAGAATCCATCCTTCTCCACCTCGAGGCGATAGGTATCGGGGATCAGGTTGGGGATCGAGTAGAATCCACCTTCACCCGTGACAGCTTCCGCACGGAACCCGCGGTCGTCTGAAATCGCGATCACTCGGGCTCCCGCGATGCTCGCGCCTGAAGGATCCATCACGGTGCCGAAGAACTCCGAAGAAGCGATCTGGCCTCGCAACGCGCCGCAGCCGAGAACGAGTCCGGCCGCCAAACAGACCCAATGCTTGCTGGGAAACATGCAGTATCCTTGCACGCGGGCGCTAAGGCTTGGCTGCGAATTGCTTACAGCCGCGTAAAAGTCGCTCGAACCGAGCTGTAACTCCTCCGTGATGCGGGATTCAAACGAACTGAGTAATGTTCAGGAATGATCCGACTCAGCGCTCTGATCGCTTTCTCGACGGTTGGAGCTTTCTGCCAGGAAATCAACGCCACTGTATCGGGCCTTGTCTCGGACCCGGCTGGCTCACCAGTTGCCGGAGCAACAGTGACGGTGAAGAACACTGCAACCGGAGTTGCGCAAACGATACGGACCGGAGCCGGCGGCCTGTACCTGGTACCGTTTCTCGCACCCGGCGCCTACGAAATCGCCGTGGAAGCGAAGGGCTTTCAACTCCACACGGAGCAGAATGTCAGGCTCGAGACGAGCCAGCGCCGCCGCGTTGACGTCGTGCTTCGGATCGGAGAGCTGAGCCAGTCCGTTACCGTTGCCGCGGATCCGTTGCCGTTGGAAACCGCGAGTGGATCACTCGGCCAGACCGTCGACTCGCGTTCCGTGGTCCAGTTGCCGAACCTGAACCGGAATCCGTTGAATCTGGTTTTCGTCGCGCCGAACATTGCGCCCAACAATTTCGACCGGCAGTCGACAACAGCCGCCGCCACGATGTCGAGCATCAACGGCGCCCGGCCTGACGACAATGAGACCATCATCGACGGTGGCTCCACCATCAGCCCGTCGTCGAACATTGCCGTACTGAATCCGAACGTGGATGCCGTAGCCGAGGTGCGCATCGAAGCAAACAGCTACTCGGCCGAGTTCGGCCGGGTAATGGGCGGAGTGGTGAACGTGGTCACCAAGTCCGGCACGAACGCACTGCACGGCGCCGCCTTCGAGTTTCATCGCAACGCCGCTGTCTCGGCTCGAACCTTCTTCGACGGACAGAAACCCCGATTCACCCGCAATCAGTTCGGCGGAGCAGCGGGGGGGCCGGTATGGATTCCCCGTCTCTACGATGGGCGTAACAAGACCTTCTGGTTCGTCAGTTTCGAATCCATCCGCCAGGTGCAGGGGCTGACCAATCTCGGAACCGTGCCAACAGCCGCGATGCGCGAAGGCGACTTCTCGGGCCTGCCCGCGCTGTTCGATCCGGCAACCACGGCCGGAACCGTACGGCAACCCTTTGCTGGCAATCGGATTCCCACGAGCCGCTTTGACTCGGTGGCGCGTAACATCGTCTCCTACTATCCGCTACCGAATGCGCCCGGCGTGAACAACTTCGTGCTCGCACTGCCCACCACCACAGAGCAAGACCGCGCCTCTCTCCGCGGCGACCACAACTTCGGCGACCGTAACCGCCTCTTCGTTCGCTACATGTGGGACAACGCGATGAACTCCACCACCAATACCGCGCCGCGCACCTTACCGGACGCGCGCGTCGACCCCTCGTTGCCGCAGCAACCCTACCCGAAGCAGGCGATCATCGGCGACACGCATGCATTTTCTCCGCGCACCGTGAACGAGTTTCGCGCTAGCTTCTTCCGTTTCTACAGCACGCAGTTTCCCGGGAGCATCGGGCTCGGGTTCCCGGCTCAGCTTGGGTTGAAGGGTGTCGATCCGCTACTGTTTCCGCGTGTGGATACCACAGGCATCCTGCCGATTGGCCACGCGAGCGTCAACAACACGCGCCAGAATCTCTTCTCGTGGACGGACACATTGAGCCACAACCGCAGCGCCCATTCGCTCCGGTTCGGGTTTGGCCTCATGCGGTTCCAGTTCAACAACGGATCGAAGGGCGCTCAATCCGGACAGTTCTCGTTCAACCAACTCTCCACCGCGCAGCCTGGGCAGGCGAACTCGGGCCATCCCGTCGCTAGTCTGTTGCTCGGCTTGCCGGTCTCGAGTTCGATCGAGACTCTGCGTCCCATCTTCGGATATCGCTACACCAACTTCGCCTGGTTCGCGCAGGACGACTGGCGCGTGAACTCGCGGCTCACACTGAACTTCGGACTGCGTCATGAGATCGAGACGCCGCTCGTGGAGGTGAACGATCTTCAGTCCACCTTCGATGTCGGCCGCAAGGCGTTCGTCTTCGCGGGGCGCAACGGCCAGCCGCGCGCCCTCTCCGATGCGGACTATTCGAACTTCGGTCCGCGCGCCGGTTTCGCGTGGACACCCTTTGCGGGCGCCAGGACCGTGATTCGCGGAGGCTACGGCATCGCCTACGCGAGCACCTCCTCTTCCCAGGTGCAGCAGCAGCGCTCCACCGGTTTCACCGCTGTGGCCAGCTTCCCAAGCCCCGACAACGGACTCACCTTTCCGATCGTTCTCCGAAATGGGTTCCCCGCAATCTCGGTGGATCCCACGTCGGTTACTCGCCAACAGAACATCAACGTCAACGTCACCGAGCGGCGAGCCCCGCGCGCACAAATGCAGCAATGGAATCTGAACGCGCAGCGGCAGTGGCGGGACTATCTGGTTCAACTCGCCTACTCGGGTTCGAAGGGCACGCACCTCGTAGCGGCCAACTACAGCTTGAATCAGGTGCCCGCTGCTCGCCTCGGACCAGGCAACGCCCAGTCACTTCGCCCGTACCCGGACTTCCAGGAGATCATCGTCAACAACCCGAACGAGGGCAACTCGATCTACAATGCGGTCTCGCTGAGCGTGAATCGCCGCTTTGCCCGCGGGCTTACTCTGGTATCGTCGTTCACGTTCCAGAAGGTGATCGACTCCACCTCCGGACGCGGAGCCTTCATCGAGTACGGATCGCTTCGGCCCCAGGACAACTTCAACCGCGCCGCCGAGCGCTCCGTCTCGCAATTCGATCGCACCAGGCGTTTCGTGGCGGCGTGGGTATACGAGCTACCGTTCAAGGCGCCGGGTCCAGCGCGGCTGTTCGTTTCCGGATGGGAGCTGTCTGGGTTGGTGGAGTTGATGGACGGCACGCCCCTCGCCATGAGCGCCACGCCGAATCGCTCGAACTCTCTCGGCGGCGGATCGCGCCCGAACCGCGCCGCCGGACAGAATCCGCGGCTCGACAACTGGACGCCACAGCGGGCGTTCAACACGGCGGCGTACGTGGCTCCCGAGGCATTCACCTTCGGCAATGTTTCACGCACCGAGCCAACGCTTCGGGCACCGGGCTGGGCCACGGTGGATGCGTCGTTGCTGAAGACTTTCGATCTATACGAGGGCGTGCGCCTGCAGTTTCGCGTAGAGGCCTACAATTTGCAAAATCGAGTTAACTTTCAGCGGCCCAATACGGCCCTGGGCACGCCGCAGTTCGGGCAGATCCTTCTCGCCTGGCCATCGCGCGCCGTACAGGGCGGGCTGAAGCTGATTTGGTAATGAACATGACCATGACGCGTAGAACCTTTGCGGCATCCCTCGCCGCGATTTCGGCCTGGGCTCGACGCTCTGGAATCGGCATTGACCGCTTGACCGTAGCCACCGGATCGCTGGCAGGATTTACTCTCGAGGCGGGACTCGCCGAGATCAAACGGCTTGGCTTCGGCGGCGTGGAGATCTTTGCCGATCTCGACCGGAGCCACTCCATCGGTAGATTTCCCAGTGCGATCGTGGGACGCCTCACGCCGCGAGAGAAGAAGGTGCTGCGCCGCCAAGTGGGCGGTTTTCGCCACGTCACTACCCACCTCCCATTCCACGATCTTCGCCCGGTGGATCCCGATCCGGCGGTGCGCGAACGGTCCCGGGCGGCGATCGAGCGCGGCATCGCGGACAGTGGCTGGTGGGGCGCGAGCATGGCGACAGTGCACGTCGCGCGAGAGAACGCGGGATATCGCGGAGTCTGGAAGGATCTGCTGGACACCTATCGCCACTTCGGCGATCTGGCGGCGAAAAACAAGTTGCGGATCGGAATCGAGACCGGCGCTCCGGAAACGGTAGCCGAGTATCTGGCTCTGATCCGGGAGATCGCACACGACCACGTCGGCAGCACCGTGGATACCGGCCACACCCGCGCCTACCGGCGGGATGCGAAGCTTGCCGATGCGGAGTTGGGCAGTGAGATGGGCCGCCAGTGTTACAACGACCTGTTGATGCGAAAGGTGGAAGGCTTGGGCCCGAAGCTGTTTCACTTTCACGTGGACGACGTGCGGGCCTCTGACTGGCGCGAACACCGCGCGCTCGGTCAAGGAATCGTGGACTGGACCCGCCTGCTTCGCTATCTCGGGGACTCCGGGTACCAGGGTGTGTTCGCGATGGAGCTGGAGGAGACGGCGGTGGTCGAGTCACTGAAGCAGAGCCGGGAATTCTTTCGCGGGCGGTTGGAGTCGCTCTAGCGTCAGCGCGTCATGAACAATCTCGGCTCGCGAACTGCAATTGAGCCCGCTGCCAAATCCGGATCTCGACCAGTCCGCCCGGTAACAACGATAAAAGGGCCCGGCCGGCCCCAAGGTCCGCGCCGGGCTGAATGCGGCGACTACTACTGTCTCGGGCCGGGTTTTATCGCCGGTCTTGAGCGAAGTGAGCGAAACCCACCGCGCCGGCTCGGGTGGTCGAGTTGTTCTTAGACAGAACGGGTACCGGATACCGAATTGGATGTGCGCGCCGCTTTCTGGCCCGTGACGCGGCCGCAGTTGGCGCCCGTCAAATCCGCGATTGGCGCAGCGAGCTGCCGCCTGTCCAGTGCGTTGAACCAATCCTGCGCACTTCGAGAACCGGCTCGGAGCAAGCCAAGATCCAGATCGATGTCGGCTTTGGCGACGCAGTCACAAAGGAGCCCGCGCCAGCTTCGTTCCCGACCATCCTTGATCGTGTCGAGCCCCCGACGCTGCGCATCTATCCGCCTGAGTGCGTCGTCGCGGAGAAGCTACGGGCCATGGTCGCGCGCGATGTCCGCAACAGCCGAATGAAGGATTTCTACGGCCTCTTGGTGCTCGCTCGAACTTGGGCCTTTCAACTCGGGCCGCTCTTCGAGGCGATTCGCGCAACGTTCGAAAGCATGAAGACAGCAATTCCCGAATCGAACCCCGTTTCCGTTGCCCGATGCATTTCTGCTGGACACGGGCAAGGTCCTGTCTGTGGACAGGTTCTGTGAAGCGTCTGCGGCTTGATCCCACGACACCGAGTCTCAGCGATCATCGGGCGTGAGCCCGGAGTTCCTCGCTCCGGTGTTCGTTCGAAATGCCGAGCAACGAACTTGGCGGCCCAGCGGCCCTTGGACGTGATGCCGCGAACCGTCACCCTCGGGCACTGGCCGCGGGGCTGCCGCGTCGGCCCGAAAACGCCCTCACGGCTACAAGGGCCAGCAGTTTGCCGAAGGATCCCAAGAGCAGGCTCGCCTCTTGAAATCAAGGCAGGACTTGGCGCATTCTATTGAGATGATGATCTCCAGGAAGCCGGTCGAGAACAGTTGCGGAGTGCCGTATCAATCGAGGTGCGAATGCCAATTCGGTGTACCTCGTTTGTACCTCGATTGGGAGGTCCGGATCAGGAAGATGATGATGTAGCGAGACTTGCCAGAGTCGAGAAAACGCGCCAGAGACGCGAAAGTGTCGTAGATTCAGCGGTGTGACAAGTTCCCAAGCTGGACGTCGTGGGTTCGAGTCCCATCTCCCGCTCCATCAATAGAATCAGTCACTTGCACCGTTTTCGGGGCGACTTGCCGGTGCAGTTTGGCTGATGCCCGCTGGCATTCGACCTGTATCCTCCTCAATCTACGGCATTTGTCGATCGGATCTCTGCGTGACTGTAGTAATCGCAGTAATCCCTTTCCGGACAACGCGATGGCCGCTGGATTACGGGGTTCAGCGTCGCGAACCCGGTCAGCCGGCTGGCATTCAGCCGGATGAAACGCATCGGGACCGGCACCGGGTTGGTCGAACGCCTCCACATCGCGTACTCGTCGGGACATCGCTTGCGAGATGACGCCCAAATATCCTACGGATGATCCGCAATACGGATCATCCGGGGCAGCGGTGAGTGTACACGCACCTGTACTTCTACATCCGTGATGGAGTGATGAGGCTCGATGGTGGCATTCGTGGGTGCCTCTCAAGCTTCCCATTCTGACTTTCTGACCACCAATTGTTTGAACGGCACTCTCGAATCGACAGCCAACTGAAGCAGCAAGGCGCCCCTCGTAAACGGGCCGCGATCCTCTCCGGCACCAAAGGCGGAATCGGTCATAGGTGAAGCTCCAGAGCGAGGCTTTGGGCATTGAATACGAAGATCACCCGAAGGGCGCTCCTTTTTCCGTGGCACACAGTCATCTCAACTCCACGGAAAATCGTGACCCGTTATGGGCGCGGGGAGCCTTCTTAGGACCCGTCGAAATTGCGTTGTCATCCTCGTCACTGTTTCGTCGCGTGAGAGTCATCGCCGAGTCACGGTCGCCAACTATTCTGATCCAACGCCGTGTTCCCGCGAATCTTCGTCCTCACCTGGATCGCCTATTCCGGATACTATCTGTGCCGGAAAAACTTCAGCGTCATGATGCCGTACCTGAAAACGGACCTCGGCTACTCCTCCGAGGCATTGGCGCACGTTCTGTTCATCTATGGCATCTCCTATGCGGCGGGCCAATTCGCGATGGGGCACCTGGCGGATCGAATGGGATCCCGCGTGGTGGTCACTGCCGGCGCAATAGGCTCCGCACTGTGCTCCGCTTTGACCGGCACCGGGTTTCCTCTCCCGATTGCGCAAGGAGTGAACGGCATGGCCCAAGCTGCCGGGTGGCCGGGCGTTCTTCGGATGGCACGCGAGTGGTTCCCTGCGAAGAACACCGGCGTCATCATGTCGTGGTGGGGGACTCATCTGGTGGTAGGCGGGTTCGTTGCCACCAATCTGGCCGCGAAAGTATGTGAGTCGGGGTGGCGTCGTGGCGCTTGGATCCCAGCCGTGGTTCTTTCGCTCATCGGGCTGGTATTTGGGTTGCTCGCACGGGACAAATCCGATGCCGGCGTACGTTCGCGCGGATTCGCTCCCGAGGTTCCGTTCGCACCCACGAAGCCCTTGATCGCGATTGCGGTCATGTACTTCTTCGTGAAGATGGCGCGCTATTCGTTCTTGTTCTGGCTGCCACTCTACATGACGGAGCATCTGAACTACAGCCCAGTCCAGGCGGGCTACGCCTCGTCCGCATTCGAACTGGTGGGATTCGGTGGCGTCCTGATGGCCGGCTACGCTTCCGAACACGTGACGCGAGGCTCGCGGATCCCCGTTGCGTCGGCGATGATGGCCGTCCTCGCCGCGCTCTGTCTGCTCTATCCGAAGTTGAGCAGCGCTGGACTCGAGAGCAACCTCGCAGGCATCGCGCTCATCGGAGCTTTTACATTCGGTCCGGACACGCTGATGGCGGGCGTGGGCACTCAGGAAGCCGCGCTGCCCGGCACAACCGCGCGAGCGGCGGGATTCGTGAACGGAGTGGGATCAGTAGGACAAGTATTGTCCCCGTACTTGGTGGCGCTGGTCTCGAGCCGGTTCGGATGGGAAGCTCTGTTCGCGTCGTTGAGCATCGCGGCATTTCTCGGAGCTGCTTCGCTGGCGACGCAGTGCCGCGTTTTCAACGTGTGGACTTCACGGACCGGGGCGATGGGGCGATGAGTCTCACGGCCGACGTCGCGATTGTCGGAGCTGGCATTGCCGGGCTTGCCCACGCCTACATGGCGGCCTCCGCCGGCAAACGCGTGGTGCTGTTCGAACGAAACCCGCGCAGTTCCGGGGCCTCGATCCGCAACTTCGGTTTGATTTGGCCTGTCGGTCAACCGCACGGCGTCCGGTTGGAAATGGCGCTTGCCAGCCGCGGCATCTGGCTCGAGATGCTTCGCGGTTCCGGGCTCCCCTACTTCGAGACGGGCTCGCTCCACCTCGCCTATCGTGGCGACGAGCAAGCAGTATGCGAAGAGTTCGCCGCCCTGGGACCGGACCTCGGCTACGCCTGTTCCTGGATCGGTCCGGAAGAAGTGATCCGGCACTCACCGGGAGTGGTCCAATCCGGGCTTCGCGGTGCACTGTGGAGTTCCACCGAGCTCACCGTGGATCCGCGCCGAACTGTGGCGCGGTTGCCGGAGTTTCTCGCAGAGCGTTTCGGCGTCATCTTGCGATTCGGCCAAGCCGTGCGGTCGATCGAACTGCCGAAGGTGGAGACATCCGGGGAAGCCTGGGAAGTGGACCAAGTGATCGTCTGTTCCGGCGACGATTTCGAGACACTCTATCCGGATTTGTTTCGCGATTCTGGCATCGTTCGCTGCAAGCTGCAAATGATGCGTACGGCTCCGCAGCCCGAGGGCTGGACGCTCGGGCCCGCGATCGCCGGAGGACTGACGCTGCGCTTCTATCCCTCGTTTCGCATATGCTCGTCGCTCGAGGCGTTCCGGCGGCGCGTGGCCGCGGAGATGCCGGAACTCGACCGTTGGGAGATTCACGTGATGGCATCGCAGACGCCGGAACGGGAAGTGACCATCGGCGACTCGCACGAATACGGCAACCATGTCGACATCTTCAATCGCGAAGAGATCGACCGGGCCATTCTCGGCTATTTGCGCACGTTCCTGCGTCTGCCGGTGGAAACGATCTCGCAGCGTTGGTACGGCGTGTACGCGAAGCATCCCGAGAAGCCGTTTGTGCGATTCCATCCGGCGCCCGGAGTGACTGTGGTCACGGCTTTGGGTGGCGCCGGCATGACGCTCTCGTTCGGGCTTGCGGCCGATACGTGGAAACGCATTCAGGCATAACGGCCGGAGACGTATAGCAGGGTTCGCTCTTCGGCCGGCTGCTCGAAGACTCGCTTCGTTGGACCATGCTCCACCACTTCGCCGCCGAGCATGAAGACACACTCCTCGCTCACCCGGCGAGCTTGCGCCATGTTGTGTGTGACGATCACGATCGTATAGGCGCCGGCCATTCGCGACATCAATTCTTCGACGGCACGAGTTCCGGCGGCATCGAGCGCCGAGCACGGCTCGTCCATGAGAATCACGCTCGGCTTCAGGGGAAGGAGCCGGGCGATGCAGAGTTTCTGCTGCTGCTCGAGCGGCAGCGAGATTGCCGGACTGCGCAGCCTGTCGCGGACCGAGCCCCACAAGTCGACGTCGCGCAGCGCCTGCTCCACCATTGCGTCGCACTCGGAACGGCCGGCCTGCGTGTGAATTCGAATCCCGAACAGGACATTCTCGTAGACCGATATCGGGAGAGGGTTCGGGCGCTGGAACACCATCCCTACGGCTTTGCGAAGCTCTATGAGCGAAACCTCCGGAGCGTGAATGTCGTAGCCATGGATGCGAATCGACCCCTCCACACGAGCATTGCCGGAGCGCTCGTTCATCCGGTTGAAGCAGCGGAGCAAGGTCGACTTTCCGCATCCGGAAGGGCCGATCAGCCCGGTGATGCCTCCCGCGCGGATATCGAGGGTCACGTTCCTCAATGCCTGGAACGATCCATACCAAAGACTGACATTTCTGGCTTCGATTGCCGTGCCCACGGTCATCCGAAGACTCCGCGCACATAGTCGTAGGTTTGGCGGCTCTCCGGTGATTCGGAGAAGAGGCGCCCGGTCGGTCCAGCCTCTACGACGCGGCCATTGAGCAAGAACATCGTCTCGTGAGCGATCCTCTTGGCTTGCTGAACGAGGTTGGTCACCAACACGATGGTGATGCGGGAGGAGAGTTCGACCAACGCATCCTCGATTTTCATCGTGGTGACGGGATCGATGGCGATGGAGAACTCATCGAGGCAAAGGATGCCTGGCTGGTGAGAGAGAGCGCGGGCCAAGGCCAGCCGTTGTTGTTGTCCGCCGGAAAGCTTGGTGCCGAGTTGATGGAGCCGGTCTTTCACTTCGTCCCACAGAGCGGCTTGGCGCAGGCACTGCTCGACGTGCCCGGCGAGATCGTCCGCGTGTTTCATACCGGCCATTCGGGGCGCAAAGGCCACATTGTCGAAAACGGAAAGCGGCAGCCCCACTGGTAGCGGCGCTACGGTTCCGATCGAACGGCGGAGCGCGTAGACATCCCTGACGCGCGCCACGTCTTGACCCTGCACTATGGCCAAGCCGGACCATCGCGCGGAAGGCGAGAATTCGAGTGTGCGATTGAGAACCTGGAGGAGCGACGTCTTGCCCGACTGCGCCGGCCCGATGATGGCAAAGATGCGATTGGCCGGAACCCGGAACGAAACTTCGTGCAGCACCCGGTTGGAGCCGTACCACACGCTGAGATCGCGAGCCTCGATGGGTGGCCCGGCTACCACTTCTTCCTCGTGCGGAGACGAGCGCGAGCGGCGATCGCCAATGCATTCACGGCCAGAACGCTCAGGAGCAACACGACTGCGGTCGCGTAGGCGATGCCTTCCGGTACGCCGGGTACTTGCGTAGAGATCGTAAACAAGTGCATGGAAAGCGCCATGCACTGATCGAGCAGGGAGTACGCGAACGGATCTCCCGCCGGCACCGACTTGTAGAAAACCGCGCCGGTGAACATGATCGGCGCCGTCTCACCTGCGGTGCGCGACACCTGAAGGATCACGCCGGTGAGGATCCCGCTCACTGAGTTCGGCAACACGATGCAGCGGATTGTCTGCCACCGGGTGGCCCCCACGTTCCAGCAAGCCTCTCGAAACGAGCGGGGCACCGATGCGAGCGCCTGTTTGGCGCTGGCGATGATCACGGGCAAGGTCATCACGGCGAGGGTAAGCGAGGCTGCGAGGATCGAGCGGCCAATTCCGGCGAATGCGACGAATGCCCCCATCCCGAACAACGCGTGGACGATGCTCGGGATCCCGGCGAGGTTGACTACGGCGAGATTGACCGCGCGCGTGAGCCAATTGTCGCGCGCGTACTCGTTGAGGTACACGGCCGCCAGGACACCGACGGGCGCAGCGAGCGCCAGGGAGGTTACAACGAGATAGATGGTTCCGAGAAACGCCGGCCAGATACCGCCCGCACGCATACCGTTGACCGGCGGCTGAAGGATGAACCTCATGGAAAGCACAGGCGCGGCTTTGACAGCGAGAAAAATGACGATGCCCGCAAGAGGCAGCAGGATGGCCACGGTGAGTGCGAGCAAGACCGCGCGGGCGGCGGCGTCCATCATGCGTTTCCTGCGCACCGAAGGCGTTTCGCGGAACATCAGCTTCGCCCCCGGATGCCGCGGACCACCAGTTCCGCCGTGAGATTGACCGCGAAAGTGATCAGGAACAGGAGCGTGCCGACGAGGAACAGCACCTGATAATGCGGAGAGCCGACCGCGGCCTCTCCCATCTCCGCCGCGATGGTGGCCGTGAGCGTACGTACGGAATCGAGCAAGCTCGACGGAAACCGCACGCTGTGGCCGGTGGCCATCAACACAGCCATCGTTTCCCCCACTGCACGGCCCACGCCTAGGAGCACAGCCGCCAACAACCCATGGCGCGCGGCGGGCAGCAGGACGCGATGCACGGTTTGCCACCGGGTCGCGCCCATGGCGGCCGCCGCCTCGCGGTAGGAATCGGGAACCGCTTTCAGCGCGTCTTCTCCGATGGACGCGATGATGGGGACGCTCATCAGGGCAAGGATGATCCCGCCGTTGAGGACATTCAGTCCGATCGGCGCTCCGGTCACGGCAACGATGAGCGGGCTGGTCACTGCCACCGCCACGAATCCCCACACCACCGACGGAATTGCCGCCAGGAACTCGATCAGGACCTTCAGCGTCTCCTTCCAGAACGGCGGGCAGAACTCCGATACGAAGATCGCGCTTCCCAGGCCGAAAGGAACCGCGATCAGCATGGCCATCAGGGTCACGCTGACCGTTCCGGCGGTCAACGGTAGAGTGCCGTACGCCGGAGTGCGGGCCGAAACAGGCTGCCACTCCCTACCTGCGACGAAGGACGCCAAATCGAACTGTCCGCTGGCGACGAGCCCGGCGCCTTCGCGAAATACGAAGAAGAAGATGCCGAAAACGAGCGCCACCGCACTCACGCCGCAAATGCGAATCAACGCTTCGGCAGCCGTTTCCTCTGCGCGATTCCAGAGCCTACGGCTCGACAGGCCGCGATTCGCCACGCAACCTCCCCAAGACGCCGTCGTTGCCCATCGGGACGTAGCCGGAGCGCGAGACGACGCGCTGTCCGGCCGGCGAAAGGATCCACGCGAGGTATTCCGCCGTTGCGCCGCGCGGATCACCGAGCGTATAGACGAACAACGGCCGCGTGATCGGATAGGTGCGGGCGATGACATTGGCGCTGTTCGGTGCATGGGCTTTGGCACCCGTGGTTTTCGAAACGCGGAGCATCTTGACGCTCGATGTTGCGTACCCCATCCCGCTGTAGCCGATCGCACCCGGCGTGCTCGCGACCAGAGTCACCACTTCCTTCGATCCGTTGAGGTCACGAGTGCCGAGACGCAAATCCTCGCCCGGACCGAGTATCGCCCGGCGGAAATACTCGTGTGTACCGGAGTTCGATTGCCTGCTGATCAAAATCATCTCGTCGGCGGCGCCGGGAATCCGAACGCCGAGCGACGACCACAGCGGCATTCGACCGTTGCTGCCGTAGATTTCCGCCAGCCCGTCGAGGCTGATCTCTTCCAAGGGATTGGAACGATGGACGTAGATGGCCAACGCATCATAACCGACGATCCACTCCTTGGGAGTGAGGCCGCGTTTACGCCGAGCCGACTCGATCTCTTCGCGTGTTGCGGGCCGGCTGCAGTTGGCCAGATCGGCGGAACCATCCACCAACGCTGCAAACCCGGTTGCCGTGCCTCCGCCCGACACTTCGACGGAGACCGTAGGCCGGACCTTGGCATATTCCTCGGCCCAGGCTTGCGCGACGTTGACCACCGTGTCGGACCCCGCGTTCCTGACGACGAAAGCTACCTGGGAGCCATTGCGCCCGCACGCCAAGACGGAAATCAACAGACCTGCTGCCACGACGTGGCGCAATAGAGTTCGGCACATCGGCACAGCACCTCTGCTTACACACTGACACACGAGAATTACAATTCCATGAACGAAGTGACCGAAGAAGTAATGCTCGTGTAATCGCCACCTCGATAAGATGAGGAATCGAGATGAATCGTCGTAGCTTCCTTGCCGCACCGGCGCTGCTCATGCAGCGTCCGCAGAGAGTCATCGTCTTCTTGGCCGATGGCCTCGGGCCAGACTACATCAAAGAGAGCCGGATGCCCGTGCTCGAATCTTGGCGCGCCAGGGGAATCGCCAAGACCGTGGCTGGCGTGATGCCCTCCGTCACCAACGCCAACAACGCGAGTATCTGTTGCGGATCGTGGCCGGAAGAGCACGGCATCACAGCCAACTTCTATCTCCATGAAGCGAGCGGCCGCGAACTCTACATGGAGACCGCGGACTTGGTTCTGCGGCCTACGCTGTTCGAGCGAGCGGCGGCCAAGGGCGTGACGTCGGCGCTGCTCTCGGCGAAGAAGAAGACGGTCAGCCTGCTTCCGAGAGGCGCCAGCATTGTGCTTGCGGCCGAGGCCCCTTCCAGGGAGTGGACCGATCCGTTGGGCGTGGCGCCCCACATCTACAGTCCGGAAATCAATCATTGGCTGTTGAAGGCAGCCATCAAGATTCTGCGTGAGCAGCCGCACATCGGCGTGTTGTACGTTCACACTACTGACTATCCGATGCATATGTGGCCTCCAGAAGCGCCCGAGTCGCAAAAGCACCTGGCCCTGCTCGACTCTCTGTTCGGCGAGTTGGCCTCGGCCGCGCCCGATGCGGCGATTCTGCTCACGGCCGATCACGGAATGCACCACAAAGACCGTTGCTGGGACCTCGAAAAGGCCTGCGCGGCTCGCGGCGTGCCGATCCGGTCTGCGATCTCGGCCGAGCAGGACAAGTACCTCAAACACCACCGGGGCTTCGGCGGCACGGCGTGGGTCTACTTGAAGTCTCCGAAAGACGCCGATCGGGTTGCGGGCGAAATCGGCAAGCTGGCCGGAATCGAGAGCGTGATGACGCGCGGCGAAGCGGCCAAGCGATTTCGCTCGATGCCCTCACGCATCGGCGAATTGGTTGTGCTCGGCAACCAGGGCACGGTCTTCGGCGGGCTCGACACCGAGTCAGAGACGCTGCCGCCCGAGTACCGCAGCCACGGAGGATCAGCCGAAGCCAGCGTCCCGCTCGTCGTCTACAACGCCAAGGGTGCACCCGCGGCGGACTACTTCCGCTCCAATGTCGATTTGGCGCGGTGGCTTTTCCCGATCGCGTAGAACTCAGCGCGCGAGGTGGCGTACCATCATCTCGCGGTACGTCTCGAGTCCGGGGCCAGTCCAGTTCGGATCCTTTGCCATCTCGTCCCAGCTCCGCAGGCGAAGCATGTCGCGCATATCCGCCTGCGTGGCGAACCGCTCGGCATCGGCGGAATCCATCGGACCGCCTTGTAGCGCCAGCGTCTCACGGCTGGCGGGCGAGAGACGCTCGAAGTATGCGGGATTCGTCGCGGTGAGGTAGCGCTTGGCGTCGACATGGCCGCCCACCAGCCGCGCGAGCCTCGTCGAAAAGCCTCGTTCGAGCAGCCAGCGTTCGCCGATTTCGTCGTGGTTCACTACGCCCACTCGCGAATCGCGCACGGTGTCTTTTGCATCGAACAGGTGGCCCACGTCGTGGAGCAGCGCCGCCAGCACCAGTTCCTCGTCCGCACCCGAATGCCGCGCATGCCAGGCGCATTGCACTGCATGTTCCAGCTTGGAAACAGCTTCGCCGAAGTACTCTTCGGATCCTGACCGGCGCAGCAAGCCGAACACCTCGTCCACTACGGCTTCGCTCGTCATGGGCGCTCTCCTTTTTCGACGCGTTGGGAGATGGACTCGATGACAGGCATCAGATCGGCGGTGGAATCGATGGCGTAGTGCGCGCCGAGGGAAAGGAACTTCTGGCGCGCGGCGCCGATGCGCGCAGCCTGCTCGCTCTCGGGCAAGGCTTCCCAATCGGTGCGCGATAGTCCGATCTCATTGCCAGTCTTGATCACCGATACGGCCCAGGTTCCGGCGTTGTGCGCCTCGGCGATGTCGGCGGGAGTATCGCCCACTTTGACGAACGTTCGAAGCGGATACAGGCCGAGTTGCCGTGCTGCGTGGTGGATCATCCACGGCGCGGGCCTGCCGCCGCCTACCTGATCCGGGCACACCCAGAACTCCGGCCGATAGCCCTGTTCGGCCGCGGCCGGAATGAGGTCCGTCATCATCTCCGTCTCGAATCCGGTGGTGGAAGCAATGCGAATGCCGCACTCCGCCAATTGTGCGGCCACTTCCGCCACTCCCGGAAGCAGATCCAAGTGCCGTTTCAGAACTTCCTTTTGCAGAGCGCCGAAGCCGGAATAGAGATCGTCTAGCGTCTCGCTGCCAGGTATGGAGCCATGCACCTGCCGCCAGCGCTCGCTCACCTCCGGGCCGGAGAGAATCGCCCAGACGTGATCTCGCTTGTGCAAGCCCATTGGCGCGCGAGCCTCGGCTTCGGTGATAGCCACTCCGCTGCGAGCGAACAATTCCACGAACGCGGCGACAGGTCCCCGGCTGCCCCAATCCATCGTGGTTCCGGAGATGTCGAAGATTACGGCGCGAACGCTCATGCTCATGAGGATCCTTTCCCGGGCACGAGCGCCACTCGAGGAGGCTTGGCTGTCTCGGCGAAGGCGATGGCGCGATCGATATCGCCGAGCGCGAACGTCGCGCCCACCAAGCTGCTGAACGGGAAGCTCGAGATCGTTTCAGACAAGAATTGCAATCCGCGGCACAAATCTTCCGGACGGTAATTGTACACTCCGGTCAGCCGCAACATGCGGCGGACGATTTGTTCCGGATCGAACGAACACGGCCGGGAGGGAAACACCGAGCCCGCCATTACGAGATGTCCACCCGGGCGGAGCAGCGCAACGAGCGATTCGCAGGCATCCGCCGAACCGGAGAACTCGAGGGCGATATCGGCGCCACGGCCGGATGTGGAAGCGGCCACTCGCGAAAGTAGGTCGCCTGCTCCCTGCGCCGGATCCAACAGGAGCGAGGCGCCGAACTCGCCTGCCTGCTCTCTCCGAGCCCCAACGGGCTCGATTGCGATCACCATCCTCGCTCCTAACCACGAAGCCATGGCGCAGGCCGTCAGGCCGAGCATTCCCGCTCCGCACACGATCACGTTGGCTCGCCGCAAACTGCCCGCCGCGCGGACTACGGCGGCCACGGTTGCCGTGGCGCAGTTGGCGGGAGCCGCGGCGAGATCGGATAGGTTTTCCGGCACTCGAGCGATGGCGGTTCCCGCCGGAAGCCAACAGTATTCGGCGAAGCCGCCGAACAAGTCCATGCCATGCCCCATCGCTTCGTGTCCGAACTTGCGCAGACGCTCACAGTGCGCGGACAAGCCGAGCGAGCAGTAGTAGCATCCGCCGCAGGTCCATAGCATCGACCAGGTCACGCGATCACCCAGCGAAAGCCGGTTGCCGCGCAAATCATACGCCCCTGCGGGGTGCATCTCGGCAATCTCGCCGGTCATTTCATGCCCGAGAACAGCCGGGGACAGCGTCTTGCGGCGGCCCATGACGCTGTGGAGGTCGCTGCCGCAGATCGTGGCGCAGCGGATCCGGACGATGACGTCGCCCGGCGCGAGGCCGGGAATGGGCAGCCGCTCGATCCGCAACGGCGCACCGGGCGCCGTGAACACCGCGGCATGCGCGAAGCCCACCCGGTACGGCACTATCGGGATGCTCCCGGTTCGTCCGGATCGAACCGGTATCCCATGCCACGAACGGATCGAATGGAGCCGCCTCCCCGCACTCCCTCGAGCCTCTGCCGTAGCCTCAGTACGTACACGTCGACGGTACGTTCAGTTACGCCAGTATTTCCCTGCCAGGCATGGACGAGTAACTCCTGGCGGGAAAAAACCACGCCCGGATGCGAAACGAAGAAATCGAGCAGCCGGAATTCGGTGGCCGAAAGTTCCACCAAAGCCCGTCCCGAGCGTGCGCAGCGCCCGCCACGGTCGATGTGAAAGTCCCCGTTTCCGGGCACCATCTGGAGATGATCGCGCGCCAACTGCTTCTTGATGCGCGCCAGCAACTCCCGCACGAAGAACGGCTTCACTACGTAGTCCGTTCCGCCGACCTCGAGGCCCAGAACACGGTCGGCTTCCTCGGCCTTGGCGGAGAGAAAGATGACGGGAAGTTTGTAGAGCAGGGGATTGTGTCGAATTTGTCTGCAAATTTCGATTCCATCCCCTGCGGGTAACACGATGTCGAGCAAGACCACGTCTGGATTCTGCGTCAAGCATAGGTCGACCGCATCGGCGCCCGTCTCCGAGGAAACCACCTCGAAGCCTTCACGCTCGAGGTTGTAACGCAGCAACAGCCGGACATCGGGATCGTCCTCCACCACCAGGATCTTGCCCTTCATCGACACGCTCCGCTACTGGATGTCAGGATCGTTGAGGAAGCTGGTCCACTCTTCGGTCCAGTCGTCATCGCCGATCCCGCCGATGAAATTCACCGTATCGAAGAACCCGTCGTCGGGCGGCGCGACGAATCCGGCACGGAAGACAGGCGATCCGAAGCGGCCCACGAAGTCCGGATCGTTCCAGTCGAGCGGACGATTCAACATCGGATCCTCAGACAGGAAGTTCTTGCCGGAGGGATTGCCCGAGGGACCCTTGGCGCCGTCGGCAAAATCCGCCGTGTATCCGGAAGCAGACTGGCCCCGGACCGTGTTCGGAGCTTTGGGATTGGCCCCCAGTCCGTTGTTCCAAAGCAAAATTCCGTTCATCGTGAGGTTGCCTTGATCGGCCTGAGCCTGGGTGTTCGCGTCGGCGACATCGACTCCAGGGCTGTAGAAGTTGGTGACCACCATATTGTTGATAGAGCCTCTGCTGCCGCGACGCACGAAGATGCCCGGCGCATTGGCTTCGTCGAAACCAGGGACGCCGCTGCCGACGAACGTCATGTTGAACAAGGTCGGATTCGAGTACGGAAGCGCGGCGTTATTGTACTCGCTGTTGTCGCCTTCGATGCCGCGATTGCCGTTCGCGTCGGGGCTCTGGTAGAAGAGGCCGAACTGAGCGCGGCCGGTCCAACCGAGTTGGTAGTCCACATAGTCATCGGCCCCCAGGCCGCCGACCAGATACTTGGCGTCCATTGTGCCGCCGAACCACTCGAAGGAGTCATCCAGGCCGTAAATCGCTTGCAGGTGATGAGCCTGCGTACCCTTGCCGCAGCCGGCGAAGGTGAAGGAGTTGGTCTCGTTGCCCGGCGAAAGAATCGAGCCGGCGTACTCGATCCGCAGGTAGCTCATGTAGCCGCAGCTATCGTCGGGATCGTTGCCGCCATAGAGGAAGTCGGGGCCAGCGGGCAAGCCTTCCACGAAAAATTCACCGGCTTGGTTGGTGGAGCCAGCAACCACGTTGGCTCCCACGTTGACCGGGGCCTTGCCGAGCATCAGCATGCCGCCCCAGTCGCCTCGCGTGCGCTTTCCGAATGGCTGGGAACTGGTCATCACGATCGGGCGTGCCTTGGTGCCGAGCGCAACCAGCTTGGACCCGCGCGTGATCACGAGCACCGAAGGCGGTTGGCTGCCAGGCAGGCCCATGATGAACGTGCCGGGTTCCACCGTGAGCGTGGCATTGTTCTTCACGGCGACCACGCCGCGCAGGTTCCACAACGTGTCATTGGTGAGCAACCGGTTCGTGGTGATGTCGCCAGTGAGCGTGACGGTGTCCTTGACTACGCCGATCTTCATGTAGGCGGCCTTGAGCACGCGAGATCCCTTGAAATCGCGGAGTTGCACCACGAAGGTGTGCATTCCGGGTTCATCAGGGATAGTGGCGTCCTGAATCAGCACTGCCTTGGTAGCCGCGGTGAGCTGCGTCGCTTGGAAGCCGTCTATGACGGTTTTGCCTGTGACGTCGGTGGCCTTCTCGGTGCCCGCGGGCAGATAAAATCTCTTGCCGTTTTGGTTATTCTGCCGGAACGCGACGACCGTATAGGCATACGAGTCATCGTTCGGCTTCACGGTCCAGCGAAGCGTCAGCTTTTCTCCGGGCTTGTAGGTGTACTTGTCACTCCAGATGTACATCGATGCCGCGGGGCGTTGTTCCCCGATCATCGATGCCAGCCGTTGAGCCTCCTCCTGACTGACGGCCTTGCCGGCAACTGGAGACGCGATCAGCGGCGTGGCAGCGAGCGCGGCTGCGAATAGTGGTAGGTAACGCATGTTTCTCCTTTCGAGAGATCGAGTGTGCGAGTGTGGGTCCGTTAGAAGATCGAATACGTCAGGCCAACCTGGAACGTCCGTCCGAGCTGGTATCCGCGCTGGTCAAAGACCCCTTGCGTCCAGCGGAATTTGTTGTCAGTGAGGTTCTCCGCCTCGAAGCGCATCGTCCATTTGGCCTTCTCGTCGAAGGTGTACTGGTAGACGAAATCGACCGAAGTGTTCCCTTCCTGGTAGATGTCGGGTACTCCGAACGTCCCCACGTCGGTTACGCGGCGCGAGACGCGGTTGACGTAGAAGCGCGAACTGCTCCTCCAAGCCGGCTTCAACCACTCGAGAATCGCGTTGCCGATGTAGCGCGATTGCCCGAGCAACGGGCGGTTGCGCGACGTCAGCAGTGCCGCGTCGGCGGGGTTGATCTCGATGTTCGAGTCGACGAAGGTGAAGTTCGACGAGATCGAGAAGTCGCGCATCCGGGGCGAAAGGAATTTGAGGTTCCGCCGAAACTCGAGTTCGAATCCGAAGTTGCGCGCGCCCTTGGCGTTCACGAAGCTCTGCCGCAGGTCGTTCGACGGAAGAATCGTCTGCTCGATCGGATTGGCGAACGTCTTGACGAAGAAGCTGGCGGCGATCACTTGATTGCCTCCCGCGAACGTCTCCCAGCGGGCGTCATAGTTGTTGATCGCGGCGCGTTTCAGATTCGGATTGCCCTGCGTCACGAAGCCGCCGAGCGTGTTGCTGAAATCGAAAGGAGAGAGCTCACGAAAGTCCGGGCGCGAAAGCGTTCGGCTGAAGGAGAAGCGCAGATTCGTCTTGGCCGAGAGCGCGCGGATCACGTTGATCGAAGGGATCGGATCGCGGTTGCCGAGGGCCGCCACCACGGGCTTCTGCCCGGGAACCAGATTGTCGATCGTGGTCACGATCTGATCGGCGTCTTCCACGCGGATGCCGCCCACCACGCGCCACTTGGGGCCCAGAGCCAAGTCCACCATCGAGTAGCCGGCGAAGATGTTCATGCTCGCGTCGTACCGGTCAGTGCCGCGGGTGAACTCGATGATCTGGAATCCGTCGGGCCGGATGTTGGCTGCGCCGAACAACTCATTGCTCCCGGCGAAGAGATTCAGCGTCGAAGTTCGCTGCGGAATGTAGCGGAAGCGCCGAGCCTGGAAGTCGCGCCGGCGCGCCGTCACCCGGAATCCGGTCTTCCAAAGACCCGAGATCCCACTCTTGAAAAACGGTAGGCTGTAGTCGGCCTGGGGCTCGTAGATCCGATCGTGCAGATCGGAGAAGAAACGAATTCCAGACGAGCCGAGGGCCGAAAAGACATACCGCCCATCCGGTAGTTGACCGCGAATCACTTCGCGTAGATCCGGTTCGTTGCGGCCCGAGTTGGAATATGTGAACTGCCAGTGGATGAGGCTGTTTCGCAGCGACTGGAAGGAGTGGTCGCCTTCCACGCCAGTGGAAAGCAGCGATCGTTCGATGAAGCGCAAGCGCTGCGCCTGAATCACGGTGTCGAGGCCGCCATCGCGCCCTCCGAACTCACGCGCCGACTTCTCGGCGTCCCGCGTGAGAGTGTTGCGGAACCGAAGGCTCTGGCTCGGGGTGAGGCGAACGGCCACGTTGAACACGCCCCCGAGGCGGGCCTGTTGGTTGTACTCGCGAAAATCCGGGTAGTCGGTGAAGATGATCGGCGCACCCGCGCCTTGGCGAATGAACCGCTGGTACTCCCTCTGATACTGCGGCTTGTTGCCGAAGCTCAGCGCTCCCACCAAGCCGAAGCGTCCGAACGTACCGCCAGCCACCGCTGACCAGTCGAAGGCGGGCCGCATCGAGCCGGTGGCCGTGGGCTCCCAAACGTTCGAGAAGGCACGGCCGAAATTCTGCAGTTCCGTTTGTGAGAACGCGCCTGGGAACAAGCGGCGATCGGCCGGTATCGACGCGGGGAGGGAGCGAACTCCGTCGTCGAAGCCGAAGAAGTCGAATGAGCCGCCGGGATAGTTCAGGAATCGATCGAATGTCGTGGCGGTATTGAAGCCGCTCTTCATCGAAACGCTGAAGATCCGGGCGGTGGGAAAGTCGACCGTCTGCAGTTGCACCAGCCCACCCGCGAATTCGGCGGGCAAATCCGGCGAGTAGGTCTTCGAGATCTTGATATTCTCGATCAACCCCGCGGGAAACAGATCGAGTGGCACCACACGTTTCTCCGGCTCCGTGGTGGGGATCACGGCGCCATTGAGTTGCGTGGCGCTGTAGCGCTCGCCCAGCCCGCGCACAAACACGAAGCCGTCGCCCACCACGCTGACACCGGTCACCTTTTCCAGCGCTCCCGCCGCGTCGGAGCTGGTTCCGCTTGCCAGTTCCTGCCGGCTGAGGCCGTCGCTCACTACCGCGGAGAGCTTGCGCTCCTGCAGCATCGCGTCGGCCGTGGCTCCGATCGCGGTGGCTCGTTCCACTACCTCTACCGTCGTGACAGCGGTCTTGGCGGTGATCACCGCGCTTGCTTCCGCCACTTGGCCGGCCACGACATCGATGTCGGTGACTTCGAAATCGGCGTAGTCGTTCGCGGTGAACTTGATGACGTACTTGC
This sequence comes from Bryobacteraceae bacterium, assembly GCA_046331625.1. Lineage (GTDB taxonomy): Bacteria > Acidobacteriota > Terriglobia > Bryobacterales > Bryobacteraceae > JAXLQL01. The sequence continues at coordinate 66,556 of JAXLQL010000003.1, forward strand.
CGGGCGGAACTGCGACGCTGAAGCGCCCGTCAGCGCCCGTGATTTGCTGAGTCGAGCTTTGGCCGTTGATGGCAAAGGCGACTCCGGCGACTGGCCGGCCCGTCTGGGCATCGTACACGCCGCCAGCGACCGTGCCGGTCTGAGCCTGAGAAAGCGCTGGGACTGACAGAGCCAGCGGCAGCCACAAAAGGTTGGTGAGCTTCAATTATGAGAGGCCTCGCGGTAGGGTCGAACTTGCAGTCGGGCCTTCTCACCCAGGGTTGGCCACGACGACTAAAGTGCGACGATATCGCGGCATTGTGTCTGTTGCATTGCTCGCACGTGAATTTTGGATGAATGGAGGCGATAGGGTTATTTGCCGAATTGTCACATAACGAATATGTTCCATTAACATTGCCGTCGGACCATGGGAAGATCATGATGCGAACAGTATTCCTTCTGGGGTTGAGCGCCGCCGTTGCGTCGAGCCAGTCCGGATCCGGCCAAGGGCGGATCCAAGGCTTCGTAAACGATCCCTCGGGTCAGTCCATTTCGAATGCAAACCTGACGCTTCGTTCGCCCGACACGGGTTTGGTCCGAAAGCTCCTGAGCGATGCCGAGGGCCGGTTTTCGGCGGTGGCCCTTCCCGTGGGAACATACGAACTCGACGCCGCTGCGCCGGGGTTCGCGACCAAGCACGTGACAGCGCTTCAGGTGCGCGTGGGTGAAACCACGTCCGCTGGAGTGACTCTGGAATTGGCAGCGGCTAACACTACGATCAACGTCGAGTCCGCACCGCAAATCGTGAGCCTGGACGATACGCACAACAGCGTCTCGATCAACGAGCGATCTATTCGCGAATTGCCGATTCGCGGACGCAACTTTGTCGAGTTCGTCCAACTTACGCCGAACGTGATGCAGGAGGGAAATCGCTACGGCCTGGTGGTGAACGGACAGCGTTCGATCAACGCCAACATCTCCGTGGATGGCGTCGACTTCAACGATTCGCTCCAAGGTGGCCAACGCGGCGGCGGACCGAATGAATCCGCCTACTTCTTCCCGCAACTGGCCGTGCGCGAGTTCCAGGTGGTGGCCAGTGGCGTCTCGGCCGAAGTGGGCCGCACCAATTCGGGCTATGTAAACGTAGTCACGCGGTCAGGCAGCAACACCCTCCACGGCGAGACGTTCTTCGCCAATCGCAACGGCTCGCTGACCTCGAAAGATGCCTATGGAAATGACAGCAGCAGCAACGCGCAGAACCAGTTCGGCGGCGCCATGGGCGGCGCGATCCGGAAGGACAAGCTGTTCTTCTTCGGCGCCGTGGAAAAAAATCTGGTCACCATTCCCTACACCGTGAAGTTCAACACGCCCACCGGAAACGTGGCGATTCCGCAGGAGATCCTCAGTCAACAAGGCTCGTTCAACCAGAAGAACAATCCACTCGTCGCCTTCGGCCGGCTCGACTACAATCTCAGCCAATCGAACACCGTCAATTTCCAGTACACCTACGCCGCGCAGTATGGACTCAACTTCGGTGGAGTCAGCGGACAGACCAATGCGGCTTCCACGAATAACACGATCCTCGACCGTGCCAGCCAAGGCGTGAAGGGCGGCGTGACCACCGTCGTTTCTCCCTCCGTCGTCAATGAGATCCGCGCGCAGTATGCCTACGACAATCGCCAACAGGTTCCGAACAGCCGGCTCGCGGAGGTGACCATCAATGACCTGGGCACTCTAGGCGGAAGCAAGAACGGAACATATATATATGAAGCCACCCGCGCCGAAGTGATCGACAACCTGACGTGGACACGCGGCCGCCACACCGTGAAGGCGGGCTTCGACCTCAACTTCTCGCCGCAGCGCCAACAGCGCGAGACCAACTACGGCGGCGTCTACACCTTCCGCACGCTCTCCGACTACCTGGCGGCCGTGGCCGGCGACAACTCCAAAATCAACCGCTATCAGCAATCGATCGCCGCCAACGGGACGCAGGGGCTCTACGAAGCTTCGCAGCAGGATCACGCATGGTTCCTCAATGACACGATCAAGCTGCGGCGCGATCTGACGATTTCCGCGGGCCTGCGCTGGGACTTCCAACTCAATCCGCAGCCCACCAACCCGAATCCCGCCTATCCCGTGCTCACCGGGCGCATCCCGAACGATCTGAAGATGGCGCAGCCGCGGCTCGGCATTGCCTGGAATGTGGCCGGCAAAGACACCACCGTCATCCGTCTTTCCGCCGGACTCTACGATGCCCGCACGCCTGCCTACCTGATGCAGCGCGTGTTCACCGACAACGGACTCAACACGCTGGTGCTCGACACGAGCACGGACTCGAGCGTCCTGCGTTATCTGAAGGTTCCGAATCGCATCGATGCTTTGCCAGCCGGAGTGCGCACGCCGATCAACAGCATCTACGCATTCGATCCCGCTTTCCGCAATCCCCGGTCCGGCCAGATGAGCGCCGCGTTCGAACAGAAAATCACCGCCCACACCAAAGTTGCCGTGAGCTTCACGCGGAACTCCACCTGGAATCTGCAGCGCCGCCTCGACCGCAATCTCTTCCCGAGCACAACGCTCCCCAATGGGCTCCCGGTCTATCCTACGTTCGACAGCGCCGGGAAGCTCGTACCGGCAACGGGCTACAACGAAGCAACTGGCCAGCCGATCTTCACCAGTTCGACTGGTGCCCCGATCGCCTACTCCGCGGCGCGCGTAGCCCGTCCGGACGCGACGCTCGGACAAATCAACGTGAACTCATCGGTGGCGCACTCGGCCTACAATGGCCTCGCCTTCACCGTGCAGCATCGCATGAACCGGCGCCTGCAATTCACCGCCAACTACACTTACGCCACCAACAAAGACGACGATACGAACGAGCGCGACTTCAATCGTCAACCTGCCCTGGATACCTTCAATCTGAAGCGCGATGCTGCGTATGCGAAGAACGACATCCGCCACAGCGGCAACTTCAACGCCCTTTACGATCTCGGCCGTGGATTCACGGTGAGCACGCTCTTGTTCGCCCGAACCGGGATTCCGGTGAAGCCGGTGGTGGGCGCGGACAACCAGAATGATGGCAACACCGTCAATGACCGGCCCGTGATCAACGGGCAACTGGCCGCCCGCGACGCCTTCCGCCAACCGGGCTTCTTCGACTGGGACGTCCGCTTGCTGAAGCGCTTCCAACTGGGAGACCGGGCGCGGCTCGAATTCTCCGCGGAAGTGTTCAATCTGACACGCTCCACCAACAAGACCTTCAATGGCGATGGTGAGACCACATTCGGGTCGCCCACGGCAACCAAGAATCCCTTCACCGGATTCAACTACTCGAACAATACGGCCGTGATTCCAACGTTCGCTCCGGGAACGGACCGGTTCGGCGGTCCACGCCAGGGGCAACTCGGAGTCCGGCTGATCTTCTGATCGCTCCGCCGATCTTTATCGGACTGCAGCCGAGCGTTCATTCAGTTCAAACTGCACGCGCTTAGTCTGAGCAAATGAGTCTTGCTCGGGTTTTCGCGGCCGTTCTGCTGGCGCTGTCCGCAAGCGTGCCCTCTTTCCCTCAAGGACAAGCAATCGATGCGTTGCTCGAGGGCTATGTTCTATCTCGCGATCGCGTCTCCGTTCCAGGAGCTTCGGTTCGCGCCCGCAATGTCGCAACTGGCATCGAGCGGGAGACTCAGTGTGACGCGTCCGGCAGGTACGCGTTTCCGCTTATTCCACCAGGCCGCTATGAACTCACGGCTACGGCTGCCGGATTCGCGAAAGTAACGCGCGAGAACGTGGAGGCCAAGGCAGGCCAGACGGTTACTGTCGAGATCGCGTTGGTCCCGGAAACGGTGGCCACCACGATGACGGTGACCGAAGCGATCCCCGCCGTGGAGCCCGGCCGCACCGTCGTCAGCAATACCTATGAGGAGCGCGCCGTGCGCAGCCTGCCGACCGTGGGCCGCAGCATCCTCGATTTCTTCGTGGTGCAGCCGGGCGTGAATGCACGGCCGATCTCCACCGGCGGATCCGGCACTGGAACACCCACCACCACGTACGGCGGCGTGGGCCTTCGCCAAATGAACGTCGACGGCGTCTCGAACCAACTGCAAGGAGGCGCGCGAAATCTGGTGATCAGTCAGGAGGCGATCGCGGAGTTCCAGACCGTCACCAACTTCTCCGCGGAGTTCGGGCGTGTGGCCGGCGGCCTGCAAAACGCGTTTACCCGCTCCGGCACCAACGATCTTCACGGCTCCGGCTATCTCTTCACGCGCCAGAAGCAATTGAGCGCGCGGCCCTTTCTTCTGGCGCCCGGCGCTCCCACTCCGGAGTTCTCGCGCTACAACTACGGCGGGACCATCGCGGGCCCCATCAAGCGAGACCGCGCCTTCTTCTTCGGGAGCTACGAGCGCTGGCAGCAGGACCTTCCGGGTGTGCTCACCATCACACCGCAACAGGCGGACCAACTGAAGATCCCCCAAACCAGCATCGGCGCGATCACGCAAACCTTCCGCGCTCACACGGTGACCGCACGATCCGATGCGCAACTCTCCGCGAAGAACCGCTTCTCGGGGCGATTCAACTACTACCATGACCGCGAGTCTCCGCTCGGCAACGGGCAGCAATCGTTCGAGAATCTTTCGCGCTTCGACGAAGCTCCGTTCTCGTTCACGGCGCAGAACATCACGGTGCACAATGCCGCGCTGGTGAGCGAGATCCGCTTTCTATTCGCCCGCCGCCCCATCAGCAACGGAGTGGTGAATGAGTTCGCTCCCAACATCAACGTGAGTGGCATCGGCCAGTTCAACGGGAACTCGAACGGAACGCGCGTTACGCGCGAGCGCGGATTTCAGGTGATTTACAACCTGATGTGGAACCGTGGCAAGCACAGCGTCAAACTCGGCACGGACATTCTGCCGGCCTGGTTCCGCGAGCGCACCACCAACGTGAACGGCAGCTTCCAGTTCACCGGTCTGCCCGCGGATTCGCAAGGCCGCCGCGGCGCAGTCTCGCCGCTCGACCAGTTTCTGGGAGCCGAGCGCGGAACCACCGATCCAGTGACGGGCTTGCCCTATAGCTACTCGCGCTTCACGCGCTCCGTTGGCGAGGAATTCTTCGAGGCGCGAGTGTTCAATCAGGGCTACTACGCGCAGGACGATATCCGGCTCACACAAAAGCTCAAGCTCAGCGCAGGGCTCCGGTACGAGTTGTTCCTGCGGCCGAAGGGCAACCTGAATCCAGCGATCCCCGCCACCGGCGTCATCCCGCAGGACTACAACAACGCCGCTCCTCGCGTTGCCCTCGCCTATGATCCGATCGGCGACGGCAAGACCGTCATTCGCGGCGGAGGCGGGCTCTACTACAACACCACCGTGGCTCAGACCTTCAACACCTTCCTGCGCGGCAACGGGATCGCGGTGATCAACATCAACGTCGCGCCCGCCGATCCAGGCGCCCCCGCGTTCACTCGCGGCCGCGTGCCTGTGATTCCAGGAGCTCGCGTGCTGTCTGACGTTCGCGTGGTGGCGCCGAAGTTCGACGACGTCAAGGTGTTCAACTACTTTGCAACCGCGGAGCGCGAACTCACGCATGACTGGGCGGTCTCGCTGACTTACCAGGGAACTCGGAGCCGGAATCTTCCTTACTCCATCAACACGAACCTCACAGCGGCGGGAGCGCTCGCCGATGGCCGGCCGCGATACTCCACCTCTCCGCGCCCGAACCCGGGTTACGGGAACATCTTCGAATCCCGCTCCGCCGGATTCCAGAATTACCACGGCATAGTCGCGGTGCTCACCAAGCGATTCTCGAAAGGCTTCTACCTGCAGGCCAGCCACCACCTGTCGACTACCAAGGGTGTCGCGTTCGCCGATGACTTCACGGGCTTCGGAATCTTCACTTCGGGCTCTGATCCGCTGGATGTCTCGCGCGATCGCGGCCCTGGCGATTTCGACATGCGCAACCGCTTCTCGCTGACCGCGGTGTGGGACGTGAAGTTCTCGCGGCTGAACGACACGATGCAGAGGCTCGTCAATGGCTGGCAGCTCTCGTCGCGCACCATCGCCAGCCAAGGCTACGCGTTCAATGCCACCACGGGTCGCGATGACAACGGCGACACCGTCATCAACGATCGCCCGGTAGGGATCCGCTACAACGACTTCAAGCTGCCCGGATACGTCACGCTCGATCTGCGCCTGACGCGAAACATCCGGCTGCGCGAGCGCTACAACGTCGAGATAATCGGCGAGACCTTCAATACTTCGAACCGTCTCAATCCCACCGCCGTCAATCGCGTCTGGGGCTTGAGCCCGAGCCCCAATGCATCGTTTCGAAGCGTCACCGCCGCCGAAAACCAACGCCAGTTCCAGTTGGCCGCTCGCTTCTCTTTCTAGCGACAGATTCGCAACCGGCTCAACATTCGAATTCAACATCCCATTGGTAGGGTACTTCTCATGAAGCAACTCTATCTTGCGATCTTTATTCTTGTGGTGAACTCGTTCGCTCAAACCGGAGACGTCGAAGTAGCGGTGACTGACCAGACCGGCGCCGCCGTCCCACGAGCCTCGGTGGAGTTGTGGAGTCAGGATCGAGCCGCGCGAAAAACCGGCGTCACCGGGGACGACGGAGCTCTGCGGTTCGCCGCCGTGCCCACGGGCCAGTATCGAGTCCGGGTCAGCTTGGCGGGATTCAATTCTTCTGACCAGCCACTCGATCTGCGGGCCGGACAGTCCGCCCAGATTGCCGTGAAGCTCGTAGCCGGAAGCGTCTCCACCGCCGTCCAAGTCTCCGAGTCCGCCGTCGCTCTGCAAACCACGCAGCCCACGCTCAGCGCTACGCTCACCACCAAAGAGCTGACCACGATCCCTACCTCTTCTCGAAACTATACGCACCTGATTGTCGCCGAAGCGGGCGTGTCGGCTCCCTTGCCGGACCGCACCGGACGCGGCATGAACTTGGCCACTTCGCCGGGGAGCCAGGGCGACGACGCCACCCAGTCACTCAATCCTTCGGTCAATGGAGCGCGCCCCACCAACAACGCACTCATGATCAATGGCGTCGACGCCACCAACATGATGAACGGCAACGGCAGCTTGGGCAACAACATCAACCTGCCTCTCGATGCGCTCGACGTGGTGGAGATGCAGACCGCGCTTTATTCCGCGCGCACCGGCCGCAACGGCGGCGCCAATCTCCAGATCGGCACCAAAATCGGAACCAACGGTTTCCACGGCAGCCTCTTCGGCTTTCTGCAGAACGAGAAGTTCAACGCCAACGAGTTCTTCCGCAATCGCGCCGCGCAAGGCCGGCCGAATTTCCGCCGCAGCGAAAACGGCGGAACCATCGGCGGACCCGTCATCATCCCCGGCGTCTACAACGGCAAAGACCGCACGTTCTTCTTCGGATCGCTTGCCTACACGTACTTTCTCTCCGGCTACGCGAATCGCGCCACGGTCTACACCGGGATCCCCTCGGGCCTTGGCGATGTCCGCACGCGGGAAACGATGGCCGAAGTGGCCAATCGCTACATCCGCGAAGGCGTCGCCGATGACCCCACCTTCGCCCAAAACATTCTCACCCGAATCCGTACCTTCCCCGCCGAGCAGATTCCGTTCCTCGAGCGCAAGTTCTTCGCGAGTACCACTCCGGGATCGGTTGCCTTCCGGACACTCACCGCGAAGGACATCCACCCGGTGGCCATCAACATCCTCAATCAGAAACGGAACGGCAGCTTCCTGCTTCCCAGCGTGCGCCCGGGGTCGCGCGTGTTACCGGGCAAGGGAATCTTCGGCCGCGAGCTCGAACTGGTGAACTCGTTCCCCACGCAGTTCGAATCCTGGTCTGGCGTCGCGTCGGTGGAGCATAGCTTCCACACGAGCAACCGCCTTCGGCTCTCCTACGTGAAGAGCAAACAATTCGTGGAAGAAGCGTTTCCCTGGGCGAACTCGTCGCCGTCGCCCACGCGCGGCCTCACTCCGGGCTATGTCGCTTCGCTCTCCGACATCCACACCTTTGGGCCGGGCTGGGTGAACGAACTACGCGGCGGCTTCTTCGATCTGCAGAACACCCGCATCTCCAAGTATCGCGACATCACCAACTCGAGCCTCGGTATCTTCAATCCGCTCGAGGGCGCCGTGCGCGGGCTCGCATCGCTCATGCCCACTGTCGACATCGACACACAGCGCTCCACATCCGGGATCGGCAACGCCTGGGACTTCTTCGACTGGCAGCGGCAGATGTCCGTCTCGAACACCGTGATCCACGCCACGGGATCGAACACGCTGAGCTTCGGCGGCGAGTTCCGGCGGCCCACTGTCGGCGGCGAGTATATGGCGCGCACCAACGGCGATCTCGACTACGACAATTGGCTCTTCTTTCTTACCGGACACGGAGCGCCCGGCGGCGGCTCCGATCTGGATCAGGGCGACACGCGCCGCATGTTCATCTTCAAGGATCTTTCCTTCTTCGCCCAAGACGACTGGAAAGTGAAGCCCGGCCTGACCCTCAACTTCGGCGCCCGATGGGATTGGTACGGGACGCCGCGCGACACGCAAGGCCGCATCGGGAACTACTACACGCCAGCCATGGCGGCGGCCATGGGCGCCAAGCCCGGATTTCAGGTCCCCGGCAATAGCGCCTTCTTTCAACCGGGCTTCGATCCGTTGAAGCTCGGGTTCGTTGTTTCGCCCGGCACGCCCTGGAATCTGAGTCAGATCAACGAGGCTGTGACGGACTCCACGCTGCGCGAAGACTATGACAACATCGCGCCGCGGATCGGGTTCGCCTGGCAACCCCGCCCCTCGTCGAAGTTCGTCTTTCGCGGAGGCTACGGCATATTCTACGAGCGCATCGGCGGCGCAATGAAGTCCGACCTGCAACTCTCGGCGCCCTTCTTCTTCTACGCCAACGTCTACGGCCCCGAGGATATGGCCAACCCGTATCCGAGGCTGAACATGAATCCGTTCCAGATTCCGTTTGCCGTCACCATCGGCCGCAACGCCAATGGAGCGCCTTCCTGGCGCAAGCCCGATGGTTCGCCATTCCCCAACGCCGAGCAATTCAATCCGAAGAACGAGACGTTCATCGACCCGTTGATCAAGTCGCCCTACACTCAGCAGTGGAGCTTCGACGTTCAGTACAAGCTCTCCCCGGCGGCGATCGCCGAGGTCCGCTACGTGGGAACGCGAGGTATCGGATTACTCGGCCGCGTGAACCTCACCCAGCCACAAGACCCGCGCGTCACGCCAGTGAACGGGTTCACCGATATCCGTGACCGCGCAGGCGCGCTCATCAGCCCCGGCTTCTTCGTCAAGCCGGAGTTCCTCGGGCTCAATCATGCAGGCGGGTTCCGTCTGCTCTCGAACTGGGGCCAGTCGACCTATCATGGCTTGCAAACCAGCCTGAAGGGCCGCGTCAATCGCTACCTGACCGTCAACGCCGGCTACGCGTGGTCAAAGGCGATCGACAACGTATCGAGCGACCGCGACATCGCCGAGCAAGACGCGTTCAACCTGGCGAACAATCGCGGACCGGCGAACTTCGACCGCCGCCACCGGCTCACGGCCTACTGGATCGCGACGATGCCCACGCCATGGCGCAACTTCAAGCTTTCGCGCGTTCTCTTGGGTGGATGGCAAGCCAACGGATTCCTCACGCTGCAATCCGGAGCTCCCTTCACCATTACCGGAGCTTCCACGGCCAACGTTCTCTGGGCTCAGCCAACGCGAGTCCGCGCCAGTTGGGCTCCGGGCCGCACGCTCGATAACGTCTACACCCCCGGCCGCGTGCAAGACCGCCTCGATACCTACTTCGATCCCCGCGCCTTCGTCAACTCGCCCGAAGCCTGGGGCAATTCCGGCCGCAATATCCTGCGCGGACCCGCCCAGCGCCAAGTGGACCTGAGCCTCGCCCGCGAACAGCGCATCAACGAGCGCTGGCGCCTCGAGTTCCGTTGGGAGATGTACAACCTCTTCAACCAGACGACGTTCGCCAACCCTGCCACCACCGCGGTTCCGGCCTCCGGGCTGGGTACCCTGGGGCAGATCACCTCCACCGTGGGCGGTCCGCGTACGATGCAGACCGGCCTCCGCATCCGCTTTTGACCACCCAGGGAGACTGGGACCCGGCTGATCATCTAAGCGAACGGGTTCTCGTCAGCGGAAGCGCCGTAGACTGACGGTACCGGCACGTCGAGTAGGCGCAGGTAAACGGTCAACTGTCCTCTATGGTGATACCAGTGGTTGAGCATCAGCATCCGGCGGGCGGCGCCCTTGGGAATCGTCAGCGCCGGCTGGCCGCCTTTGCGGATCGACCAGGGTTCGTGATCGTCTCCCGTTGACGAGAGCAGCGCGCGGGTAGTAGCGAGCGTGCGCTCCCAGGCCTGGCCGATCTCGGAAACCGATCGGGCCTCGGGGTGGACGAGCAAGGAGGCAGCCTCCACGCCGTCTCCGCCCAGTAGTTCCGCGACGCTGGCCGGAATCGTGGCCACATGCAGAGCCAATTCGCCGAGCGACATCGACTTCTGATGCGGCCTCCACGGGAGGCGCTCTTCGGGTACGCGCTGGAGCAAGCGGCCCGTCGCCGCGGCTTCCTGTTCGAATTCCATCGAGTAGGGGTTCATGGATCCATTCTCCGGAATCCACTGCCGATTGTGAAATACTATTTATGAATCGTATTAATAGCTCCAGACTATGACACTGACCCAGATCCGCTTTGCCAGGGCCGTCGCCCGCGAGAAGTCCTTCAGCGCCGCCGCCACTGCGTGCAACGTCAGCCAACCGAGCCTGTCGAACGCCATCGCCAACCTCGAATCGGAACTGGGTGGGCCGTTGTTTGCCCGAACGACGCGCCGCGTGAATCTCACTCCCCTGGGGGAGAAGCTGGCGCCTCTGCTCGAAGATGTGGAGGAAAGCGTCAGAAACCTCGAAGAAGCCGCCAAGGCAGCGCGGAATGCTTCGGTGAAACTGATCCGGATGGGGCTATCGCCGCTGGTCAGTACTCCGCTGCTGGCGTTGGCGTTGCGTCCGTTCGAAGCGAGGAATCCATCGGTAAAGGTGGTTCTGAAGCAGTGCTTCCTCGAGGATTTGCGAGACCGCATCGGCGGCCACGCGCTCGACGCGGCAATCGTGCCCTCGGGATTCTTCGGGCGCGACTGGGAACGCTGTCCGTTTTACTCCGACACCCTTCAATACCTGGCCAGCGAGAACTCGCCCCAGACCGGCGTTGCCGCGGGCTCGGTTACGCCGCGTCAGATCGCCGGGGACACGTTCGTGCTCACCGGTGACGGCTGCGGATTGACTCCATTCGTACGAGCCCTCTTCCAAAAGCAGCGCATTCGGATTCGGGAGTATCCGGGGCAGGCGTTGAACCACCAGGTGATCGAGGAGTGGGTCGCGCTCGGGCTCGGCTCCGGGCTCCTCCCCTTGCGCAAGCTCACCAGCCAGAAACCGCGGGCGCGTCCGGTGGTCACCCCAAATGGAATGCCGGTGGAAGTGAGCTACGAACTGGCTTGGCGCAAGCGGAGCGACTGCGGGCCGCACGTGACGGCCCTCATCCGCCATTTCCGCGATGTCGTGCCAAAACTGATCGCAGGAGCTGTCTGACTCCCCCCCCGAAGGCGTTAACGCCACCCCCAAAAAAACATTTGAGGTCACAAATGTTTTGCGTCGATTTCACGCTGGCGTAACCGTTGCGGGTTCTGATGGAGTCCATGCGCTGCGATCTGCATGTTCACACCATCCACTCGGGCATGTGTACGGTCCCCGTTGCGCGCCGCTTCTGCCGCGAGAGCTTCAACGATCCCGTGGAAGTCTACCTGAGCCTGAAACGAGCCGGCATGAATCTGGTGACCGTGACCGACCACGATAGCGTCGATGCCGCCGGGGAACTGAGCCGCTTCCCGGACTTCTTCCCCAGCGAGGAAGTGTCGATCACCATGCCCTCCGGAACCCTGGCTCACATGGCCGTGTACGGGGTCTCTGCCTCACAGCACCGGGAACTCGCGGAACGCCGCGACGATCTTCCCCGGCTGCTCGCCTACCTCAACGAACAGCAGTTGCTTTTCGGGATCAACCACATGTTTTCGGTGCTGACCGGGAAGCGGTGCCGCGCCGATTTCGATTGGTTCGAGCGGCACTTCCCCGTTTGGGAGAGCCGGAACGGAGCCATGCAAGAATGCGTCAACCACTTCGCTTCGGAACTGGCGGCTGCTACTGGGAAGCCGGTTACGGCCGGCAGCGATTCGCACACGATGCGCACGCTCGGCCATACCTACACCGAGGTTCCGGGAGCCCGTACGGCGGAAGAATTCCTCGATGGGTTGCGCTCGGGAAAAGGCCGCGCCGGCGGACGCAGCGGTGACCATGCCCGCGTCACCCTGGACGTTCTGACGATCGCGAGCCTGATGTTCCGCGAGCGTCCGTGGACGCTCGCTCTGCTTCCGCTCACACTCGGAGTCCCCGTGACGATCTTCATCAACTCGATTCGCGAGCGCCAGTTCGCGGCTAGTTGGGCCGCACGCCTCGGATCCAGCCGCCAGTCGGCGCTCACCGCTCCAGCCGTCGAGATCGCCTGAGCGTCCCACTATGCCCCGCGCAAGAACCACCATCCGATCGCTTCATGCGTCACCCGTGCGGCCAGACTTTCCCCGCGCGGTCTCTCTTCACTCGCACTCGCTTCATTCGCGCGAAACGATGCAATTCATTCCCCGCATTGCCGCGAGCGTTCCTCTGCTGCGTCTGGCGATCGACATCGCCGCGCGCCGCAGAGGCCAGAGCGGAATCGATGGCGTGGATTGGTCGCGCGTCTATTGGACTCCTCCCCTCACCGCCAAGCTCGCGATCGAACTCGAAGAGGCCCAGATCCGCTCGCTCGGAATGAGCCCGCTGGTATCCCTGACGGACCACGACGACATCACCGGCCCAGTAAACTCTGGCGCGTTGGCGCACTGGGCCGGGCGCGTGCCCATCTCCGTGGAATGGACCTTTCCGTTCGAGGGCACGTTCTTTCACGTCGGCGTCCACAATCTGCCGCCTGATGAAGCGCGGACCGTCTGGGCGGAAATGGCCGCGTCCACAGGCTCTCTCGACCGGCGGCGGCTGGATGAGACGCTCCAGCGGCTACGCGAATGCAATGAAACGCTCGTCGTATTGAATCATCCGCTTTGGGACGAGAAAGGAATCGGGGCAGGGCCTCATCGGCGAGCGCTCGACGAGTTTCTCCGCCGCCACCGGAGTCACATCGACGCGCTCGAGTACAACGGACTTCGCCCGGCGAGCGAGAACCGGGGAACGCTCGAACTGGCCAGACAGATCGACCTGCCCGTGGTGAGCGGCGGAGACCGGCACGGGTTCGAACCGAACTCCTGCTTGAACCTGACTTCCGCCGGTACGTTCGCCGAGTTCGTCCGCAATTTGAAGCAGACGCGCCACAGCACGATTCTTCTGATGCCGCATCAGGCGCAGCATCGCACTGTCCGGGTGATCCATCATCTGTGGGAAATCCTGCGCGACGATCCCGAACACGGGCTCGGATGGCACCGGTGGGACCAACGCATCTTCTACCGTAACGGCGATGGATCCGTGCGATCGTTGCGCGAGCATTGGGGCGGACATCCGCCGCTGCTGGCGCAGGTGTTCGTCGCATTGGTTCATCTCATGGGTCACGAAGCCGTGCGGCAATTGGTCCGGCTGGCCTTGCCTGCCCGTCAGGACAACGCCCTGTGACATTCGTTCCGCGCGTTGCGCTCTTCGCCGATTGCTTCCACGAAACCAACGGCGTCGCCAACACGATGCGCCGCCTGGAATCGTACGCTCGCGCGAACGGCCTGCCGATGTTGTGCGTGCGGCATGCAGACCAGCCGGGTCTCCATCGAGCAGGCACGGTCACTGCGGTAGAACTGCGCCGCAGCCCGCTGCGGATCCCCATCGACATGGATTTCGGCTTCGATTTGTTGGTGTCGCGACATCTTCGCGGGCTCATCCAACGTCTACGTGACTTCGGAGCCGATGTCGTGCATATCACCGGACCGGGCGATTGCAGCGCACTTGGGCTTTTCGCTGCGAGGGCGCTCGGCGTACCGCTCGTGGCGTCGTGGCATACCAACATCCACGAGTTTGGCGCCAGACGCCTCGCTCGCGCACTGCCGTGGCTGCCGGAACGGCTCAGGTCCCGAGCCATCTCGGCGCCGGAGCGCGCGATGCTGCGGCTCCTGCTGCTCTACTATCGCATTCCGCGATTGATCCTGGCCCCGAACGTGGAACTGGTAAGCCTGCTGTCGGAGCGCACCGGACGCCCGGTGCGGTTGATGTCTCGCGGAGTAGACACGGCTCTCTACTCGCCGGAACGCCGCCGCCGGACGAGCGGTGAGCTCGTCTTCGGATACGTGGGCAGATTGACGCCCGAGAAGAACGTTGGCCTTCTGCTTCGAGTGGCCCGTGCGCTCGAGCTTGCGCGGGCGCGCGAGTACCGTTTCGTGATCGTAGGCGATGGAGGCGAACGCCGTGCTCTCGAGCGCGCCATGCCGCAAGCGGAGTTCCCCGGAGTGCTCAAAGGCGAGCTTCTGGCCGGCGCGTACGCTTCCATGGATGTCCTCCTGTTTCCCTCGTGCACTGACACCTTCGGCAACGTGGTGCTCGAGGCTCAGGCATCGGGCGTCCCGGCTCTCGTCACCGGCGCCGGCGGTCCGAAGTTCTCCGTCACCGGGGGAAGCACTGGTTGGATCGCGGAATCCGATGCTGACTTCGTGTCGAAGGCCGTGGAGATCGCGGCCGCTCGCCAGAATCTCCCCGCGATGCGCGCCGCCTGCCGCGACGCCGCGCTCGAACGGAGGTGGGACATTGTGTTTGCCCGGTTATACGACGCCTACCGCAGCGTTGTCGAAATGCCGGGTGCGAGACGCGCCGAAGCTGTCGCCGATGCCGGTTGACAGGGAAGTCCCCAGCATTCGATCCAGCCGGCTGCGATCGGCGCGGCGAAGATCCACCACCATTAGCGCGTCCAAACAGCCGCCGAACGACTTGTCGGTGCTGCAGGCCAGCACCCGGCCGCCGAGCTTCAGATACTGCCGCAGCAAGACAGGGATCCCGCGTTCAGCCGCTGGGCCTCCGACCGAGCGCACCAACTCGTCGATCTTGTCGAGCGATCGCTCCTCCATTGCAGGCCGCTGCGAGAGTAGCCACCGCGACTTCGGAGGACGCCTGGCTCGCACATGGCGCCGCAGCGTTTCATCGGCCGCAACTTCGCGCCGTAAGTAATCGGTCAACTCTATCCGAGCCTCTTGCGAGAATCCGCCGCTGATCGAAACGGGACCAAACAGAACCCGGCATTCCGGGTGACGCTCGAGGTATCGTCCGATACCTTTCCACAGGAGCAGGAGCGAGTGCGGCTTGCGCTGGTACTCCGGATGCACGAACGAGCGGCCGAGTTCCAGAGACGGGCCCAGGCTCGAGAACAGAGCCGGAGTGAAGTGAAACAGAGTGGCCGTGTACAGGCCGCGCACTCCCAGGCGCGCGACCGTTGGGGCCACGCGAGCCAGCCGGTAACCGCCGGCTACTTCGCGGCGCTCCCGGTCCCAGAGAATCAGATGCTCGTAGTATTCGTCGAAGGCGTCCACGTCACAGCGCCGGCCTGTGCCCTCGCCCACCATCCGAAAGGCCAGTTCGCGGACCCGCCCGACTTCGAGCAACAGCGCAGGAATCTCCCAGGATCGCGCGAGCAGCACGTCGAAAACGCCCTGCCGCAACAGGACAGATTGCGGCGGCAGACGATCCACCTCCCAAGACACTGTCGACTTGGGCAACGGGGAGATCAGCGGCGCCGGCGATTCTTTCCCGATCAAGCTTCTGAATGCGTCGAGCATGTGCCTGAGTTTGCACGAGCGCGGTTACGGCGGCATGAGAGCAATGTTACCGGCGTGCCACGCCTCACCGGCCCTCGCCTCCGTATCCGTGGATTCACACGGAATTCACACCGCGTTGAACCAAAGCCAGTACACTCGGCTCCGCTCTATGCGAAAAACACCCATGATCGCTCTGCCGGCAAGCCGGCGCACATTCGTCAAGGCCGCGGGTGGTCTTGCTGCTTCTCGTCTCTTCGGCCAAGCGCCCGGCGTTCTTCCCGGAGACCGGCCCATCGCCAGCTATGGCGTGATGTCGGGAGACGTCATCCCCGGCCGGGCCATGGTCTGGTCGCGTTCGGACCGCCCCGCGCGAATGCTCGTCAACTGGCGGGTTGGATCCGCCGGCGAACTCCGCCGCGTGGTGGGTCCGCATTGCCTCGAGACCACTGACTACACTGGCCGCGTGGAACTCACCGGATTGCCCGCCGGCGAAACCATCAACTACGAGGTCCAGTTCGAGAGCCTCTCTTCGGCGCGTGTGAAGAGCGAGCCGGTAAAAGGCACGTTCCGGACCGTTCCCTCCGACGGACGCGACGTGCGGTTTCTGTGGGGCGGCGACACCTGTGGCCAAGGCTGGGGAATCGACGAGAGCCGCGGCGGCATGCGCTGTTATGACACGATGCTGCGCCGTGACGCCGACTTCTTCATCCACTCCGGCGACACGATTTATGCCGACGGCATCATCGAACGCGAAGTGGCGATCCCGGCCGCCATCGGCGGCGGCACTTGGAAAAACATCGTCAGCGAAGAAAAGAGCAAGGTCGCCGAAACGCTGGCCGACTTCCGCGGCAACTACAAGTACAACCTGCTCGACACGAACATGCGCGCCTTCAATGCCGGTGTTTCGCAGATCTGGCAGTGGGACGATCACGAAGTGACCAACAACTGGTCCCCTTCGAAGAGCGTCGCCACCGACACGCGGTACAAGGAAAAGGAAGTGGCGCTCATGGTGGGCCGCGCCACCAAGGCGTTTCAGGAATATGCACCGCTGCGATTCTCCTCCGAAGAAACCGACCGCGTTTACCGCCTAATCCCGTATGGTCCTCTCGTGGATGTGTTCGTGATCGACATGCGGACCTACCGGGGGCCGAACACTTTCAACCGCCAGGAGAACCAGAGTGACGAGACCGCCTATCTCGGCCGGCCTCAGATGCAATGGCTCCAACAAGGACTCAAGAACTCCAAGGCCGTGTGGAAGGTAATCGCCTCGGACATGCCGATCGGGCTGAACGTTGCCGATGGAAATGACGACCAAGGCCGCCCCAAGTTCGAAGCCGTGGCCAATGGCAACGGTCCCGCGCTCGGCCGCGAACTCGAAATCGCCGAACTGCTGCGTTTCATCAAGTTCAACAACATCAAGAACACGGTCTGGTTCACGGCCGATGTCCACTACACCGCGGCGCACTACTACGATCCGTCGAAGGCGCGCTTCGTCGACTTCAATCCGTTCTGGGAATTCGTCTCCGGTCCGCTTCATGCGGGCACCTTCGGACCGAATCCGCTCGATGACACGTTCGGCATCCAGGTGGCCTATCAGAAGGTCCCACCGGCCGGGCAAGCGAACCTTCCGCCGTCAGCCGGCATGCAGTTCTTCGGCGAGGTGAGCGTTTCCGCCCGCACCAAGACGATGACGGTCACGCTCCGCGACATGTTCAACAACGTGCTGTTCACGCAGCCCTTGGACGCCGAAGGAGTGTAGTCGCGGGGACATCGCAGCTGTCTCGACGAGAGACTGAAACGAGTCCGTAACCTCCGCGTTAAGTCGATCTGATAGGTTGGATCGGGAGTTTTCGCTTTGTCTCGATCCAACCTACTCGCCCTCATTTTCCTCTCTTCGATCTGCGCCTGGGCGCAGACCTCCACCGGGTCCATCACGGGAACCGTTACCGACTCGAGCGGAGCCGTGGTCCCCAATGCGCGCATCGCCATCCGCAATGCCGGTACCGGCACGCATATGGATGCGGTCTCCAACGCCGAAGGCAACTACACGGCGCTGCTGCTGCCTCCGGGCGCCTATGACCTCAACGTCACTGCCCAGGGCTTCAAAAGTTTCGAGCAAACAGGAATCCGCGTCCGTGTGCAACAGCAGGCCCGCGTCGACGTGGTGCTCCAGGTGGGCGGCATCTCCGAGTCCGTGTCCGTTCAGGCGGATGCAGCCGTCGTCGAAGCCACTACGTCGTCGGTCGGCAAGGTCGTGGACAACAAGCGCATCATGGAGCTGCCGCTCAACACGCGCAACGTCTACTCGCTCGTGAATCTCACCCCCGGCGTCACCGGATCCATCGGCAACGCGCACAACGCCGTCAGCTACAGTGTGAACGGCGCGCGCGGCGGAACGTTCGACGTGCTGGTGGATGGCTCGAGCGGCGCGTTCCCCACGGTGAACGGCTTCACCGGACTCTCCGTTTTCCCCTCGGTGGATGCCGTGGCCGAGTTCAAGATGCAGGCGCAGAACTACAGCGCCGAATTCGGCCGAAGCGTGACGAGCGTGCTCAACCTCGTCTACAAATCCGGCGGAAACGATCTCCACGGCACGGCATACGAATTCCTTCGCAACTCGGTGCTCGACGCCAACAACTTCTTCGCCAACCAGCGTGGCGTTCCGTTGGCCAGCTTCAAGCGCAATCAATTCGGCGGCACCGTCAGCGGACCGATCCGCAAGAACAGGACCTTCTTCATGGGCGCTTTCGAGGCGTTGCGCGAGCGTAGCTTCTCCGATCGGCTCACCACGGTCCCCACCGATCGCGAACGCGGCGGCGACTTCTCGCAAACGCGAGCCAGCGCCACGCAGATCGTCAACATGTTCGATCCGATGACCACGCGGCCGAACCCGAGCGGCTCGGGCTCGATTCGGGATCTCTTCGCCGGTAACATCATCCCCGCTGCGCGCTTCGATCCAGTGGCGCGAACCACGATGGCCTACTTCCCCAAAGCCAACCAGCCGGGCGACGCAGGAACCTTCCGCAACAACTTCTACAACAGCGGCGCCGCGGCGATCAACACCACCAACGCCGACGTTCGCATCGACCACAACCTGAACGACCGGCAGCGGCTCTATGGGCGATTCTCCTATCGCCGTTCCTACAATGCGCCGCCGCAGTTGTTCCCGGGCGAACTCGGAATCGCCGAAGGCCGCGTCATCAACAATGACTTCGGCCGCAACGCCGTGATCGACTACACGCGCACAGTGAGTGCTTCCACGGTGGCGAACCTGCGCCTCGCGTTTGCGCGCAACCGCTTTCTCTTCGACAATCAAGGGCTCGGGTTCGTGCCCTCTTCGCTCGGGTTGCCGAAAACGCTCGACGCAGCCGTGGATCGCTACATGTTCCCGCGCTTCGACGTCAGTGGCCAGACGTCGCTCGGCGGAAGCGATCATCGCCAGAGCGGATTCAACAACTACGGGATTTCCGGAAGCCTCAGCAAGGTCGCCGGCAAGCACTCGCTGAAGGCCGGCTACGAAGGGCGCATGCTGCGCATCAACGTCTGGGAGGCTCGCGCGGCAGGAACGTTCGGATTTACCTCGGCATTCACGCAAGGTCCGAACCCCACCGCCGCCAGCGCCACGGCGGGCTATGGATTCGCCTCGTTCCTGCTCGGCACCGGCACCAGCGGCAACTTCTATCAGAACTGGAAGAACGTCGCTTCGCAGAGCTTCTACAACGCCTTCTACATCCAGGACGACTGGCGCGTCACTCGCAAACTCACGCTCAACCTGGGGGTGCGCTACGACTTCGATACTCCCCGCACCGAGCGATATGACCGGCTGAGCTGGTTCGATCCATCGCTCGCCTCGCCGCTCGCATCCAAGATCGCCGGCTATCCGAATTTGAAAGGCGGCCTCCGTTTCGTGGGAGCCGATGGCAATGACCGTACGCAATTCAACGGCGACTTCAACAACATCGCGCCTCGACTCGGCTTCGCTTATCAGCTCACGTCGAAGACCGCCATCCGCGGCGGCTTCGCGCAACTGTTCGGACCTAGCACGCTCGCCGCGCAAGGCACCGTGGGTCCGTATGGCTTCCGCGTCGAGAGCACGTGGGTGACGAGCCTCGACGGTATCACGCCGCTCAATCTGCTGCGCAACCCGTTCCCCGACGGATTCAAGCCTGTGCCCGGGTCCTCTCAGGGCGCGCTCACTGCCATCGGCAGCAATCTCGACGCTCCGCTCAGCAACACCAACACACCCTACACGCTCCAGTACAACTTCACCGTTCAACAGGAGTTGCCCGGCGCCGTCCTGCTCGAAGCCGCCTACGTGGGCAATCGCGGACGCCAACTCTCGCGCGGCGGCGAAGGCGGATTCACCAACAATCAAGTGGACCCGCGCTATCTGAGTCTGGGCAACGGACTCACGCAACTGGTGGACAATCCGTTCTTCGGATTTGGCTCGGGCGTGCTGGCGAACCGCCAGGTCTCGCGCGCGCAATTGCTGCGGCCCTTCCCGCAATTCGGTTCGATCTATCCGCTGTTCTCGCAAGGCGCCACTTCGGACTACAACTCCCTCCAAGTAACCTTCAGCAAGCGCTACTCGCAAGGAATGGTATTCGAAGGCAGCTACGTTTGGGCGAAGGCCCTTGACGAAGGAACCAGCTATCAAGACAGCACGAACGCCCGAGCCAGCCGCGCCGTTTCGAGCGTCGACGTGCCGCATCGTCTCATCTTCAGCGGCGTGTACGAAATCCCGCTCGGTCGCGGGCGCCGCTTCGGTTCGGGAATGTCTCGCATGGCCGATGCCGCCTTCGGTGGTTGGCAGATGAACGGGATCCTCAATGTCCAGACCGGATCGGCGCTCGGCATTGGCGCGACCAATACCGCGGGACTGTTCACTGAAGCGATCCGCTCCAACAGCAATGGCAAGAGCCCGGTGCTCGGTGGTTCGGCGCACTCGCGACTGGACCGCTGGTTCGACACCAGCGTCTTCTCGCAACCTGCCCCGTTCACGCTCGGCAACGTGAGCCCGCTCGTCTCCAACCTGCGGAACCACTTCATCAACAACTTGGATCTGTCGATCTTCAAGCAGTTCCAATTGCTCGAGAAGTTGAAAATGCAGTTTCGCGCCGAGGCATTCAACTCGCTCAACCGGGTTCGCTTTGCCAGCCCGAACACCACCGTCACAGCCGGCGCCAACTTCGGCCGCGTGACTTCTCAGGCGAACGATCCGCGCCAGATGCAGTTCGGATTGAAGCTGCTCTGGTAGAGCCGATAGAGAATCGAAACTCTCCAGTCACCGCGTGTTAACTCTAGCCTGAGACCCTGGGTGAGCCCAGGTGTCCATGAAAGCTCTCCGTTGTCCGTTCGCTCTATTTCTGTCCGCAGCCGCCGCGTTTGCCCAAGTTGACCGGGCGACTCTCACGGGCGTCGTGCGGGACTCCTCCGGATCGGTTGTCACTGACGCCGTTCTCACGGTCACTCATCCCGCAACCGGGTTGACTCGCAAAGCCGAGTCCAACCACTCGGGTGTCTACTTCATCACGGGATTGCCCATTGGCAAGGTGGAAGTAGCTGCCGAGAAAGCCGGCTTCCAAAAAGTTCGGAACGAAACTCGCCTCGCCGTGGGCGAGACGCGAACTCTCAACTTCGACCTGACGCTCGCTTCCGTCGAAACCAGCGTCTACGTGGTGGCTGACGCCGGCCTGGTTCAAAACACCGCCGCCTATGCGACCGCGTTTCAGAACTCCCAGATTTCACGCCTGCCGGTAAACGGCCGCAACTGGGGCAACCTCATGACGCTTGCCCCGGGCGCCGTGGATACGGGCGCGGGCAATGGATCGAGCGTGCGTTTCTTCGGCCGTGGCGGCGATGACAACAACTTCCGCGTCGACGGCGTGGACGCAACCTCGGTCCGAAATCAGACTCAGAGCAAGAGCCGCTTGCTGATCTCCACCGACGCGATTTCGGAGTTCCGGGTCAGCTCGTCGCTCTACACCGCCGAGTCTGGCGGCGCTCCGGGCGGGCAGATCGAAATCGTATCGAAGACCGGCTCGAACGAACTTCACGGCGGGCTCTTCGAGTACTTCCGCAACAGCGCCCTCGATGCACGCACGCCCTTCGACGGCGCGCGGATCCCGCCGTTCCGGCTCAATCAATTCGGAGCTTCGGCGGGCGGCCCCATAAAACGAGACCGCACGTTCCTGTTTGCTTCCTACGAAGGCTACGCGCAACGCCAGGGCCGCACGCAGATCGGATTCGTCCCGTCGGACCTGTTCCGGTCGCGCGCTGCCGCCAGCGTGAAGCCGATCATCGATCTCTACCCCGCCGGCCAGACGCCGGTCTCCAACAACGCCAATGTCATGCAGTGGACCGGAGTCGCCTCGGCCACCCAAGACGAGCACGTCGGATTGATCCGAGCCGATCATCGCTTCAACGACAAACTCACCGGCTATTTCCGTTTCACGAAGAACAGCACGGACGCGTTTGCGCCCAACGCCGCGCTCCCCGTGGGAACCCGTAACCTCGATGCTCCCACCAATGGACTCTTCGACCTGCTCTACCTCGTGAACCCGCGAACCACGAACGAGCTCCGCATCGGCGCCAACTACTCCGAGCCGCTGAACTCGATCTCGAAATCGGGAATCGACATAGCCGTGGCCGTGCCTTCGCTTTCCACCATTCCGGCCGACACCCGCCGCATCGCCTTCGGGATTTCGCAGTCGCTCATCGATCAATGGTCCACGCTACGCGGCGCGCACGCCATCAAGGCCGGCGTCGAGATCAAGCGCGTTCAACTCATCATTCATGACTGGGCGAACGCGCAAGCCGGAACGCTTACCTACGCGAACCTCGCCGATTTCCAGGCGAATCGCCTCACCACCGTGGAGTACTCGGGTGAACTCCCCACCAAGCAGATGCGCAAGATGGAATACTTCGGCTACGTGCAGGACGAATGGAAGATCAGGCCGAACGTCACTGCCAACCTCGGCCTCCGCTACGAGTTCTACAACGTCTTCCACGAACGCTTCGGGCGCGCCATTCCGTTCGACATCCAAACCTGCGGCGGATACTGCCCCGCGGGATCTGACTTCGCGTTCCCCGATACGAACAACTTCGCTCCGCGCGTCAGCATCGCGTGGGCTCCGCGGGCGCTGCATGATCGCACGGTGATCCGCGCCGGCGGCGGCATCTTCTACGGCGATGCGCAACTCGGCGATGCGTACAGCCCGGCCAACAACGACGCCCAGCGATTCACGCTCTCGGCGGCCGATAAGCCGGGCCTCGCTTTTCCCATCAACTCCTATCTGAATCCGAATGCGGCCCTCGCTACCGCCCCTCGCTCCATGCCCCGGAACAAGCGCAATCAGGTCTCACAGCAGTGGGGTCTGAGCGTGCAACACGCGATCAGCTCGAGAGCGAGCTTCATGATCGGGTACAACGGCCAGCAGAACTACCACGTCTTCAACCGGACCTACGTCAACGTGATCAACCCGCTCACCGGCAAGCGGCAATTGCCTGCTCTCGATCAGATCGACGTGCGCGGCGAAGACGGCGTGTCGAGCTTCCACGGCATGGTCTCGAGCTTCCAACTCGACGCATGGAGGGGCTTGGTGCTGCGGGCGAACTACATGTTCGCACATGCGATCAACGATGGCTCCTCGGGCGGTGGCGGCGCCGACAACAACGGCACGCAGAACGTGGCCTGCCGCTCGTGCGACAAAGCGAGCAGCTCGATCGATGCACGCCACGTCTTCACGTCGAGCTTTGCCTACGATATCCCGTGGGGCCGTAATCGCTGGTTCGGCGGCTGGCAGTGGAGCGGTATCGCCACCTCGCGCACGGGATTGCCCGTAAATGTTTCGGTCACGCGCCGCGCCACTGATGTACTCGATGGCAACACGCTCTCGTCGCAACGGCCCGACCTCGTGCCCGGCGTTCCACTGTATCTCGACTACGCCGCCACCGGACGTTGGCTCAACCCAGCCGCATTCGCTGTTCCCGCCGCCGGCAAATGGGGAAACCTGGGGCGCAACGTGGTCCGCGCCCCAGGACTGTTTCAGATCGACCTCGGCCTGGTCAAGCGCACCAACGTCACCGAACGCTTCGCCGTGGAGTTCGGCGCGCAGGCGTTCAACATCATGAACCACCCGCAACTGGCGGCTCCGGCGGCGAACATCAGTTCGAGCGCCAACTTCGGCAGGATCACCGCTCCCATCAATACGTCGCCAACAGGTGCAGGCACGCCGCGCCAGTTCCAGTTGATGCTGAGGACCACGTTTTGACGCGCCGCACGTTCCTCTCGACTGCCGCCGTTGCTGCGGCGCCTTCTTCGAAGCCGAATCTCTTGTTCATCGTGGTCGACCAGTTGAGCGGCCTCGCGCTCCCGGTGCACGACTCGAACGCACGCATGCCCAACGTGACCCGCCTCTGTCAATCGGGCGTCACGTTCACCACCGCCTACTCGGCCGGAATGACTTGCGGACCCTCGCGGGCATCGCTCGAGACCGGGCTTCCCACGCAGACCCACGGAGTGGGCGCCGGATTCAAGCTCGCTGCGGAAACGCCCTCGCTCTCGAAGGCGCTCGCGGCGAACGGCTACGCGCTTTCGCATCCCGATGGATACAGCCTGGAAGCCGAACGCGAGCTCCACGAGCGCTGGCTGACGAGCCTCGGCTACGAGAATCCCACCAGTATCTACGGATCGCCTTTCCTCGCCCGCTACGCCGATCTGCCACTGAAGTGGAAATGTGGACGGGCCGGTGTCGCGCCTGAGCATGGCTTCGAAGCCTATTGCGCGCAGCGCGCCATGCGGTTCCTCGAGGTCAATCGCGAGCGCCCGTTCGCCTGCTTCCTGCAACTACGCGGACCGCACGATCCGTACATGGTTCCGCGGCCGTACGACTCATTGATCGACCCCGCCAGCCTGGCGCTCCCACCGTTTCGCGCTGGCGAGTTCGATCGAAAGCCGGTGCGACAGCAGCGGGCCTTTCAAACACAAGGCGCCAGCAAGATGAGTGACGAGATGATCCGGCGCGTGTTGGCGCTCTACTACGGCATGGCCGCCTACTCGGACAACGCGATCGGGCAAGTGTTGACGCGTCTCGAGGAACTGCGCCTCAGAGAGAACACCGTAATCGCGCTGGTGGCCGACCATGGTGACACCATGGGTCGCCATCGGATGATGAGCAAGGATTTCGCCTTCTACGAGCCCGCTATCCGCATTCCGATGATCTTCTCGGCGCCGGGCGCCAAGCAGGGCGTGACCAACGCCGATCCGGTATCGGGAATCGACGTGTTCCCGACATTGTGTGACTTGATGGGATTCGCCAAGCCCGCAGGCATTGCGGGCGAATCGTTAGTGGGGCGATGGAACGGAAGCGAGCGCAACCCCGAGCGGGCCATTTTCGCGGCACAGGGAGCGCCTGGAAAGAATCGGGCCGCGATGGTTCGAACCGGCCGATACAAGTTCGCCCGCTATGACGATGGCGGCGAGGAACTGTACGATCTCTCGAGCGATCCGAATGAGCTCGAGAACCTCGCCGAGTCGGCTTCCCACGCCGCCGTGCGCAAGAACCTCGAGGGCGAGCTTCGCGGCCACGAGCGGAGCTACGCATTCCGGACCTGAAAGTCCGCGCGTGAAACGTAGCCGAAACACCGTTGTGATTCGGCGGAGATCTTCACTGCGTATGATGTAACGCTTGACGATCTCTATGACTACCTTCACCCGAACCATATCCACGGCGGCGCTGTTTGTGGCCTCCGCCATGACGCTGGCCGCGCAGAATCAGCCTTCCGTGACGATCGTGTTACCCGAACGGACCAGGCTGCTCCAGGGGCAACTCATTGACCTCGTGATCGAAGTCCGCAACGCCGCCGCCGTGAGCAACCTCAAGGTGACGGCCGGAGGCGCCGACCTCACATCGAAATTCGGAGCGGCGGTCAAGGCCGACCTCGATTGCGACAGCTCCTCTGACTTGGTGCTCCGCGCCGATCTGCAGTCGTTCGACAAGCCCGGCGAAACCAAGCTCGAGGTTTCGGTAACCGCCGGCAGCGCCAC
This sequence comes from Bryobacteraceae bacterium, assembly GCA_046331625.1. Classification (GTDB taxonomy): domain Bacteria; phylum Acidobacteriota; class Terriglobia; order Bryobacterales; family Bryobacteraceae; genus JAXLQL01. The sequence continues at coordinate 92,409 of JAXLQL010000003.1, forward strand.
GCTGACCACCAGCCGCACCATCCAGGTCCGCGAGTTCAACCCGCCTCAGGGCCAGCGCCGCAACGTGATCCTCTTCATCGGCGACGCCATGGGCACCGCCTATCGCGACGCGGCGCGATTGGTGTCGCGGTCCATCGTCGACTCCACCGGCAAGAACTCCTTCCGCGACGGATTCTTTGACAACCTGCTCGAGATGGACAAGATGCCCGTCTCCGGCATGTCGATGACCTACGGCACTGACTCGATCGTTCCCGACTCGGCCAACACGGGAACGGCATGGGCCACGGGCAACAAGAGCTTCCTCAACGCGGTGAACATGCTCGGCGACGGCACCGACTGCAAGTGGCGCTTCAACGGCCAGCAAAACGCCGCCACCATGCCCTTCATCACGGACAACCCGCGCGTGGAGAATTTGTGGCAGTATCTCAAGCGGCGTTACGGATATCGAGCCGGGATCGTGACTACCGCTGCCGTGACCGACGCAACGCCGGCGGTGGAAGGCTCGTATGTCGGCTTCCGCCAGGCGCGTCTGGAAATCGCGCGCCAGTTCCTCGAGAATCCGATGCTGGGCGGACGCCCGGCGTTCGACGTGATCTTCGGCGGAGGCGCCGATCCGTTCACCGCCGCCGGCCGCACCGACAAGCGCGACCTCATCGGCGAGTTCCGCGCGCTCGGTTACCAGTACATCACCACCGCGTCGCAGTTGAAGGCTCTCGGCGGATTCGCGCAGCCGGCGATCGGACTGTTCAAGGGATCCACGGCTCCGGCGCCCGCCAGCAACGGCATCGCCACCGCCTCCGACGTGAACATGGACGTCGCCTACGACAAGCTCCGCATGCAGCGCCCCGCCTCCGAGCCGCTCGTCAACTTCGCCGGATATCCTGACCAGCCGATGCTCGACCTGATGACGCAGAAAGCGATCGAGATTCTGTCGAGCAGCTTCTCGCAACAGCCGTTCATCCTCATGGTGGAAGCCGCTTCGATCGACAAGCAGTCGCACCCGAACCAGGCCGCCGGCACCATCTGGGACACCATCGAGTTCGACAAAGCCATCGGTGTGGCGCGCAACTGGGCCAGCGCCCGGAAGAACGACACGCTGATCGTGGTCACCGCCGACCATGACCAGTCGATGCACATCATCGGCGTCAGCAACACTCCGGACTCGGAGTACTTTGACCGCACCAAGAGCGAGAAGATCTCCTATAAGACTCCCGCCGGCGATCAGGACTTCACCGTGTTCGGCGATTCTTATGCGAACGCCCGCGCTGGGCTCCCGTTCATCAACACGTCGACAACCGCTTCGAATAACGGCGGCGCGGCGGGCATGCCCGGATCCTTCGCCCCCAAGAGCAGCGCGGCGGAACCCGCCACCAGCACCTACTCGACCTACTTCGGGTCGCCCGCCTACACGCTCGACGCGGGCACTGGCTATCCGGCCAACTCCGGTGCGAACACCAGGCGCTTGGCCGTGGGCTTCCGCACCGGCGACCACACCGGTTCGAGCGTCCCCGTGACCGCCGAAGGTCCCGGAGCGCTCTTGTTTACCGGCTACATGGACCAGACCGACATCTTCTTCAAGATGGCGGCCGCGGTCTCCACCGATACGTCCGCGATCGACAAAGCGCTCGAGACGCTGCGGAGCGCCCAGTTCCCACCCTCCATCGGAAAATGAAACTCCTCGTGTTCCTCATGGCCGGGGCCGCAACCGTGGCTCCTGTATTCGGTCAAACCGTCGCGGACCCAACCGTCCGCGACGGTGTTTTTTCGTGGTTCGAGTTGACTGAGACGATGAGTGACGTCGCGCGCAAGCTCGGCCCGCCGCGCGTGAAAGCGGACTTCGGCAAGGGACTCGAGAGCTGGCAATACCAGATCGGTCCCGGAGACGGTCACGAGCCGACTCACTATTTGGTGTTCGAAAAGGCCACTCGTAAGCTGATCAGCGTGACGCGGAATTTCGACCCCGAACCTCCCGTGGATGAAATGTTTCCACCCTCCCAGACAACCTCGCGCTTCCTGCCGTCGAATCCGGGCTTCGGAGTCAGAATGCGGCGGCTACCGGGAGGGCGCGTGCTGCTCGCGATGGGATCGCCGAAGCCGGGCCAACCCACCGGGCAGCTCGTGTTGATGCGCATGTCCGATGCCGAGGCGCAGTATCCATGGCTGAATCCGGGCTCGCGGCCTTGAAGCTCGCCCCGCGGATCACTTCTTCCACTGCTTCTTCGACTTGCGATGGACCTCGGACTTCCTGAGGCTACTCGATGAGTCCGCACGCACATGGCAGCGGAACCGTCAATCTCCAACTCAACGCCCGTGCGCTATGCTCCCACTGACACGTTCGTCGTGGGTCTTGCCGGAGCTCTCGCCTCCAGGTGAACATTGGGAGCCTGCAACGCGCTCGACATGGCGGCCGAAGGCGCGTTGGTCGCTGAAACGCAGCCAGCTTGAACCCTGGCCACGTCCCGCCATCCCGCGACCAAAAGCCACCTCCGCGACCGGCCTTCAGCGCTCCCCGCCCAAAACGTACTTCGCACTTTGGTGGAAGGTATGTGCCTGGTTTGCTCGATCTGCGCGACCACGCCCCTCTTTGGTTCTCTCGGGTCCGGGCCGGCCGGATTTCCCTCGCTAACGGAGGCAACCGCGACTTGGCATTCCTACGCCGCGATCCGATCTCCCCGAACCGGATCCGGCTCTGAGACGCGCCCGAAGCCGAAGGACCGCAGCCGAGCTGCCTGACGCTGAACGTCGCACCTCGAGAATCAGATCGTGCCTGTTGGCGAGGGCCGTGACTCCGCTCCCCTGCGGAAAATGACCCGCTTCCGCTCAACGAAGGTTCTCCCCCTTTGCGGCCGGTGTTGCCCGCCGGGCGCGTGGAGGGAAGTGATGCGACCGCTATCTAAACTCGCAGATGATGACCTTGCGGCATTGGCGCCCATGTGGCGATCCATTCTTCCAGTTGATCGAGGCTATCTGAGTACGGGTCAAGTTGTCCGGGCTCGCGGCCGAATCCGCGAGCCGCGGCCACGCCGTTCGAAGCCATTCTGGGGATTCGATCTCCCGATCAGAATCCGACTCTGAGGCCGATCTGCAGATTCCGCGAGCCCGCATTCTCCACGCCCTGTGTGGAGGTGATCCGCCCGAACTGGGCAACGCTCACGTTGCGGTTCGGGAACCCGAAATTGGGTGTGTTCGTAAGGTTCGCCGCCGAGCCCTCGAGTTGCGCGAACACGCGTTCCGTTATCGGGAATCGCTTCTGGATCTTGAGCGACATCGTCGCGGTTCCAGGCCCCACCAGGCTCCCCGGAGCCGCATAGCCAAAGCGCCCGATTGCGCCATTGTTGGCGAGAGCGCGGCCGTCCGCGCCCAACCCTGGGATCGAGAACGCGCCGCGATCCCACCATGAAGTCACGGTGCGCGCGTCGCCACCCAGGTTGCCGTAGCTCGTCCCGGTCCAATCAGGCCGGTTGTTGGCGCGCGTCGAAAGCCCGGTCCCGCTGGGGTCCGTTACATTGCCCGTGACTGGCGTGAGGAACGATCCGCTCTGCACCAGCAGGATGCCCGAAAGCTGCCATCCACCGGCCAGTAACTGCGAAGCCTTGTTGGCCTTGAGCAACGATTGGAACGGAAGGTCGTAAGTGAAAGTAGTGAGCCAGCGGTGGCGGCGAGCACCGGCCACATTGCCATAGTCGAGGCGCTGATTGAAGCGGTCCGTTGGAACCGAACCATTCTCGCTCGCGAATCCGGTGCCGTCGGAACCGATCGAGTTCGAGAGGTTCTTCGCCCACACATACGATGTCTGGAAGAACAGTCCCTTCGAGTAGCGCTTGTGAAATTCGCCAGTGAAGGAATTGAACCAGACGCCTGTGTTCGGATCGCGCGTGTAGACGATGTTCCACACCGGGTAGGGCCGGTTGAGGCGGGCCGTTGCGAAGCCAACGCTGTTCGCGCGCACCTGATTGAGGTCGGGGCTCGAGAAGAGCTTGATGGAACGCGATCCGGCGTAGGTGATGCGGAGCCCCGTTTGATACGGCAACTCGCGCTCCGCCGTCAGGTTCCACTGCTGCGTGTAAGGATCCGCGCCATCCCACTGAGTCGCGCGGCGGAAGTCGGGCACGCCGAGGGCGCCCAGCCCGGTTCCGAACGCGCGGGGAAACGCCAGGGCCGGCACGCCGTTCACCAGTTGATTCGGGAATGTGCGCGCATCGGACACGTGAATGCCCGTGATGGTGTAGAAGACCGATCCGAGAACGGTGGCGGTGTAGATCCCGTAGCCGCCGCGCAGGACCGTCTTGTTGTTTCCGAAAGGCCGGAACGCGAAGCCGAACCGCGGCATGAAGTTGTTGTAGTCGTTGTAGCGTAGCGTTTCCGGTAGGCCTACCTCTTTGGCCAAGACGACCGGCGTGTTTCCGATCGAAGCCAAGAAGGCCGGCGAAGTCACTTTCCGCGCCGCCTCGTTTGCGATCACCACGCGTGCTCCCGGCCCCGGAAAGGCCCGGTCGAACTGGCTCGTCGTCAGCGCGCGGTCATAGAACATCGGATGCACCTCGTAGCGCACACCGAAGTTCATGGTCAGTTTCGAGTTGACCCGAAAATCGTCTTGGGCGAAGAAGCCGATGTGATTGGTGATGCCATCGACATCGGGACCCGTGTTGGCGAGTGTGGTTTGTTGCGGCACGCCCAGCAGGAAGTCGCCGAAAGACTGGCCCGTGAATTGGCCGTTGAAAGCGTAGGTTCCCATGTCGTCGCCGGTGAAGAACGACGTGATGTCGGTGGTGTTGAGCCGCCGGATATCGGCCCCGAACTTCCACGTATGCCGGCCCCGCAGCCAGGTGACGTTGTCGGCGAACTGCCAAGTCCGGCTGCGTGTGACGCCCTCGCGGCCCTGGCCAGTGCCTTGAATGCCGTTGATCTGAATATCGGGGACCTGTGATCCCTTCGGTGGATCGCTTCGGACACCGAGGATGCCCGCGGTCTTGAGCAGTCCCGGACCGTCGAATGTCTGTCCGTTGACTCCGAACGTGAACAGCGACTGCTGCCTTGCCCAGCCGAAGCGGAACTCGTTCAAGAGCGTGGGCCGGGCTACCCAGTTGTACGCCACCACGAAGTTGATGGGATCGAGCGAGTTCACTCGTTGTCCGAGCGTCCCCGGCAGGCTCGTGGGGCTGGTGCGCGAAATATCCTTCTTCGAGATGCGCCCGAACACCCGGTGCGCGGCGGAGACGTTGTGGTCCACGCGGATGTCGAACTGGTCATTGTCGTTCTTGACCGGTTCCTGCAACTGGTAGTTCGTCGACGCGATGTTTCCCGTGTCTCGCGTGGGTAGCGGGAACAGCGCCTGCATCAGAGTGCGAGACGCCGGTGCGATCCGGCTCGTGGGAATCGCGGCGCCAGCGAAGGGCTGGTTGCTGTTGAACGGATCGCGGAGATTCTGCGTGACCGCCGAAAGGTCGCCACTGCGGAAGCTCGCCGGCGGCACCGTCGTGTTGACGATGCTTTGCGCCCGGAACTTCAGCCCCTCGTATGCGCCGAAGAAGAAGGTGCGGTTCTTCAAGACGGGCCCGCCGAGCGTCATGCCATAGTCATTCGACACCTTGAACGGCGTCCGGCTGGCGAAGAAGTCCCTCGCGTCGAAGGCGCCGTTCTGGTGATACCAATAGCCGGTACCGTGAAACGCGTTCGTGCCAGACTTCGACGTCACCGTGATGTCGCCCGCCTGCGCGAATTCGGCGTTGTTGCTGGTGGAACTGACGCGGACCTCGTCCACGGTGTCGGCCGTCGGGAACATCTCCGTCAGTACGCCGTTGGAACGCACGTTGACGTTGGAGATTCCGTCCACCGATGCCGTAGCCATGAAAGGCATGGTGCCTCCCACCGCGTAGCTTCCGCCGGAATCGGGCTGCACGTTGGGGGAGGTGGAGATGATGGCGTAGAAGCTGTTGGTCGATCCGGCCCGGTAATTCACGGGGAGTTTGTTCAGCTCATTCGCCGACTTCGAGTCCATGATCGTGGACATCTCGAGCTGGATCACCTGCGCCGCTTCGCTCACCTGTACCTCCGTGGTGTTGGGAGCCACTTCCAGGCTGACGTCGATGCGCGCGATCTCACGGGCCCGCAGCACCACGTTGCGCGTCACCGAAGTCCGGAAACCAGCCTTCTGCACCTTGATCTCGTACGAGCCCGCATCGAGGTTCACCAGACTGAAGACACCCGTGGGATCGCTTTCGGTGCGGCGAATTTCGCCTGTTGCCGCTTTGGTCGCCTCGACCGAAGCCGAGCCCACGAGACTTCCGGTCGCATCGATGACCGTTCCGCGGATCTCGCCGAAAATCGATTGCGCATGAGCCGCGCCCGAAGACAATAGTAGGGCAGTGACCGCCCGTGCAAGTGTCATAGGTTCCAAGCATAGAAGGATGCGGTGATAAGACCATGAACTTATTGCTGCAGATCCGTTACGAGTCGGCGGTTGGCGGTTGCTCCGGACAGTACCCGGGCACGGCTGCGAGTCACGGGTCAGAACAACGGCAAGACGGTGGTTTCCGCAGGGAGCATTCCGCTACGATTGAAGAGACTGTGAAGCGATTCTGCACCGAAGGGCCGGTCAAGCCGGACATCCACTACGCACTTCCCGCAGCCGATCGGCTGGACAAGGCCGAGATCCAGGCATTGATCGATGCTCAGCGTTACTTCATTCTCCATGCGCCGCGTCAGACCGGCAAGACCTCGGCCCTGCTCGACTTGATGCACCTGCTGAACGATGGCGGGCGGTACAAGGCGCTTTACATCAACATCGAGGGCGCACAGGCGAATCGGGACGACGCGGCCGGCGCAATGCGGACGATTCTTTCGGTTCTGGCGAGCGAATCGAAGGCGATCCTGAAGGATCGTTTCGCAGACGAGAACTTCGATTCGATTTACGCCCGTGGCGGCGGGACTGATGCGCTGCGGCTCATGCTCAGCGAGTGGGCGGCGCAATCGGACAAACCTATTGTCCTGATGATCGACGAGATCGATGCGCTGGTAGGCGACACTTTGATTTCAGTCCTCAGGCAGTTGCGGGCTGGATACACGCTGCGCCCGGCTAGGTTTCCGCAAAGCGTAATCCTGTGCGGCGTTCGCGACATCCAGGACTATCGCATCCACGGCACGAAGGAAATCATCACTGGCGGCAGTGCGTTCAACGTGAAGGCCGAGTCGCTTCGCCTCGGCGACTTTACCCCGGCCGATGTCCGGCGCCTCTACGGCCAACACACAGCGGAGACCGGACAAGTCTTCGAAGAATCCACCTACGATTTGGTGTGGACTTACACGCGCGGACAGCCATGGCTGGTCAACGCGCTTGCCGACCAGGCTTGTTTCCGATTGCAGAAAGATCGCACGCAGCCGATTACTCCGGCGCTGATCGAGCAAGCGAAGGAGAACCTGATCCTGAAGCGGGTGACGCACCTAGACCAACTCACCGACAAGCTGAAAGAGCGCCGGGTCCAGAGCGTCATCGAGCCCATCGTCGCCGGAGACGACGACACGGCGTTGGAGTTGGTGGACAGCGACCATGTGCGATACGTGATCGACCTCGGTCTGATCCGGCGTGGCCCGAACGGCCTGGAAATCTCCAACGGCATCTATCAAGAGGTGATTCCGCGCGAGTTGAATCACCTGATGCAAGACTCCTTCCTCACGCGCGAGCGCACAGCCTGGTACGTGTTGCCTGACGGCCGTCTCGACATGGGGAAGATGCTGACCAACTTCCAACAGTTCTATCGCGAGAACTCGGAAATCTGGCTGGCTCGCTTCGAGTACAAGGAAGCCGGACCGCAGCTCATCCTCCAAGCTTTCCTCCAGCGGATCATCAACGGCGGAGGATCGCTGGACCGTGAGTACGCACTCGGCCGCCATCGAACCGACTTGTTGGTGAAGTGGACCCACCCATCCGGAGTGCAGCGAGTCGTGATCGAGACGAAAGTCCTGCGCAAGTCGATGGAAGCCACGTTGAACAGCGGACTCGAACAAATCGCGGCTTACATGGACAAGACCGGCTGCGATGACGCGCATCTGGTCCTATTTGATCCGCGCCGCGACGTGAGTTGGGACGCGAAGGTGTACCGCCGCGATGCGCGTACGCCCGGCGGCAAGCCGGTCACCGTTTGGGGCATGTAAGCTCGGCTCGTCAGGAAAGTGATGCCGCGAAAACTCCGTCCATCGAGGCACTGCCTTACGAAGGCTTGCGTCAGTGCGCCATAGAAGCCAGCGGCTGCGGCGCGATAAATGAACTCGCTGGCTATCGCTCTTAGCGCCGCGCGAGCGCTCACTCCTGGGTTGACTGCAGACCGCCGGCTTCCAGTTCCAGCGGACCACGAACTGCTCACCCGGCCGGGTCGGAGTTGGCTGAGAAAGTAAAGCCGCCGCGCCCGTCAGTAGTAGAGCTTCAGCCCCAATTGGATGCTGCGGCCGGGCTGCGCGCTCGTGATCACGCCGAAGCCCCCACCGGACACGTTGGAGTTCGGGAAGTTCAGATTCACTTGATTGAAGGCATTGAACAACTCGCCCCGGAACTGGATCCGCATGCGTTCGGTGACCGGGAAGAACTTGGCGAACGTGAAATCCCAGTTCTGCAGCGCCGGCCCTACCACGATGCCCTTGCCCGCGGTCCCGAACGGCGTAACCGCCGCCCGAAAGGCGGCCGGGTTGAACCATGAGGCCGCCGAACGATTGTCGAGCTTCCAGTTCTGCCCGGCCACGACATCGGCGCGCTGCGTACGATCTCCCAGATTGCAATCGCCGCAAGCGCTCGAAGTGATCGTGATGGGGAAGCCGGACCGCACGGTCCAGATGCCAGACGCCTCCCAGCCACCCACGAATCCGTTGACGGCGCGGCCCCATCCGGCGCCCCACTTCCGGCCTCGGCCGAAGGGCAGCGTGTAGACCCAGTTGGCCACCGAATTCGCCTTTACGTGGCTCGGATCCAAGCCCCATTCCACCGCATAGTTGTAGCTATCCTGGGGCGTCAGGAAGCCGTCGAGCCAGTTGCCGGAGTTCGAGAGCAGCCTCCCGTAGGTGAAGCTGTGCAGGAACGACAATCCGTTGGCGAACGAGCGCTCGAGCCGCGTTTGCACACTGTGGAAGCTGGCGGTTGCGCCCGAGTCCATGTATTGGATATCGGCGAACTGCGGGAACGGGCGGCGCTGCTGCAGCGTGGCCGACGGTCCGATTCGAAGCGCCTGGTTCGCGTTCAGGAACCGCGTGTTGTGCACGCCGCGGTTGCCCACGTATCCCGCTTCGAAAAGCCAGCCTCGCACCAACTGGCGCTGTACGGTAAAGTTCCACTGCATCACGTAGGGATTGCTCAAATATGGATCGTTGCCGCGCTGCACCTGATCCACCGTCGTCGCGTTGCTCAAAAACGCCACCGGCGGTCCGCCTTGCAGCGTGATCGGGTTCGGCGTTTGGATGCCCTGTACGCGCGTGAGGTCCACCACGAACGGCGAGTTCATGCCAAGCAGCCCTTCGCGGCCTTGCCGGTTGGTGTGGTTATAGAAGATACCGAACGCCGAGCGCACCACGGTCTTCGGCTCCACCGTCCATGCCAAGCCCACACGCGGACCGAAGTTCGTGCGGTCCGGATTCACCAGCGACCGTTCGAAGCGGCCGCCGTCGTTGGCGAGCGTGCGTTGGCCGGTTGCAGGATTGAAGTTCACCAGGTGGTTGTACTTCTCGTAGATCGGCGTGCTGTATTCGTAGCGAAGGCCGAGATTCACGGTGAGCGTGCGCGCGATCTTGTAGTCGTCTTGCAGGAAGAAGCTGTTGATCCACTTCCGGTTGTAGAGCACCGAGTACGACGTCTGGGAATGGCTGGTGGGCAGGCCCAACAGGAAATCGCCCCACGGATTGTTCGAGAACTGGTTCCTGTTGAATCGGAACACGCCGATCAGGGCGGATACGTCGAGAACCGCCGTCTGGATGTGTTGCGCGTTGTAGCCGAACCGCACGGCGTGCTTGCCCCGAAGTAGGTTCCAGGTGTTGTCGAGCACATAGACGTTCGGAATCTGGAACTGCGGAGTGGATGTGTGGCGTCCGAACGAACTCATGCCGTCGAGAATCATCTTTGACCAGCCGCCGTTGATTCCCTTCGCGCTCGGCAGGTTTGGAATCCCGAGCAACTCCGTCGGCCCCGGAGAGCCGAAGTTCGGTGGGAACACATTCGCGCCCATACGTGTGTAACCGAGCCGCAGTTCCGCGAGCGTGGTGGGCGAGAGCACCCATGTCCCCGCGGCCACCGCATGCTGGCCGCGCGTGGCCGTGGTTCCGAAACCGTCATTGAAGCTCCCTTCCACCAAGCCGGGGAACACGCCGGGCCGGAACGTCTCGAGGTCACTGAAACTGTAGCGCGCGAAGATGCGAAGCTTGTCGGTGACGTTGTGATCGATCCGCGTGTCGAATCGGTCGACATCGGTGCGATTGGTCACCGTGCTCAGATAGTATCCCTGGAAGGGCAGCCCCGCGCCCGTCAGGCCACGGGGGAACTCGGGCACCGAGGCGATCTTGCGCGACACCGAGTCCCAGCGCGATTGCGGAATCACGAGATTGGGGAACGGCGTCCCGGCCGGGTTGGCCGCGGTTACCGTGAGCGGGTCGCGCGGCTGGATCCGCAGGTCGCCCGTAATGGGAACGTTGTTGAAGTCGCCGCGAATCAGCGCATCGGTTGGCATGGTGCTGATGTAGCTGACGCCCTGTCGCTCCATTTCGCGCTCGTAGTTCACGAAAAAGAACGTGCGGTCCCGGCGGATGGGACCGCCCAGATTCGCTCCGAAGAGGTTGTACCGCAGCTTCGGCTTTCGCCCATCCGCCGTCGGCGTCCAGCCCTTGGCGTCGAGCGCGTCGTTGCGGAAGAACTCCCACAGCGTGCCGCGAAACTGGTTCGTTCCGCTTTTGATAGTGACGTTCACCGCGCCGCCCGCGCTCCGCCCGAACTCGGCCGAGAAGGCGTTCGTCTGCACTTTGAACTCGGCCACGGCGTCCACCGAGGGCCGAATCACGTCGACGCGTTCTCCGCGAAAGCTGGTGGCGTTCGAGTTGTTGTCCACGCCGTCGAGAAGGAAATTGTTCTGCAGCGGACGATTGCCGTTGATGTTGATCGCCCCTCCGATGCGCCGGCCAGGCTGCGTCACTGTGCCGGGGGCGAGCAGCACCAGTTGCGTATAGTCGCGCCGGTTGAGCGGCAGTTCCCGGATCTGTTCGCTCGAGATGATCTGTCCCCGCGAACTGGTCTCGGTTTCGAGTTGTCCCGTGACCTCCGATTGCACGGTCACCTCCGTGGCCACTTCGCCGGGCGCGAGAACGAGATCGACGCGAACGCGGTCGGCGACGCGGAGTTGCGGCACCGTTGACACCGCTGGCTTGAAGCCCTCCCGTTCGGCACGAACCTCGTAGCTCCCGATTCGCAGCGCCGGAAACGCGTAGATGCCCTGTTCATTGGCTACAGTGGACCGCTCGACGTTCGTGGACCGGTCTTTGAGGGTCACTCTCGCGCCCGCCACTGAGCCGCCGGATGAATCCACGACACTGCCGCGGATCTCGGCATTCTCGGACTGGGCCAGGAGGACGGCGCTCGAAAGCGCCAAAAGAAGAGCTCTCACCGTGTTGCGATTCATGCCTTCAGACGATACCCCGCTCGTATGAAGGCACGATGCGCGCCGCGTTACAAGGAGCCTTCAGTCCGCATCGTCACCGATTTGCATTGAAAACGTAGCCAAAATGACATAAAGTGCAATTATGCGTCGGCTCTGTCTGCCATGCCTCCTCGCGACCGTATCGGCCGGCGCCGAGTTCGCCGGCGCCGGCAACAAAGCCTCAGCCGCTCACGAGCACCTGCGGGAAGGAAGGCTTGCGCGCCTCCAGTTCGATCGCGCCGGAGCCCTTCGACACTTTTCGGCGGCCTTCGAACTTGCGCCAGACGATCCGGCGGTGTTGCGCGAATACGCCTTTGCAACGCCGGCTCGCAGCCTGGAATCGGCCTTGAATCAGAGGTTGTTGCGTTTGCCGAACTCTCCGGAGCACTGGAAGAGTGACGCTCAGGCGCGGGCCGAGGTGCTTCGCCGCCTGGGTGGCCGTGCGGTGAACGAACTGAAGAGTCCCTACGAGAGACACGAGATCCGGATGCCCGTGGTCTACTCACGCGATGACCGGACCATCGGGTGGGTGCTTTCGGTAAGTATCAACGGCGAGCGCCCACTGCGGCTGATGTTCGACACCGGCTCACGGGGCATTCTTGTCTCGCGTGGAGACGCTGCCCGGCTTGGCCTCGAGAAGCTCGGCGGGTCCATCGTAGGCGGCTTCGGGGATCGCGCTTCTCGCCGCGGAGAGTTCCTGCTGGCCAAGTCGGTCCGAACCGGCGGCTTGGAATTCGGCAACGTGATCGTCGAGGCGGTGGACCATGACCTTCCGCCAGAAGTCGACGGTCTGGCCGGCCCGGATCTCTTCCGCCAGTTTCAGCTTGCCTTGGATGGCCGCCGGAGAATCTTGAAGCTCGAGCCGTTCCCGGACACCGATCCGCAAGACGGCGCCGGTGAGCGGCCCTGGACGTGGCATGAGCGCTCCGGTTCCGGCCACTCGCTTCTCCAGGCCGGTCACCTACTTGTAGCGCCAGTGCTAACAGAGGGGCGCGAGGCGCTATTCGTGATCGACTCCGGCGCAGCCTTCTCGTTGGTCCAGGCCCGCCAGGGAACGATTTCAGCGGGTGACGTTTCCCTGCGAGGCCTTTCCGGGTTCGCCGCCGCGTCCCGGATTTTGCAGCCGCTCCGGTTGCAGTTGGGCTCACATCGGGCATTGGTCCGCGAACTGGTCTCAGCCGACTTGTCGCCGATCAGCGATCGCTATGGCATCCCGATCGCAGGATTCCTCGGCTTCCCGGTGCTGAGCCGGGTCACCACCAGGATCGATCTACGTTCAGGCTCCCTGACGATCTCCGAGTGACGGGGTCTGCGGGAAGATTTCGGTCGTGAGCCCCGGCGCTCGATGCTTACGCCAGCGGCAAAAGCCATTTTTCCACGCAAGCCGGTTCCTCACCCTCGTAAGCCGCTGAGCCACCGCGCTTGGAAACCCCGACCCGCCCGAGCCGGGTGTGGGGCCGAACGCCGCGTCCTTCGTGCGAGGAAGCAGTCGGAATGTGTCGAGCGCAGCCAGATCGGCAGGACCCCGCCTGGGTACACCTTTCGGGCCGGCGCCGAAGGCTCCGAAAGCGGCAAGGTCCGGAGGTGCATTGGGCTCGATAGACCGTACACCGTGCGGCCTTCAATCCACACGTGGGCCGTTTCCCAAGCTTGTTGTCACTCCCCTGGCATCCTCGGCCTCGACGCGCGATTGTTCAATATGGTGGCCTCTGACGCGTCGGAGACGGTAGCGGCGTGACTCTTTATCCGCGAGGGTCTTCGAGGTTGATTTGAGGCTGCCGCGAGCGGTCATTCTGTTACTGCGTTTACTGCGTTAAGGGCGGAAACCTCGCATCTCGTTGAAACTGCATTGATGGCCATGAACAGGATGAACGCCATTGACGCATATGTTCTCTGTAGTCAATCGAAGGGTAAATTCCCAAGCTGGACGTCGTGGGTTCGAGTCCCATCTCCCGCTCCATCAATCTTTTCAACTAGTTCCGGCGACAATCGCCCCCCCCTTTAGCCATCCGCCACGCCGGACTTCCTTTTCGATAAGCCCTTCATTCCGAAAGACTTTCGCGACAGCAGCCCGAGCGCAAACGGAGTAACGCCACCAAGTCCTTCACAATCAGTCATCTGTAGACTCTTCATCCTACCCGAACAGCCCTTGCTGCTCGGTCAAGCCCCCCCCCCACTGATCGTGAACCCATGTCTGCATAGCCGCGCAACCGCCGTTGGTACATCCGCGCAAGCATCGGCACGTTCACATCAACGTAGTCGTAGACCTGGACCACCCGTTTGTTGTCATGGAGCCGGTGCAAGCGCCCCACATACTGCTGTAGCGTACCCTTCCACGAGATCGGCATCGCCAGAAACAAGGTGTCTAGCCGGGCATCGTCGAAGCCCTCGCCGATGTAACTGCCAGTCGCCAGGATCACACGCTGTTCGCCTTCCGGTACGGCCGCCAGCGCCTCACTGATCTCCTTCCGCTGCCTTCGACCCATCCCACCCTTCAGAACGAACACGTTTTTCACCATCCCCGATACCATCGCATCGAAGTGCGCGAGGTGCTCCGTGCGACCGGTCAGGACCAGCGGCGACCGCCCCTCTTGGACCGTGCGAATCAGATCGCGAGCAATCAATTCATCGCGCGCCTTGTCCGCGACCAGCGCCGCATAAACGTCTTGGATGGTGATGTCAGCGCTCTCGCCAGGCATGCGAAATTCCGTGATTCTCGGAATCACCACGTGCTCGAAGGGAGTCATGTCCGTCATCGCCCGAGCGCTCATCGTGAACCGCGCCGGACCGCACTGCATGTACATGGTCGGATGATGCCCATCCTTCCGGGTAGGTGTTGCAGTCAGGCCGATGACGAACTTCGCTTTCACCCGCCGCATAACCTGCTCGAAAGTGAACGCCGACAAATGGTGGCACTCATCCGCGATCACATGGCCGTACCCGGCGACAAATTCCTTCACTTCCCGATCCCGGTACAGGCTCTGAATGACGGCCACATCGATCTTCCCGGTCCGCTTTGTCTTACCCGCTCCGATCTGGCCGATCTCCTCGATCGGCCGGTCGAGAAACATCGCAAGGCGCTCGCGCCATTGATCGAGAAGCTGTTGGCGATGTACAACGACCAGAGTGTTGACGCCCCTCTTCGCGATGAGCCAAGCCGCCACAGCAGTCTTGCCAAACGCCGTCGGCGCGCAAAGGAATCCGTCGTCGTGGCGTGTGATCGCCTCCACGGCTTCCTGCTGGTTTTCTCGAAGCGTCCCATGAAACACGACCGAAACCGGCTGACCTTGCCAGCGCTTGTCCTCGGCAACCGGCTTGATCTTCAGACTCTCGAGCAGCGCGACGAGTTCAGCCAAACAGCCTCTTGGCAGCGCGAGGTGCCTGGGCAGATCTTGACCGCATCCGATCACTCGCGGCTTATCGTATGTGGACAGCCGCATCGCCTGCGCCCTGTAGAACTCCGGATTCTGAAACGCTGCCAAGCGTAGAATGCGATTCATGAGCGCAGCCGGCAGTCCTTTCTTCTCGATATAAATCAAATCCGCTCGTACGACCGGGACGCTTGCGGGGAGCGTTCCCTCGATCGGCTTCTCGATTCGCCTCCGCGATGGGGGCAAAGTCCACGGGTCCGGCTGGTCTTCGTCATCGGTGGCGCTGAGTCTCACTCCGATCAAGTCGCCGTCCCGCTGGGCCTCGCTGATCAGGTTTTCGGTTGCTTCTTGGCTCATGTGCTCGCTGCCAGCCAGGAACGCCCACTGGTCGGGGTAGGGGCACATGCGCTCGTCGAGAAACTCGGTGTTGTGCTCGGCCCGCCGCTTCTTCTGCAGCGGCAACGCGATCAGGTTCCCAAAACCGCCTTTCGGCATCGTGTCACGGTTCGGGAACAAACGATCGTAGGAATCGAGCCCGATCTGATGTCGCCGCTCCATCGTGCGCGTGAGGAGGAGCGCTCCAAGCTTGCGCGCCTTCGCCGCAGGCACTGTGCGCTCGAAGAAGATCCAGATGTGGCCACCCTTTCCTGATCGTGACCGCTCCAGCGCTGCGGGTACGTTGAGAGCGCGGCATGTCTCCCGGAACGCTGCCACGTCCTCTTCCCATGTCCCCTTGTCGAAATCGACGGCCAGGAACCAGCAGGTCTCGTCGCGAAGGAGCGGATAGACTCCGATTGTTTGCTCGCCCGAAAGGTGCTCGCGAATCACCTCATCGGTGACTGGAAAATACTTCCGGTTCTCTTTGTCGACACGCTTGCGATCCTCCGGCTTGGCTGCGTAGTAGGCCTTCCAGTCTCGTTCCGAGTTCGGCATGTAGCCATGTCTGCCGTAGGGACTCTCCCAACGAATCGCGTAGACATCATCACGGCCGCGGAAAAGCGAACGGAACAGCGCCACCCGCGATCATTCGATCGAAATCGCGCCCCGGCCGCGCGAGGCTCCGCCCTTGGAAGCACCTCAACCGCCACCGCTCAGCAACATGGACACTGGCGCGAGCAGGATCTGACGAAGCCGCCCCAACTCCTCGCGCAGTTCTAGGCACTCTTGCAACGCCGCGTCGAGTTGGCGGCGCAGAGCGGCATCGTTGTCCATCACTCGTGCCGCAGGGCTTCCGAGCACTTTGGCGCCCAACGCTCCAGGCGGGTGAGCAAAGAGTCGAGCGACACCCCGCGAGCCGCCGCTTGCACCGCGAGCCTCTCCAGGAGCAACTCGGCGTTCAGATGGAATTGATGCAGGAGGAAATCATCGGGCGTCAAGATGTCGAGTTCGTACGACGCGGTCGACTCAGGCTTGAAGTGTTTGACGTTTTGCGTGACCAGGGCGTGAGCGCCGCAACGAACCGCCGCTGCTAGGACGTGGCGATCCTTGGGGTCGTTGGTCATCGACATCACCAACGGCTCGTAGCCAGAGACGTTCGCATCCTCGAACGCCGACTCCATCGCGGAGATGCGACGCTCGGCTTGTGCCGGCGTGTACCCCATTCGAACCAATGTGGATCGGAGCTCGCGCAAGATGTCGTTCGACCATTTCGGAATGTAGAAGGCCGGCTCTTCCGCCAGACGCAGGAGAGTGTCACACAATGGCATCGGGGCCAAGACGCACGTATCGAGGACGGCGACGTAGTGGTTACCGTGCGCGATCATCCGGCGGTTCCAGATCGTAGAGGCCGTCCCCGGCTTCCGCCTGAGTCAAATCATCGAGAGTTCGCCGCCGCTCTGAGTCCCGCTTGGCCTTGTAGGCCAACAGATCGCGAACATAGATGCGGCGATGGGTTCCGACCATGTGATACGGGATCTCGCCGCGTTCCAACACCTTGATCAGAAACTGGCGCGAGACACCGAGCATCCGCGCACCCTCTACCGTCGTCAACTGGGCATCGCTCTGGACGATGGCCACGGATTGCCCCTCACAGAGGTCGGCGATCAGCTTCACCAGGAACTCGTAGAGCGAAGCGGGCAGGTTCTGCGTCTTGCCATCGGGGCCGACGAGTCTGGCCCGGCTGCGCTGGATCTTCTGATAGAGGTCCAGCACGTGCTTCTGGTCCGAAGCGGAGATGGCCAGAGGGAGGCTTTCGGCTGGAGGCATATGCTCTGGGCCCAGTATACGCTATATTTGTCGCAAACGCCATATGTGTCGTGCGCGCCGGTGCACGGCCACCCGCTGCCAAAGTCGGAGACTCGCCCATCGGTCAGGGGCTCCAATCCACGCGAAGGGCTCATGCAGGATCACTTCGCGGCAACCCTCGGGAAGGAGGTGAAAACGCTGCCCCGGCGTTACTCCGTTTACTCCGTTAAGGTCGCTTTCGCGGGGTGCGCTCGTAAACTCAGTGCACGCAAATGATCAGGATGCACGTTCCTGAACGCATATTTCCTTTATTTCCAAAAGACGACCAAGTTCCCAAGCTGGACGTCGTGGGTTCGAGTCCCATCTCCCGCTCCATCAATCTTTTCAACTAGTTCCGGCGACAATCGCCCCCCCCTTTAGCCATCCGCCACGCTGGACTTCCTTTTCGATAAGCCCTTCATTCCGAAAGACTTTCGCGACAGCAGCCCGAGCGCAAACGGAGTAACGCCACCAAGTCCTTCACAATCAGTCATCTGTAGACTCTTCATCCTACCCGAACAGCCCTTGCTGCTCGGTCAAGCCCCCCCCCCACTGATCGTGAACCCATGTCTGCATAGCCGCCATAGCCGCGCAATCGCCAGTGATAACAACATCAGCGCCAGCGTTGGCCCCTTCGAATCGACGAAAATGAGATGCAGTCCTTTCTTTCCGGCGTAGCTCAGACCCCGGTTCCCGGCGCGACACTGTACGAATACTTCGTCGCGGTCAGTGGACAAGCGTCGCCGGCGGCGAACGGCGTCACGCCTGGGCTAATCGTACAAGTACCGCTTCCGGCAGTCGGCAGCGCGGTGACCACTTACAGCGGAATCGTTCGGGCGTGTCCAGCGGGCGCAACCTGCGCGTTCGGCTTCGATGCCGGGTGGGGTCCCTGGTCGAACGCTCCCGGGCAGGAAGGAGTCACAACGTTCCGAGTCGCCCCGTAGAGGTGACGTTTTTGGCGCAGTAGCGCTTCTCGGACTCAGCCATCGTCCTGCGAATCGCTTCGAACTCGGCTTCATTGTGGCCCACGGCGTGTAGACGCACCAGCCGGGATGCAAGACACTTCGCGGAGGCTCGCGCGGGTGGCTTGTCGACTGGGGAAGGCTGGAGATGCTCAGGAAGGGAACACCTTTGCAGCGACCCTCGGGAAGAATGTGAAATCGGTGCCTCCCCGTTACTCCGTTAAACTAGGCTCTTGTATATCTCTGACATGAATCCTCTCTTTCGTGGTTCATCAAGCCACTCGAGGGAGGATTCTACGCCGCGCCCACTCCCGCAACGGTCAAACCTGTTCCAGTCTCACTGTTGAAACCAGTGGCTTACCTTGGGACTTACTCACTGCGGAGCGCCTCCACGGGTTGGACTGCGGCGGCGCGGAGGGCAGGAATCAGTCCGGCGGCGGCGATGACGATGGCGAGGAGCCCGAACACGGCCGCGAGCACGGTCAGGTCGAACGAGCCGAGTCCGAACAACTGCGATTCGACGATGCGGCCGGTGGCGGCGAAGACGGCGAGCCCGATGAGTGCTCCGGCGGCAGCGAGCAGTGCGACTTCGCCCATCACCAGCGCGAGTATGCGGGAACGCACGGCTCCCAGCGCCATGCGTATTCCGAACTCCACCGTGCGGCGGCGGACGAGATAGGCGATGACGCCGTAGAGCCCGAGTGCAGTGAGCAGCAACGCGAAAATCGCGAAAGCAGAAGAGATGCCGGCGATCAACGTGTCGGTGGTCATCGTCTCGCGGATGCGCTGTTCCATCGGCCGTATGCTGACGAAGAGGGCAGTGGGTTCGATTTGGCGGAGAGCGGCGCGCGCAGTTTCACCGAAACCTGTGGCCGCTCCGCGCATGCGAACGAACATCGCCGCCGAGCGAACACGCCCCATTTCCTGGGCGTGCGGCGTAAAGAGCATAGGGGCTATGGTTTCGCGCATGTTCAGATGCTTCGAATTCGCGGCGACGCCGACGATCTCGAGGTCGAGCGGTCCGCCTTGGCCGATGCTCATGCGCTTGCCGGTCACGTTGACGCCCGGCGCGAAGAAGCGGCGCACGAAAGCCTCGTTCACGATGGCGACTTTGGGAGCTCCGGGAATGTCGGCCTCGGTGAATTCGCGGCCGCCGCGGAGGGCAGTCCCCATGGTGCGGAAGTAGCCCGGCCCGACGGCGTTGCGATTGACGTCTGTGTTTTCGTCGGGCTTGGCTTGATAGCCCTCGACGGCGACATTGCTCGAAGAAGACGAGAAGGCGAACGGGCTCGCCTCGGCGACCGACACAGACTCCACTCCAGGCAAGGAGGACCAGCGCTCGCGGAGATCGCGGTAGAACTGGACACCGCGTTCGGGCGAGTAGTGCGCGGGCGTGGGATCGACGGTGATGGCGATGAGCTGTGCGGGTTCGAAGCCGGGATTCGCGCGGAGGAGATTGAGGAAGCTCTTGGCGAAGAGTCCGGCGCCGGCGAGCAGGAGAACCGAGAGCGCTACTTGCGCGCAGACGAGGCCCTTGCGCAGGCTGGCGCGGATGCGTCCGGCTCCTGCGCGTTCCGAGACGCCGACGGTGAGACTGCGCGTCGCTTCCCATGCGGGGACGGCTCCGAAGACGAGCGCGGCGGTGAACATGACGGCGCAGGTGAAGAGCAAGACTGGAATGCTGAGCGCGGAGGTGACCCAACCTTCGAAGGCTCCGGCGTTCAGCGATCGCAGCAGCAGACGAATCAACGCGGGCGCGAGCGCGATTCCCGCGATAGTTCCGAGCACGGCGACGACGAAGCTTTCCCAAACGAGCAGGAATGCGGCGCGGGTGCGGCCGGCTCCGAGGGCCATGCGCACGGCGAGTTCGCGCGAGCGGCCGAGGGCTCGGGCGAGGAACAGGTTCGCCAAGTTCGCGCACGCGATAGCGAGCAGCAATCCGACCATGGCCATGAGCACGACGAGCGGACGGCGCCATTGCTTCTCGAATTCATTGAGACCTTGCTGCGCGGGGCGGAGTTCGAGCGTCTTGGCGGCGAGGCGTTGGCGCGCGCTTTCGCTCTTGATGTTCATGGAGGCGATCTGTTCACGAAGAGTGGCGGTGAAGCGGGCTTGGAGCGCCGATTGCGCGGACTCGCGCGATCCGTTGACGCGGCCGATGAGCGCGAGCCAGCGCGAGTCGGGACGATCAAAATCTTTCCAACCGGGGGAAAGCGAGGCTTTCATCGAGATGGGGACGAAGAGGTCCGGCTTCGATCCGGTGAGGACGCCGCGGAAGCCTTCGGCTGCAACGCCGATGATTTCGAAGGGCTCGGAGTTGACGAGCAGATTGCGGCCAATGACCGCGGGGTCAGAGGCGAACTTGGCGACCCAGGCATCGTGATTGAGAACAGCGACGCGATTGCCTCCGCGTACGGAGTCGTCAGCGGGAGTGAGCAAGCGGCCGAGGCGCGGCTTGACTCCGAGGACATCGAAGAAGTTGCCGGAGACGACTTCGGTACGCATGCGGTCGACCGTCTTGTTGCGCGCGACGAGAACTGTGGCGGCGGAGCGCGCGGCGAGCCCGTGCATGGAAGCAGTGGGAGAACTGAGCTGCAGGTACATCGGATACGAGAACACGGACATGGAGTGGTCGCTCGATGAACTGCCGGGGAGGTCCGGCGGTGGGGAGTTGAGGACGACGAGTTCTTCCGGCGACGGGACGGGGAGCGACCGCATCAGCACCTGATAGAACAGCGAGAAGATGGCCGTGGTGGAGGCGATTCCGGCGGCCAGGGTCGCCACGGTGAGCAACAGGAACGAGGGGCTGGCGAGCAAGGTCCGAAGCGAGTGTCTGAGGTCCGAGAGCATGATTTTGGGATTCTAGCAGTTCCGATTTCAGGCTGTCCGCCGGCGGGTTTGTCGAGGCAGTGGTTGATTTTTGCGGCCGGAGTTACGGGGGTACGGTCGGTTGCGGCCGGGGGCGGATGTAGGGGAAGATTCCGCCAGTTCAGCCGGCAGCGGAGGAGGTGTCGAATGCCGCCGAACGGCTTGCTCGTCGCGGGTTGTTGCCGGTCACCGTCGCGGACGATTGCCCCAGCGTCAACACTGGCCGCAGTTCGAGCGTCTTACCAGTCTCGACGAGCGCTTCGATCTCCCGCGTCTTCACGCCCGCCGGTTCGACACGAACCCGGAATCTTCCGATCTGAATGGAAGGCGTAACGAACAGCCCGCCGGCGTTGGCGGCAGTGTCGAGCACGCAACGTGTGTCCTGGTGGCCTGCGGCGAAGCAGGCGCTGGCCGCAATCATCAGAAGAGGCAGTGGCCGCGCGGCAAGTGGGACTCCTCGTGGAATCGCCATCAGTGCGCCCGCTTCCGGGGCGGTCAGCTTTCGCGGATCCAGACGATCGATGTGGGCGCGCCTGCCTGGCGGCGGTCAAATGTGGCGGGACCGCCGGTGGGTGTGGCCGGTCCGCGATTCATGCGGGCGTAGTTCGGAATCGCCATGAGCGGCGAGCCGCCGGCGAACTTGCCTTGGATCACCATCACGCCACCGAGCAGATCGGGCTTCCATTCGGCGGTGAGTGTGGAGTCGCGCGGGAGTGGCTTTTCGAGATCCGGGTGATCGGCGCGTTCGATGTTGTAGACGAGCGGTCCGTAGCCGAGCGCCACTTTGCCGCGCGTGGCTTCGATCCGCTGGGCCGCGTGGATGCGCTGCACCTTCATGGGCAGTTCGAGCTCGATGCGGTCACCGGGTTTCCAGGATCGCGTGATCACCGCGTATCCCTTCTCCATCGTCACGTTCTCCACCTGCGCGCCGTTGACGGCGAGCGACACGAGTCCGTTCACGGCAGGCTCGGTTGCGTAGAGTGCGCTGACTCTACGATTCGGAACGCGGACGCGAACACTGAACCGCGAGGCCACTTTGGGGTTGACCGCGATCGAGACCTTTCCGCTCCAAGGATAGTTCGTCGCCTGCACCATCTCGACATCGCCGCCGGCAACGTTTTCGACCGTGATCGTGCTACCCACAAACATGTTCACGTAGATGCTATCGGCGCTCTTCGAGTAGACCCAGGTGGGCAGCATCAGGAGCGTACGTGGGATGTTGCCGGCGCAGCAGGGGCACGTGTGCCAGGCATAGCGGGCGATGTTAGTGTCGAGCGGATTGTCGTAGTAGAAATTGTTGCCGGCAAGATCGGTGGAGCCTAGCAACGCGTTGTACATGGTGTTCTCGTAGAGGTCCACGTAGCGAGCGTCGTGATAGGCGAGATGCATCTTCCACTGGAAGAAGATCTCGCCGCAACTCGCGCAGGATTCGTTGTAGGCGGCGTTGCGAAGCGAGTAGTCCGGACCGAAACCCTCCGCGGTCTCGCCGCTGCCCACACCGCCGGTAACATAGTATTTGCGGTTGACGATGTTGTTCCACAGCGATTTGACGGCGCTTTGGTAGTCGACATCGTGCGTCTCCACGGCGACGTCAGCCATTCCCGAGTAGTTGTAGACGGCGCGCACGGCGTGGCCCACCGCTTCGTACTGTTGCGTGACGGGCACGTGACTCTGATCGTATTCCTGGCGCTCGCGATCATAGCGCCCCGCGGTGTAGCGGCAATCGAGCAGGAATCGCGCAAGCTGGATGTAGCGGCCGCCTTTGCCGCCGCCTTCCATGTCGTTCACGAAGCGTCCGAAGCGAACGAGAGCTTGCTCCATTTCCTGATGGCCGTCATACCAGGCCTTCTTGGGCGCCGGACCGATGTTCGCGCACCAACAATCGGCGAGCTTCTTGGCGGCTTCGTAGAGGCGGGCGTCCTTCTTCTGTGTCATCAAGTAATGGTTGATGGCGGACTCGATGAAGTAGCCGGCCACGTAGCCTTCGTGGTCGCCGCGGCGTTCCCAACGCTTGATCTCCTCGGTGCTCGAAGTGCCGCGCTGCTTCTCCACGCGCTCGAGCGCGAAGGCAGTCTGCAGGTACCCGTCTTGCTCCTGCGCGCCGAGGATCTTGGGAATCCAATCTTCGAGCGTGGCGCGCATCTTCTGTTGCGCGGCGATGATTTCCCGGTCGCCTTGCGGATCGATCATGAGAGCGATCGACATCGACTCGACGGTCTGGTGTACCCACGCGTTCGAGAAGACGTAGCCCTTATGCATGCCGTGCGTCTGGCCGCGCAGAGCTTTGCCGGCTTCCACGAAGTTGTCGATGCCGCCAGGGCCAAGTGCGAGGTCAGTGCGGTTGATCTGATCGATGCAATGCGGGATCCAGTTCACGATGAGCGCTTTGGCGCGCGCGCTCCACAACGGACTGTCGATCTTGAAGGTCTTGGTGTAGACCGCGTCGAGTTGTTTCGCGGGTGGTGGCTGCTCTACGGTGACGTTCACTGTGGAGCGAGCAGAGGACTTGCCGTCATTCGCGGTGAGTTCGAGCACGTAGTAGCCGGGCTTCGAAAATGTTGCGGTGGTGATGAGAGATTTCGAGTCGGCGAAGGTGACTTTGCCGGGGCCGGATTGCTTGGTCCACGCGAAGGTCGCTGTCTGCGGCAACGGTTGCGGAGGCGGAGTGGGTTCGGAGTCAGGGCGGCGCGGCCGGTTGGACTTCGGCGGCTCTCCGTAGCCGGCCCAGGCGCGAAGGTAGGTCTTGCCGGGCAGGATGGTGACGCGGTCCACGCCGGCACGACAGTTGAGTGCGCTGGTTGGTTGAGCGGCGAGTGGAGAGAGGAGCGCGGATGCGGCGGCGGTCTGGAGGAGTTTCCGGCGGGTGGGTTCGTTGTGGGTGGCCATGAGTGGATCCTTCATTGGAATAGCCTGTATTCTCAGAGTGTATGAGAACAGTCGCCATAGCAGGCTTAGGCAAGACGCCGTTCGGCGCCTTCGCCGATCGCGATCTGCGTTCGCTCGCCGTGGAAGCCTCGAAGAAGTGCCTGGCGAATGCAGGTGTGGGTCCGGCGCAGGTGGACGCGTTTTACCTGGGCAACTTCGCTGGACCGTCGTTCGTGGGGCAGAACCATCTGGCACCGTACATCGCCGGAGAGATCGGGTTGGCCGGAGTTCCCGCAACGCGGTTCGAGGCGGCATGTGCATCGTCGGGCGCGGCGTTCTTCCATGCGTGGATGGCGGTGGCCTCGGGAATGTTTGAAACAATTCTGGTCACCGGCGTGGAGAAGATGACATCGCAGCCGACGCCGAAGGTGACCGAGATCCTGGCCGGCGCGGGCGACCTGAGCGGCGAGATCCGCGCGGGCGCGACTTTTCCGGCGTTATTCGCGATGATCGCGCGGCGGCACATGCACGAGTTCGGCACCACGCGCGAGCATCTGGCCGCGGTTGCGGTGAAGAATCACTACAACGGATCGCTGAATCCGGATGCGCACATGCGCAAGAAGATCACCATCGAGCAGGCGCTGGCGGGGAAGCCGGTTGCCGATCCGCTCACGGTGTACGATTGCTCGCTGGTGAGCGATGGCGCGGCTTCGGTGCTGATCACCACGCTCGAACGCGCGCGGGACTTGGCTGCGAAGCCCGTTGTAGTGCGCGGGATCGCGCAAACGTCAGATCACGTGGCGCTCGATCAAAAGGAAACGATCACGACATTTCCGGCCGTGCGTGCGGCGGGCGAGAAGGCATATCGGATGGCGGGCGTGACGGCGAGCGACATCCAATTCGCCGAGGTGCATGATTGCTTCACGATCGCCGAGGTGGTGGCGATCGAAGATCTGGGATTCGCGAAGAAGGGCGAGGGTGGTCCGTATTCGGCGGCGGGCAAGACGGCGCTCACGGGCGAGAAGCCGGTGAATACGAGTGGCGGGTTGAAGTCAAAGGGGCATCCGGTGGGCGCGACGGGAGTGGCGCAATTGTGCGATGTGGCTCTGCAGATCAGGGGCGAGGCGGGCGAGAGGCAACTGGAACGCGCGACGCTCGGGTTGACGCAGAATCTCGGCGGGTCAGGCGCGACGGCGGTGGTGACGATCCTGGGGGCGGCATGAAGAAGGGCACGGTGTACACGGAGACGGTGGTGTGGTCGGCGCCGGAGGCGTTGGTGAGCGAAGCGCCGTATCAGATCGCGATCGTGACGCTCGAGGATGGGAAGCGGGTGACGGGCCGGGTGCGTGGGGAGCGGGTGGCGATTGGGGATGCGGTGGAGATGAGTGGTGAGGTGGATGAGGTTCCGCAGATTGTGAAGGGCTGATCGCTCAGCCCTTGTGCTCGTGCCGCCACCGGACCAAGCTTCGATCGATCGCAGCCAGATTCGGTACACCCGCGAGCCCCATATCCAGCGCGAGTTCGGTGCGCATCAGCTCGAGCACGCGCTCCACGCCGCGTTGGCCGAACGCAGCGAGTCCGTAGAGATACGGCCGCGCGACGCAGATCGCACGCGCTCCCAAGGCTAGCCCTTTGAGCACATCGGTCCCGCGGCGGAAGCCGCCATCGCATAGCACCGGGATCTTGCCGTTCACCGCCTTCACGCACTCGGGCAGCGCCTCTATCGTCGCGCCCACGTGATCGAGCTGACGCGCTCCATGGCTCGACACGATGATCCCGGCGGCGCCATTCTTGACGCAGCGCTCGGAGTCTTCCGCGGTGAGGATGCCTTTCACAACAACCGGGATTTTTGTTTCGGAGCACAGGTCGGCGAGCGTCTGCCATGTCGCCAGCGGCGAGGGCCGGTCGGGATACAGGCCCACGCGCCACGGGTTCTTCGCTTTCGGAAGCAGGCCGGCGGAGTTGCGCGCGGGCAGGCCGGTTTCGCACCAGGCGCGCTCGAGTCCATTGTGGATGTCGCGCTCGCGATGCGAAACGTGCATGATGTCGACGGTGAAGCAGATGGCCGAGCAGCCGAGATCTTCCAAGCGCTCGGTGAGCTGCTTGCGGTTCTGCTTGGTCATGATGTTGCCGCCGGTGGTGAGCTGCCACCAGACCTTTGGACCCTTGCCTGACTCGATGAGATCATCGATGCCGCCGTTGGTGATGTGCAGCGCTCCTGACGCGGCGGCCGCGCGTGCCACCTCGATCTCACCTTTCGCGTGGAAGCAGTTCTTGCCGCCCGAGGGATCGAGGAAGATCGGGTAGGGAACCTTCTTACCGAAGATCTCGACGGTCTGGTCGATCTTGTGGGTGTCCACCAGCATCTTGGGGCGGATGATCAGGTTGTTGAACGCTTCGCGGCTGTCGCGGAGCGCCATCTCGTCTTCGCTGCCACCTTCGAGATAGTCCCACGCCATGGGGTCGAGTTTCTTGCGAGCGGCCTCGCGGAAGTCGAAAACGTTGATCGGCTTGTAGAGCGGGTCATCATAGTTGATGTCGGCGGCGTCCGCGAAGGCGGCGACTCCGAACATCCCGGCGAGTTGGCGAATGGCGTTGCGGCGAGTGAAATCGAATGCGGACATTGGCGGAGAACATCATATCGCAGGCCGTGGGTCCTCTCATAACGCGCGCACAACGGACTCGCTCCGGAGCCTGGACGCAGGCTGTGGTCCTTGCGGTCTCTGGCTCCGCGCCTTCGCGGCCTGTGCGCTCATGATGTACGATGCGGGGACAGGTCCTCATGCGTAGAGATCACTTCTTGGCAATGCTCGCCGCGGCGCGGCTCGCAGCTTCTCCTTTGACTCCTGAACACGCCCGCGCGCTCGATCGCCGGCGCAGGATCTGCGTGCAGCTCGATGCGGCGGACCATCGCCACGTGAAGCTCGCGCCCGCCGAGTGGCTCGACTATGTCTTCGGATTTGCGAGCGAGGCGGGCACACAGATCGATTCCATCTGGCTCGATATCGGAATGGGCGAAGTGGCCGTGTATCCATCGACATTCCTCGAGCCGTGCATGGATGAGCAACTGGTGCGATGGCGCACAGCGGGCTTCGAATGGGCTTCGGCGTTGATCGGCGGGTGCCGTAAGCGCGGACTCGAAGTGTTTTGGAACCACCGTTTCAGCGAGGTGGACATCTCGCCGAGCGGCGGACTCGAGATGGAGCGGCGCAGCCCGTGGAAAGCGAAGCATCCCGACTGGGTGCTGAAGACCTGGTGGTGGCAAGGCTTGTGGAATGCGGCATCGGCGGGCTTGCGCGCGCATAAGGTGGAAGTGCTGCGCGAGATCGCAGAGACGCTCGATCTCGATGGCTTCCAGATCGACTTTGCGCGACACGTTCCCTGCCTGCCCGTGGGCCGGCAGTGGGAGCTGCGCGGAGAGGTGACGGAGTTCCTGCGCATGACGCGTCGGATGCTGCTCGACGTGGCGCGCAAGCGAGGCAAGCCGTATCTGCTGGCGGCGAAGGTGCCGGAGACGCTGGCCGGATGCCGCGCGGACGGCTTCGATGTGGCTACCTGGGCGCGCGAAGAACTGGTGGACATTCTCACGTTGGGGTCGCGCACGATGTACGTGGATGTGGAAGAGTTCCGGCGTGTGGTGGGTAAGCGCATCAAGCTGACGCCATGCCTCGACGATCATCATGCGACAGACGGCTATCGCTATCCGCCGATCGAGTTCTATCGCGGCGTGTTCACCAACTGGCTGGCTCAGGGCGCCGATTCCGTGACCACGTTCAACTGGGCGGTATCGCGCCGGGAGTTCGCGGCCAAAGTGGGCGGACAGGTGGCGCCCGATGCGCAGGCGGAGGCGTATCACGAAGCCGGGTCGCTCGCCACGATGGCGGGCAAGAGCAAGATCTTCGCGGTGGAGCGCAGGGGTGGATATCCGTGGGCGGAAGGCTACTTCAATCGCAACGACGGCGCGCCGTTGCCGGTGAAGCTCGCCAACGATGGGCGGGCGTTTCGGACGGCGATCCGCGTCTTCGAACGCAATCCCGGCCGGGTCACGTTGCGGCTGGTTATGTTTCAAACACGACGCACCGACCGCGTGGAGGTGACGTGGAACGGAGCCGCGCTCGGCGCAGGCGAGGCCAGCGACTGGAAAGATCCCCAGATCTTCTCGCCGAAGCCGCAGCCGAACTCGGGCGGCAAAGGGGAGTATCCGGTGGATCCGGCGCAGAAGCTGCTGCGGATCGATTACACGATTCCGGCGGGCGCGGTGAGGTACGGTGCGAACGAAGTGGGAGTCCGCCTCGCGGGACGAGAGGTGTACCGGCCGGGCGAGGATGTGCAGGTCGAGAAGATCGAAGTGCACACGGAGCCGTGAGGCGGCACACTTCCACGCCGCGTTCGTCTATACTCGCAGTGTTCCGATCGCATCCGGAAAGAGGTGTTCGATGTTGGCCCGCTTACCTCTGCTTTTCGGCGCCGCCGTTGCGCTGCTCGCCGCTCCGGCCCGCAGTGACAAGTCATCCCTGGGTGAGGTGATCGTTCACGAATGGGGAACGTTCACCACAGTCGCTGGCGTGGATGGCGCAGCGCGCGTTTGGCAGCCCCTCGGAGGCCCAGAGGATTTGCCTTGCTTCGTGCGCCGCCTCGATTTCGGGTTCTCGCCGAAGGCGATGTTCGGATCGGTCCGCATGGAGACGCCAGTGCTGTATTTCTACAGTCCGCGCGCGGCGACGCTTTCGGTGAAGGTCGGATTTCCGAAAGGGCTCATCTCGGAGTGGTATCCGGATGCCAAGGTGGCGCCCCGCTCGACCAGCGGCGGGTTCACCCTTGGCAACGGGAGCATCGAATGGGGCACAGTTCGCGTCAGCCCCGGCGCTGATCCGGACTTGCCCGTGGAGAGACGCGCGAACCACTACTATGCCGCGCGCGAAACTGACGCCGCGCCACTCGAAGTGAACAAACAATGGGAGCGCCTTTTGTTTTATCGCGGAATCGGATCTTTCCAGATTCCCTATGAGGTAACGCTCTCGGGCGAAGATCTGGTGACCTCGCGCCTGAACCCGTATCTGGATCCGTCGCTGAGCCACGTGCCCCGGGCGATCCTATTCGAGAACCGCAACGGCAAAATCGGCTTTCAGGAAGTGAACGCGAATGGCGCAACCGTGAGGTTGCCGAGTCTCGATGGCTCGCTGCCCGATTTGAAGGCGCAACTGGAAGCGATTCTCGTCAAAGAAGGCTTGCTCGCGCGCGAGGCCCACGCCATGGTGGAAACGTGGAAGGACTCGTGGTTCGAGAAGGGCGCGCGCCTCTTCTACATCGTGCCGCGCGCATTCGTGGATGACGTGCTGCCGCTGCAGATCGAGCCCGCTCCGGCGGCCGTCCAGCGCGTGTTCGTGGGGCGTATCGAACTGATGCCTGCTTGGGTCGGACGGGAAGCCGTGCGCGCGCTCGAGGCGGATGATCTGGCGGCAGTGAAGTCGTGGGGCCGTTTCTGGACGCCGATTGCGGAGCGGTACTTGCCATCGGCCAGGTATGGTCCGGAGGTGCTGCGGTATTTTCGTACGGCGAGTCCTCTGGGGTCGCGCGGTTGCTCGGCCGAGGCTGAGTCCGGCCGGCGGGACTAAGGGCTCGCGGCTACGATCTGCAGCATCTCGCTGCGGATGCGCGTGCCGAGTTCCGGATTGGCGACCTGGATCTCATCCACGAGTTCCCGCACGGCGACATTCAACGCGCTTCGGAGTTCTTCAGCGTCGAGCCTGCCGATGAGCGCGCCGGATAGCCGCTCTCGCAACTCGTGAGGAAGCAGGTCCATGCCCTTTCCGTGCGCGGCAGGCAGCCCATGGCGCAGACACGCCAACGTCATCACGTGATCGCGGAGCGCGCTGATCATATGCTCGGCCTGCCAGAGTTTTCCGCGATGGATAGAGCTGCGGGCATGGAGCGCGTAGAGCCACGCGAAGGCGATCACATCGCGCGGCGCGGCGTCGGGGAACTGTGCGGCCTCCTGCGCTTCGCCGAAGACAAGGCGGAACGTTTGCGCCATCGGACGAAAGTCAGATGCGGGAGCGAAGGCAAGATCCACCTGCAATGTGCCAGGTAGGAAGAAGACGCGGTAGGTCCACGCGCCGAACGCGATGTCATAGTGATGCACGGCCGAGTGGCGATCGTACATGCTCTTCGTGAAAGCACCGAGCACGGATGGGAGTTCGGCAGCGCCACGGACGCCGAAGGCGAGGTCAATGTCAGACCACTCGTCCTCGCGATCTTCGGCGGCGGAGCCGGTGATGGCGGCTCCGGACACGCGCGGGTCGTTGGCGGCGAATTCCAGCAGGGCGGATCGAAGTGCGTTTCGATACTCGGGCGTGAACATGGCTTCTCCCGAGTTTACCCGGACACCCCGCGCGAGCCATAATCTACCCATGCGGTTCGCAATCTTCTTTTTCTTCGCGTGCTCGGCCCTGGCGCAGCGCCCGCGCATCGCCATCGCCGGCTTCATGCACGAATCGAATTCATTCAATCCGGCCAAGACTACGCTCGCCGACTACGGGATCGAAGAACCAAAGCCGGGCGACGGTACTGTCGAACGCTGGTCGCGTGGGAGCACCGAGCTATCCGGCTTCTTGCAGGGCGCTCGCGAGGCAGGGTTGGATACCGTTCCGACTCTGTTTGCGAACGCGACCCCGAAGGGTCCGCTGACGGGCGAGTGCTACGAGACTATCTTCGGGCGAATGCTCGCGCGCTTGAAGTCCGCGGGTAAGCTCGATGGACTGCTGCTGGCGCTTCACGGCGCGATGGTGGTGGAGACGTATCCACATGGCGATGAGGAAACCGTGCGCCGGCTGCGCGCGCATTTCGGGCCCGGCTTCCCGATCATCGTCACCCATGACTACCACGCCAACGTTTCACCCGAGATCGTGAAGCTCTCGACGGTGCTGATCACCTACAAGCAGAATCCGCATCTCGACACGAAGGATCGCGGAATGCAGGCCGTGCGGCTGATGGGCCGTGTGGTGCGCGGCGAGATCAAGCCGGTGCAAGCTGTGGCGAATCCGCCGATGATCTTCAACATCATCTTCCAGAACACCTACGCACCTCCGTACAAGGCCGTCACTGACGCGACCGTGGAACTCGAGAAGAACCCGAAGGTGCTGGCGGCGAGCGCTCCGGGCGGATATCAGTATGGAGACGTTCCGTGGGTAGGTCCAGCGGTGGTCGTGGCTACAGACAATGATCCGGAGCTCGCTAAACGCGAAGCGCAGCGCATCGCCGACTTGCAATGGTCGCTTCGGGATCGCATCAAGCTGCAGTTGCCCGATGCGGCGGAGGCGGTCCGGCGGGCGCGGGCGGCGACGAAGTTTCCAGTGGCGCTGTTCGACACGGGCGACAACATCGGCGGCGGATCGGCGGGCGATTCCACGTTCTTGTTGGAGGAGTTGATCGAGCAGAAGGCCGAAGGGTGGGTAGTGGTGATCGCCGACGGAGCGGCGCTCGATGCGGCGGTGAAAGCCGGGATCGGCGGCAAGTTCGACATGGCGGTGGGCGGCAAGACCGACAACATGCACGGCAAGCCGGTGCGCGCGAAGGGAGTGGTGAAATCGCTGCACGATGGCAAGTATGTGGAGACGGCGATCCGGCACGGAGGCGGCCGGTACCACGACAACGGGCTGTGCGCGGTGATCGAGGTAGAGGGCTCGACGCGAGACATGCCGAACCTGTTGGTGCTGACGCGGAGGCGCACGAGCCCGAACAGTCTGCACCAGTTGATCAGCTTGGGAATTTATCCCGAGCGGATGAAGATCCTGACGGCGAAGGGGACGATCGCGCCGCGTGCGGCCTACGAGCCAGTGGCAGCCGAGATCGTGCCGGTGGACACGCCCGGAGCCACGGCGGTGAATCCGGCGCGGTTCCAGTTCAAGCGCGCGCGGCCAGGACTGTTCGGGATCCGCTGAGATAATCTAGAAGGTCATGCCTTTTCGTCTGGACAACAAGGTGGCGCTGGTGACCGGCGGCGCCAGCGGAATCGGAGAAGCTACGTGCCGGGTGTTTGCCGAAGCGGGAGCGCAGGTGATCGTGTGCGATGTGAACGCCGAGAAAGCGCAGGCCGTTGCGGGGCAGCTTCCTGGCGGGCGAGCGGGCGTTTGCGACATCGCCGATGAAGGCTCGGTGGCGAAGTTGTTCGCTTCGATCCCGAGGCTCGACGTGCTGGTGAACAACGCCGGCATCGGGCTGGTGGGGAGCATCGAAGAGACGGCGCTCGAGGACTTCGAGCGGTTGATGCGAGTGAACGTGAGCGGCGTGTTTCTGATGACGAAGGCGGCCATGCCGTTGCTGCTCGCGACGCACGGGAACATCGTCAATATCGGGTCAGTGGGCGGGCTGGTGGGCGTGAAGCGGCGCTACGCCTACTGCGCGACCAAGGGCGCGGTGGTGATGATGACGCGGCAGTTGGCGCTCGACTATCCGACGCAGATCCGGGTGAATTGCATTTGTCCCGGGACCGTGGACTCGCCGTTCGTGGAAGCGTACCTCGAGAAGTATCACAAGCATGAGAAAGAGAAGGTCCGGGGAGAGCTGAATCAGCGGCAGCCGATCGGGAGGTTGGGGAAGCCAGTGGAGATCGCGCATATGGCGTTGTATTTGGCGTCAGACGAAGCGGCGTTCGTGAATGGGAGCGTGCAGACGATCGATGGGGGATGGACGGCGGCTTGAGCGGTCGACTGGATGTCCATGCTGAGCCGAGCATGAACGCCTCGTGAACCAACTTCTGGCACCAGAGATAAGATGTTCATGGTGCTTCGAACTCGATCCAGTGACCGCGCCCGAGCATTCATCGCGCTTGCCTTATGCTCGGGGCAGATGTGCGCTTGCGCGAGCACAATCACCCGGCACTCCGTCAGGTCTCCGGACAAGCACGCGGAGATCCTCGTAGGAGACTGGTATTCCGGCCTGACCGCGATCGACGGAAGGCTTTCGGTGTCGATCCGAGATCAGCGCGGACTCACACCCCTCTACCGGGGCAAGGGCGATTGGTCGACGCGCAGAGCGGAAGTTTTCTGGACCTCCGGCTCCGAACGCGCGCTCGTGCTCGTCTGCAGTCGATACTCGCCGGCGGTCGCCTTGCAGGTGGATGCAATCACGGGGAGTGCGGAAGAGACAACGGATCGGGAACTGGTCCGGCGCGAGTGGACTCGCCGTTACGAGCCGCCTCCAACCGATTGCGAAGGCGCTCGCGAGGTGCTGTCATGGGTGTGCTGCGAACAGCGATGAGCCGCCGGATCCGTCGCTTCGGCGTGAGTTGCCCCCTCGTGGCTTCCTTCCTGGCCTGTGACCCCTTCCACCATACGTCGGCGCCGGCCGATTCCATGGCCTTTTACTGTACGATCCAGATCTCACGCGAAGAGGCGCGATTCTTCGCCGAGCACAGGCGTTACGCGAATTGGGAAGAACTCGCGGCGTTCGGGAAACCAACGGCGGTTGGGCGCAACCCTTTGCGTGAGTGTGATCCATCGGGGCACATCATTCGGATCGTGGCGGAGGGCGATCAACTTCGAGTCTGGCTCGATCCGAACAAAGAACGAAACAGCCTCAGCAGATGGCACTACTTCGTCGACCAAAGCGCCGTGGTGCGTCGCGATCTGAGCGGTCCCGCCGGGCCGGAGAGCGAGGAAGTGAAGTGATCGTCGCGCAGAAGCCCGTGGTCGCCGTGAGCGTAGCCGCCTTGGTTTGGGTTGCCGCCTGCAACCTCGAACATCGGGCTTCGCCGGAGCAATTGGAGATGGCCTGCTACCTCGAGATCAAGAATGAAGAGGAGAGATTCTTCGCCGCCCACGGGCGCTACGCGAGCCCGGAAGAACTCGAGAGTCCTCTGCAGTCACTATCGAAGAACCCGATCCCCCGGGGCAACCTGTCTGGATTCACGATTCGCATCGTGGCCGAGGGGGACAAATACCGGCGCTGGCTCGATCCTACGACGGCCAACTCCTCCGAGAAATGGCGCATTCAAGCTCGAGGTGTTCGCCGTGGAAGCTACCGCACTCGCAGCATTCGACTGCGGTCATCACTAACCCCATCCTATCGTTCCAGCGGCCGTTCCCAATTGATCTGCGGCGGTAACCATCGACTCGGGAGCCGCGTCGATCCCCGGTAGGTCCGGAAAGACTCGATCTAACTCGACATAGATGACCATTCTCGAGTACTCTTGGGAATCCCTAGCGGTCCAGCCATTTCGCGGAGAGTACACTGGCCACGGCAGGGCCACTCCCAACGAAGCCAGACAGAACCGGATCATCTGAGCCGCTCGAGCAATCGCCGTGCTTCATTGTTCCCTGGACCGAGCGTGAGCGCCTTCCGCAGAATGTTCCGCTTCCGTTGTTGCCACAGAGATCATTCGGGCCGAAATCGTTGGCCACGCACAAATCCGGATAGCCATCGCCGTCGAAGTCTGCCCACGAGGCCGCGAAGCTCCACCGATGATCGCGACCGAGCCCAGCCGCGGCGCCGAAATTGCTGAAGGTGCCGTTGCTGTTGTTCCGAAAGAGTTGGTTGGTGGGTCCGTCGCTTGCGTCGTGATCAGGCGTGGGCTGGCGGAGATACTTCGCCATCGAAGCTCCTCCGGCCGGACCGTATTGGCACACGAAGAGGTCGATGTAGCCGTCGCGGTCACAGTCGGCCATCGCCGCCATCATCAGCGAGCCTCTTTCCGCGGCAGGAATCTCGAAGCGCGCCTTGGTGCTTCGGTGAAAGCGTCCGCGGCCGTCGTTTTCGAACAGCAGGACTTCGGCCCTTCCAATGCCTCGAGTTGTTGGTCGAGTTCCACTTCGCGGAGGTAGTCGTCGTACCTGTTGCCGGCTGTTGGGACGTTTTCTTCGTACCATCGGCTGTTTCCGGTTCTGTCGCCACCGAGTAGCAAAATAGCGGTCCGATGGTCGAAAGCATAGAGAAACCCGGTACGGTCTACCGCGATGCTGAATTCGCAATTACCGCATTTGACTGGTGGCGCGATCCAACGATCCCTGACGAATAGAGAAACGGTAGCGCTGGACCGTGCTCGACAAGAAGCTCGACGACGCGACCAACATCCACCTGTTCCTCGGCACTGAGGGCGAGAAACCAGAAGACGAATTCGCCGGCTCCTTCAACCTGCCCCTCCACAACCTTCCTATGCCGTGGAAAGCGCTATGCCACAAAAGGCATAGTGTGTTGGCCAGTCGTCGGCCAGCAGCCCGACAGATCTGTCGCGCGAGTCGCGAAGAAGATAGACCGGGGAGACGCGGCCACATCCCTGAGATTAGCGGCCGCGTCGCACCGCTCCCCTGCTATCATCGCGATTTCGATGGCAGACCCTGCCAAGCTCAAAGTCGTGCCAAGCGATCGCGTACCGGAAGGCGGCCGCATCGTCGTCGACCTCCGCCCCGGCCTCACCGCTGGCCTCTTCCGCGTGGAAGGCCAACTCTACGCCTACGAGAACTGCTGCCCCCATCAAGGCGGTCCGGTGTGCCAAGGCATGCTCATCCCCGCTGTTCGCGAACTCCTGAATTCCGCGCGTGCTTCCACCGGCTTCGCCTTCGACGACCACGACCCACGCATCGTCTGCCCCTGGCACGGCTTCGAATTCTCGATCAAAACCGGCTGCCATCCCAGCGACCCCTCAATCCGGCTGAACGCATTGCGCGTCGAAGAGCAAGAAGGGTGGATATATGTCTGGGCCTGACTTCGAAGGCGGCATCCTGCGCGAGCCCTGGATCACCATCCACTCCGACACCCGCGAAATTCTCGCCAACGCCCGTGCCGACATCGCGCGCTACGGCCTTGACCGCTATTTCATCGTCGACGCCGATTCCCACCACGTCGAACTCGACTCGTGGGACGAGATTCTCGAATACATCGAGGACCCCGTGCTCCGCCGCACCGGCAAGTCCATGGCCGAGCTGTGGCCCAACGCGCGCCGCGTAGCGCTGAGCAATCACCCGCCCGGACTCACGCATCAAGACGTCGGCGGCCGCATCCCGCACCAGGCGCAACTCGCCGAGCATGTCGACCCCATCCCGGGCGAACCGCGCGACCTCACGCTCATGCGCCGCGCCATGGAGTCCATGGGCATCGCGGTGCAACTCGTGTTCCCGCAGCCGATGCTCGAGATCGGATTCCATCCTAACCCGGACATCGAAACGCAGCTCATCATGGCGTACAACCGCTGGTTCACGGCGCGCGTGCTCGGCCGCGAGCCGCGCGTGAAGTCGATGCTCGCGCTGCCGTTCAACAACCCCGAGGCGTGTCTGCGCACCGTAGGCGAGTTCGCGGGTAAGCCCGGCGTGGTCGGATTCCTCATCACCAGCCAGCGCCAGGCGCCCGTTTTCCAGTCAGCCTACATGCCGCTCTATCGCGAACTCGAAGAGCGCGGGCTGCCCTTCGGCTTCCACGCCGGACCCGACTACTCCGTCGGCCGCCTGATGAACCGCTTCGTTTCCGTGCATTCCATATCGTTCGTCACCTGCAACATGATCCATATGACGAACTGGATCATGAACGGATTGCCCGAACGCTTCCCCGGCTTGAACGTCATCTGGATCGAGAGCGGACTCGCGTGGTTGCCGTTCATGATGCAACGGCTCGATCACGAGTACCTCATGCGCCAGTCGGAAGCGCCGCTGCTGAAAATGCGGCCGAGCGAGTACATGCGGCGCATGTACTACACGTCGCAGCCGATGGAAGGCACGCACCCGGATCTGTTGCGCGCGACGATGGAGGCGATCCACGCCGAGACGCAACTGCTCTATGCTTCTGATTGGCCGCATTGGGATTTCGACGTGCCCGCGCGAATCGCCGCGCTGCCGTTCTTGAGCGAGACCGCCAAACGCAACATTCTCGGCGAGACTGCGCGACGGCTGTTTCGACTGTAGGCGCGTGGTAGAATTGCGCCGAAAGGGAATGCAACCGTGAGACACATTTTCGTGCGCGTAGCCATGGGGTCGGTCTGCGTGATCGCCCTGGCGGCCACCTATCAACGCACCCGGTCGAGCGAAGCGATGGCGCAGGCGGCGGGGAACTTTCTCGCCATCCTGCCCGCCGATGCACAGGCCAAGGCGACCTACGCATTCGACGACAAAGAGCGCCTCAACTGGCACTTCATTCCGCGCGAGCGCAAGGGCCTCCCGCTCAGGGAAATGGACGCCGGGCAGCGCGCGCTCGCCATGGGCTTGCTGAGCACGGGGTTGAGTCCGGCTGGATTCAAGAAGGTTGGCAACGTATTGAGTCTCGAACCGGTGTTGCGCGACCAGGAGAAAGACACCAAGGGGCGCCGCGATGCCGCCGGCTACTTCTTCACGGTGTTCGGCAAGCCTTCCAGCGCTGACAACTGGGGCTGGCGATTCGAAGGTCATCACGTGGCGCTCAACTACAACGTGATCAAGGGCCGCGCGGTGGCGACGTCGCCTTCGTTCTTCGGGGCGAATCCGGCCGAGATCAAAGATGGTCCCCGGAAGGGATTTCGCGCGCTGGCCGCTGAAGAGGATCGCGCCCGCGAACTGCTGAAGTCGCTCGACGCGAAACAAAAGCCGCTCGCCTTGTTGAGCGCCGAAGCGCCGAAAGACATCCAAACGATGGCCAACGTGAAGGTGGCCGGCATCGATCCGAAAGGGATCGGCGCCTCGAAGCTCTCGAAGAAGCAGCAGGAATTGCTGATGGGGCTGATCGAAGAGTACGCTGCCAACATGCCCGAGGATCTCGCCGCGGCGCGCATGGATGGCGTGCGTAAGGCTGGCGTCGACAAGATCCACTTCGCATGGCTCGGCGGCGAAGAGCACGGCCAGCCGCACTACTATCGCGTGCAGGGACCGTCGTTCCTCATCGAGTACGACAACACGCAGAACAACGCCAACCACGTCCATTCGGTGTGGCGCGATTTCAACGGCGATTTCGGCGCCGACCTGCTGACCGCGCACTACCAGCAGTTCCACTTGGCGCGCCGATAGCTGGTGGGCGTTACTCCGGCAGCTTCGGCTTGCGGATGTAGTCTCGCGGGATCTCGCCCGTCAGCGTTTTCAGCCAAGCCACGATCTGGGTGACTTGCTCGTCGCTCAGCGTGACGCCCAGTTGATGCTCGCCCATCAAACGCACGGCTCGATCGAGCGCCGGCACCTTGCCATCGTGGAAGTACGGAGCGGTCTTCTCCACGTTCCGCAGTGACGGCACCTTGAACACCAACCGGTCGGTCTCTGCCTTGGTTACCGTCATGCGGCCCAGGTCGGTTTCCGAGGGCCATGCCTTCTTCGCGCCGAGCCTCTGGAACATCCCTCCGCCCACATACGGACCGTTGTGGCAGGTGGCGCATCCGCCGTGCATGAACTCGTGGTGGCCCGCCATCTCTTGCGACGTGATGGCGCGCCGGTCGCCGGCGAGAAACCGGTCCCATCGCGAGGGCGTGACCAGTTTGCGTTCGAATGCGCCGATCGCCCGCGCCATGTTCTCGAACGTGACCGGCTCTGCCTCGCCGGGAAACGCACGCTGGAATGCTGTCACGTAGCCCGGGATCGCGCGCAGTGTGGCGGCCACTTCCGCATCCGAAGCCATCGCCATCTCCACCGGGTTGAGCACCGGACCCTTGGCCTGCGCCTCCACGTCTGCGGCGCGGCCGTCCCAGAACTGCGCGATATGCCCCGCCGCATGGTACACGGTGGGCGAATTGCGATTGCCGGTCTGCTTCTCATGGCCCGTGGAGACCGCCGTGCCGTCCACGCCGTATCGCGCCAGGTCATGGCAGGAATTGCACGAGACATCGCGCCCTTTCGAGAGCCGCGTCTCGTAGAACAACATCCGCCCCAGGTCCACTTTGGCGGTTGTGATGGGGTTGGCGTCCGAAGAGATCTCCTTCGGCAACGTTCCCATCATGCGCCCGCCCATCGGTCCACTCATAGGCCCGCCATGATGCCCGGGGCCCTGCGCCGCCGCGATCGCCGTGGCGGCCAACAAACACAACGATATTCGAATGTTCATGAAGACCTCCGTTTATGACTGCATCGCAACGATGATTTCGAGCACCGTCTCGAATGAGTCGAGGTGATTGTAGGAGGCGCTTATCAGATTGGTGAACACCCTTCGGATATCCCAATGCACGGTGATGGCCAAAGACTTCTCGATGTCGGCGATGTCGGTCTTTTCGATCAACACCCCCACTTCGAGTGCGTCTTTCACGCTGGCCGAGCCTTTGGTGATCAACTCCTGATAAAGCGCAGCCAATCGCGCATCGGTGAACTCGCCGGCGGGGGCTTTCGCAGGATCCGCGATGCCGTAACGAGTGAGCAGCGCGCCCACCTGTTGAAAATGATTCTCTTCGCTGCTCGCGATGTTGTGGAAGATCCGGAGGTTCCATTTCTCTCCCAGGAAGCGATACACATCGCGCGCGAGCTTTTCTTCCTCGCGCATGAAGAGCAAGCGGTTTCGCTCTTCGGCAGTGATGGCGGTGGTGGTCTGGCCTGTGCCCGGTCCGGGCCCCCGCTGGGCCAGCGCCACACCAAACGTCGTGAGGGCAAGCAGAATTGCGGTTTTCATGATGACTGCTCCAACCTTTCACTCGAATAGATGCAATCCGGTCTTCTCGGGTGACGAGACTGGGAGTGCTACGATCAGGGGCAGATCAGGGACAGGAGGACGCATGTTTTCTCGTTGGTTCTTGCCATTGCTTTCGGCTGCCGCCGTGCTGGGCGCGGAGTTGCTCTGCGTCGATGTTATTGATCCATCGGATCTCCCGCTTCCCCGAGCGCATGTGTCAGTGACCCCGCTCACGCCCGGCGGCGAACGGTTCGACTTCGAAACGAACGAGTCAGGCAAGGCGTGCCTCGTCGAGATTCCCGAGGGCCTCTACGCAGTGGAAGTGGGCCTCACCGGGTTTCTGTCGGCCCGCTATTGGCCGGTCCGGATCAAGTTCCCGAATCAACAAAAGCTGCGGTTTCAACTCCCCATCGGCGAAGTGCGCGAAGGGCCGTTCACGCGCGAATCGGCCCTCAGCGGCACTTTGCGAGAAGGCGCTGGTCCCATGGTTGGCGCGCGCATTTGCCTGATCCCGGAATCGGGTCGCGCGCCGCTCGAAGATTGCGGCACGTGCCAACTCACCAATTCACTCGGCCAGTACGCGTTCCTGATTCCCGCCGGTAAATATCGCGTCGAGATCTCGCCGTTCGGCCGCCCCGCGGTCTTGTCCCGGATCGACCTGTCCAGCCCCGGATCCTACGCGGATCGTCTGAAACTCCCGGCGCGCCGCAAGTAACCGGCTCGAATGCTAATATGAAGAGTTAACGTTCGGCCCGGCCTTCAGCGCCAGGCCACTTCATTCGAGGTTCCCCTTGGACAAGACCACTCGTAAGGACCTGAAGACTGACCGTTTTGCCGAAGAGGTCACACACTCGGTAGAGGTCCTGGCAGCGCACCGGCAAGAAGCGATCCGCTACGGCATTTTCGCGGTAGTGGCGCTTGCTGTCATTGTTGGCGGATTCCTGTTCTATCGCTCGCGCGTCGCGGCCCGCCAGGCCGATCTGGCTGGTGCATTCGACGTTCGCCAGGGTGTTGTCGGCGGCGCTCCCCAGCCCGGCGATCCGCGGCCCGTTTTCAAGACGCAAGTCGAGAAAGACGCCGCGATCAAGAAGTCCTTCGCCGAAGTAGCGGCCAAGCACTCGGGGTCGAATGAAGGCTCCGTTGCCGCATATCAACTGGGCGTTGTTGCTGCCGACGCCGGCAATCTCGATGAGGCCGAAAAGCAGTTCCGCGCTGCAGCCGAGTCCGGCAACGCGGTCTTCTCCTCGGTAGCCAAGCACTCGCTCGCGCAG
This sequence comes from Bryobacteraceae bacterium, assembly GCA_046331625.1. Lineage (GTDB taxonomy): Bacteria > Acidobacteriota > Terriglobia > Bryobacterales > Bryobacteraceae > JAXLQL01. The sequence continues at coordinate 133,166 of JAXLQL010000003.1, forward strand.
GTGCTCGCAGCCAAGGGCAAGCCCGCCGACGCCGAAAAGCTGTTGCGCGAGTTGATATCGAGCCCGACGGTGCTCATCTCGAAGGAACAAGCCACCTTCTCGCTCGCCCGGGTGCTCAAGCCCGCCGACGGACGCAAGCTCGTGGAGCCCCTGCTAAAAGCGACCGACCCGACCGTCGCCCGCTACGCCGAACAGGTCATCTCCGAACTGCCGGCCAACTGAGTCCGGCGACCCCAATGCCAGCGCCGCTCGGCTACCTGCGGTTTCCCGTCGAGGCGAGCCGCGGCCGCCGCTATCCCGAACCCAGCCACACCTACCGCAACGATTTCCAGCGTGATCGCGACCGCATCGTCCACGCCCGCGCCTTCCGTCGCCTTGAGGACAAAACGCAAGTCTTCACGCGCCCCATCTCCGATCACTTTCGCAACCGGCTCACGCACACGCTCGAGGTAGCCCAGATCGCTCGAACCGCTGCCGCTGCGCTCGGCCTCGACGAGGATCTCACCGAAACCCTCGCCCTCTGTCACGACTTCGGACATCCGCCGTTCGCGCACGCCGGCGAAGCCGAACTCGACCGCCAGATGCGACGCTTCGGCGGGCGCTTCGATCACAACCTGCACGCGCTTCGCATTGTGGAGCGCTTCGAGCAACGCTACGCACGCTTCCCCGGCTTGAATCTCACCTTCGAAGTTCGTGAAGGCATGGCCAAGCATTCGCGCGACATCGCACCGGGTGAGTTCCCCGATCTGGACGAGTACCTGCCCGGCGTGCGGCCTCCGCTCGAAGCGCAGTTGATCGATCTCGCCGACGAAGTCGCCTACAACACCGCCGATCTCGATGACGGCTTCTCGGCCGGCTTGTTCAGCATCGAAGATGCGGCAGCGGCCATTCCCGCCTATGGCGCGATCGTCGAGACGATCGAGATGCAGTTCCCCGGAGCGCCCGCGAAGGTGCAGTTCCTCGAAAGCGCCGGAAGGCTGATCGATCTCCTGGTCACCGGACTCATTCTGGGCACCGAGTCCGCCGTGCGCACTTCTGGCGTCATGGATGTGGAAGCGGTGCGCCGTCATCCGGAGCGGCTCGCTCGCTTCACCGCTCCCGCCGCCGAAGCCAGCCGCCAGCTCAAAACATTTCTGCACCAGCGCGTGTATGACTCGCCGGCGCTGGCCGGCGAACGCCATCGCACCCAGGAGATGGTGGCCGCACTGTTCGAGTTCTATCTTCGCCACCCGGACCGGCTCCCCGAACCCTACGCTAGCCACGCGCAATCGGAACCGGCACATCGCATCGTGTGCGACTACATCGCCGGCATGACCGACGGCTTCTTCTTCCGCACCGCGCAGTCCCTCGGCGTGGGCCAGTAGCCACGCGATCCGCGACGTTGGCAACTGCCTTGCCATGTGGGGCAGGCTTCAGGCGGCTTCAGCCTGCGCGGGACTTCAGTCCCGCTCCTTCGCGGCGCCGCGCGACGACTGCGGATCATACCGAATCGACGCCACAAACAACTCCTCTCGCCGTGACCGCTCAGGTGGAATATGGATCTGCACCACCGTGAATCCCCGCACGCTCCAGGCCACATACCCATCGGATTCCGACACCTTCAGCGGCGCATCGTTCAACCACACATCCAGATTCCGCGCTTTCGGAAACGGCAACCGCAGACGCAACGCCAATCCATGCTCAATCGGCCTCGCCTGCTTCGCCGGACCCCGTTCGAGCATGATGTTGGCCGTAGGTCCCCACTGACCCGGACCCTCAGGGAACCCAGCGAGCATCTCCGCGATCCGCCCATGCGCCATCTTCGGATGCTCCCGCATGCGGCGCGTGAACGCGCTGAGCGACGTCTCGCCCAGCCATTCCGCCGCGGCCTTGGGCGAAGTGGCGCACACGTAAACCAGCCTCCCCGCCGCGTGCGGCCGATTCTCACCGTGCGTGATCTGGCCTTGCAGGTTCCACAACTCCACCCGCGAACGCCGCCGCGCCGAAGCCGTGGTTCCATACGCCGTAACCAGGTTCAACCCTTCCTTCTTGATCACGCGCACCGGATACCCGGCATAGCGCTCGCCCGGCCACACCTCATTGCCGATCCGCAACAGCCGCTGGTGCCGCACCAGTCCGCTGCGATCCCAACCGAACTCGCTTGCCAGCACCATCGTGTGAAACCGGTTGTAGCCGTAGAGCGCCGCGTACACCTTCTGCACGCCACCCGCCACCGCTCCCGCCGCCGAAGGCGTTCGGATGCCCGCCCAAAGTTTCTCGCGCTCGATGCCGAGTTCGCTTCCCCCGAAGATGCGCTCCGCGTCTTCTTCCAATCGGTCCATCGGATAACCAGCCGCCATCGCCGCTTCATCCATCAGCCGGATCACCTCGTGATGATACGGCCGCAGCGAGATGTTCGAATACGCGCGCCCCGTGCTCTCGATCTGGTACGCGCCCGGATACGGCAGCGAGTTTCCATGCAGGTCCGCGTGGACCTCGGCTTCATGCTCATCCATCATTCGCTGCACCGCCACTGCTTCCGGACATCGCTCCGGATCTTCGGGACCGTTCACCGTCCAGCCCGTGTATGGGTCGCGCCCGAGTGAATTCGCAAGTCCGCTCGTCTTGGCGTGATCCACGTAGGAATCCGGATTCACCACCGGCATCGCGATGATGCTTTGCCCCTTCCTCACTTCGCGCGCCAACACGTCGCCAGAGAGCAGCCATTCGATCACCGCCATCGTCGATGTTGCTCCCGAGTGCTCCTGCCCGGCGTGCAACGCAGTGAGAAGCACGTGCTCTTTGCCAGCCGGGTCGCTGTCGGGATCGGTGATCCGCAAAGCATAGACGGGCCGCCCTTGCACGGATTTTCCCGCCACTTCGAGCTTGGCCACACGCGCATGCTGCCGCGCCAAAGCCTCGAGCCGCTCGCCGATCGCCTCGAACTTCGGCGCCACCGGCGGCCCGAACTGCGCACCCACAGGAACCGCCGCCCCAGCGCACCCGAGCCATGCGCGCCGCGTGATCATGCCTTGCCTGCGCGCTTGCGAGCACCGTTGAGCAACTCGCGCATCCGTTGCGCCACCATGAGTTCCTCGCCATCCTGCATCGTCATCGAGATGATGCGCAATTGGTTCGGACGTTCCGGCGGCGGATCCTTCCTCGACCGCTGCTTCGGCTCATCCCCCTCAACCACCGCCGGAACCAAGCTGGGATTCGCGTTCGTCAGTACCTCGATCCGCGGCTCACCCGCGCGCAAGTCACGATCGCAATCGGCCACCGTGTAATTCCAGCCCTTCTCATCCCACTTCACCACCAGCGTCGGATACCGGTTGCCGCCTTTCGGGATCTCGATCTCTGACGTCACTCCCGGCACCGTATCCACAACCTTCTTGATGCGCTCCACGCGCGCCGACCATTCCTTGTCGAGCTTCGAGAGATCCATCTTGGTCCACTCCTCCACCGCCGTGACCAATCCGACGATCTCCTCTTTGCCCACCTTCATCGCACGGCACACGGCGCCTTCCCACGGGCTCGAGTTCGCGAGCGCCGCTTCGATGAGATCCTTGCGACCCAGCATCAACCCGCTGCACTGCGGACCACGCAACCCCTTCCCGCCGCTGAAGCAATAGAGATCGATGCCCATCTTCGCGTACGTCATCATGTTGTCGATCGGCGGAATCCCGGCCGCGTCGTCGAGCAGCATCGGCACGCCTGCCTTCTTCGTGATCGCGAGCGCGGCCTTCAGCGGTTCGCCGAGCCATGTCGTGTAGACCATCGCCGTGTTGGCATTGAGAGCGCCAGCCAAGTCATCCAGCTTGTGGACCAGCACGAGCTTCCCGCCCACCGCGCGGATCGCGTTGTCGAACGCGCTGCGCCCGCCGAGCATCACCACCTCGTGCTTCAATCCTGTTGTATCGGGTAACTGCCACACCAGCCGCGGATCCTTGCCCGCGATGCACGCTGCCGTCGCCATCGCCATCGCTCCCGCGGCACCCGAAGTCACCATGCCGGACTCTGCGCCGGACAACTCTGCCAGCCGCTTGCCCGCTGCGCGCTGCAACTCGAAGATGTCGACAAAATGCTGCGACGCTGCCTCCATGGCCTGCCGCACCGCCGGAAGCTCGAGCGAGCCGCTCAGGTAGGTCCAGGTGCCGCGCGCATTGATGAACGGACGCACTCCCAACCGGCGATACACGTCCGCCGTGGCGCCTTTGCGCGTTGCCGCTGAGAGCTTTGCCATCGTTCCGCGAGCAGCCATGGTGGCGAATACCGGAGCAGCCGCCATCCACTTCATGAAGGTCCTGCGTGGAGTCATTGTCATTCTTCCTCGGTTCGGATTATACAGCGCCTGCCGTGGTAGCATCATTAGCCATGCGGAAACCAGACACCTTGCGATGCCTCGTTTGCTTACCTTTGATCCTTGCCGCGCAACCTGCGCCTTCAGGCGATCCCGAGATTCTGCCACCTGGCGCCAAACTCGAACAGATCTTCTCGGGCGGCGTACTCACCGAAGGCGTCACCTCCGCACCTGACGGAACCATCTACTTCAGCGATATCACCTTCACTCACCTGCCGGGCCACGGCGCGGGGCACATCATGAAGTTCGATCCGGCCACGAAGAAGGTGACCGTGTTCCGCTCGCCCAGTGGCATGTCCAACGGACTCAAGTTCGATGCGCAGGGCCGGCTGCTGGCTGCCGAAGGCGCCGATCAAGGAGGCCGCCGCATCACGCGTACCGACATGAACACCGGCAAGGCCGAGATCCTCGCCGCATTGTTCGAAGGCCACCCGCTCAACTCGCCGAACGATATCACGATTGACGAGAAGGGTCGCGTTTATTTCAGTGACCCGCGCTATCTCGGCGCCGAGCCGATCGACCAGCCTCTGCAGGCCGTCTACCGCGTCGACCCCGACCGCTCCATCCACCGCATCGTCACTGATGCCGGCAAGCCGAACGGTGTCTGCGTTTCGCCCGATCAGAAGACGCTCTACGTCGTGTCGAACGACAACGGGGGGACTGCCATCGGCCGCATTCCGGACACCTTGCCGCTTGCGAAGGGTCGCATGGCTCTGCTCGCCTATGACCTCGCCGCGGATGGAACCGCGAAGTTCCGCAAGGTTCTCGCCGATTATTCGCCCGAGGATGGTCCGGATGGGTTGACCACGGATGTCGAGGGCAACCTTTATGTAGCGGTACGGCGGGTAAGCCGTCCCGGGATCGTCGTGTATACCCCCGACGGCCGGGAGCGGGCTATCATTCCCACTCCGAACCTGCCAACCAATGTCGGATTCGGTCGTGGAGCCGATTCGAATCTTCTCTACATCACCGAGGGCGGCAATGTGCATCGCATTCGCATGAAGAAGAGAGGGTATCAACTTCCGGTGAACTGAGATGCCAATCTTGATGCATTTTGATGTTGCACATCCTCCTTCCCCCCTTCTATAATCAAACTATGGCAGCAGCTGCTCCCGCGCGAATCACCCCGCCGTTGGATGACAAAAAGCGCACAACCCTGACCCTGCCAGCCGATCTGCTCGCCGAAGCAGAGGAACTGGCCGCCCGCCGCAATACAACGGTAAGCGCTATCGTTGCCCAAGCCATGGAGGCGGGGCTGCCGGTGCTTTCGCGCCGCGAGCGCGCGCAGCAAACTTATGAAAACCTTCGCGCCGCCCTCGGGCAGCTCACCGCCGAAGAACGAATGCTGGTTGACGGCATTCGCCTGACACCGCTCGAAGATCTGCCGGAATCTGAGCGATGACCGAGGGCCCGCTCGGCCCGTTCGTTTTCGACACGAGCGCCGAAAGCTGGTTTGGCCGGACCGAGGATGCGGCCGCCCGCCGCTGGTTCGAAAGCTACATGGAGCGCCACTTGGTGTGGATCTCCGCGGTCACGGTCCTCGAGCGGCTTACCGGCTACGCGATCGCGATCAACCGAGCGGACCCTGAAACCGCAGTTCGCTTCAAGGGCTATCGCGACAAGTATGCCGTTGACCAGGAGCGAGTGCTTCCAGTCGACCTGGCAACCTCGGCTGTGGCAGCCGAGCTACTGGCGCTGATCCCACAGCCGCCCTCTCCGCCAAAACGAACCCATCGCGCGGTGGAATCCCGCGCCGACCGCCTCGCCCGCTGGCGCTTCGACGTGATCATCGCCTCCACCGCCATCGTCAACCGGATGCCGCTCATGCACGACAACCCGGAAGACTTCGAGGTCATCCGGACCAAGCTCGAGCTCGAGCCCGAGCGTCTTCCCGGGCTCGGTCCGCTGGACCTGTATCGCTGCATCCGCCTCGGCCAGCAGCGCCGCGCCGCTACTTCTTGAGCAGCACCACCGGCGAGCTCTGATGCCCGGCGACCGTCTGCAGGAACTCGCGCAGCTTCGCGTATTCACCCACCGGAACATTCACGTGCTTCAGCGTGATCTCCCGCCGCATCCGGAGCTTCCCGGCCTCGGCGGCGAAATCAGTCACGATCGTCCCGTAAGGCGTATCGAGTTTCAGGTTCTCCGGTGCTTCGTCCACCGTGAACCCAGCCGGCAACTCCGCCTCGATGGTTTCCACCATGCTCTGCGCATTCAACAGCACCGGCCGTTGCCTCTTCGACTCGCTCACATTCGGACCGACCTGATGCGGAATCACCGTCGGCTTCACCACCAGCAGTCGCGGATTCATTCGCTTTCCGAACCGCTCGGCCGCGAAGTCGAGCTTCAACGAGAACACATCGTTACTGTCGTCCGCGGTGAACTGCGACACCTTCGTGTTCGGACCGATCGATGCCACCCGCCGCTCCACCGCCTTCCGAAATGTGTCCTTGTCGAGCTCTTTGTGCAACTGCCGCACCCGTGCCCCCTGCGCACCCGCCGACTTCTCCTCGAGCGTCCCCGTCACCGTGCCCTCCTCATCCAGCTTGTAACGCAGCACTCTCTCAGTCCGGTTGGCCGAAACAGGAAGCACGGGCATTGTCACCAGAGCTGACTTGCCGGGAATCGCGATCAATGCCAAGCTCCCTTGCTCGGACGTAGGCAGGTGGCCCATCGGCGTGGACTCGTCTGTCGGGTCGAAGATCAGCAAACGGCCCGCGCCCGCCACTTCCACTACCGCATCGGACTTCACCGCGTCGCTGACCTTAATTGCCGCGATGGCGTGATTGAACTGAAAGGGTGATGCCCATTTCTCGTCCACTCGAGTGCGATCGCCCGAGTAGATCGACACGTCATAGCTGTCGACCCCGACCGCCTTGAGCAGGGCTCGCAGGAGCGCGGCTTTGTCCTTGCAGTCGCCGTAGTTGTTGGTGAAGACGTCGGCCGCCGCGTGCGGAACGTAGCCGCCGCCGCGAGCCGAGTTCGTCTGGATCGCCACATAGCGCACATTCTGCGCGTAGCGTCCCAGCGACCGGATCTTGTCCCACTCCGTGGCCGCGCCCGCGGTCAATTCCCGAGCCTTGGCGCTGATGGCGTCGTTGGGAACCGCCGCCGGATCGGCGAGTTCCACCATCCACGACGACACCTCGCCCCAATTGCGAAGCACCTTCCCTTGCGCGCGCGCACCCGCCGATGGCACGTAGCCGACCTCGAGAGTCGGCACGACGCTCGCGATCGAGGGTCCAGAAGGCTCGGATTCGCGATATGGCAAGTCGCGCAGTTCCCACGTCGAGGTATTCCCGCTCACCTGTGGCTCCACTCCCGTATGCCGCAGCATCGCCGACTTCGTCTCCCAGCCCGGAGGCAGCGTCAAACGAAATCGCGAAATCAGCGTTGGCAAATCGTCCTGGAAGTTCCAGCGGAACTGCGTGAAGACCGTCTTCTCCTCACTCACCAACTCGAAGCCAAACACCGCACCTGGATTCGCATCGGCCGAGCCACTGATCGTAACGACCTTCATATCGTTATAGAGACTGTACCCGTCCACTCGAGCGCGCTCTACTGCTTTCTCTTTCCCATAGCGGATCGTTCTCCCGTCCGGCAAGATTGTCCAGGCGCGAATGTCACGCACCTTGCCACCCTTGGCGTAATAGGCGTCCGCGGCCACCGCCTCGCGCCTGCCCTCGTTCGTCAGAATCTTCATCGCCTTCTGCCGCCGATGCACTGCCACTCCCGAATCGTCCACCGTGGTCGACTGCTCGTCGAGCAGCACCACCGCCGGAGCTTTCGCGGGCTGCGCCGGAACCTGCATCGCGGCAAGGTCCCGCAGCCATTGCGGAGCATCGTCGGCCGCCACCAGCGCCATCGCGCACACCAGTACGCCGGTCGCGCGCATCAGTTCACCGCCTTCAACGTCATCGTATGTGTGTCGAGTTCGTGGATCGCATCGAAGGCCTTCTTCAGATTCGGATACGCTTCCACCGGGAAGTACGTCGCGTCTTCGAGGCCGAATGCAAACTCACGCGTCACGACGAGTTGCCGCCCATCCTTTGTTTTGGCGATTCCACCCTTGTAGTAGCCGACTTTCGAGAATTGCAGATCGCCTGGCGCGGTGGGCTGATCCAGTTCGAATTCATCCGGCAGCGTCAGCGTCACGCGATCCTTCTCCGCCCACCCGTATCGGAACTGTACCGGATACCGCCGCTTCGACTCGGGAAACACACCCTTGTCGTTGAACTGAAAGAAAGCCGGTTGGAAGAACAACCGCTTGCCCGTGCGCTGGCCGTAACCCTCGAGCTTGATGTGGCCCGCCAGCACCACCGGCTTCGCGAGATCGTCGAGGTTCTCCACTTTCACCGCGGTAACCTCCGCGCCGGGAAACTGCGCTTTCACGAGCGACACCACCTTTTCGGTCTTCTCGGCATCGGTGTCCTGGTCGAAATCGAAGCGTTTTGTCGTGGCGTGATGGCCAGCGTAGGCCAGGCGGAACGTGCCTTCGAGCGCGCCTTGCCCGTCGAGCGTCAAGTCGGCGAAGCGCGTGATCACGTTCTGCTCGGCCGGCGCGTGCGGCGTCATCACGAACACCGGATCCTTGGGATCGGTAACGAGCGCGGCCGCCCCTTCCTCCTGCCAGCGCAGCAGTCCCTTGGGCAGTTTCGTCGAAGCAGCGTCGTAGAACTTCCACCCCGATCCTATCTTGATCGCGATGTCCTCGGCGTCGAGAAAATGCGGCGTCATGATTTGCGGACCGAACGCCTTGGTGGTCCGCTGGGCCACCCGAGCAAGGCGAGCTTCGAGTCCGGCCGCGTTGGCGAGAGCGGCGAACAGCATGTTGATGTCGAAGCCGGTGCCCATCTTCTGCTTGAGCGTGTCGCCGGCGTGGCGATTCTCTTTGAATGCCTCGCGCTGTTGGCTGGTGAGGCCGGAGCTCGAGCTGTACACGTTCTTGATCTTGGTGCGGCAGTATTCGAGAATGGCTTCCGCCTTCTCCTCGGGCGTCGATCCCTTCGAGCCCAGCTCGGCCGCCAGCTTCTTCACCTCACCATCCTGCTTGGCCTGCTGCTGGAACCGCTTGTAGTCCTCGCGCCCGAATTCCTTCCAGTATTTCTCAGGCGTCAGTTTCTTGTCTTCCTCGTAGTAGACGAGCAGCCACGGGCGCACATCTTCATCCGGAGGCATGTTCGGTTCCTCTTTGAAAGCAGGGATGTTACGGGCTTCCGTGTAGTGATATTCGTCGGTCCCGACGCGAATGGCCTGGAATTTCGAAGCCTGGCTGTGGAAATTCATCACCCGCATCTGCCAGGGGAGCCATTCGAGGTTCAGTGGCTTCACCAGGTAACGAACGTGATGCACGGGAAGGTCGCGTGAGAAGTGAAGGTGGGCGTAGTTCGACGTCCTGCCCATGGTGGTTTCGTTGAAGTGATATTCGATGATCGAGCCGGGCTTCACCGCCGGAAACGCCATCGTCTTCACCTTGATACCCTTCACCTTCTTGCCCTTCAAGACGTCGGTCTCCTTGATCGCGTCTTTGCCCACTTCCACGATCGCTCCGTCGGGCTGAATCGTGCGGCCGGCGAGGTCCGAAATCACCGTTTGAACGAAGCCGCTTGCGCGGCGGACGCTGACGCGTCGTCAGTAGGTAGCGATCAGCGATCAGCGGGAATATCGTGGGTCACAAGGAAAGGAGGTCCTTGTGACCCAACTACGCAAATTGATGCTGGAGGAACTCCAGCGTCGCAATTACTCTAAGGCTACAACGCGGGTGTACGTGCAGGTGGTTCGTGACTTCACCAAGCACATCCGCAAGGCACCAGATCAAGCCGGGCTGGACGAGATCCGGCAATACCAACTCCATCTGCTGGAGCACAGGAAACTGGAAGCCCGGACGGTGTGTCATCACACCTCTGCGCTGCGCTTCTTCTTCGTCAAAGTGCTGAAGTACCGTACCCGGTCGAGGAGTTGCCGTATCCCAAGAGCCCGCGACGGCTACCGGTCATCCTGAGCCAGGAAGAGGCCGTGGCGCTGATCAACTCTGCCAGCAACCTGATGCACCGGGCCATGCTGATGCTGCTCTACTCCACGGGGCATCCGCCGCGCCGAGTTGTGTCAGTTGAAGGTGGAGGACATTGATAGCAAGCGCATGATGATCCATATCCGGCAAGGCAAAGGCCGCAAGGATCGCGATGTTCCGCTCAGCCCGGTCTTGCTGGAGACACTGCGCGAATACTACCGGTGGATGCGTACCGAAGACCTATCTGTTCCCGGGTACGGTAAACAACTGCCGTGCCGACAAGCCGATCACCTCGAAGGTTGTCTGGGAAGCTTGCCGGGAGGCGGCGCAGCGGGCAGGGATCACCAAACGGGTCAGTCCACACTTGCTGCGTCACAGTTTCGCGACCCATCAGTTGGAGAATGGCGCGGATCTGCCTGCCTTACAGGCGTTGCTGGGCCACGCCGATCTCAAGCCGACGTCCATCTATCCTTGCATCTATCCGAACGACATCTCAGGCGGCTTCTACAGCCCTCTGGACAAGGTGGTGCCAACGTCTCTCGATCGAGTGAAATACCGCTAAGCCGATGGACCACATGGGGGCGGCGGAGCGGAAATGAAACGGCCACCCTTCGAGGTGGCCGACATCATTCGAACAATCGGCAAAAGCTTCATTGAGCGCAACCGTTCCCGGTTGACCGGACTGCACCTGAAAGTGCTGTCGGCCATCGAGCTGCTGCCGCACGGCGGCGCTGGGCGGTCACCGGGGACTGCTGCACCCGATGCGGCTATGAAACCACCGTATTCGTTCAACTCCTGCCGGAACCGCCATTGCGGCAAGTGCGCCAGACCAATGCTCGTGACAAGTGGTTGGCCGCCCGCCAAACCGAATTGCTACCGGTGCCCTACGTGCATGTCGTCGTATTCACCTTGCCGCACCAATTAGCCAAGCTGGTCTATCACAACCAGCGGATTCTCTATGATCTGCTGTTCCAGGACCAGCGCGGCCACTCTGATGGAAGTCGCCGCCGATTCCAAGCACCTCGGCGCCGGGATCGGTCTACTGAGCGTGCTGCACACTTGGGGTCAGACATTGCAGTTTCATCCGCATGTGCATTGTGTGATCCCTCGGGCGGGCTCTCCTGATCATCGGCGCTGGGTTCGTCCCCCCTATCCCTTCTTCCTACCTGTACTCGTTCTGGGCGCGGGTGTTCCGCGGCAAGTTCATCGCCGGGTTAAAGCGCGCCTTCAAGGCCGGGCAGCTTTGTCTGCCCGGTGAGTTGGAGGGGTTGAAGCAGGACAAGATCTTTCGTGCCTTCGTGCGCTCCTTGCACCGGCAGCGCTGGGTGGTCTACTGCAAGCCACCCTTCGGCGGGCCACAACATGTGCTCCACTATCTGGCTCGCTACACGCACCGGGTTATGATCTCCAACCATCGCTTGGTGAACTTCGCCGACGGCAAGGTCACCTTCCGCTGGAAAGACTATGCTCACGGCAACAAGCGGCGGCTGATGACTCTGGCTGCAGAGGAGTTCCTGCGCCGGTTCCTGTTGCATGTGCTGCCTCACGGGTCTGTGCGCATTCGCTTCTTCGGATTTCTGGCCAATCGCAGGCGGGCCGCCTTGCTGCCTTTGTGCTTAACTGCTTGGCGCTCAACCCTCAGCAGCCCACTCAACCTCAGCAGCCCACCGGCGGTCTCCGCACCGGTGGCGGCATCGTCCACGGGACCACTGTGGCGGTGTCCGAAATGCGGCGGTCCAATGGCTGTCGTCGAACGGCTCACGCCCCGCCAACTCCAGTGGGAGCTGGCACGCTCCAGTGCGGCTCAAGACCTCGTCTTAGTCCGGCGCTCATTCGGGCCTGCTGCGGTGCGCCATGGCGCGCATGGCCGACGTGTGTCCGGAGCGTCCTTGCGGCCCTTCCGACACCTTCCCATGCCTGCCAAAAGCCGGCTACCATAGCCCACCCGGGCTCGGCAGCCCATTCGATGTCGCCCCCTTGCCGGTTCGTCGGCCCCCGCAGCCAGTCTTCACCGCGAAACCCCATTCAAAACCCATAACCGGCCGCGTCCGCCGCAACCGCAAGCGGCTTCCTTCAAACGCCGCCATCCGAAGTGACCCGGCATGCGCACCTCCTCTCCACCGATGCTCCCTGCGCCGGGTCACTCCAGATAGCGTCGTAACGTTTTTCGGTAGAACCCCAGTTCGAGAGTGGCTTGATCCTTGGCTCCGCGCTCGGTGAAGACTTTGATGCGCAGATAGTGCCGCCAACTCGTCCAGACGTCGGGCGACTGGAATTTGTCGGCGATTCGAACTTCCCAATAGAGCACTTCGGCGTCCGCGTCGGCGTCGATGGCCGGCGCTTTCAGAGCCAATTGCGCCGGATCGACCGGCATCCAGTCCGTGGCCGCGTTCAACGTCGCGGCCAAAATGGCGATCAGCAACAGATACAAGATTGTCCCTCCAGGAGTCGTGCGGAATTTATGCCGCCATTATCGCACGATTTCTCGCGCGCTCTCGATCCGTATCTTGCCCGATAGGTGCGGGATGCGCTACGATGCCGCTGAAGGTTCGAGCGTAGCTTGAAGGAGACCGGGTGAAAAATTACTTTCGAGTGCTGGCGGGGCGCAAAAGCATTTATGCCGAAGAATGTTTTCGAGGTGGATTCATCGGCGCCGATCAGGGAATCGAGCAGGACCTCACGGACTCTCTGCCCGAAGAGTGGCGCGAGTTCAACCGCCAGTTCATCCCGATCTATCAGGCCGCTCATCCAGGCGCGTCAAGAGTGACCGCCGGGCTTGCCTGCGGCCTCCTCTGGACTCTGTGCAAAGGGATTCGCCAGGGAGACATCGTCCTTTGCCCCGACGGAACGGGCCGCTATCGGGCCGGAGAGGTGATTGGCGGCTACCAGTACGTGCCGGGCGCGATGCTGCCCCACCGCCGCGCCGTGACTTGGCTTGACTCCGTCATTGATCGCTCTGACATGAGTGACGCGCTCCGAAGATCCACTGGCACCGGTGGCCTTCTATGCAAAGTTTCTTCTAGGGCTGACGAGATCGAGCGGCTGATCGGAGGCAAGCTGCCGGATGCTCCGGCCCAAGACGAGACAGCCGAGGATCCGTCCGTGTTCGCGCTCGAAGCCCACCTCGAAGACTTCCTCATGGCCAACTGGGCGCAGACGGAGCTGGGACGACAATACGACATCTACGAGGAAAACGGTGAACAAGCCGGGCGGCAGTACTCCACCGACACCGGCCCGCTCGATATCCTCGCCGTCAGCAAAGACCGGAAGACGCTGTTGGTGGTGGAACTGAAGAGAGGGCGAGCCAGTGATGCAGTTGTGGGGCAGATCCTGCGTTACATGGGCTACGTCAAAGAGGAACTGGCGGAACCGGGACAACAGACCAAGGGAGTGATCATCGCGTTCGAAGACGACCAGAGGATCCGGCGTGCCTTGTCCGTTGCTCCGTCCATCGAGTTCTATCGCTACCAGGTGAGCTTCAAGCTCATCAAGGGGTGAGGCCCATCAAAGGGGTGAGGCCCATCAAAGGGGTGGGGCTCATCAGAGGGGCGAGGCTCATCGGGGGGAGACTCAACGGAGAGGGGTGAAGCTCATCGAGGCTCGCGGGTTCGGCGGGAGTCAGCGGCCGAACCTCACTTGAACGTGAACCGCAGCGTGGTGACGGCAACGGTCGGCTTGCCGCTGCTATCGAACGGCTTGAACTTCCACTGCTTCACCGTGGAGACGACTCCCTTGGCGAGCAGCGCGCTACCGGTGAGTGGCTTCACCTCGATAACGGAGCCATCTTCCCCGATGCGAACCTCGACGGTCACGTCGCCGCTCACTTTCATGCTCCGGGCTAGCGATGAATACTCGGGCGCGGGACGATTGGTGGCCGCGCTCATGGCGACATTGGTGGGAACGATTAGCTCCGCCCAGGCAGCCGTGGCGAGTAGCGATGCCAGTGCAGCGGTTCGCGTCAGGTTCGGCAGAATTCGCATGGTCAAGGGTTGTCTCCGTTCACGGGTCTCATCGGCCGCTCGCGGGAATCGATGAGCAAACTTGGCGCGCCGGCCCGGCGCAACAGCGCAAAATCGCCTCGGCCGCTCGCTCGAGCGGGACCACGTGGTCCACCGCCCCAAGCGCGATCGCCTCGCGCGGCATCCCGAACACCACCGATGTTGCTTCATCCTGGGCGATCGTCCGAGCCCCGGCGCGGCTCATCTCGAGCAGCCCCCGCGCTCCATCCGACCCCATTCCCGTCAGGATCACGCCCACGGCCTTTCCTCCCGCCGCGCGCGCACACGAACGGAACAGAACGTCTACCGAGGGTTTGTGCAATGACACGGCATCGGAATCGGTGAGCAGCACGCGGTAGCACCCGTTGCCGGTCCGCACGAGTTCCATGTGACGGCCGCCGGGAGCCACCAGGGCGCGGCCGGGTTCCAACCGGTCGCCATCGCTCGCCTCGGCCACGCGGATGCGCGACGCCTGGTCCAGGCGTTCCGCGAACGGCCGCGTGAAATGCGCGGGCATGTGTTGCACGATCACGATCCCGGGTGAACCCGCGGGCAACGCGCTCAGAACGGCGCGCAGTGCTTCGGTGCCTCCCGTCGACGCTCCGATCGCCACTACCCGCCCCGTATCGACGTCTCCGGGCGGCGGCTCGCCGCTCCGATGGCTTGCCATACCCGGTTGCCGCGGTCTGGCTCGCGCCGCTGCTTTGACCTTGGCAACGATTTCAGCCGCCTTTTCGATCGTCCCGGCGCGCACATCGAGCTTCGGTTTGGCGGCGTAATCGACCGCGCCCAGTTCGAGCGCCCGCAGCGTGGCCTCGCATCCGGACTCGGTGAGCGAGCTCAACATCACCACCGGCAATGGCGAGGTCCTCATCAGCCGCGACAGAAACGTGAGACCGTCCATCTGCGGCATCTCGATGTCGAGCGTCAAGACGTCAGGCCGCCGGGTCGCGATCATCTGCATCGCCGCCACCGGATTGGGCGCCGCGCCCACCACCTCGATTCCCCCGTCGGCCGCGAACACCTCGGCGAGCACACCGCGCACCAACGCCGAATCGTCCACGATCAGCACTCGGACCTTACTCATGGCCGCGGCCCTCTCCCCAGGCGTCGCCCAACGCTGGCGAACGCGGCTCGGCGCGCCGGAGATACGTCGTCACTCCCGCCCCTTCCAGCAACTCGTGCTGAGCCGCCTGGGACTCGGAGTGGCCGAGAAACAGAAGGCCGCCCGGCACGAGGTTCGCCACCAGCCGGTCCACCACTTCGCGCTGCGTCGGCGGGTCGAAATAGATGAGCACGTTGCGGCAGAAGATCGCGTCCATCGGCTTCATCCGCGGCCACTCGGCCGACGCCAGATTGAGAGGAGCGAAGAGCACCGTCTGGCGAAACTCGTCTTTCACCTTCACCTGGCCGCGCTGGGCGTTCTTACCGAGCAGGAACCCGAGCTTCCTCACGGCCAGCGGCAACTCGTCAATGGCGCTTTCCCGATAGACGCCCCGGCGCGCCGCCGCCAGCACCTCGCTGTCGATGTCGGTGGCCAGGATCCTCGTGCCCGGGCGGCCAGCCATAGCCGCGGCGATGGCGATCGAGTACGGTTCTTCGCCCGACGAGCAGGCGGTGCTCCAGATCCTCGCCGGAGCGGCACGGCCCTGCAACCATTCCCGGAGCGAATCGAAGTGATGCCTCTCGCGGAAAAACGAAGTCAGGTTGGTCGTCACCGCGTTGATCATGCGCGACGTCTCGCTCGACCCGGGTGACGTAACGAGCTCGTAGTACTCGGAAAATCCTCTTAGCCCCAGTTCCCGTAACCTGCCCGACAGGCGCGACTCGAGCAACTCGCGCTTGGTTTCGCCGAGCGCGATCCCCGAGGCCATGTGGATGAGATCGCGAAAGCGCGCGAACTCGGAGCCGGTCAGCTCGGCCGGAACCTCCGCGGACGAGTTCGCCATCAAAACTCCTCGAAGACCGCGTCGGTATCCGGATGCGCGTGGGGCTCGGCCACGGCTGCCGCCGCTGGAGCCGGAGCCTGCGGGCGCGCCCACTGCTGCGTCTTCGCCCCGCCACGCTGCCGCTCGAGCCGGAACCGCGCCACCAGTTGCTGCAAGTGCTGCGCGTTCGATGACAGCGTCTGCGCCGTGGCCGCCAACTGCGACGTCTGCGCCGAACTCGCTTGAGTCACCTTGTCCATCTGCAGCACGGCCCGGTTCACCTGCTCGATGCCGCTCGATTGCTCCTGCGTCGCCGCCGCGATCTCGCCCACGATAGCGGTCACCTTTTTCACCGATGTGACGATCTCTTCGAGTGTCCTGCCGGAGCGGTTCACCAGTTCCGAACCCTTCTCCACCTTTCGCACCGAGTCCTGGATCAGGCCCTTGATCTCCTTGGCCGCCGTCGCGCTCCGTTGCGCCAGGTTCCGGACCTCGGCCGCCACTACTGCGAATCCACGGCCCTGCTCGCCCGCTCGCGCCGCCTCCACCGCCGCGTTGAGCGCCAGCAGGTTCGTCTGGAACGCCAACTCGTCGATCGCCGTGATGATGTCGGCGATCTTGGTGGACGACACGTTGATCTCCACCATCGCCGACATCGCATCGCTCACTACATGCCCGCCGCCGTTGGCGCTATCCCGCGCCCGTTCGGCTAGTTGACTCGCCTGCCGCGCGTTGTCGGCGTTCTGCTTCACCGTCGATGTCATCTCTTCGAGACTCGCCGCGGTCTGCTCGAGGCTCGCCGCCTGCTCGTGCGCTCCGCGCGCCAGCAGATCCGAAGCCGAAGCCAGTTGATTCGACGCCGAAGCTACTTCCCCGGCCGAACGGTTCACCTCGGCCAACGCCGACTGGATGCCGTCGAGGGCGTGATTGAGCGCCCGGCCCATCTGTCCGATTTCGTCCGCGCCGGAAACCGCGAGCCGCTCGGTGAAATCGCCCGACGCCACGTGTTCGAGCAGCTTCGCCGTCTCCTCCATCGGCTTGGCGATCATGCGCGAGATCGCCAGCCCGAGCGCCACCGCCAACAGCATCGACAACCCCATTACCCAGGCGATGGTGCTCCGCGCCGTCTGGTGCGTGGCCGCCACCTCGTCGGCGGTTCGCCGCATGACATCTCTCTTGATCGTTTCGAGCGCGCGCGATTTGGCGAGCAGCGCCGTGACGGTGTCCTCGATTCCCTCGAGCTCCTTCTTGGCTTGTTCGCGCTTGCCGGAGGCCGCCTGCTCGAGTACCCGCTCCTCCACTGCCGCCACCGATTGAAAAATCGTCACCAACTCGGCCGCCTTGGCTTTGGCTTCCTCTCGAACGAGCGAGTTGCGATACTCGCTGAAGTTCTTGTCGAATGCCGCGCGCGCCTTCTCGGCTTCCTCGGCGTGCTTGGTCATGTCGGCCGGCGTGGGCGACTGCAGGCCGCCACGGGTGGCGAACAATGACTCGAGCGCGGCAAGCTCGGCCTGCTTGAGCGTGGCCAGCCCGAGCGCGTGCTTTTCGTAGAGGTCGTTGAAACTTCCCGCCAACGTGTTCAACGAGCGCAGGCCCTGGTATCCACCGAAGCCCATCAGCGCCGCCATCAATCCGAAGGCGGCCATCAACTTCACCCGCGTTCTCAAATCGTTCCAGTAACGCATGACTCCCCCTCAGTCCTCTTCGAGGCCGCTCCCCCATCGCCGGGGCTCTCCGTCCACAAAGGCTCGAGATCGATCAATACCACCAGCCTGTCTCCGGCCGGGACGATCGCCCGGACAAAGGCCGTGCCGGAAAGGGATCCGAATTCCGGCGGATCCCGCAACTCGTCCTCGCCGAACTCGGCTACCTCGGAAACGGCGTCCACCAGGATTCCCGCCACCTTCGATCCGCCGCCCCCGGGCTCGAGATTCACCACCACGATCACCCGGAAGCGGCTCTCCTGGGACTCGGGCATCCCCAGCCGCAACCGCAAATCGATTACCGGGATCACCGTGCCGCGCAGATTCAGTACGCCTTTCACGAACGGCGGCGCGCCAGGCACCGGCGTCACGGCTCCGTACCCGCGAATTTCGCGTACGCGCAGAATGTCGATCCCGTAGCACTCCTCGCCGAGTTGGAACGTCAGATATTGCCGCCGGGCCGTCTTTGCCGCCACCGCGGCCACCACCGCGGCCGTCTCCGCCGCTGCCGTCATCGCCCACCTCCCGTGGAGTCTCCACTCACCCGCCGCGCCGCCAACCGCGCCAGGCCAGTCACGTCGAGAATCAACGCGACGCGCCCGTCGCCGAGGATCGTCGCTCCCATCACGCCATCTACCCGGCGGTAGTTGCGGTCGAGGCTCTTCACCACGAACTGCCGTTGCCCGGCCAACTCGTCCACCACCATCGCGTAACGCTGTTTTCCGGCCTCGACCACCAACGCCAGCGGCCGCGGCGCATCGCCGCTACTTTCGGACCGCGGCAATAACTCGCCCGGCCGGATCACCGGAACCGGCTCGCCCCGCACCATCACGACCTCGCCCATCCCCGCCACGCGCTGAAAGCGTCCCCGCGCCGGATCGATCGATTCGATCACCGCCGCCAGCGGCACTACGTAGGGAATCCCGTTCACCTGGAGCAGCAATCCGTCGAGAATCGCGAGCGTCAGCGGCAATTCGATCCGCACCCGCGTACCGCGCCCCGGCTCGCTCGCGATCCCCACGGCGCCGCCGAGCGTCTCGATGTTGCGCCGCACGACGTCCATTCCCACGCCGCGCCCGGAAACGTCCGTCACCTGTTCCGCCGTCGAGAATCCGGGTTCGAAGATCAACTCGAGCGCGCGTGCGCCGGACAACGCCTCGTTCTCCCCGATCAGCCCTCGTTCGATCGCTTTTCCGCGGATCTTCCCGGCCGCCAGCCCGCGGCCGTCGTCGGCCACTTCGATCACCACCTTGCCGCCTTCGTGCCGCGCTACGAGCGAGATCACGCCCACCGCCGGTTTGCCCGCAGCCACTCGCTCGGCCGCCGTTTCCATGCCATGATCAGCCGCGTTGCGGACCAGATGCACCAGCGGATCGGCCACGCCTTCGACGAGCCCGCGATCGATTTCGGTTTCCTCGCCCGCGATTTCGAGCCGGATCTCCTTGCCTAAGCTCGACGCCAGATCGCGAACCACTCTGGCAAACCGCGCGAAGACGGTGGCCGCCGGAACCATACGCAGGCTCATCACCCGCTCCTGCAACTCGCGCGTCTGGCGGCGGAGCGCTTCGAGCGCCTGATCGAAGTCCGCCTCCCGGCCCGCCTGCAGTTGCGACGCCGATTGCGCCACCATCGACTGCGCGATCACCAGTTCGCCAATCAAGTCGATCACCTGGTCCACTTTGGCCGTCGCCACGCGAATCGTCGCCGCTTCGGGGTTGGCGTGCGCTCTTTGGGCGGCAGCCACTGGCTCGGCAGCAACCGCAACTGGCTCCGCGGCAACCACTGGCTCGGCCGGCGCGGTCACGGGCTCGATGCGGATCGCAGCGCAACCATCGTAAAAGCAGAAGCAATCGTCGATCGCCTCGCGGCCCGCCTCAGTCTCGAGATCGATGTCCCAGGCGAGGTAGCATTGCTCCGGGTCGAGCGAGCCGAGCGGCGGCAAGCTCCCGCTATCGGGCGTCACCTTCGCTTGCCCCAGCGCCGTCAACTCGCGCAGCGCGAGCAACGGGTCCAGACCGTAGGTGAAGACTTCTCGCGCGGGCTCGAAACGGATGTTCCAGCGCATCGTCTCGGGTCCGCTTTCAGCCGCGCCGGCTTGCGCTGCCGCTTCGGGCGCGGACTGGCCGAGCGCCGCATCCAATCGCGCCCGGACCTGGGCCGCGCTGTCAGGCAACCGGGCGTCTCCGCTAGTGGTCCCCACCAACCCGCGCAGCGTGTCCACCGATTCGAGCAGCAACCCGGCCAAGGGCGGAGTCACCGTGGCGCCGCCCGAACGCAACCGGTCCAGCAGGTTTTCGAGGCTATGCGTGAAAGACTGAATTGCTTCGAACCCCAGCATCCCCGCTCCGCCCTTCACCGAGTGCGCGGCGCGAAAGATCGCGTTCAGCAACTCCGGGTCGCCGGGCTTGTCTTCGAGTGCCAGCAGCCCGGCTTCGAGATGGGTCAGGTGTTCGGCCGTCTCTTGGAAAAACGTTTCCTGGAAACGGCTCAGGTCAATCTTCATGTCTTGCCCGGCCCACGAATCAGGGCACCACTTTGCGCACCACGTCGAGCAGCCGCTCCGGTTTGAACGGCTTCACCAGCCACCCCGTGGCCCCCGCCTGCCGGCCCTCCTGGACCCTCGTCGCCATGTTCTCGGTGGTCAGCATCAGAATCGGCACCCTCTTGCAGTCTTCCCGCTGCCGCGCCAGTTTCACGAAGCTGATGCCATCCATCACCGGCATGTTGACATCGGCCACGATCAGGTCCACTTTGTCTTTCTCGAGAAGATCGAGCCCCTCCTGGCCCGTGGCGCCTTCCAGCGTGTCGTAGCCCGAGCTCTGCAGCGTGAACGCCACCATCCGCCGCATCATTTCTGAATCGTCGACGATCAGTACTTTCTTGCTCATCTTCTCCTCTTGCTCCGCGGGTACCTCTTACTCAAGGCTCACGCTGGCACACCAAACCGCACAAAGCCAGCTTGGCCTCGGTCTCAGGCGGCCCCGAACATTCCACAACGCGCACTTGCCGCGCCAGTGCGGCCACGATCTGGATCTCCGCCAAGGTGGCTTGGCTGCCCTCCGGCCACTCCACTTTCACCGGCGACCCCTCTCCGGCCAGCACTTTGGCCTGCGCGGTGAGTTCGGCCAAACTGCCGCCGGCGATCAGCGTTCGGGATGAGGAGTCGCTTGCGCAGGCCATTCGAAGTTCCATATCGGTGCGTAGGACACCGTTTTTTCGACAAAATGTCCGCAAGAAGCCCGCTCGGCCGACGATAAGGCGCGTATGGCAACCATGAGCGCCGACCCGCTCGGAATCACGGTAATGCTCGAAGAGCTACGCAGGAGGGACGCCGACATGCGCTCCGTCCCAGAGGAAATGGCCAAACCCATGCGCCAGATCGGCGCCCTGCTCGACAAAGCCGCTACGCTCATGGCGATGGCTCGCGAAGCCGGCCTGCCCACCACGCGACCCATGCCCAAAGCCGTGGAGCGTCTGGTGATGAACCTTCAGACTCACGACATCTTCTCCCAGCGCCTGGCCCATATCTATCCTGTCTTCTCTATCATTTGGAAGACGGTCGATTGCGACGGCCGTCCCGCCAGGCCCATCGGCCCCCCTAATCCCAAGGTTCTACCCCTGCTGTGCCAGGCCACCTCGCTCGCCTCTTCCTTGCTTTGCGCCACCCGCATGGAGCTCGACCGGTCGATCCTCCAGATCCGCGATGCCCTGCGCGAACTTGCCGCTGTGCTCGAAGGCCAAGGCGGCGCGCCCATCAATATCGAAAGCCCGATGATCGCGCTCGACCTGCTCGAGACGCGCATCCGTAGCGCCGAGTTCGTTCTCGACCAACTCCATCAGGCCCTCCGCGTCGTCGTACCTTCCGAGGTGGATCAGGACTTCTTCATCGAGCTCCCCGAGGGCCAGTTCGACGATTTGCTCCGCAATTACTCGATGTCCGCCGAACACCAAATCCACCGCGCCGAACTCGGGTCCAGCGTTCCTCCGGAAAAGGCCGCCGATCCCGGCGACGTCGTGCTCTTCTAGCCTCCACCGCGCGTGATGCGATATCCTACCGGGTGCCATGCTCCCGAGGGTCTTGTTCGCCATCGCCATATCTGCCTCCGCCTGGGCCCAGGTCCAAAGCGGCACCATCGTCGGCGCCGTCACTGACCAGGCCGGCGCCGCTGTCGCCAACGCCAAAGTCACGCTCGTCAACGAAGGCACCCGCTTCACCCGCTCCGTCTCCACCAACGAGTCTGGCCAGTACGTCGCCACCTCCGTCCCCACCGGCAACTACTCCATCACCGCCGAGTCCGCCGGCTTCCAAAAACTCATCCGCACCGGACTCCAGCTCACTGCCGCCGACACCCTCACCGTCGACCTCCAACTCCAGGTCGGCAACGTCCAGGAAACGGTCGAGGTGAAGGAAACCGCGCCCTTGCTCCAATCCCAGACCGCTACCGTCTCTTCGCTCGTCAGCAATCAGCAGATGGTCGAAATGCCCCTCAACGGCCGCACGTTCACGGCCCTCCTCAAGCTGAGTCCCGGCGCCTACACCGGATCGAGCTCGAACCTCTCCTCCTCGCAATACGCCATCCGCGGCGACGTCAATATCTCCGTCAACGGATCGAGCGCGCAGAACAACACCTACTTGATCGACGGCATGGTCAACCGCAACCTGTGGCTCTCCACCCTCATCATGGTCCCCACGGTCGACTCGATTCAAGAGGTCCGCATGATGACCAGCAACTACTCGGCCGAGTACGGCGCGGCCGCGGGTGCGATCACGATTGTCCAAACCAAGTCCGGCACCAACCAGATCCACGGGAGCATGTACGAATTCCTGCGCAACGACAAGTTCGACGCCAACACGTTCTTCAACAATCGTCTCGGCGCCGCGAAGCCTGCCTTCCGCCGCAACGAATTCGGCGCGGCCATCGGCGGACCCATCCGCAAGGACCGCACCTTCTTCTTCGCCGACTACCAAGGCATCCGCCTCCGCCAACCCCGCACCGTGATCTCGACCATTCCGACGCTCGCGCAGCGCCAGTGGATCTCGTCGGGCGATTTCAGCGGCCTCGGAACCACGATCTTCGATCCCACCAGCGTCGCCGCCGGCCAGCGCGTCGCCTTCCCCGGCAATCGCATCCCCGCCGCGCGCCTCGACCCCGCCGCGCTGAAGCTCACCTCATTCCTGCCCGACCCCACCAACGCTGCCACCACGCGCAACTTCGTCTACAACCCCACGATCTCCCAACGCACCGACCAGTTCGACGTGCGCCTCGACCAGAACCTCGGCGCGAGCGATCGCATCTTCTTCAAGTACAGCTATGACGACACGCTGTATCTCACGCCCGGCAACGTTCCCTCGCCCGCCAACGCCGGCGTTCCGATCAGTCCGTTTCTTTCGTCCGATGGAACCGACACCGGGACGAACACGACGCTCGCCAACTGGTCCGCCACGGTGAACTATGTGAAGGTGTTCGGCGCGAACATCGTCAATGAGGTCCGGTTGGGGGCGGTGCGCTGGAACCAGTACATCTCGCCGATCGGCAACTCGCTTGGCACGGCCACGGCGGTGGGAATTCCGGGCATCAATATCAATGACAAATCGGGCGGGCTGCCGAGCCTCGCCATCGTCGGCTACCGCAACATCGGCGACGCCTCCACGTACCCCGAGAACAGCCAGACGGTCTCGTTCCAATACGAAGACATCCTCACCGTCGTGAAGAACGCGCACACGCTGAAGTTCGGCGGACAATTCGTGCGCCATCGCTTCAACGGATTCTCGGCCTTCCCCACGCGCGGCACCTTCGATTTCAACGGCCAGTTCACGCGCCAAGTCGGGACCAACATCGCCACCACCGCGCTCTCTGACTGGGCGCTGGGCTACACGAGCGGCATCACGCGCAACGTGCTCGTCGGCACGTTCGGCATGCGCTTCTACAACCTCAACGCGTTCTTCGACGATTCGTGGCGCGTGTCGAATCGCCTCACGGTCAACTACGGAGTTCGATACGAGTTGCTCGCGCCGCCGTACGAAGTGCATGACCGCTGGTCAAACTTCAACATCAATACGGGGCTGCTCGAGATCGCCGGCCGCGATGGCAGCCGCAGGCTGCGCAAGCTCGACACCAACAATCTGGCGCCGCGCCTGGGCATCACCTACATGCTCACGTCCGATCGCAAGACCGTGCTGCGCGCGGGCTACGGCAGCAGTTTCGTCGAAGCAGGGCAGGGCGGGGGACAGCTCTACAAGAACCTGCCGTTCTTCTTCTCGCAAGTTGTCGCCACCGATCAGAACGCCGCGCCCGCCACACGCCTTTCCCAAGGACTCACTCCCCCCGTTGCGCCGGATCTCAACAATCGCGCGCAACTCTCCTCGGGCAATCCCGCCGCGTGGGACTACGGACTCAAGTCCACCCAAACCATGCAGTGGAGCCTCGGCATCCAACGCGAGATCGTGCAGGATCTGCTTGTCGACGTTTCCTATGTCGGCACGCGCACGCTCGGCTTGATCGCCAACGTCAACATCAATCAATCGGTCCCCGGACCCGGCGCGCAACCGCAGCGCCGCCCGTTCTTCGCGTTGAATCCCAACGTCACCAACATCACCTACCGGACCAACTTCGGCGCGGCGAAGTATCACTCGCTGCAAACGCGCGTGGAGAAGCGCGCCCGTGGCGGACTCACGATGTCGCTTGCCTACACGTGGTCGCACTTCTTATCGAACGGCGGGAACATCAATGGAGGCGGGAATGCTCCTCCGCAGGATGCGCGTTGCTATGCGTGCGAGTGGGGCTCGATGCCCGAGGATCGCCGCCACGTCGCCGTCTTCAATCACGTGTGGGAGCTGCCGTTCGGCAAGGGGCGGCGTTATGCGTCGAGTGGTCCGGCGGCGTGGCTGATCGGCGGCTGGAGCCTCAACGGAATCTGGTCATTCGCCACGGGCGAGCATTTCACACCCGGACTCGCGGCCGCGGTATCGAACTCGGCTGGTGGCGGAGGCGATCGCCCCAACCGCATCGCCGACGGGAACCTGCCGGGCGGAGAGCGCACGATCGACCGCTGGTTCAACCTCGCGGCCTTTGCGACGCCGGCGCAGTTCGCGTTCGGAAATGCGGGGCGCGGGATCTTGATTGGTCCTGGGAATTTCAATGTGGATGCGGGGATTCACCGCCAGTTCCGCATTGGCGAACGCTATCGGGTGACGTTCCGGTGGGAGATGTTCAACGCGTTCAATCGCGCCAATTTCACCACGCCGAACGCGACCATCGGGAACGCGCAAGCGGGACAGATCAGCGGGACGGCTCCGGCGCGGATTCAGCAGGCGGCGCTGAAGTTCGCGTTTTGATTCTGGTCCGGTTCCCGTTCCTGACAAGAGCACTGGCCTTGCCGTGTAGGGCGGGCTTTAGCCAGCGCGGGACTTCAGCCCCGCTTCCGATGTCCCGTGCCGCAGCCCGCCGCGGCGAGATCCAAGTGAGCCGTGCGCGCGCTCACCAACTCCAGTCCGCGTCGGCCTCATTCCCGAAATCACCCACCACTAACTCGTCGTCTCCAGCTTCCGCGATCACCTTCGCGGCGCTCTCCCAACCCTCGCGGACCGAACGATCCGCCTCATGCGGAACGAAAGTATCTCCGCCCATCGTCATCCCTGCTGCCCCCACTCCCGGTCAACCCGCGCGAGCGGTGTCGTGATCCCAGCCGCATCCTCTTCCAAAGCTTCCTGCGCCATCCGCCGCAACACCGAGCGCTTTTCCGCGAACCGCCGCCTCCAAGCCTCCTCGTCCGCGAGCACCGCGAGAATCTGGCGCGCGATCCAATCCTGCTCATCGGCCGGAAGAGCGCTCACCTTTTCGCGCGCTAAATGCAACAACGTGGACACACTTTCATGCTACCGCGCCCCTCCGAACCCCAATCGTCCAGCGTCGACCGGCTTCCTCCACCCAGCCGGCCTTCGCAGCCGCTACCAGCGGACTGGGATCGCTCTTCTCTTTCGACGCCAGTAGCCACGCGAAACGAGCGGACCACACACGTCGCGGTGCGCGATCCGGAACAAGAGCCAGCGCGCTCGCCGCAGCCCTTGACGGACCGCCGCGACTCCGGCCCACCCGCTCACAGCAGGCGCTCTGGTTCCCGGATCAATCGAAACCCGGTATTGTCGTTCCGTTCCTCGGGTTGATTCCTGTTGCGGCAGGAAACGCGCAGGTTCCTGGCATTGTTGTTCCAGCTACCCCCGCGGATCGATTCGATCGCACCCCGCCTCACTCGAGGACAGTTCACGCCGCCTGCTTGGCCACCGCCACGCGAAACTCCTCGAACAGTCGTTCGCGAAGCCGCCACGTGTCGCCTGCCGCCGCATGCCCGATCCACGAGTAAACCCTTCTTCTTACCTCCTTGAAGTCAGTCTCCCGTCGCGTCAACGCGTGCTCCATCTCGCCCAACCGTCTCCGAAAACCCACCACGTTTCGCCGCGCCAATCGCGTCCGGCCCGGAAACAATAGCCACCCCAGAAATCCGACCCCATCCTGGCAGCGATAGGCCCGGCTCTTCCCTTCGTGGAGCCGCAGCCGCACCTCGGCCAGCTTCTCCTCTACCGCCGCCTTCACTTCTCGCAGGCGCTCCTTGCTTGCATCGAACACCAGAATGTCATCCACATAGCGGACCCAACAGGGCGGCTTCAGCGTTCGGTCCACAAACTGGTCCAGCGCATCCAGATATAAGTTCGCGAAGAACTGCGACGTCTGGTTCCCCAGCGGAAGCCCTCGCCTTCGGTCCGCCGGAGTAAAAAGGTCGTCTCCGGGAAAGTAAGCCACTATATCTTCTTGCGCATTTGACCCCGCGACAATCCGTGCCGCCAGATCCAGCGTCGGCTTGCACTTGATAGTCCGTTCCAGCCTCGCCATCAGGATTTCATGATCGATCGACGCGAAATACTTTCTCACGTCCGCCTTCAAAGCGTAACCGTAAACCGCCGCGCCCTGCTTCGCCCGTTCCAGCGCCGCCCGCGTCCCCATTCCCTTGCGGCAGGCGTAACTGTTCGGCGAGAACCTCGTCTCGAAGATCGGTTCCAGCACCTGCGTCAGCGCGTGATGCACCACGCGGTCGCGAAACGGCGCGGCCGAGATCATCCTCGGCTTCGGATCCACGATGCGGAACTCACGATACGGTCCCGGTTGATAGCTCCCTTCCAGCAGCTCCCGCCGCAGCACTGCGATCTCGTTCTCGAGGTTCAACAAGTACGCCGCCACGTCGCGCCGCGAACGCTTCCCGAGCGCCGCCCGCCGCGCCGCCTCGGAGAGGTTGGAGTACGAAATCAGGCCGTCCCATAACCCGCCGATCCGCTTCATTGCGCGGCCGCCTTCCGCCACCCGCCCGCCATGCGCCCAATCTCTTCCACCTTCTCCGCCGCGAAGCCCCAGGACTCGGCCGGGAGAATCTTCAAGTCCTTCGCCAGACGCAAGAGCACCCGAAGATGATTCAAGATCACATTGACTTCCCCTAGGATCCGCGCACGATCGCGCGAGTACGCCGCATCCACAAGCTTCAGTGTGAGATCGATCACGGCGTGAGTAAGCCGGTCACCCACCGTGAACCGGAAAGAACGTGGAAAGTTCTCCACCTTTTGAATCATCCACGTACTGAACTCATAAGACCGCTGTACTATAACTGGTAAGTCGGACTGCGGTGTTTGCAAAATTTTTCCTGGGGCTTCGCCCCAGACCCCACTGCATCTTACACCCGAAGTCCACAGTTGTAAAGAGAAAAAGAAAAAAAGATCAAAGGGAAAGTTGTTCCCGGATCAATCGAAACCCGGTAAGGACGCTCCGAACCTCGGGAAGATTCCAGTCGCGGCAGGAAACGCGCAGGATCCTGGCATTGCTGTCCCAGCTACCCCCGCGGATCGATTTAGTAGACGGATCGTCTCGTTCCCGATCGCTATCGGTCCACTCCCATACGTTACCGGCCAAGTCGTGGATCCCGTCCACTTTGCCGGTAGTCGATCCCTCTGGAAACATGCCCACTGGCGTGGGATGCAACGGCGCTTTTGGAACCTCGCGAAAGTTCGCGCGTTGCCCATCCGGCTTCTCGGAGCCCCAAGGATATTTCTCCTTCGGCTTCGTCCGCCCATGCCGCGCCGCGTACTCCCACTGCTTCTCCGTTGGCAACCCGATTCGGTAGCGCGGGTCCTTCTGATTTCGCCACTCGCAGTACGCGATAGCATCATGCCATGACACCAGCACCACCGGTCGATTCGGATAAGCCCGCTGCGTCGGCCAATCATCCGGCTCCCGCTCCGGGTGCCCATTCACAAAGCCGGCGTACTCTTGCACGGTCACCGGATACTGCGCCATCCAAAACGAATCGACATTTTCCCGCTTGACCGGTGCCTCGTCGCCCCATGCCTCTTTGTCATGGTTCGGTTTCTTCGGATCGTCCGTCTGCGCCCCCATCCAAAACTCCCCACCCTCCACCCAAATCCAGCGCGACTCCTCATCCTTCAACCTCGGATCCCCCGCCTGCCCGATCGCATCCGCCACATCCTCCCGAGTCTGGAGATCCAATGCCCTTGCGCCCTTGGGTTCAAACACCTCCTCTGCGCGCTTTAGCAACGCTCGATACTTCTTCTCCAAATCCGCGGGCAAGTGATAGTCCCACCCAGCCAAATCCCGCAGCAGCCGGCCCATCAGCCCCACGCCCTTGGCCACTGTTTCGAACTTCGCGCTCTTGCCCGTGAGCCCGGCGAGGATCCTTTGCAGAAAACGATCCAACCTGTCGATGCTCCCCGACTCACAGAGCAACCCAGCGTAAAGCGGAACCGTCTCCCTCCACTCGACAGAGTAAAGCTGCGCCGACCGGCCGAAGAGCCTTGCCTCAGCCTCCCTCTCGTCACTACGCAGCGTATTGGCGGCCAGATAGTCCTGAAACATCAGGTGCCAGAACTCGAGCTTCCGGTCCGCGGGTCTCATAATGCCGCTTTCCGTTTCTTCGTCCTTCAGGAATGTCTCTGCGGCCAGCTTGCGGTCTTGGTCCGATTGATAATCCGGCCCGCGGAAGAGATCCTTAATCGCTTCCGCGGCTTGGTCCGGCGAAATGCCCTTCAGGCGGCCGTTCTTGTCCGTTTGCATTCGGAACGCCAGACGTTGCAGCAGACGCACCCTGAGCTCCGGGCTCACGCGGCCCTTCTTTTCTTCCCGAGACAGGGCCAGCCATTTCAGCACCGCCTCGTAGAGCTTCACTCTCTGATGCGGCAACCGGCTCTGATTGCGGTGCAGCACGGCCAATGCAGTCAGCATCACGGGAGTCCGGGCCATCTTCGCCACCTCCGTGCTCCCGCGCAGAGCGCTCATGAGGTCCGCCGCATGCGCCTTCGCCTTCTCGCCATCGTCCGCGTGAAGAGCGCGGCTCCAATTGGTCACAAAAGCCGTGATTTGCTTGTCATCGAACTCCGCGATGCGCGCCGGCGCGAATCCCGGAATCTCCATACCTCCCCAAGCGGAGGGCCGGCTGGTGGTGACAAACCTGCTTTGCTCATACGTTCGCGCCGCTCGATGGATCAGAGATGCGATTTGCTTTCGCTCGAGGTCAGAGGAGGGTTCGTCCAAGCCGTCCACCAGCACCAGCGCGCCTGCTTCCAACTGCTGCACGAAGAACTGCTCGGATACCTGCCACCTGTCTTCTTCCGCAAGCTTGCCCAGATGATGGATCAACCACTGCGGCGAATCGGAGTCAGCCGGGCACTGCCTCTCCGGCTTCTTCTTCGCTTCCGCGATGAACGAAGCCAGGCTGAATGCCCTCACACGAATGGGCATCGGGCACTGGTCCTCACCCACCCACTTCTTCCACGCATCCTTGTCCTTCCCCGTGAGAGTGTCGCAAGCCGCCAACACAATCCGTTGCACGAACGTGGACTTGCCCGACCCCGGCAACCCGTCCAGGCCGATCGTTCGATGCTTCGCCAGAAGGTTTTGCAGCGGGATCGTGTCGCGGCCAAGACCATGCTTCGCCTCACGCTCGCCGCCATCGTGCACCGAGAGTTCGGTGTAGATCTCCAATAGTCGCGGCTCCCAGACGTTTTTCCCTTCGAACCCGGGCAGCTTGATCTTTTCGACGCTCTTGTGTAGCTGCTGCAGGTACGCTGTTGGGTCCTCCGGCTTCACCTTGTGAGGCGTGGTTCGACCCGGACCAATCAACTCCTCCACCGCGTGAACCAACTTCCGCAAGCAGTCCTCCTGCCGCTCGCCGATCGTCACAGGCTCGTGCTCAATGAGCCCCATCAGCTTCTTGGGCAGTCTTGCCTTTGGCCCTAGCCGCTTCGCCTTATCCACCAGCACTGGAATCACATGACCGCTTGCCTTCGCCAGTTGCGTCTCGCACTCGAGCCGCACCCAATCGTCTGGGATATCCAGCCGCCGCTTGCCGGATTCCCTGTCCCGCGCCGCAAGCCAACGCCGCCCCATCACCACCAGCAACACCTCGCAGTCGGCGAGACTCTGTAGAATCTCCCTCCTCCACTTCTTGCCACCAGTGATCTTCTTCCGGTCCAGGAACACCTCGCCGGGATAATGCTCTTCGAGCTTCTCCGCCAGCAGTTCCGCCTGCGTCGTCGTCTGGCTCCAACGGTAGCTGATGAAAATCCGCGCCATCTTGGCCCTTTCCGTCTCTCGTGATCCCGAGTTCGTGTATCGAAGAAATTATAATCCCTTTTCCATCAACCATTTCCCGGGATCGATTTTGCAACGCTGACGGCCCGTGCTCTACGCTTGGATCGAGGCCTCATGCCTTCCGCTCTTCGACAACCGCATAACTCCTCCAGCCCGCCTAACTCTCCGTGTAGGGCGGGCTTTAGCCAGCGCGGGACTTCAGTCCCGCTGTCCGTAACTGGAACTTACCCCCATTTGAAGGGGCAAATCCGACACTTTCCGACACAATCCGACACTCTGGCGAATTTTTCGCCCTGTAGCGCGAGACTCCGTGGGGTAACGCTTCCCTACGCGCGCTGATACCCTAAAGCGATGCGGACCGCTCCCATCTTCCTCTTCACGGCCCTCGCCTTCGCCGCCGGTGACATCCCGCGCGACGAACTCCCCCCGAACCCGCAATTCGTCCGCGAAGGCTTCACCCTCCTCAACGGCCAGTGGGACTTCGAATTCGACGACGCCAACACCGGCCTCCGCGACAACTGGGCCGAAGACGCCTCCCGCAAGTTCTCGCGCAAGATCCTCGTCCCGTTCTGCTTCGAGAGTAAGAAGAGTGGCATCGCCGAGACCGGCTTCCACCCGTGGGTGTGGTATCGCCGCACGTTCCAGGCCACGCCCGGCAAGCGCATGCTCCTGCACTTCGGCGCGGTCGATTATCGCGCCTGGGTCTGGATCAACGGCCGCCTCGCCGGTACGCACGAAGGCGGCAACACGCCCTTCCGGCTCGACGTCACGCATCTCGCCAAGCCCGGCGCCAACACCATCACCCTGCGCGCAGAAGATCCGCCCACCGATCGCTTCATCCCGCGCGGCAAGCAGTTCTGGGAGCCGAAGTCGCGCGGCATCTTCTACACGCGCACTTCCGGCATCTGGCAATCGGTGTGGCTCGAGACCGCGGGCGAGAGTTACCTCGATAAGGTCCGCGTGACGACTACCGCGGATGGCGTCGTTCGCTTCGAAGCCAAGATCGCGCGCACCGCCGAGAACCTGCAGTTCACCGTCGCCATCCTCGATGGCGCTCGCACCATCGCCACCACAAGCGCAACTGTGATCAACGGCGCCGCGCACGCCGAAACGCGAATCCCCAATCCGCGCTTGTGGCTCCACACCTCGCCTAACCTCTATGACGTTCGCTACGAGTTGCGCTCCGGCACGGCTGCGCTGGACCAAGTGAAGTCCTATTTCGGAATCCGCGAGGTCGCCGTCAACAATGGCCGCTTCACCATCAACGGCCGGCCCATCTTCCTCAAGTGGCTTCTCGACCAAGGCTACTGGCCCGAGTCCCTGCTCACGCCCCCATCGGCCGCGGCCCTCGAGTTCGACATCAAGACCGCCAAGGAGATGGGCTTCAACGGCGTCCGCAAACATCAGAAGGTGGAAGATCCCGTGTTCCTCTACCTCGCCGACAAGATGGGCTTCCTGGTCTCTGACGAAATGGCCAACGCCTACGAGTTCGATGCCGACTACGCCGCTCGCTTCACCCGCGAATGGCTCGACGTGGTGGAGCGCGACTACAGCCATCCCTCCATCGTCATGTGGGTCCCCATCAACGAAAGTTGGGGCGTGCCCAACCTGCGCGATCCGCAACAACAGTCGCACTTGAAGTCGCTCTACTGGCTCACCAAGGCGCTCGATCCCACGCGACCCGTCATCGATAACGATGGCTGGGAACACGTCGACACCATGGACCTGTTCACCATTCACGACTACGCCGCCACTGGCGCACGCCTCTACGAGAAGTACAAGGACATCGGCAAGCCTGGCGCGCGCGTGCCCGACAATGGCCGCTCCATCTTCGCGCCCGGATACACGTATGGCGGGCAGCCGTTCCTGCTCTCCGAGTTCGGCGGCATCGCCTACATCCCGGAAGGCAATCGCGTGCCCGGCGATGCGTGGGGATACGCGGGAGTCGAGAAGACTGCCGACGCTGCTCTGCATCGCCTGCGCGGGCTCTACGAAGCCATCGCCAAGATTCCCGCCATCGCCGGAATCTGCTACACGCAAATCACTGACGTCGAGCAGGAGGTGAACGGACTCATGACGTATGACCGCAAGCTCAAGTTCGATTCCAAGATCCTGCGCGAGATCAATTCGCTGATCCCGTAGTCCGCCATGCTGCTCGCCGCCGCCCTCGCGTTTCGATTGCTGGACTCGGCGGGCGTGCCTCACACCGAAGTGGAACTCGCGGGGTCGCGCGCTACGGTGTTCGCGTTTCTCGCGCCGGGCTGCCCGCTTTCGAACCGCGTGACGCCGGTGCTCGAATCGCTGGCTGCCTCCTACGCTCCGCGCGGCGTGCGGTTCTTCGCCGTCAATGCGGGTCGCTCGTTGCCGTTCCCCGATCTGCGCGACGCGGATCGAACGCTCGCTCGCCAACTCGACGCCAAGGTGACGCCGCAGGTGGTGGTGGTCGACGCGAGCTCTCGCCGGCTGTACACGGGCCGCGTGGATGATCGCATGATCGTGCTCGGAATTTCGCGTCCTGGCGCCACTCGTGATGACCTGCGCCTCGCCCTCGAAGACATCCTCGCGAACCGGCCCGTGGCTGTGCCTTCCACGCGAGCCGCCGGATGCGCCATCGAATTCCCGCGCAAAGCGCCGCCCGGTGCGCCTGTCTACTCGAAACAAATTGCACCGATTTTGTTTCGGCACTGCGCTCCGTGTCATCGCCCTTCCGGGGCCGCTCCGTTCCCGTTGCTCACGTGGAACGATGCCGCGATCCGCGCTACCACGCTTGCGGAAGTGGCCGCCGCGCGCACCATGCCGCCGTGGTTGCCCGCTCCGAATCCGTTGCATCCGTTCCGCGGCGAACGCCGCTTGCCCGATCGCGACATCGCGCTGCTGCGTGCTTGGGCGGAGGCCGGAGCTCCGGAAGGCTCGGTCTCCGAGACGCCGCAGCCGCCTATGTTTCCCGCGCCCGCCAAGCCCGACGCCGAAGCTGCGATGCGCGCGCCGTTCTCCGTTCCCGCAACTGGGGACGATCTCTATCGCTGCTTCGTCATCCCGCTTCCACTCGACTCCGCTCGCCACGTGCGCGCCTTCCAGTTCCTGCCCGGAGCGAAGCAGGTGGTCCATCACGCGCTGCTCTTCCTCGACCGCTCCGGCGCCGCTCGCCGACGCGATGCGGAGACACCCGAGCCCGGCTATCCCTGCTTCGGCACACCCGGTTTCCTGCCCACGTCCGCCTTGGGCGGCTGGACTCCGGGTACCGAACTCGTCG
The DNA here is from genome assembly GCA_046331625.1 of Bryobacteraceae bacterium. Lineage (GTDB taxonomy): Bacteria > Acidobacteriota > Terriglobia > Bryobacterales > Bryobacteraceae > JAXLQL01. Next base: position 167,044 of record JAXLQL010000003.1, read on the forward strand.
ACTATCCCGACGGCGGCGCGGTCACCGTCCACCCTGGCACTGACCTCGTGCTGCAGCTCCACTATCATCCCGATGGCATGGCGCGCACGGATGCCTCGAGCGTAGCCCTGTTCTTCCAGCCCGATGCTCCGAAGCGCCGCATGATGGATGTCCCGCTCGGTTCGCGCAAGATCGACATCGCGGCGGGCACGTCGCGCTATGTGGTCCGCGATGCGTTCACGCTTCCCATAGATGTCGATGCCACCGGCATCATCCCACACGCGCACTACCTGGCTCGCGAGATGCGCGGCTGGGCCACGCTACCCAGCGGCCAGCGCATCGACCTGCTCCACATCCCGCGCTGGGATTTCGACTGGCAGCAGCATTATCGCTGGGTCGCGCCGATCCGCCTGCCCGAAGGCACGCGCTTCGAGATGGAGTTCACCTACGACAACTCCGATGCCAACCCGAAGAACCCGTTCCGCCCCGTGCGCCGCGTGGTCTGGGGTCCGGACTCGACCGATGAGATGGCCGGACTGCACCTGCAAGTAATGCCCGTGCGCAACGAGGATGCCGAGGAACTCGGTCGCGCGCTGTGGGGCAAGATGATGCGCGACCGCCTCCGGTAATTTGTAGGGCGGACCTGTGGTCCGCAGAGGGGCCTGTGGCCCCTCCACCCGACCCGATGCCGTGTAGCGAACATTTCGCATCTCGCTTTCTTTCAACCACATGCCGGGATCAATTTTGCAGCCCCGCACACCTATCCCCTGACACTCGTCTGTAGGAGGCAACTGTCATGACATGACGGAAGCCCAAGATGCAATGCCCGCGAAACTCAGTTCCATCCCCGAGCGCGCACATCGCGACCCATCCGTGGAGCGTTGCATACTGGATCTCATGCGCATCCTCGCCTTCGTTACCCTAGCGCTGCTCGTAGCGTGCTCCTCCGGCTCCTCCCCCGAACGCACCGCCGCCGAAACCATGAACGCGGACTCCTTCCTCGCCCACATCAAGACCCTCTCGAGCGACGCGTTCGAAGGCCGCGCCCCCGCATCGCCCGGCGAAGAGCGCTCCGTCGAGTACATCACCTCGGAGTTCAAGAAACTCGGCCTCGAACCGGGCAACCCAGACGGCACCTACGTGCAGAAGGTCCCGCTCGCAGGCATTACCTCGCGCGTCGAAGGCTCCTTCACCGCCGGAGGCAAGCGCATCGCCCTGCATCCCTTGCAGGACTTCATCGGCGTCTCGCGCCCCTTGCAAGACACCAACGCCGTCAAAGCATCGGACATCGTCTTCGTCGGCTACGGCGTCGTCGCGCCCGAGTATCAATGGGACGACTACAAGGGCATGAACCTCGAAGGCAAGACGCTGCTGATGCTCGTCAACGATCCACCCATGTCCGACGAATCGCTCTTCAAGGGCAAGGCCATGACGTACTACGGCCGCTGGACCTACAAGTACGAGATCGCAAGCGAAAAGAAAGCCGCCGCGGCGATCCTCATTCACGAAACCGGCCCCGCGGGCTACCCGTTCGAAGTGGTGACCGGAAGCTGGGGTCGCGAGAACTTCGACCTGCTTCGCCCGGACCGCAACAAGAACCGCGTCGCCGTCGAGTCCTGGATCTCGCTCGACAAGGCGCGTGAGCTCATCGCGGCCACAGGCAAGAGCTTCGACGAGCTCAAGCGCTCGGCCGCATCTCGCGAGTTCCGGCCCGTGCCGCTTGGAGCCAAGGCGGATTTCCAAGTGAAGAACGTGGTGCGAGAGGTCGAGTCGCGCAACGTGATCGCCAAGCTCACCGGCTCCGATGCGAAGCTCAAAGACGAGTACGTCGTCTACTCCGCGCACTGGGATCATCTCGGCAAAGACCCATCGCGGCAAGGCGACCAGATCTTCAACGGCGCCATCGACAACGCCTCTGGCGTCGCCTCTGTGCTCGAAATCGCGCGCGCCTTCACGAAGCTGCCGGTGAAGCCCAAGCGATCGATTCTGTTCCTCTCGGTGACCGCGGAAGAGAAGGGATTGCTCGGCGCCAAATACTATGCCGAGAATCCGCTCTACCCGTTGGCCAAGACGCTCGCCAACATCAATATTGACGGTGTGAATCAATGGGGGCGCACGAGCGACATCGTCGTGGTCGGGCTCGGCAACTCCACGCTCGACGATCTGCTCGCCGACGCTGCCCGCGCGCAGAACCGCACTCTCACTCCCGATCCGGAACCCGAGAAAGGCTTCTACTACCGTTCCGATCATTTCGAGTTCGCCAAGATGGGCGTGCCCGCTCTCGATACCGACTCGGGCAGCAACTACGCAGGCATGGAGCCGGGCTACGCGAAGAAGAAGCGCGACGAGTACACCGAGCGCGACTATCACAAGCCGAGCGACGAAGTGAAGCCTGACTGGAAACTCGATGGCGCCGTCGACGATCTGAAGCTGTGGTTCGAAGTCGGATACCGCGTGGCCCAGGGCGACCGCTATCCCGAGTGGAAGCCCGGCACCGAGTTCAAGGCGCGCCGCGAGGCGATGTTGAAGCAGTGAACCTCGTCCAGATCGAAACACGTGACCGCGAGTTGCAGGCTGCCATTGCGAGCGCGTCAGTCGAGTCCGAACGGCGTAGCGGCAACTGGCTTGTGTGTCGTGTAGGATGCACGCCGTGCTGTCACGGTCCGTTCGAGATCACGCCGCTCGACGAGTGGCGCCTGCGCCGCGGGCTCGCGGAAGCCGATCCCGCGCGTGCCCGAGTGCTTCGCGGTCGCGCGGCGGAGTTCTTGTCGCAACTCGAAAACTCAGAGGATGAAGACGAGATCCCGTGCCCGGCGCTCGATCCCGTCGCGGGTAGCTGTGATCTGTATGACTATCGCCCTGTGGTGTGCCGTGTCTTTGGTCCTGCGGTAGTCCGCGAGGATGGCAGCATCGCCACCTGCGAGCTCTGCTATGAGTCCGCGACGGAAGAGCAGATCGCTGCTTGCGCCGTCGAAATGGACCCACAGGGGCTCGAAGCCCAACTCCTCGAGCAGTTCCCGGAAGCGCCCGCCGAGCCGAAGTTCGTCGCTCACGTCCTCGCAGGCCGCTAGCGCTCACCGGTACAACTCGGGATGCAAAAACGGCAGCAGCGCAAAGACCACCGCCGGCTCGTAGAGCTGCCTCCGATCCATCTTCCCGTTCGTCAGCAACCCGATCGCGCCTTCCTTTTTCTTCGAATCCTGCTTCCCGAAGAAAACATCGTCGGCGTGCCCTAACTCCATCCCCCCCCGCACTAACTCGGCAACGCCACGTGGCAGCCGGAACATACCAGTCTTGCCCTGACCCACCACTCCCCGCCGATTCAGAATCGCGCACCACGCGAACGCCCAAAGGTCGCCGCCATGATCCGTCAGGCCGCCTTCGAGCCCCACGCCCAGCTCGGCTTCCGGCATCAGTTCGAGCGCGTGCCGCGCCCGCTGCATCGCGCCTCGAAGCGTCTCTTCGTCCGACATCGGCTGGTCCGAAATTCCTGACTGCGCGGCCACGCCCTCCGCCTCCGCGGCCGGCCAGAACTTGCGCACAGCCCCCCGAACACACAGCACTTTCACGGGATTCTGCGAGCCCACGGCGATCAGCATCGGTTCTGTCATTATAAAGAGGAAGCCGGGGAACGCCATCATCCAAATCCCGATAGACAATGGGGCATTAGTCTGCTACCTTGAAATGAAGCCTCCTGTAATGCATTCCCTCTCCCATCTGCGAGCCCTCGAGGCCGAGAGCATCCACATCATCCGCGAAGTGGCGGCCGAGTTCCAGAAGCCAGTCATGCTCTACTCGATCGGTAAGGACTCTTCGGTCATGGTGCGTCTCGCGCAGAAGGCCTTTCATCCCGGGAAAATTCCTTTTCCGCTGCTCCACGTCGACACGACTTACAAGTTCGATGAAATGATCCGGTTCCGGGACGAGTTCACCCGCACCATCGGCGCCGAACTCATCGTACACACCAACACGCGAGCCATCGCCGAAGGCGCGAACCCGTTCCGCCTCGGGACCTCCAAATGCTGCGCGCTACTCAAGACCCGCGCCTTGCTCGACGCGCTCGAAGCGGGCGGTTTCGATGCAGCCTTCGGTGGTGCCCGCCGCGACGAGGAGAAGTCGCGCGCCAAGGAGCGCATCTACTCGTTCCGCGATCGCTTCGGCCAGTGGGATCCGAAGAATCAGCGGCCCGAGTTGTGGAACGTCTTCAACAGCCGCGTCGACAAAGGCGAGTCCATCCGCGTCTTCCCGCTCTCCAACTGGACCGAACTCGATGTCTGGCACTACATCCACGTCGAGAACATTCCCGTGGTCCCGCTCTACTTCGCCGCCGAGCGCCCCATGGTGGTCCGCGGATCCACGCTCATCCCCACCGAGCACGACATGCCGCTGCTTCCCGGCGAGAAGCCGCAGTTGGTGATGTCGCGCATGCGATCGCTCGGTTGCACGTACTGCACCGGCGCCATCCGCTCGGAAGCGGACTCCATCCCACGCATCATCGAAGAACTGATCCAATTCCGCCGCAGCGAACGCGAGAATCGCGTGATCGACCACGACCAGGAAGGCTCCATGGAGATCAAGAAACGCGAGGGCTACTTCTGATGGTCGCTGAATCTCCTTCGCTCACCATCGAGCAACTCCTCGAACGCAACGAGCGCAGCGACCTGCTGCGGTTCTCCACCGCCGGATCGGTGGACGATGGCAAGTCCACGCTGATCGGCAGGCTCCTCTACGACTGCAAGTCCGTCTATGAGGACCAGCTTCATTCGGTGCAGAACTCGCGCATCAATCGCTCCACTGGACCGATCGATTTTTCGCTCCTCACCGATGGCCTTCGCGCCGAGCGCGAACAAGGCATCACCATCGACGTTGCCTACCGCTACTTCTCGACGCCGCGCCGCAAGTTCATCATCGCCGACACGCCGGGCCACGAGCAGTACACGCGCAACATGGCCACAGGTGCATCTACTGCCTCGCTCGCCGTCATCCTTATCGACGCGCGCAAAGGCGTGCTCCCGCAATCGCGCCGCCACACCTACATCTCTTCGCTCCTCGGAATTCCTTACCTCGCCGTGGCCATCAACAAGATGGACCTCATGGATTTCCGCGAAGACGTGTTCCGGCAAATCGAAGCCGATTACGTCGCCTTCACCGGACCGCTCGGATTCCGCGGAATCCAAGTGATCCCGTTGAGCGCGCTCGATGGAGACAATGTCGCCAACCGCAGTTCGCGCACGCCCTGGTACAGCGGACCCACTTTGCTCGAACATCTCGAGACCGTGCCTGTGGCCGCTGGCACAGCCGATGCCGCGTTCCGGCTTCCGGTGCAATATGTGGTTCGGCCCAATCTCGACTTCCGCGGATTCGCCGGCCAGATCGCCTCGGGACTGCTGCATCCCGGCGACACCGTGATGGCTTTGCCCTCGGGCCGCGCGTCGCGCGTGCGCGCGATTTCGACCTACGATGGTCCGCTGGCTGAAGCATTTCCACCCCAATCTGTTTGCGTCACGCTCGAAGACGAGATCGACGTCTCTCGCGGCGACATGCTGGTGGACCCCGTTCGCCCGCCCCACGTCTCGCGCCGCCTTACCGCTTCGCTCGTGTGGATGAACGAGCAGCCGCTCGAGACCGGGCGCCAGTACCTTCTCAAGCACACGTCGCACTCAGTGAGCGCGGTGGTGACGGCGATCCGCTCGCGCGTGGACGTGAACACGCTCGAGTATTCGGCGGCCTCGCGTCTGGGGCTCAACGAAATCGGCGTGGTGGCGATCGAGACCACGCGCCCGCTGTTCTTCGACGCCTACCGCGTGAATCGCTCCACCGGCGGCTTCATCCTGATCGATCCGCTGAGCAACGCGACCCTGGCCGCAGGCATGATCCACGAGCCCGAGCACGCTCCGGCCGCGCGGCTGAATTTCGAAACCGGGCGCGTCACGGTGAACGAGCGCTACGCGCGCAACGGACATCTTGCCGTCTCGATCTGGCTCACTGCGCGTGCCGATCTCGCCTGGCTCCTCGAGCGCCGTCTCTTCGAGCGCGGCTGCCAGGTGCAGGCGCTTGCCGACGATGCCGAAAATGAGCTACTACCCGCGCTGGCCAAGCTGCTGAACTCGGCCGGCCTCATCGCGATTTGCTCGGCTGAGACTCACCCTGAGCCGAGTGCCGACACGATCGTGTTCCAGCCCGGGGAACTGCCGGTCCGGGATGCCGACGCGCTCGAATATGTAATGAAGGAACTCGACCGGCGGGGTGTGTTCCTGCCAAGCGATTTCGCTGCCGCGGAAGGGATCTAGGCGCTAGCCCCTACTGATTCGGCGGGTGCGCGAACTTGATCGTCACCGGAATCGTCCGGTTCAACGGCTCGAAGATCACCTGCGCCGTCAAATCCGGCTTCTTCGCCTTCGGGTAGAGCGGCTTGCAATCCACAATCAGCTTGAGCGTCTCGCCTTCCTTGAGCTCGGTCTTGTCGAGCTTCGCCGTCAATCCCTGCATGTCGGGTACATAGAGCTGCACCTTCAGCGGACCCGGGAACGCGCTCTTGAACTGCACCTCCGCGTGCGAAGGTTGATGGCTCGCCAACTCCACCGATTCTTTGTCGGCCTTCACCATATTTTGAAGGTCCGAGACTTTTGGCGCCTTGTCCCACATTGCGCCCCAGTCCGGATTTGCATCGGTGGCGCCTTCGTTCGTTCCCGGATTCATCGTACCGAACGGTGAATCGCGCCCTTTCATCGGCGGCACGTACCACCACCACTGCCCCTGGTCCAGCTTCCAGAACGAGGTCACGGGCCGGTGAACGGCCAGCTTGCCGAAGCCGGGGAAGAAGAAATCCGCGTCGATGTCCGTCACCACCCGAGCTCGCGTGAAGTTCTCCTCGTAGGCTGCCTTCACGATCTTGAATCCGCGAAACGTCATTTTTTCGGCGGCGAAAAAGATGTCTTTGGAATCCTCGTGCACCACCGTATCCGCCACGCGGAACTTGCTTTCCTTGTGTGCCTGGTAGAAGAAGCTCACCTTCTCGCGAAGGGCCGCTTCAATGTGCGGAGGAGCAGCTTCGAAGATCTCGCCGAAGCCCTTCCCTTGCGCAAATGAAACCACGGGAAGAAGCAGCAACGGGCATAGAACCGCCAGACTACGCATAAGCATATTGTATCTGACGGAACAGCGCCGAAGTCGTTTCGAACCTCATCGCCGCCGCAGCAGCATCGCCGCCAAGCCCAGCGCGGCCAACGCCATTGTTCCAGGTTCGGGAATGCCCAGGATCGTCAACACTCTCTCCTTGGTGGCCCCGCTGCCGAGCCGGAACAACATGCGGTAGCGGTCCATGATAGAAGCCTTGATGTGCGCCTGGGTGGAACCGGCCGGATCGGTCAGCGGACTTGTCAGGCGGAGTTCCGCTTGATTCGGAGACTCCTGGCTCTGCACCTGAATGGCGCGCTCGAAGAGGTCTACTGCGGCAGCGCTGTCCGCCGCCGGGTCTGCATCGTCTGAGCCGGCAATCAGCACCGTCTCACATGCTGCACACGGTTCCAAAACAGGAAGCTCGGCGAGCGGCTCCACCCCAGTCAACGGGGCTGCCAGACTCCAGGGGGCAACGAGGACCACCGTGAGGAAACATCTGTAAGGACGCATCAGCCTACAGGATGGTAGCCAACACCTCAGTGATTCGCCGTAGTACCGAGGTTCTGAACCCATCAGTACGCATCCGGCCATGAGGAATGGCCCATTCGCGGGCACCATTGAACGTGCACCGCATACACTTTTCGCCAGCTTTGGCCGATGAGTACCACAGTAGGGCCATGACCGATCAAACACCCGATACCGACGCGATGTTGATGCAGTTCAACCGCCTGATCCAGGAACTGCTCAGGGGCAACATGAACCGGAACACGTTTCGACCTTGGGAGATCGAACTGCTGCTCGATATCGAAGACTGTAATTTGCGCGACTCCAACCGTCGCGAGATTCTGCGCCGCTACCAGAAGGCGGTTCAACGCCACGTTGACCGCGGAGCCACATCCCTGCTCAAACTCTCGGAATACCTCGAGCGGAACCGCGCTCGGCGGGCAGCATTGTCGCGCATTCAAACCGATGGTCTCGACGCCAGTTCCGCCGATTCCGGCGAGCTCGAGAGCACTTGTTAAAGCTCGCGATTACGCTTGTAAAAGTTCGCCAGCCACACGCCCTTGCATCTAGGGAAAACCCGAACACCCGTCTACACTAGAGGGAATGTCCGAACTTCAGGAATCGAGAAGAGGGTTCTACGTTACTGCGATCTATGCGTTGGGAGCCCTGATTTCCGCGCTCATGGCCATTCCGGCCGCGATTTACCTGCTGGTTCCTCCCAGCGCCAAAAAGAAAGAAGATTGGGTCGACATCGCCGACTTCTCGAAGCTCGCCAAAGGCGTGCCCGAAGAGGTCCTGTTCCGCCGCCAACGCCAAGACGGCTGGAGGCTGATCAGCGAAAGAACCAGCGCTTGGGTGCTCCGCACCGGCGACAAGGAAGCGGTCGCCTTCACACCGCTCTGCACGCACCTCGGCTGCGCCTACCACTGGGACGACCGTAACAGGAATTTTATCTGCCCTTGCCACACATCGGCGTTCGGGCTCGACGGCAAGGTCCTGACTGGACCCGCGCCCCGGCCTCTGGATCGTTACTTGGTGAAGATCGAAGGGGACCGCCTGATGGTCGGTCCAGTGGATCACTCGCGGGAGGCTTGAGATGCTGCGGAATCTGATCGACTTTCTCGAGTCGCGCACCGGCCTCGAAACCGCGGTGCGCGGATTCTTCACCGAAGAGATTCCGGCATCGGCCGGGTGGCATCAGGTGATGGGGAGCGTGGCGCTGTTCTGCTTCATGTCGCAGGTGTTCACGGGGATCCTGCTCGCGCTCAACTACGCTCCCTCGCCAGGCGAAGCGCACAACAGCGTCCGCTACATCATGGGAGAGGTCACCGCGGGCAAGCTCATCCGCGGCCTCCACCATTGGGGCGCCAGCATGATGATCGTGGTGGTGGCGCTGCACATGGTGCAAGTGCTCCTTTGGGGAGCCTACAAGAAACCGCGGGAAGCCACGTGGCTCGTGGGTCTGGTGCTACTGCAACTGGTGCTCGGCTTCGGCCTCACTGGATATCTCCTGCCCTGGGACAACCGCGCCTACTGGGGCACGATGGTCACCACCCAGATCGCCGCCAGCGCCCCCGGCGCCGGACCCTACATCACGCGCCTGCTGGGCGCTGAAAACGGGATCGGCGTGGTCACGTTCACCCGATTCTACGCCGCTCACGTAATGTTGTTGCCGCTGGCCACTGTCGGCCTGATCGGGCTCCACGTGTTCCTGGTTCGCCGCCACGGGGTAGCGCCGGCCGCCGGCGACACCGCTCCCAAGAAGCACTTCTTTCCGGGCCAAGTGTTCAAGGATACGATGGCGATCTTCGCCGCGTTCGCGATCCTGTTCACGCTCGCCGTGGTGGCTGAAGCGCCGCTCGGCCGTTTGGCCGACCCCACCGATACCACTTACATTCCGCGCCCCGAATGGTATTTCCTGTTCTTGTTCCAGACGCTGAAATTCTTCGAAGGCCCGCTCGAAATCATCGGCAGCATCGTGCTGCCCGGCTTGGCGATGACCGTGCTGGCGCTGCTTCCGTTCCTCGATCGGGGGCCGCTGCAAAAGGTCACCCGCCGCACTACCGCGATCGGCGCCGTGGCGCTCGGCGCAATCGCCTGGGGTGGATTGACCCTGGCCGCTATCAAGAGCACCCCGAAAGAAGCCGCCGATCAGGATCGCCCGGAAGATCCCATCGCCCAATGGCAGACGCTCACGGCCGAGGAGTTGGCCGGCATCGGATACTTCCGCAAGGAAAGCTGTCTCCAGTGCCATCAGGTGGCGGGCAAGGGCACGAAGGTCGGTCCGGACCTGACGCGCTCCGCCTCCAAGCGCGATGCTGCCTGGATGCTGGCGCATTTCCGCGAACCGCAGACGGTGATTCCGGGCTCGCAAATGCCACCGGTCCAGTTGAGCGATGCGCAGCTCAATACGCTCGCCTCGTTCCTCATCAAGCTCACGCCGGCCAATGCCGAAGCGCTCAGCAGCGCTCCGGATTTCGCTGTCGAGGGCGCCATGGTCTATCAGAAGTTCGCGTGCGGCGCATGCCATCAGGCCAATGGCGCGGGCATGAAGCTCGGTCCGGTGCTGAACGGATTGTCGCGCCGCCGCCAGGAATCCTGGGTCAAGGATCATTTCGCCGACCCCAAGAAGCTCGTCCCCGGATCTACCATGCCGCCGTATCGATTCAACGATCGCGACATGGCCAACATCGTCCGGTTCCTGATGGCGCTGCCGCTGCGTCCGCCGGAGCGGTAGTTCAGGCGGAAACCGGGCTTGCGTTTCCCGCAGGTAGGGCGGGATAATCGGCAGCTATATGCCTGCGAAAAAAGCTTCCGTCCGCAAGAAGGCTGCTCCAGTCGAGAAAGTTACTCGCGCTCTCACGCGCGAAGTTGCCCCGGCGCCGCCCGCTGCCGGATCCTGCACGGAGTTCTCGATTGTTCTCGCCGTCCTCGCGCCCGACAACAAACGCCAGATCTCATTTTCGATCTCTCGCGGATGCATCGATGACCACACGCCGTTCTACAACCTCATCTTCATCCTGCGCGACCTCGTCGACGGCCAGTTTCAGGATCGAGTCAACCTGAACGTCACCGTCGGTCCCGCCGACAATCCGAAGGCGCAGGCGTTGATGGATCGCGGACTCAAGTCGACCCAACTCGACGTACTCAAAGGACCGCTGACGACGAAGACCAAGAACCTCGCGCCCGGGTCGAACGAAAAGACTCCCGCCGCCGCGCCAGCGGTGAAGGAAACCGCCAACATTCTCAACAAGTGAGGATGATCCGTCCCGCGCTTGCGTTGCTCGCCATAGCCGCTACGCTTTCGGCCGAGTGCTCGCCCGAACGGGATCGCTACGTTGGCTACACCGTCTCCGATATCCGGATCCAGACGCTGCTCGATTTCCCGCAACCTGTTCGCTGGGTGTTCCGCTCGGCGGATATCGCCTCGGCCGAACGCGAAGCGATCGCGACCTTGCCCTTCGCCGCCGGCCATCGCTTCGAGCGCACGATGCTTGCTCGCGGCCAGGAAGCACTACGCGATCGTTACGATCGCCTTGCCACGCGGCCCGGCGAACGCATCCGCGGCGCGCTCATCTTGCCGAAGCTCGACGAGTGCGACGACGCGGCACGCACGGTTGCGCTCGTCTTTCGCATCTACTCGACCGAAGCCGCCTACTACGCCTCGCGCTTGTTCGAGTCAAAACCACGGCTCGATCGCACACTCGCCATCGGCGACGCCGCCAAGGCTTCGAGTGCGGTGTTCCCCTTGCCATTCGCCGGATATGACAGCGCACGCAAGCTCTTCGGCGGACTCGCCGCCAATTGGACCGCGGCCAACCCGATCGTCCAACGCGTGCAAATGGAGGCCGGTGGATCGGCGCGCAGTCACCGCACCGGGTTCGCTCTTTCGGGTTTCCGCAATCCCGCCGCCGGACCGCTCTCGCACTTCGAGTGGCGCGCCGCCATTCGCGAAGCGTTGGCTCCGGCTGGCGGAGCCGAGTTGCGCGAAGCCACCGGACTCGCGCAGTTCTCCGCGGCATCGCGTGCGGCCACGGCGGCCGGCATCGTCTTCCGCTTCGGAGGACAACTCGAGGGCGGCCATCGCCAGAGCAGCCTCTCCGGCCCTGGCATTCTCGCCAACGCTCCGCACGCGGCGCTGAAAGCCTACGGTGGAGCCACGTTCCGCACAGCGCGGAACGCCTGGAGCGCCTCGTACGGCGTGCAGGCGGGGAGGGCATCGCCCGAGTACCGCGTCGACTACCGGAAACAAATTGTCGATCTCGCGTATCAAGGCCGCCTATTGTGGCGCGAGCACTTTCCGCTCCGGTTCGAGGCGCAAGCCGGCGGCGGTTGGATTGCGTCGCAGTCAGGACGCGTTCCGGCAGCCGAGCGCTTCTACGGCGGCAACGCTCCGCCGCAGTTTATCGAAGGCGACCAGTGGCGGATCCGCGCCGGCCCATTGCTACGCAGCTTTCCGCAGAATCGTCTCGGCGCTGGGCCGGCCGGTGGAACCGAATTCTACTCCGCGGGTGTGACCGTCGCGCAGACCGTCTGGGCGAAATCGACGCTACCCGATGCGGTGCGCCATTCCGACGAACTGCTTGACGGCATCAACGTCAGTCTCGACAAGGTCCGGCTCGATGGCTTGGACGAGTACCGCCTGCGCACCCGCGAGATGGCAGCCGTGGTGAAGCAACTGGATCCGCTCGAGAGCCAGGTCCGCGCGCTCGCGCCGCAGCCTTCGATGGCCGATCAGATCTTTGCCTTGATTGGCGAGGCGCGGGAAGATCCGCGCTCCGAGGCGGCTCGCAGCAACGCCCGGGCGCTGGCCGTGGACGATGATTCGCTTCTCGAACTGCTCTCCGCCGAGTTGCGCCAAGCGGGCAACAACGAGGCCGCGGCGCGATTCGACTCGGTCCGGGGCGAGTTGGTTCGTGGACTCGAAGCCGTGGAGCGCACGGTGTCGCTCGATGCTTCGGCATTCGAGCCGTTCGCGGCCGATCGCGCTTCCCTCGAGAGTCTGCTCGCTCGCATCGAGACGGCATTGCCGGCCAACGCCGCTGTGCGCCGGCGAGTGGAAGCCGTGCGGAATGCCGTGCCAAAGCCGGATGAAGCAGGCATCGACCAACTCAGCGCATGGCGGAGGGTCGCGCTCGGCAAGGGGCAACTCCTGCCTCCGCAGTTGGAGCGACTGGCGTTGATCCTGCCCGACGCACAACTCGCCGCCGAAGTGCGAAATGTACAGCGCGGCATTCGTGCGAAGTTGGGCCGCCTGCGCTTGCCGCCCGGCGAGCGCTACACGGTGCGGCAGACTGCATACATACCCAACACCATGGACGTCGTGTTTCGCGAACTGAACATCGCTTCCATCAGTCCAGTGGCGCTGTTCGATGCGGCGCGGATTGGTCCCGCGACTCAGGAGCTTCGCGGGACTCGCTTCGGGGCCGGTGGCGGTGTACGATTCTCGCTGGTGACTTTCGACATCACGGCGGGATATGCCGTGAATGCCAACCGCCGGCCGGGTGAGCCGCGCGGTGCGCTGTTCTTTTCGCTCGATGTGACGGACCTGTTTCGGTAGGAATCCCCCGGCTGGTGGCGCTGCGACCGGAACTGACTACCTTCGGTACATCTTCACGAGCGTCGCCGACATCTCGTGCAGCCTTCGCCGGCACAGTCAGCAGCTTTTTGTTCAATTCGTCCGGCGAGATGATGACGTATCCTCGTCTCGCCGCGGTCGCCTCACCAAGTCCATTCGCCGCCATCGAATTCCTCTTCGGGAATGCCCTCGAGCAAAAGTTCATCGCGCCGGACGCTACCTCCAGCGGCAGCCATCGCCTCGCCCCAACCCTGGCGTGGGCCTCGATGCGGCCTGAGGATCACACGTCCCTCTTCCACCTCGAGTTCCACACGATCGCCGAACCGGCACTCGCCGATGAACGACTTTGGGATAGAGTGCGATAGAGGAACTCGTGTGCGCGGGCTCCGGCTCGGGTCCGCAGCTACTGGTCCGTGTTGTTGTTCTGGTTCGGATCGAACGTGCTCGATGTGACTCCGGCTCCCAATACAGTGCCGTTCACGCGCACAGTGGTGCTCGCCCCGGCCTGCATCGTACCGATCGTGCACGTGATTGCCGACACCGAGGTAACGACGCACCGGTGATCCGAAGTCGTCATGAACAGCCCACCGAAGGTGAGACGCACGGAGGTGGCTGTCTCTGGACCGAAGTTGCGGACGGTCGCTGTCGCGCTCGTTACCGTCTTTGAAAGCCGGAGATCCAGGTCCGCGGCGTTCGTGTAGATTTGCAGGTACCAGTCGGCCCCGCCCGTCAACGAGGGCGAGCCGGCGGTGCGGAAGAAGTTCGCATCCGATGTCTGGCCCACCAGCGCGAATCCGCTCGGGGTGAAATACGGGTCCGGGTTTCCGATTCCGGATTGCTCCGCATAGGTGGAGAAGAGCAGTTCGCCATCGGAAGCAAGGTTCGCAGCAAACGTCGTGCCCACGGTCGGCCGCGTCGGGTTGACGACCGGGAAATTAGCCGATGACGTGGTGCCTGCAATCACGGCCTCGCCCGTTGAGCGGACCGAAATCCCAGTCACCCGATCGAATCCTGATCCACCCAGTTGCGTCGAATAGGAGAACCCGTACGTCGCGCCACTTGGGACGAGGCGAGCCACGAACGCATCGGTGTTGCCTGCATTGGGCCGCGCGGACGCGCCAGCGGAAGGAAAGTTCGTCGAATCCGTGAACCCGGCCACCACGATGTTGCCGCCGGCGTCCACTCCGATCGCGATGACGGCTTCAGTTCCGGAGCCGCCGAGAAAGGTCGCAAACGGAATGTTGTCGCCCGTGGGCGTGACCTTCAACACGTAAGCATCCGCTGTGCCCCCGCCGAACTGCGTCTGGAGCGCCTGCCGTGGTTGCGTCTGCGAGCCGGTCTGTCCGCCGACGTAGGCGAACCCCGCCGAGTCCAGAGCTACGGCGAAGGGAACTGCTTCGTTGCCATTCACCACCGAATAGACAACGTTGCCACTAGGATCGAACTTCATCACGAACAGGTGTGTCTGGCCGCCGATCAGGTCACCGAAGTTGCCCGTGGCGGGAAACGCCGAGGAATTGGTGAACCCGGTGACCACGAAGTTGCCGGCCGCATCCACCGCCGCAGCTGTCGTATTCGTGGAACTGCCGCCGGACTTGATGCACTTCTGGTAGAGCGTCGTCAGTCCGTCTGGCGAGAGTTTCTTCACGGTGAAGACCATGCCGGTGGTCCCGATCGTCTCCGATCCGGACGGGCATTGCGAGAATCCGCCCGTTGCGAGATAGATGTTGAACTGCCCATCCACGCCGGCCAGTCCCGCGCCGAAGTCGTTCGGAAATTCGCGCACGAAGATCTCCGTGCCGGTGGAGTTGATCTTGCGGATGCGGCGGCCTTGCGGGATCAGATAGAAGTTGCCGGCCGAGTCGCGAGTAGAGGAGATGTTCTGCTCCCGCTCGGCGGTTCCGCCCAGCTTGGAGAGCGTGATCACCGGATCGATGACGAGCGGCAGCGAGTGGTCATAGGCGCCGATCGCGAATCCGATGCGGCCGCCGTCGAGGTTCGTGTACGCGCTCGGAACGATCTCGCGGCGCCCGTTCCTCCATTGATAGGTGACTGGCGCTTTCTGCGTGATGCTTCCGATGGTGAGATCGCCGTTGGGTTCGATGTTGGCGGCGGCGTGGAAGGTCATCGCGATCGAGGCAGGGTCCGCGCCGGGTTCGACGATGAAGTCATACTCGAGGTCATTGCCCGAGCGATAGAAGTCGAGGTGGATGCCGTTGTAGACGCCTCGGTAGCGCACGTGGCCTTGGGTGCGTGCTGGCTCTACTCGTCGAGAGCCATCGAGGCGCATTTCCATGCCGGGCAGGGCGATGTGGGTGCCGGGGCTGAAGGAAGCCTTCCATGCGGGTCCGGAGATAATCTCGGAAGCCATGACGGGGAGCACAGTGAGCGTGAGAAGCGCGAGGTTCATGAAAGGCAGTATGCGGCTCGGAGCTGTGGGAAGGTGTCGGGGTTTCGTGAAAGATTTGTAAAAGCCCGGATTCGATGCGAGCAGCGGGGCACGCTTCGTGCGGCCCGCATTGCACGGTGCCCGGAATGTGGCAAGCTGTTACCAGATGATCTGCCGGGTATTGATCGCCGCGTCGCTGCCTTTTCTCGCTTTTGCCGCCGGGACCGGACAATCGAACAAGGCTCGTGCCGATTTCGCCCGGATGCTGCTCTATTTCGAGGAGAATCGCGGGCAGGCCGCGGCGGACGTGCGTTTCCTCGCTCGCGGCGGCGGACATCCAGTGGCGGTGATGGATTCTGGCGTCGAGATCGGATCGCTTTCGATGCGGCTGGTAGGCGCCCGCAGCGCGAAGCTCACGCCGCGTGTTCCGCTCGAGGGTCGCGTGAACTATTTCATCGGCGCGGACCCCAAGAAATGGCATCGCCAGATTCCCACTTTCGCGCGCGTGGAGGCCGCGGGCGTGTATGACGGCATCGACCTCGTCTACTACGGCCACGAGCGCGAATTCGAATATGACCTGGTGGTGCATCCGGGCGCGGATCCGGGCAAGGTGGAAATGCAGTTCACCGGGGCGAAGCGGCTGCGCGTGGATGCGGCGGGGGCGTTGGTGGCTGAGACGGCGCAGGGTCCGGTGCGCTGGAAGAAGCCGGTGGTGTACCAGGCGGGCCGGAAAACAATCGATGGTGGATATGTTTTGGCGGGAGATCGGGTGCGGTTTCGGGTGGGGGCGTATGACCGGTCGCGGGTGTTGACGATCGATCCGGTGTTGGAGTACGCGATTGCAGTTCCGGGAACGAACGGGTATACGGACGCCGTCAATGGAATCGCACTGGACTCGGCGGGAAACGTCTACGTCGCCGGGCAGACCTCGTCGCCTGTAGCGCGCGAGGCTTCCGCGAACAGGGATCTCTACGGTATGAACGCTTTTGTTGCGAAGCTGAGTGCGAATGGCACCGGGTTTTCGTTCTTCTCTTACCTGGGAGGGACCGGTGAGGAAGCCGCTAAGGACATTGTCGTGGATCGCACGGGCGCGGCGATCGTGACCGGATCCACGAGTTCGTATGACTTCCCCTCGGTCCCAGGACCTCGCCAGTCGGGCGGCAATGGCGATGCCTTTGTGGTGAAGCTGAGCCCCGCGGGAGATGCAATCACACTTTCGATGGTCCTCGGTGGCGGTTCGGTGGAGGATGCAAGACGCGTGATTCTCGAACCGGATGACACCGTGACCATGGTCGGCAGCACTCTTTCGCGGGACTTCCCTCTGGTAAACCCCGTGCAACCGACAATCGCCGGGCTCGCAGACGGATGGGTCGCTCGGATTCGTCTCGCCGACGGGGCTATGCTGTTTTCCACCTATTTGGGAACCCCAGGTTCGGACACGTTTCAGGGTGCGGCAGTGAATCCGGCGGATCGCAGCCTCTACGTAGCAGGTCAGACTCTAGATCCGTTCGCTCCAAACGCTGGGCAGACGATGGATTGCTTGGTTGCGCGCCTTGTCCGTGATGGCGAACGTTACGCGATCGACTACATCAATCGCCTGGGAGGCAGTAAATTCGATGCTTGCTACGATGTCGCCGCCGACGAAGCCTTCGTCTACGTTGGCGGCATGACTAGCTCCGATGACTTGCCAGTTCGTGCTGCACTCCAACCGGCTAGAGTCGGCGGTGCCGACATGTTTTTCGGGAAACTGGAGCAGGCTGCTCCTGGGCGGGTCGCATTCCTAACCTATCTCGGCAGCAAAGGCACGGACCAAGTCAATCGCATTGCAGTCGAAAACGGCAGCCTCGTTTTTGCCGGCATTGCTGGAGACACTGGACTCGCCACCCTCGATGCGATTCAACCAACGCCGCGCAAGTCATCTGTACCGGTGCGAAGCCTTGATGGCGGGGAGACCTGGCAACCTCTGGGAACTCGCGACAACCTGATCAGAGCGATCGCGTCGGATCCCGCCGATGCCAGCCGGATGTATGCGGTCGGCGACGAGTTGTACACCTCATCGGATGGCGGTGATTCCTGGAGCGCGATGTCGGGCCTGCCATTCCTTCCGGGGTCGATCTCCGCATTTGCCGTGTCCCCCCGGGCAGTTCGACTGTGGGCTGCCACGTTTGAAGGAGGCATCTACTCCGCCGATCCCGCCGGTAATTGGAGACGCGCGCTCCTTCGCGACGTCTACGGGATCTACGCGATCGATGCGATCGCTGCAGACCCAGTCGATCCGATGTGGGCCTATGCGCGGGAGAGCACGCGGCTGTTCCGTACTGCCGACGGCGGCACCAGTTGGGCGGGCGTATTCGGGACGCGAACCCTTGCGCAACGTTACGTCGCCGTCAACCCGGTAAACCCTCAAGTTGTGTGGACGAGCGGTGACACGGGACCCGTGCGATCGAACAACCGGGGAGCCAATTGGGTGGAGGCAGGCGTCCCGTACTCCAACTGCGCCGTGTTTGCCGCGGCTCCTTCTGACCCGGCGACCGCATATTGCCTTGGGGGCAATGGGCTCTTTTATCGAACCTCAGACGGCGGCATCACCTGGAGCCAGACCACTCCACCTCCGATCTCGCCCCAGAGCCTCACTGTTTCCCCAGCCAATCCAGAGCTCGTGTATGGGGCCGATCGAGCGGGACTCTATCGAACCACCGATGGTGGCGTCTCCTGGGCTCCAGTCCCGAGCTTCCCTGCTGGAACTGTTGCCGCAATCCACATCCCACCCGCCGATCCGTCGCGAATCTACGTGACTCGGCAGTTTGCCAATGACGCCGCAATTGGGAGACTCTCGCCCGAGGGAAAGCTCGAGTTCTTCACGTATCTCGGCAGCGCCAGAGCCGATTCCATATCTGCTCTCGCGGTGTCGCGGGGCGCGATCTACCTGGGGGGAGGCACTGGCGATGCCTCGAGCTTCCCTTTCACGCGCAACGGCGAAGTAACCCGCCGTCAATCGGCGTTCGCGGCGAAGATTTCTCCGGCCAGCGCAGCCTGTGTCGCGACCGCCGGGGCAAGAAGCGGACTCGTTTTCGACGCCGATGGCGGCAGCGCTGACATCGTGGTGCAAGCGCCCTCCGGGTGCGGATGGACAGTTTCGTCCAGCGCCGATTGGCTCACGCCGTCGATCTCCAGCGGCTTCGGCACAGCCCATGTCAGTCTCTTCCTGAGCCGAAACCCCGAAGCTACCAGAACAGGCGCCATTCAGATCGGAGTTTCGCGCACTCTCGTGACGCAAGCGGCGAAGTCGTGCTCGTTTTCGTTTGTTCCGACGGCGCTATGGGTGCCGCCCACAGCCGGGTCGACTCAGGTTGAACTCCTGACGGACGAAGGGTGCCCGTGGAGTCTCCAGGATTCGACCCTGCGCTACTTCACAGTGTCGCCCACCTCCGGCACAGGGCCCACTCAGTTGACCGTGACGCGCATGGCGAACTCGGACGGTCAGCCGCGCCAGGATCTTTTCCGGGTCGTCAATCGCGACCTTTTCTCGATCCTGCAGTTCTCTGTCCCACCTTGTGCATCTTCCGCCGAAGCTTCCCCAACCCGGTTCCCGCCGGAAGGAGGCTCGGGCAAGATCACGATCAAGGCTCCTCCGGACTGCGCCCGCAA
The DNA here is from genome assembly GCA_046331625.1 of Bryobacteraceae bacterium. GTDB lineage: Bacteria > Acidobacteriota > Terriglobia > Bryobacterales > Bryobacteraceae > JAXLQL01. The sequence continues at coordinate 186,261 of JAXLQL010000003.1, forward strand.
TGCAAGCGGTTCCTTCGTGAAGATCACATCCGGGCAAGGCGGCTCGGGGGACGGCGACCTCGAGTTCGAAGTGGACATCAATCTGGATCCGAAGCGGCGGTCCGAGGCGATCACGCCAGGCGGACTACCGGTGATAGTCACGCAAGACGGAAGCTGCGGATCGGACTTGTGTCCGTTTGGAGGCCCGGCCATAATTGCGCCGCGAGACCAAGTCTCGTCATTCGGCTTCACCGCTTCCTGGAAGCCGTTACCCGATGTCGTGGGCTACCAGCTCTGGGTGGTTCAATACAACTCCGGAAAAAGAAACACCAAAGTCATCGAGCGCAACCTCGACCGCGCGACAACGAGAACGGAATTGGTCCTACCGCCTGGCCCCTACACGCTCGCCGTCCGGGGTTGCACCGCGGAGCCGTTCGGGACCACGAACTGCGGAGCCTTCTCGTCGATCGGCTTGGCCGTGAAGTGATTCACCCGCCTCACAACTCCGCCTCGCCATCCAAGCTCCGCCACAAATACCAACTCGCCACACTCGCCCACGGCCTCCACGGCGCCGCGATTCGCTCCATCTCCGCCGGCTTCGGCAGCTCGCCGAGTCCATACAGATTCCGCATCGCCGTCCGGACCCCATAGTCCCCCACCGGCAACACATCCTGCCGCCGCAGCGCGAAGATCAAGAACATGTGGACTGTCCACACCCCCACGCCCTTTACCTTCGTCAACTGCCCGATCACCGCATCGTCGGCAAGCGTTGGCAGCGCGTCGAAGTCCACTTCGCCATCGCGCGTCTTGCGCGCCAGATCGCGAATATAATCGGACTTCTGCTGCGACAACCCCGCCGCGCGCAGCTTCGCCGGCCGCACGCCGAGCACCCCCTGTGGCGTCACGCCAGCCTTGCCGCACGCCTTTTCGAACCGCTCGAAAATCGTCGCCGCCGCGCGACCGTTCAGTTGTTGGAACACGATCGATCGCGCCAGCGCCGGAAACGTCGGCTCTCGATACGAGATCTTGTACGGACCCACGCGGTCGATCACCGCGCCGAGCACTTCGTCGCGTTGGCGTAGATGATCCAGTGCGCGCTTCATGGAACCGAAACCGCCCGCTGCTGCGTCCCACCGGTGTATGGTGTCAACATAAAGGTAATTATGCGGAACTTCATCGCCCTGCCGCTAGTGGCGCTGGTCGCCGGGTTGGCGGCCCTTTCGCAGAAGCCTGCTCCACAGCCGCCGTCCGCGAAAGACGAGCCCGCCGAACGCGACCAGATCATCAAGGTCGACGTCGATCTCGTCAACGTGCTTTGCTCGGTTCGCGACAAGAAGGGCGCCTTCCTCACCAACCTCACCAAAGACGACTTCGCGATCTACGAAGAAGGCAAGCAGCAGGAGATCCGCTACTTCGGCCGCGAGAAGGATCTGCCGCTCACCATCGGCCTGCTCGTGGATGTCAGCAAGAGCCAGGAGAGCTTGATCGACATCGAACGCCGCGCCGGAGCGCAGTTCTTCGAGCGCGTTCTCACCAAGAAGGACATGGCGTTCCTCATCAGCTTCGGCGCCGAGGTGGAGTTGCTCCAGGACCTCACCAATTCGAACCGTACGCTCCGCAAAGGCCTCGACGAGCTCAAGCTCAACGCCGGAGTCGGCGGCGTGCTGCCTTCGCCCACTGGAGCGCAGCCTCGCGGCACCGTGATGTTCGACGCCGTCTATCTCGCCGCCAACGAGAAGCTGAAGCGCGAGGTGGGGCGCAAGGTCATGGTCCTCATCACCGATGGTGTGGACCAGGGCAGCCGCCTTCGCATTCATGACGCCATCGAAGCCGCCCAGAAGTCCGACGCCATCATCTACGCCGTCTACTACGCCGACCCCCGTTACCAGTTCGGCTTCGGAGCCAGTGACGGCGACCTCAAGCGCATGGCCACCGAGACCGGCGGCCGCGTCTATTACGTCAACAATCGCCGCTCTCTCGAAAACATTTTCGATGAGATTCAGGAAGAGATGCGCAGCCAGTACGCGATCGGCTACTCGTCGTCACGCTCGCGTGACGGCTCGTTCCGCAAGATCGAGATCAAGACGAAAGCACGAGACACCAAGGTCCAGGCCCGGCGCGGCTACTACGCCACCAAAGAGTGACCGCTACTCCTCTCCCAACCCCGTAGATTTCCGCCGCACTGTACTACTATCCTTCACCTTCTTCGCCGGCCGCGAATTCTCAGCCTCGGCGTAGAGCAGACTGCCGCATTGTGGGGCAGGCTTCAGCCTGCGCGGGACTTCAGTCCCGCTGCCGCCTACCCAATAATCTCCCGGATCGGCTTCCCATAGTCGATGTCCAAACGCTTCCGCCCCGGAACATCCAACCGCTTCGGCGTAATCCCCAACTGATGCAGCACCGTCGCATGTATATCGGTGACGTAGTGCCGATTCTCCACCGCATGGAAACCGATCTCGTCGGTGCGGCCATGCACCACGCCGCCCTTGATGCCGCCGCCCGCCATCCAGATCGAAAATCCGAACGGATGGTGATCGCGGCCGTTCGCCTTCTCGGCTCCCGGCGTGCGCCCGAACTCGGTGGCCCACACTACAATCGTCTCGTCCAGCAGTCCGCGCTGCTTCAGATCCTTGATCAAGCCCGCGATCGGCTTGTCCACTTTCGCGGCCAGGTCCCCGTGGTTTTTGCGGAGATCCTTGTGCGCGTCCCAAGCGTTGCCTGCGCCGCCGTGGTACACCTGCACGAACCGCACCCCGCGCTCCGACATCCTGCGCGCCGCCAGGCACACTTGTCCGAACGGCTTCGTTATGTCGTTGTCCAGCCCGTAGAGGCGATTCGTCTCTTCGCTCTCTTCCTTGAACCGCAGCGCATCAGGCACCGCGCTCTGCATGCGATACGCCAGCTCGTATGATTTGATCCGCGCGCGCAACGCCGAGTCCGCCGGATACTCCACTGCCGTCATCCGGTTCAGCTTGTGCAGAAACTCGAACTCGCGCTTCTGCTCCTCGGGCGTCACGTTCGGTCCCGGTGAGACGAACGGCAGCGGGTTCTCGGGGTTGACTTCGAGTTGCACTCCGGCGTGCTCCGGACCCAGATATCCCGAGCCATGCGTACCGTTGCCGCCGCAGCAATCAGCCGGCGGCTCGCCCAGCACCACATAAGAGGGAAGGTTCTCATTCATCGAACCCAGCCCATAGTGAATCCAAGATCCGAGCGTGGGCAAATAACCATCGAAAATGTGGCGGCCGGTGTGGAACTGGAGGATGGCGCCGTGGTCATTGTCGGTGGTCCACGTGGAGCGGACGATCGCGAGTTCGTGCGCGATGTCGCCGAGGTTGGGGAACCAGTCGCTCACCTCCACGCCGTTCTGTCCGCGCTTGCGGAAGCCCGTCTGCATCGGATAGAGCTTCACCTTGATATCGTGCTGACCGGGCACGAACGCGTTGAGATTCTCTTTGACGAAGGGGTTGTTCAGTACGTCTTTGTGCGGAGTTTCGGAGACGAGCTTGCCCGCGTATTGATTCAGCACCGGCTTCGGATCGAACGACTCCACGTGGCTCACGCCGCCGAGCATGAAGAGCCAGATCACGCGCTTCGCCTTTGGCTGGAAATGCGCCTTTCCATCGGGCGGAAGCCAAGCGTCGTCGGCGCCCGCGCGGCGCGACAACATTGCACCGAGCGCGAGTCCGGTCATTCCCATTCCCATGTCGGCCAGAAACAGCCGTCGCGGTTTTCGATCAGAGCAGAGTCGCATGCGTTCCATCCTTCAGCGAACGGTTACGAATTCATTATGATTCAGCAGCACGTGGACCAGGCTTTCGCGAGCTCGCTTGGCCGCGTCAGTGTTGTAGACGGTTTCCTGCTCACGCAGGTAGGCTTCGGACTCGCGTAGTTCCCCGGCCGAGGGCGGCCGGCCGAGCATCGTTTCGAACGCGCGCTCCACGAATCCATCGGCGGGAAGCTTCGCCGCAATGGCGCGAGCCACCGTGAAGCTGAGCTTGCTGTTTGCGAGCGCCAGCGCCTGCTGCGGCACAATGCTCGACCCGCGCTCGAAGCACTCGTTCGGACTCGCGATATCGAACACCTTCAACATGTCCATCTGCAAATCCGGCGAGGTTCGGAAGTAGATGCTGCGCCGGAACACCTCGTGCCCCTTTGTCTCTTCGATCTCGGCTCCGCCCAGCTTCGGATCCAGCAACCCGGAGAGCAGAAGCATGCTGTCGCGCACGGCCTCGGCTTCCATGCGATGCGAATTGGCGCGCCACAAGGTCACGTTGTCCGGATCGGCTTTCGCCTGCGCGCTCGACTCGCTCCAGTTCGATTGTCTGCGGTAGGTGGCCGACATCACGATCATCTTGTGGATCGCGCGCATGTCCCAATCGCGATCCATGAACTCCGTGGCCAGCCAATCGAGCAGTTCCGGATGCGATGGCGGCTTGCCCGAGCGGCCGAAGTTGAACACGGTGGGCACCAGCGGCTTTCCGAAATGCCGTAGCCACATGTGATTGATGGCCACGCGCGCAGTGAGCGGATTGTCCTTGGCGCCGAGCCAGCGGGCCAGCGCGAGGCGGCGGCCACTGCTGGTAGTCGGGAACTTCGGCCCGATCGGAGTGTAGCCCTCGGCCGGCTCGTTGAGCGCCTTCACCGCGGCCTCGAGTTTTCGGGTGGCCGCGGCGATCTTCTTCTGGTCGCCCTTCGCGTCCATGAACTCCTGGTTGCCCAACATGAGGTCGGCCTCGGCCTTCAGAATGTTCGCCTGCTTCTCGAGCTTCTGCGCATGCTCGGCCATCTCTTCGATGTTGGCGGGCACGGGCGTTTCGAGCGCCGCCATGTCGGCCTTGATGCGTGCTTCGAGCGCGACCAACGCAGCCTTGGCTCCTTCCACTTTCTTCAGCGCGGCGGCCGGTTGCGGTGCGGGTTTGTCCTTCGCCTTCTCCGCTTCGGCTTCCGCCTTCTCGATTGCGGCCTTGGCCTGCGCGATCATGTCGCCCGGCACGAACCCGCGGCCATCGGGGAACCACGAGTCGCGCGGCAGTTCGATCGCCTTGATCTCGAGGCTCGGTTTGCCGAACAACTGCGGCACGCCCGGCGTGAGTTGCGTTGAAGTATCGGGATTGTTCTCGTTGCCGCGCTGGAACCGATAGGTCGGTCGCGACGCATCGGCATCGTAGACGCGCGGCATCCCGTCTTTGAGCGTGTCGGCCTCACCGGGCACGCGATCGATGCGCACATCGTGTGGCTCGAAGAATGCGCGGAAACGGTAATAGTCGGTCTGCGGAATTGGATCGTACTTGTGCGAATGGCACCGGGCGCACTTGAGCGTGATTCCCAGAAACGCCGTGGAGGTGTACTCGATGGTGTCCTGCAGCCACACGTTGCGATTGAACATGTACCAGTTGCGTGCGAGATAGCCAGTAGCGCGCGCTACATCGGGATCCGATGGCGCGATCTCGTCGCCCGCGAGCATCTCGGCGATCATTCGGTCATAAGGTTTGTTCGCGTTGATCGAATCAACCGTCCAATCGCGCCATCGCCAAATGTGCCGCTGGCTGTAGCGGACCTGGTTGCTGCGGCGATACCCGTACCAATCGCTATAGCGCCAGATGTCGAGCCAGTGGCGCGCCCACCGCTCGCCGTGTTGCCGGCTGGCAAGCAACCGGTCCACTACCTTTTCATATGCGTTCGGCGAACGGTCATCGAGGTACGCTTGCATCTCCTGCGCGGTGGGCAGGAGTCCAGTGAGGTCCACGGTGACGCGGCGCAGCAGTGTGCGGCGGTCCGCCTCAGGCAGCGCTTCAATGCCGCGCCTCTCGAGCTCGGCCGCGATGAAGCGATCGATCGGCGTCTTGGCCCATGCGGCCTTCACGCCTGGTAGAGCGGGCCGCTTGGGAACGCGGAACGCCCAGTGCTCGGCCACTTTCGCTGCGTCCACCGAATCGGCGCTCGTGGTTGCTTCTCCGTAGGGCACGCCATCGCGGATCCATTCGGCGAACTTGGCGACCGCATCTTCGGGAAGCTTCTTGCCCTTGAACGGCATGTGCGGCTCACTGATGTGCGCCACCAGCTTGTAGAGTTGGCTGCCTTCGGGATTGCCCGCTGCTACCACCGGACCGTGCTCGCTCCCCTTGAGAAGAGCCTCGCGGGTGGAAAGATCAAGTCCGCCCATTTTTGTTTTGGCGGAGTGGCAGGCGAAACAGTTCTTCTCGAGCAGGGGCCGGATCTGGTCGCGAAACAGGTTCGGCTGCGCAGCGGCGATCGACGCGCAAAGAAGAAGTGTCCGGTAATGCATGCTGGTTGCCTCTATCGTATGTCAATCGGCGGGCCGCTGCTCGTGGCGGGCAGCTAAGATCGCCGTATGCCCATAAACTCGCAATCGAAGCGGAAGATCGGCACTGCGCAGCTCGCATCCGGCATCGCGATTTCCAGCGCCGGGCTTGCGATCGTCATTGCGCAGCACTATGGTAACGCCGCGTGGACGCCGCGAAATCCGGGTAGATGCATTCTTGGCATGTCGCTCGCGGTGGCCGGGGCGAAGATGCGCGGGGCACCGGGCAAGCGTTAGTTTTTCAGCGTGCATGATATGATCGCCTTCAAGGTGGGAAGTGCGTCAGGCGAAGTCCATTCTTCCCGCCGGACCGGCCAAACCCGGAGGTTTCCATGATTCGAAAACTACTCTCTTCTCTCTTCTGCACGGCAGGCGCATGCGCCGCTCAGGTGATCTACGGATCGCTCGTCGGCAACGTGACCGACGCGTCACAGGCTGCCGTTCCCGGAGCCACAATCAAAGCGGTCAACACCGGTACGCGCCAGGAACTCACCACCACGGCCAGCGCGGCCGGCGTGTTCGTCATCTCCACGGTTCCCGCCGGGACCTATGACGTCACGGTCTCCCACACCGGCTTCCAAGGCTTCACGCAGCAAGGCGTGACGGTAAACGCCGGGGCCACGGTGCGCGTGGACGCGACGCTCGCCGTGGGTGCGGTGAGCGAGTCCATCAAAGTGGCCGCCACGGCCGAGACCCTACAGACTGACTCGGCCGACGTGCGCGCGCAGATTCGAACGGAAGAGCTCGAGAACACGCCGGTGCCGTTCACGCGCAACTACCAGAACCTGCTGCTCACCGTGCCCGGCATGTCGCCGCCGGTGAACGCGCACTCGGTGCCCGCCAATCCATCGCGATCGCTGCAAGTGAACGCCAATGGAACCAATTCGCAATCGGCGAACTATCGCGTGGATGGCGCCACCACGGGACATCCGTGGCTGCCGCACATCGCCGGATACGTGCCTTCGCTCGACGCGATCGAGAACGTCGCCATCGTTTCCAATTCCTATGACGCAGAGCAAGGCTACGCCGGCGGCGCCGCGGTGAACGTGCAGATCAAGAGCGGCACCAACGCACTGCATGGCTCGGCCTACGAGCACCACTTCAATCAGCACCTCAAGGCTCGCCCGTACTTTCTGCCCGCATCGCAGAACAAAGAGAAGCGCGTGGTGAACCAGTGGGGCGGCACCATCGGCGGACCCATCGTGAAGAACAAGCTGTTCTACTTCGCCGCCTTCGAAGGAACGAACGATCGCCAGAGTGCTTTCGGCATCGGAGCGCTGCCTACCTCGTTGATGCACGCCGGAAACTTCACCGAATCGGCGCGCCCCATCTACGATCCGGCCACCGGCGATCCCGATGGCGGCAATCGCACTCCGTTCGCGGGCAACATCGTTCCCGCTGGGCGCATTTCGCCGATCACCAAGAAGCTGAACGATCTGCTGCCTCTGCCGAACCTCGGCGCACCCGGTGCGATCGCGAACAACTTCTTCGCTGCCGGCGGCTTCCGCTTCGATCGCAAAACGCTCGACTCGAAGATCACCTTCAATCCCTTCAGCAAGCTCAGCCTCAACGCCCGCGTCAGCTATCTCGACTGGGTTTGCGAAGATCCCTCGTGGCTGGGCAATCTCGGCGGAGGCGGAATCGGACGCTGTACCTATGACGGCACGTCATCTGGCCACACACTGAGCATGACGTACTCGGGTGTCTACACGGTGACGCCGACCTTCATCGTGGACGCCTATGTCGGATACACACTCTATGATTCGCAGGCGATTCCGATCCGGCTCGACGAGAACATCGGCACTGACTTGGGAATTCCCGGCACCAACGAGAAGGGCAACAAGTGGCTGGGTGGATGGCCCGGATTCGCCATCAGCGGCTTCCGCACCATCGGCCGCGCCAACACGAATGCGCCCTGGTATTATCACAGTCCGCAATCGCAGTACGTGGCCAACGCGGCGTGGATGCGCGGCAAGCACAATATTCGATTCGGCTTCGATTCGATGCTGGTGAAGCTCAACGGCGACGAAGCCGCGGGCATGCCCGGCAGCTTCAGCTTCGCCACCGGCGTTACGGGAATCCGCGGCGGCACGGCCGACGCATACAATGCTTATGCATCGTTCCTGCTCGGGCTCCCCAATAGCGCCACGAAGACCATCACCTGGGAACCGAACACCGCGCGCACGTTCGCCCAGAGTCTCTACCTTCGCGACAAGTGGCAAGCCACGCGGAAGCTGACTCTGTCGCTGGGCCTGCGTTGGGACTATTGGGGCTCACCGCATCGCGCCGATCGCGGCCTAGAGGTCTACGACTTTGCGAACAATACCTTGAAACTGTGCGGCGTTGGGAGCGTGCCTCAGGATTGCGGACAGATCGCGATGAGCAAGAAGCTGTTCTCGCCACGCCTCGGCGCGGCGTATCGGCTGACCGATTCCTTCGTGGTGCGCGCCGGATACGGCATTGCGTTCGATCCCGTGAACATCGCGCGCAATCCGCTCCACAGCTATCCAGTGCAGACCACCTTCACCATGTCCGCGCCGAACGGATTCCAACCGTCGGCGCCGATTGCGGCCGGCATCCCCGCGCTCACTGCACCGAACTACGGCAACGGGACCATCACCGTTCCCGGCGGCGTGGGCATGGAGTTGTTCGATCCCAAGTATCGCCGCGCCTATGTGGAGAGCTGGAATCTCATGCTCGAGAAAGAACTGCCGCACGGTTGGGTTGCCGAGGCGGGCTACGTGGGCAACGGCACGCGCCATCAGCAGAATCGCTGGAACGCCAACTACGGTTTCATCGCCGGCGGCACGGCAAGTCAGGTGCTCAACCGCGCGTTCGGGCGCACTGCGGCCACCAACTTCTTCTCCGATACCGGCGGATTCACGTCTTCCTACAACGCACTGCAGAGCACACTGCTGCGGCGCTTCTCGAGCGGCTATTTCCTGAAGTTCACGTACACGTACTCGAAGGCGATCGGCCCGAATGGAAATGCGACCGGCGTCGACGGGTATTCCGACAACACGCCTGCATACTTCGGCCTCAATCGTGCGCTGCAAGCCTACGATCGCCCGCACATGTTCACGGCGTCGTTCGCGGCGCAGCTTCCTTTCGGGCGCGGCAAGCGCTGGGCTTCGCAGGGAGCGGGTGCGGCGCTGTTGGGTGGCTGGCAGTTCAATGGGCTGTTCGCGGCCTACTCGGGTCCGCCGTTCACGGTCGGATCGGATGGGACTTCGCTCAACGCGCCCGGCAACGCGCAAACCGCGGATCAGGTGAAGAGCAACGTCAACCTGCTCGGCACGCGCGATTCCTGGTTCGATCCGTTCGCCTTCGCCACGGTAACGGCTCCGCGCTTCGGCACGAGCGGGTTCAACATCGTGCGCGCGCCGGGGCTGGTGAATCTCGACGCGGGTGTGTTCCGCGATTTCCGCGTTACGGAGAGGTTCAAGCTGCAGTTCCGCGCGGAGGCGTTCAATCTGTCGAACACGCCGCACTTCGCCACGCCGGGCACGAACGTGAGTTCGATGCAGTTGAACCCGGACGGGTCGCTGCGGAATCTCAACGGGTATACGGTGATCAACGGGGTGCAGAACACGGGTCGGGAAGGGGTGGACGAGCGGATGGTCCGGTTTGCGCTGAAGTTCTCGTTCTGATGGCACTGGATCGCCAGTTACGTGGATCCGCTTGCGAGGGGACTCACGCCGTTCGCCAGTGTCTGACTAATCGTCAGAAGGTCAGCAAAGTCGAAATGGCACCGCATGCAAACCAGCCGAGTTCCCTCGGTTTTTTTGATCCGGCTGGAACTGGTCTGACCGATTTCGGGTCGCCTCAGCCGGACGGCGAGGGGGGCCGCGGGGTCTCGCTGAACCGGACGGGTCGCTTGCACGTCAGCACACGCCCAAAGCGAAAATTTTCTCCACCAGTACGGCACTTGTGGGCAGTTGTGCCTCATACTGGATCTGCGAGTGAGCACTGCGAGCAATCAGCGCCCGAGCGCCTTACCCGCCACCGCTCGTGACGCACGCTCCGGCGATCATTCCGTTGCGTGTGAAATCCGTACAGACGTCTCTCGCGAGGGAGAGCCAGGAGGAACTGTCTCCAAAACCAGCAACGCGCGCGTTGCGAAAAAGCAATCATCCTTGAACTGTCGTAGATCTGACGACGTTGCCGAGATCTACATCGGCTATTGGCGGGACTGGTCAAAGCCGCCAGGGCACATTTTGGTTCGCCTCGGTGCCAAGGTGCGGTGGATCTTATTCTTCGGTTCATCTCAGTTGTAATGAACATGGCGATGAAGTATTGGAGGGGATAGCCGGGATGGTTCCGCAAACTAATCCGGCGTATCGACTGGCAGCCTACAAAGCTGCACTCGCGCTCTCGATGCAACGCTACGCCTCGTTCGCGGGCCGAATGCCGGCGGCTACTGAAAGGTCTGCTTCTGACCAGGCGAGGTCGCGTGTCTTGCCAGCGCCGCGCGGCGAAGAGCCAGACCGGTGAACAGACTTGATCAGGTTGACACCGCGTGCCATTTTTGGCACAATATCGTTTGATTGACCGCTCCAAGAAGCTTCCGGCGTTCTTCTACGAAACGCCGCGCGGCAACCGGCCCGTGCGGGACTGGATCAAGGACGACCTCTCGCCCGAGGACCGCCAGATCGTCGGGACGGATATCCAGAAGGTCGAATTCGGCTGGCCTATAGGCATGCCGTACTGCCGCAGCCTCGGAGACGGGTTGTGGGAAGTTCGCAGTGACCTGACAGACGGAAAAATAGGACGCGTAATTTTCTGCGTGATGAGCGGGCGAATGGTACTGCTGAACGGCTTCATCAAGAAGACGCAGAAGACCCCTCAAGGCGAGGTTGACTTGGCATTGAAACGCATGAAGGAACTGAAGGAGGAGTAGGGAATATGGTTCGAGAGAAGAAGGGCAGGATCGGCTCGTCGTTCGATGAATTCCTGGCGGAAGAAGGCATGCTCGAGGTTTGCGAAGAGCAGGCGGTCAAACAGATCCTCGCGGACCAAATCACGGCAGCGATGCAAAAGGATCACCTGACGAAGTCGGCCATGGCAGCGCGGATGCAGACCAGTCGCCGCGCGCTCGACCGTTTGCTCGATCCCAAGAATACAGGGGTGACGCTGCACACTTTGCAACGTGCCGCCGCTGCTGTGGGCCGGCATCTCCGTTTGGAGTTGGTCTGACGCAAGTTGATTTGGGCCGGTGTGGAATCTTGACGGCCAGAGCGCGATGAGCGATGCACCGAACACGGGTCGACAGCCATCAGCCGTGTACGATGAATCAACTGTTGGACGCGCGAACCCACTCACCGAAGGCGCCATTTTCGCGAGCGGGGTAGCCAACCAAAGTCGAGAGCCGCCACCATAATCGCTGCAGAGCTGCCGGAACGCGGATCGGTTTGATCTCCGGCTTCCACGGAACCCACGCATCTTGATAGCTGAACTCGAGGCCAGCGCTCTGCCAGGCAATGAGGACGCTGGTCAGATCGCGGCCCGGATCCCCGCCAGGACCGACAACGATGACCCGGTGTATTCCGCGCTGCTTCAGGAAATCGGCGGACGGAAAGTCAGCGGCGGAAACAAATGACCGGTTATCAAACCAGTCGATGTCGGGCCTGCCATGACCCGCTCGGTTCCTGTCGACAAGGAATACCGGCGGAGCATTCTGCGCGAGGCTGCATTCGCGCAATGCCTCAGTGCCGCGTAAAATCGCGCGCATGATAGGAATGACGTCGACCGCGACAGGAACGTCCGCATAGCCGATGGCCAGGATCGACTGGGAAACCGCCTCGGGATCGTACAAAGGGAAAGGGCAAGCGTTATAGACGGGAATCGGCCGGTATCCAACGCGCGCCAGTGCCAAACCGGCAATAACTCCCTCGGCTGCTGGGAGGTCCACGACAATGGCGGTTGCTTGCTCGAGGGGCACATCCCACTTGCGCAGAAACGTCGAATCGGGGGAGGCTCCGGGTTGTACTTCGTCTAGGAATGCGAAAAGAACAGGCTTTACCCAGGGTGTCCACAGCGATGCCCGCGGACGCCAAACATCATACGCTTCATCCTTGGAGATCGGCATACTCGCTTTCGTCAATCAAGACCGGAGCCTCGATTGCCGCGCCATCGACAATGCGGGTCCTGGACAGGCGCGCGTATGCCCCCGCCGCTCGACCGTTGACAACGAAGACGCCGACGCACGGAAACAATGGGCCCAGTTCGGAATCGAGGGTAATAGTCTCGAACCTCCGCTGCGCAACCCAGGCGCGGTGGTTCTTCTGAGCCGTCCGGACAATGCGGCGGCGCCTCTTCTCTTCGATATCAGAGCACAGATGAATCTCGTCCCCAGTATTCGAGTAGGCCGCCTTCAGGACCCAATCATCCCACTCTCCCGAATCGACTAGCCGGGGATCGCGGCTTTCCGGGACGAATGATTGCCACTCCTGCCTAGGGCTACTGAAAGCGAGTGGAAACCTCTTGCTCTCCGAGACCACGGCGGCCGTGGGATTTACGGTCCGCGGAAACGTGGAGAGAAGAAGGTCCTGCCAGTGTGTACAACGATTCAGGCGAGCCAACCATTCGACTTGATAGAAACGGACGATCACGGAAACGTCAAACCCGGAACGTGTGCGGCATTTTCCTGGCCTCCACTCGAGCGCTCCTGGCGACTGTATGAGAACAGATTTCGTTCCAATCCGCGACAACTCACGTTGGAAGGCATAGATGACCTGCAGATCTTCAAGAAACCCGGCGGCGCTCAGAAGCGCGACACATCCGCTTCCCGCCAATTCGCGAATCGAATCGGACCAGGCCGCCAACGGCGACTCAGGAACGCCAAGCTCCGGGTACGATGCTTCGAATAGCGCGGGGAGGGTAGTGGCTTCACGCCAGCCGCCGGGCACATCAGAGTTCACCTCAGAAACGCGCCAACCAGTTTTTGTTGGGTGAAAATCGAACCTCATCGACCGCACGTTCGAGGACTGACGCCCTCTCAGACTAGCCAAGACTGCGCGTAAGGACCTCGGGATCCCGATATGTTCCTGGAGAGCTGCATCCATTAGAATCCGTGACTCTTGGAGTTCGACCTCAGACGCTAGATCTTCTGCCGCTTTTTGGAGCATTGTCCAACTCCGCCGAGAGATGACAACCGGCTGGGCCGAAAGAGTCGCGGTATCACCCACGTGGGTGTCCCATTTGTTGAACGAAAGATGAAGGTTTCGCTCAATCGAAGCGAATGCCAGAGCGTCGACCGGCCTGCCCAGGCGCAAACGTGGTTCTCCATACCTCGGATCGGGTTCAGCGGCTGGCCGGATCTCCGCGGACGGGTTCAAATTGTATCCACCTTTAGCCAAGTCTTACAATGCTTCATCCATGTGCGCATTCGCGGCGAACCTCTGTCGAGCGGACGGGAGGCTTGCGGAAATTAAGATACAAGTTCTGCAGTCTACCTGCCTGTCTCTTTCCTAGCCGGACTCGAGCTTACGCCGTAGCCGACCGGTCCATCACACCCGATCGCCATCGCCATGGGCGCGAACCCGCGCCCCCGCCGGTGGCTTCTTGTAAGTTTCCACCTTCGTCCCGATCGGACCCTGCTTCGTCCGCTCGAGCAGCGCCGAAATCTCCTGCGGCGTCATCTTCTGGAACGTCTTGCACGCGGCGACATTCTGCTCGATCTGCTCCACCGTCTCCACGCCCGAAACCAACGTGTGGATGTCGTGGCTCCACGAGAAGCGCAAGCATTCGGGGATGGTGGCCACGTGGTTCTTGGTGATGTTGCCGATCGCGTTCGACTTCATCCCGATGCGCCCGAGACCCCTCTTCGCGGCGTTCGGGAGAAAGTTCGCGATGAAGCTGAGGTAGTGCGGATCGATCAGGTTCACGGGATGCTGCACGGTCTCCCAGCCCTCATATCCATCGAGCAGGCGCTGGTGCACCGTATAGTCATGATGCCCGGTGAAGCCGATGTGCCGCACCTTGCCCTGCTTCTTCGCCAGCACGAACGCTTCGAGCGAACCACCGGGACCGAAGATGCGATCCACCTCTTCGTGCTTCGAAACCTCGTGGCACTGCCATAGGTCGAGGTAGTCGGTCTTCATGCGAGTCAGCGTTTCCTCGAGCTGTCTCATCGCCTCGTCTTTGGTCCGAAGCTGCGCCTTCGACATGAGAACTACCCTCTTGCGAAGGCCGCCCTCGAGCGCCTTGCCGAGAAACTTGTCGCTGAGGCCGTCGTGATACTTGTGGGCCGAGTCGAGGAAGTTGACGCCTAGATCGATGGCGCGGTGGATCACCTTCACCGCGTTCTCTTCGCCATTCTTGGCCATGTGGAAACCGCCGACGCAGATCTTGGAGACGCGAAGTCCGGACTTGCCGAGAGTGACCATCGGCATCGGAGCATCCTTGGCCGAAGCGGCGGTACCGAGGACTGAAGTGGCGAGAAAAGTACGGCGTTGCATGGCTTCACTCTATCACCGGCGAGCCGGCGACACGAAGCCAAGCGATCAGGCGCGGACCGTCGCCTTCGCGTTGCAGGCACGCCGGGCATAGGCGCGGCGTGCGCGAGGAGCCGGTCAGCTTGCGCGGTACGGGCTTGCCGTCGCGCCCGCGCCTCAGATCACGCCCGGACCTTGTCGTAATCGAACCGCTCATTCACCAAGTGATACAGCGGCTCGCCTTCGCGTTGCAGATAGTAGGTCGGCATCGGCGTCCGCGTGAAGTCGCTCAGCTTGCGCTGCACGGGCTTCCCGTCCAGCCACTCATACACCGGAATCTCGTGCGGATTGAACGTGTCGACCAAGCCGCGTTCCTTCGCAATGCGGAACAGGTTCACGTTGCCCGGCTCGTGACCGCCGAGATACATGCCGATCATGTCGAGCCGGAAACGATCCTTGCCGAACATGACGAGGTTGGTGAGGTAGTCCGTGCCGACCCCGAAGCCATCGCCATCGCGGCCGTAGATGCCTTCGATGATGCTGAGTCCCGGCTTCAGCACCTGCGAGTTGTCGCAGGTCTTGTGCGCCCAGATCTCCTGATGCATGGGGCTCAGGTCGGCGCGGCTGTCGTAGCGTGCATAGCCGAGCTTGCCGTGATTCTCGAAGAAGCGATTGACGCGGCGCTCCACTTCGGGATGAATGTCTTCCTTCATGAAGGTGGGCACGCCGGTGACCATCTGCCAACCGGGGCAGAAGCGCACGTAGGGCTTCACGCAGAGACCCTGCAGATTCTTCGTGGATAGCGTCATGCACATGCCATGCGACTTCCACTTGGCGATGTTGAGCAGCCACGTGTCGGGCTCGTTGATGGGCGCGTAGTGCGGGATGCGCGAGTAGACCACGGGATCCGGCACCTTGGTCCACGTCATCTCCACGCCGTCGCGGAAGTTGCGCGGGCGCCGATCCGGCTCGTTCACTTCCACGCCGTGGCGTTCGTTGATGTCGGCGAGTCCGCGATAGTTCCACGAGTGGAACGTGTTCGCCTCGAGGAAATAGAACTTCTTGAGGCCGAGCTCCTTGAGGCCCATGATGATGCCTTCGTAGAACTGCGGATCGGTTCCCGTGCCCCAGTTGTCTTCGTTGGGGCGATGGTTGCGAACGCTCGTGAAATTGGGCTTGAGGATCACGCGATGCGAAACCGGAATCGCGCCGCCCAGGCCTTCCACCGGAACGAACACTTCACGCGCGAACTCGATTCCTTCACGGAGCTTCGCGCCTTCATCCATCTTCTGCGGCACGTGCGTGCGCTTGATGAAGATCGCTTTGGGGTTCGCCTCCACGAACGGATGCACAGCGAAGTGCGTCTTCGGCATGCGCGCCGGAGCGGCTGCCAAGTGGATGGGCGCGGCGGCGCTGGCCGCGGCGGCGGTGGCGAGAAAGTTCCGGCGGGAAAGCCCGGCTTTGCGGGCGCGGCTGTAGGCGCATTCCATGGGTGGAGTCCTCTGCCTACAAGTCTATACGAATGCTCAGTCTTTGGGGCGGCCTCGCCGGATTTTGCGCATCAGATGCGGCGCCTTCTCCCGGACCTCGGCGGGAATGTCGGCGTCGAAGCGCAAGTCGGGCACGCGGAAGACGTCGATGCGGTCGGCGAGCAAGTGGCGGACGAAGCCCTTCGCGGTCTCGATCGCGTCGAGCGTGGCGGCTTGTACTTCGGCATCGCCTTCGAGCGCGAGCCGCACGTGCGCTTTCTTGCCATCGGGCGAGAGCACCACGTCTGTGACCGCGGCGACGGCGACGCGGGGATCGTTGAGTTCGTACTGGAGGATTTCTTCGAGTTCCGTGCGGATCGACTCGGTGAGGCGTTCGGCGCGGCGGGGGTCCATTGCTACTGGTATTGTAGCGACCCGCGAATCGCTGCCATAATCGTGGATATGTCGGCCGCGACCGCAATACCACGCGAGTTGGTCGGCGGTGTTTGGCGCATTCCCGTGGACCGGTATCACGAGTGGATCCGATCGGGTGACCTTACGCCCGATGACCGGATCGAGTTGCTCGAGGCGCTCCTTGTGGAAAAGGCGCCGAAGAATCCTGCCCATCGAATTGACGGTCGTCTGACCTTCGATGCGCTCGTCAAATCCGCCGGGAGTAACTGGCACGTCGATGAACAGAACCCGATCACCCTCCAGGACAGCGAACCAGAGCCCGATGTGGTCATCGTAAAGGGCTCCACTCGCGACTACCGGGATCGTCACCCTGGCCCTGCCGATGTGGGCTTGGTGGTCGAGGTCTCGGAAACGTCTCTGCGACACGATCGATTGGTCAAGAAGCGAATCTACGCGAGCGCTGGCATCCCCGTGTACTGGATCTTGGATGTCGCATCGCGCACGCTCGAGGTCTATCGGGAACCGCGTGGTTCGGACTACGCTCAACGAGAGTTGTTCTCCGAGGACGAGTCGGTCGGCCTCGAACTTGCGGGCGAGAAGATGGCGCGCCTTCTGGTGCGGGATTTGCTTCCGTGATCGCGATTCGGACCCCCTCCATCGATGACTGGATCTCCAGCAACGGTGAACGTTGCGAGTATGTTCGCGGCCGGGGTATCGAGCGGCCTCTGCACGATCAGGCGCACAGCGCGGCCCACACGAATCTTGCGGTGGAATTGAATTTCTACGGTAGGCGTACCGGCGTTGGGGAGCCTCTGATGTCGTGGCATCATCGCTTCGGTCCGGAAGATGACACGCGGATCTACGTGCCCGATTTGGTCTTCCTGCTCGGGCAGGCAAAGCAGCCCGACTACGCGGACCGCGCATCGGATTTGATGATCGAGATCGCATCTCGCGGAGAAGAAGCTTGGCTCGCGGAGAAGGTGAAGTTTTATCTCGAGAATGGCGCGAAGCGGGCTTGGGTGGTCGACCCGCACCGGCGCCGCATCGGCATCTACTCGCCAGATGCGTCTCCACGAAACATCGAGGCAGATGGCGTGTTGACCGACGATCTCCTTCCGGGCTTCGAGCTCCCACTGGCGTCGATTTTCGACTAGCCGATCGCGCGGACGCTCTCTAGGGATCCGCCGCAGCCGGCAAAGATATAATGAAGGCGCATCATGATTGCGACTCGGACCCCCTCCGTCGATGAATGGATCGCAGAGCACGGGGACCGTTGCGAGTTCGTACGCGGCGAGGCCATGGAGAAACCCTTGCCCAAAGCTCGTCACGGAAAAGCGCAGATGAATCTCGGGACTGACTTGAACTTATATGCCCGGCGGACTGGCCAGGGCGTGGTCATCTCGGAATGGCATCACGCCTTTGGGCCGCCAGACGACATTCGTATCTACATCCCAGACCTCGCCTTCGTGTTGCCTCCGCGACATTTGGATGTGCCGGAGTGCCCCGATCAGGCCTCCGACATCATGATCGAGATCGCGTCGCCGAACCAAGGCGCCGAACTCGCCGACAAGATCGAGTTCTACCTGCACAACGGAGCCAAGCGGGTTTGGCTGGTCGACCCGCAACGCCGCCGCATCGGCATCTATTCTCCAGATGCGTCCCCACGAAGCATCGAGGCAAACGGCGTGTTGACCGACGATCTCCTTCCGGGCTTCGAGCTACCACTGGCGTCGATTTTCGACTAGCCTGTGGGATGGCCCCTCGCACACGCCTCGCTCTGCTCGACGCCGCACTCCTCGCGATCCTCATCGTAATCGCCTTCTGGAAGCTGACGCTCTCGACGCAGTTCACGTTCCTTGAAGCGCCGGATATCGCCAACCAAGTGCTCCCGTGGCTTGACCTGCAAGCGCGAGCGTTGCGTGAAGGGCGCATCGCGCTGTGGGATCCCTACCTCCTCGGCGGACAGCCCCTGGTGGGCCAACTGCAGCCCGGTGTCACCAGTCCGTTCACCTATCTGCTGCTCGCTCTGCCGCTGCGCAACGGACACCTCTGCATCACCGCGGTGCATTGGTGGTTCGTGCTGCTGCACGGCATCGCCGGACTCTTCGCCTGGCTCCTCTGCCGCGAATTCGGACTCGGCCGCGCCGCCGCGATCTTCGGCGGCCTCTTCTTCGCCATCGGTGGATACAACGGAAACACCGCTTGGCCGCAGTACTTCGCGGGATCCATCTGGAGCCCTTTGATCGCGCTCTTTCTCTATCGATCCGTGCAAGGGATCCGTCCGCTACCGAATGCGGCGATGGGCGGACTGTTCCTCGGACTCTCCTGGCTCAGCGGACATCATCAGATCCCTTTGTTTCAAACAATTGCCGTAGTCGTGTCGTTGAGTGCGATCGCGTTCCGGCGCAGGCGGTGGCCGGTCGCACTCGCCGTTTGCCTCGCCGCAGCCGCAGCGGTGAGCGCCGTGCAAGTGCTACCCGCGATGGAGTACGGCCGCGCTTCGGTGCGCTGGGTGGATCTGCCCGAGCCGGTCGGCTGGAGCCAGAAAGTCCCGTATGAAGTGCATCAGACCAACGCGCTCGGGGCCGCGGGGCTGCTCTTCACCGTCATACCGGGTGGCGTGGAAACCATCTCGAACCCGATCATCGGCGTAGTCGCGCTCTCGCTCGCTCTGCTCGCGGTGGCCATGTGTTTCGATCGCCCGCTGACGCGCTACTTCCTCGCCTTGTCAGCCGTCTCGCTCTTGTTCGCCATGGCTCGGAACAACCTGTTCCACGGCGTGCTCTACAGCTTGTTGCCGATGATCGAGAAGGCGCGCTCGCCGGCCACGCTGCTCGCGCTGACGCAGTTCGGCGTGTCGATGCTCGCTGCGTTCGGGCTCGACGCGGCCATCACGCGCGGTCTGAACGCGTGGGTGCGTCGCGTGCCGAGCTATTTGATCGCATTCACCGTCGCCGTGTTCGTAGCGCTCCCGTTCGAGCCCGCGCTCATCAAATCGATCGATCACGGCGCGGACCGCTTGGCGATGGTCGCGGTAGTCGCGTTGGTCCTCGCGGGCGCGTACGTGGCTTGGTATCGCCGGCGGATCGACGCACCGGTTTTCGTGGGCCTCGTCTTCGCGCTGCTGTTGATCGAGCAAGGCAACAGCCTCGGTTACGACTATCGCCGCTTCGACGATCGCACGCGTCCGGCGGTGCTTCCGCGGCTCTACGGCGGCACTGGCGAACTTGCGAAGTTCCTGCGCGCGCAACCCGGTCCGGCGCGAGTCGAGTTCCAATACAACGACCTGCTCTTCAACTTCGGCGAATGGCACGGCATCGAAGCGATGGCGGGATACGTGCCCGGAGTACTCGCATCGAACTACGCACTCGGCTGGTGGGATCAGCGGGTCCGCGAGCTCTACGGCGTGCGCTATTCGATCGCGCAACAGCCGCGCGCGGGCCAGCGCGAAATCTTCGCGGCGAACGGCATGAAGATCTTTGAGGACCCGTCAGCGCTCCCACGCGCTTGGACCGTGCATCGCGCCGTGTTGGCCAAAGACGAGCGCGAGGCCGCGCAGATGGTGCAAGGCGGCGCGGCGCCGCTGCGCGAACAAGCAGTGCTCACCGGCGGCGCCCCGAAGCTCGAGCAGTGCTCCGAACCGGATACCGTGGAAGTCACACGCCAAGACCTGCACTCCACCGTCCTCCGCGCACGCATGGCCTGTCGCGGATTGGTGGTCGTCAGCGAGAACTGGTTCCCCGGCTGGGAAGCCACGGTCGACGGGAGACCCGAAACAATTCTCCCTGCATATGTTTCGCTGCGCGCGGTGGCCGTGGATGCCGGATCGCACGAGATCGTGATGCGTTATCGTCCGCGATCGGTTTACCTCGGCCTCGCGATCACACTGGCGGGTCTCGCGGGCGTATTCATCGTGTATCGCATGGTACGATAAACCCCTCATGGCCGCCGGTTTCCCTGACTGGAAAACAGAAGAGCTCCCCGAACCGCCCAGAGCCGAGAATCGAAGCTGGCGATCGCTCGTCGGACCGGGGCTCATGATGGTCGGGGCCAACATCGGCGGCGGAGAGTGGCTCTTCGGACCGCTCGTCACCGCCCAATACGGTGGTGCGGTGTTGTGGCTCGCCACCATCTCGATCATGGTGCAGGTGGCGTACAACCTCTCGGTGATGCGCTACACGCTCTACACGGGCGAGACCATTTTCGTGGCGTTCTTCCGCACCTGGCCCGGCCCCTTCTTCTGGACCTGCTTC
Organism: Bryobacteraceae bacterium; assembly: GCA_046331625.1. Taxonomy (GTDB): domain Bacteria; phylum Acidobacteriota; class Terriglobia; order Bryobacterales; family Bryobacteraceae; genus JAXLQL01. The sequence continues at coordinate 207,136 of JAXLQL010000003.1, forward strand.
TACCTCATGTTCGAATTCGGCAGCGTGTGGCCGTATCTTTCGTCGAACGCGGCGGTGCCTCTCGCGTCAGTCGTGATGGGCCACGTACCGCGCCCCGAAGACGGCGAGTACGTGCGCACGCTCGGCTACGCGATCTTCCTGTGCGCGTTCATCCCGCTCATCTTCGGCGGCAAGATCTACAACGCGCTCGAACGCGTGATGGTCACCAAGCTCGCGATCATCCTCGGATATCTGCTCATCGTCACGATGCTGTTCACCAGTTGGGGAACCTGGTGGGAGATTCTCTCCGGCTTCTTCCGCTTCGGCACGCTTCCCGCGGGCGACTTCAACTGGGCCACGCTCGCCGCGTTCGCTGCCGTTGCCGGCGCGGGCGGACTCACCAACAGCGCCTTCTCGAACTACGCGCGCGACAAAGGCTGGGGCATGGGATCGACCACGGGCGCGATCCCCAGCGCCATCGGCGGACGCACCATCAAGCTCTCGCACACGGGCAAGGTGTTTGACGTAAACGAAAACACGCTCGACCGTTGGAAGCGCTGGCTCTCGGTGATCAATCGCGATCAATTCCTACTGTGGGCGCCGGGCTGCATCCTCGGTATGGCGCTGCCGGCGATGTTCTCCTACGAGTTCATCAAGGGGGTGACGAACGTGGAAGGCAACGCCGTGGCCGCGCTCTCCGCGCAGGCGATCGCGAACAAGCACGGCCAGATCTTCTGGTTCCTCACGCTGCTGTGCGGATTCCTCATCATGGCCCCGACGCAGATTAGCCAACTCGACAACATCGCGCGCCGCTGGACCGACGTGCTGTGGATCGGCTCGGGCCGCCTCCACAAGCTCGACGATCACAAGGTGAAGCTCGTCTACTACACGATCCTGGCGCTCTACTGCGTGTGGGGATTGGTCGCGCTGCGCATCACGCCAAATCCGCTGGTGCTCGCCATCGCGACTGGCGTAATGTGGAACTTCGCGCTCGGATTCTCGGCGCTCCATACGCTGTGGGCGTTGCGGACGCTGCTGCCGGGTCCGCTGCGGCCGGGCCTCGCGCAGTCACTGGGATTGATCGCATGTGCGATCTTCTACATCGGAATCTCATCGATCGCGTTCGCGCAGCAGTGGCCCAAAGTGAAACTCTGGCTCGGACTGTAGCTTCTGCTATCACTCCCGCCGCCGATGCCCAGCGACAATCGTCTCCACCTCGTTCTTCCGCACCAGCTTGCCCCGCAGCACCACGCTGTCCACCCGTCCCACATTCCGGATCTCCTCCAAAGGATTCGCATCCAGCAAAACCAGATCCGCTCTCTTCCCCACTTCCACCGCACCTTGCGTCTTTTCCCGCCCCAGAAATCGCGCCGGATTGATTGTCGCGGTCCGCAGTGCATCGAGCGGCGAAAGCCCGCCCTTGACGAACCATTCCAACTCATCGTGCAGACAGAATCCCGGGACCAGTCCGTCGCACCCAGCCAGGAACTGATTCCCCGTCGCATGCAAATCCCGAAGCACCTGGCGCACTGTGACATCCGCCGCCAATCGCAGCTTCTCGAGCGCACGCGCCGGCACCTTTGAGATCTCCACGTTGTCCCGCGTCAGCTTCAGCAGCGAGTCGCTCGCATACTCGGCATGCGCGAGGGGCTTGCCGGAAAACACATCCGGAATCGTCTGAAAGAAAGCGAGAGTCGGCGTCTGCCACACTCCCTTCGCGGCCAGCTTCTCGAACAACCGGCGGCAACCGGCGAACGAATAATCATCGCCCACGATGCACTCCCCGAACACTTCGTAGTTCGACAAATGCTCGATGCTGCGCATGCCCGCCTCCGCGGCTTCCTCCACCTTCACACCTTGAGGAACGTGGCCCGCGAACGGCAACCCGAGTTTCGGCGCCTCGCTTGCGATCGCGAAGAACACCTCGCGCGGTGTGTGGTCATGCACCTTGACGAAGTCCACACCCGCCCGCTTCAGATCCGCCACCGCTTCTCTGGCCTGCTGCGCCGAACTCACCCGCTGTCGATACGGATAACTCGGCGGCGCGTCGTCGAGGATCGGTCCCGCCGCCACGATCTCAGGACCCAGCACCGCGCCCGACCGGACTCGCTCGCGAAGCGGCAGGATGAAGTCGAGGTCGCCACCCATGTCGCGCGTGCCTACCACGCCCTTCGCCACGAACAGGTCCACCGCTTGCGCGCCGGTCCCCTGGTGATGACTGTGCATGTCCCACAAGCCCGGAATGAGGAACTTCCCTCTTCCGTTCAATCGCGTCGCCCCGCGCGGAATCGCAACGCCGTGCCCCACTGCCGCGATGCGCTCGTTCTCGATCACCACCGTGACGTCTTTCCGCAACTGCCCCGTCATCACGTCGACCACGGTGACATTTGAGATGACGACCGGCGAAATGGCGGCCGGCTGAGCGAATCCCGCCAGCACACTTCCGAGAACAGCCGGCACCACACAGCGAAAACACGAGCGGCGCATCACTCGAGCCTAACACTGCGAACAGGCAAGGCCGAGATCCGCGCCGCTGTTACAAACCTATCGAAACTTCAGAATGCGAACTTCAACCCGAACTGCACCACACGCGCGTCACCGGGCATTCCGGCAGCGCCCTGGGCGGTGGAGATCACGCGGCCGAAGGTGTCTGGATCTCGAATGTTGAGTCCAGGCGAACCGAGGTTCACGTGGTTGAAGAAGTTGAAGAACTCGGCGCGGAACTGAACCGCGCGCGTTTCACCGAAGCGGAAGTACTTGTTCGCCGAAGCGTCCACCTGGTTGAGTCCGGGTAGGTAGACCTGCATCCGCGCGGAAGTGCCGAAGCGGCCCGGTTGCGGCAACGCGAACGCGGCCGTGTTGAACCAGCGCGCACGCGTTCGAGCGCCGCGATCGAGCATCGCTGGCGTTCCCGCCACCGCATCGGGCCGTGATGCGATTCCGGTACCGGTCGTATCCACCACGTTCGAGAGCGCGGCCGCGAACCCGGTCTGCTCCGTGATGATCGAGCCGAGCTGCCAGCCACCCAACACCGCACGCACCGCGCGCGATTGCGAATGCCGGAACAGAGGCACATCGTAGATCAGCGCCAGCGAGAACCGGTGCCGGATATCGAACACCGAAGGCGAACGCGACGCGGCGAGATTGAAGTAGTCCTGAATCGCGCCGAGGAACGTACCGCCGCCCACCGACGAGATGTCGACGTTCGACAAGCTCTTTGACCACGTGTACGCCCCGATCATCGAGAGCCCGTTCGCCACTCGCCGTTCCGCCTTCATCTGCAGCGAATGATAGATCGAGTTGCCGATCGACTTCGTGGTGCTGATGTTGTCGAAGCCCTGGAACGGCCGCCGGCTCGCGATCGAAGGCGTGGTCGCCACCGGAACCAACGTCTGGATCGGGCGATTCCCATCGAACGTCGCCGTCAGCTTCGTTCCCTTCGATCCCACGTAGCCGAGGTCGTAGAAGATCTGCCCGGGCAGCTTCTTCTGCAGCGTGAAGTTCCACTGCTGCGTGTAGCTGGTGCGCAGATTGGGATCGAGCGCGCCCGATCCGAACAGTCCCGCACGCGATGTGCCCTGCACCTGGAACGCCCGATCCACGCGGACCGGATTGTTCGCGCTCCCCGTGAATGAGAACGTCTGCACGATCGGCGGATTCAGCGTCAACGTCGTCCACGAGTTGGTGATCTCCGGCGTGAAGTAGATGCCGTAGCCGCCGCGCACCACGAAATCCTTCGCCACCGACGGCAGCCAAGCGAAGCCCAGGCGCGGACCGAAGTCGTTGCGGTCCGAATACACCAGCGCCGCCGGCCGATCCGAAGTGTCTGCGATGTCCGGGAAGCCATGGAACGTCTGCCGCACCGGAACAAAGCCGTTGAGATCGAAGTTGGTCGCCTTTCCTCGCTGGACCGGCGGCTTGAAGTATTCCCACCGCAGCCCGTAGTTGACCGTGAAGTTCGGCGCCAACTTCCAGTCGTCTTGGAAGTAGTAAGCCTGCCACCAATTGTTCATGCGCGTGGCGAACGGATCCACGCTCACCTGCGCGCCCGTGGCCAGCCCGAGCAGAAACTCGGCGAACTGGTTGTCGCGCGTCGGCGTTCCGGCGCCCGCCGTGACGGTACCGTTGAAGTCAAACGAGCCGCGCGCATTCACCGCTTCGTCGAACGTCCAGTTGCGCCGGGCCACCAGCGCTCCGGCCTTGAAGTTGTGCTTGCCACGCGTGAACGTGATGTTGTCGGAGATCTGCCAGAGCTGATTCAGCCGGTCGCGCGGACCAATGCCGCGCACCGTCGGCAGCGTGTACCCGGCGCCGAACGTTGGCGGACCATAGTCGCGCCCGCGCTTCGCCACGCCGGGGATCCCGATGATGTTGGCGATGTCGAACTCGGGCTTGTCGGTTGTACCGAAGAACTCGTGCTCGAAGAAGCGATGCCACCCCGCGCGAAGCTCGTTCACGATCGTTGGCGAGAACACGTGCACTTCCGACAGCGAGAGGTTCTGTCCGCGCGCGGTGTTGCCGCGCGTGTCGAACCCGAAAGTGGGCGTCGTGTCGTCGGCCTGGCGATTGAAGATGTAGCTGCCCGAGAAGTTGTCGCGCGAGGAGATCACGCGATCGACGCGGGTCACGTACTGATCCTGCGTGATCGGAGCCGCCACGCGCGGACCGCGGAAGTTGATCCCGGGATCGTTGGCGTTCGGCTGCGGCACGAACGAGTCGAGGAATTTGCGCGCGTACGGCGCAATGCGGTCGGCCGGAATGCGATTGTTCGGGAACGGCTGTCCCGTCGCCGGATCATTGATGCGCGCCGCCACCCCCGAGAAATCGCCGTTGCGAAGCGCCGTGGGCGGAACCAGAGCGGTGCCGCCGAACGAGCCAGCTACTTGGCGCCCCGATTCCCAGTTGAAGAAGAAGAACGTCTTGTCCTTGCCGTTGTGGATCTTCGGGATGTACACCGGACCACCGATGTTCGCTCCGAACTGGTTGCGATTCAGTCGGGGCGGCTTGGCGCCGGGAACACGCGGCTGGAATCCGTTGAGCGCCGTGAACGCGTCATTGCGATTGAACCACCACGCGCCGCCTTTCAAAGCGTTGGTGCCGCTCTTGGTCGAAAGGTTCACTTGTCCGCCCGGAGCTCCGCCGACCTCGGCTGAGTAGGTGGAAGACTGCACCTTGAACTCATTGATCGCGTCGATCGATGGCGAGAACGAGAAGCTGTAGGAATCGAGATCCATCGCTTCGATGCCGTCATAGTAGAAGCGATTCTGCGTATCGCGAGCACCGTTGGCGGACATGCCCACCGCCTGGCCCACCGCGCCGCGCAAACGGCGCACCGTGATCGATCCCGGCGTGCCCGGGTTGACGCCCGGCGTGAGCAGCGCCAGTTGCACGAATGACCTGCCGTTGAGCGGGAGTTCGACTACTTTCTGCGAGTCAATCACCGTGCCCACGGTCGCGTTCTCTGACTGCAGCAGGATCGCGCTTGCCTCCACCTTGATGCTTTCGGCCGTCTGGCCGATGGTGAGCTTGATGTCGAGGCGAGCCACTTGGTCCACTGACAAGGTGAACTGTGAGACCTCGGCCTTCTGGAAGCCCGACGCTTCCACCGTGAGCGTGTAGTTGCCCACCGGAACGAAGTTGAATTCATAGTTGCCGCCCGTGTCTGATGTCACGGTGCGGGCTGCGTTGGTTTGCACGTTGCGCAGTTCCACTTTGCCATTGGCGATGACGGCGCCGGAAGGATCACTGATGGTCCCAACGACGCGTGCCGTGATGGCTTGTCCGAACAGCGCGGAAGAAATGGAGAAGAGAGAGAAGAGTACGATTCTCTGAAGCAATCTCATGCCTGCATTGTATCGCCATGCGAGGTTCCGCGCCGCTGCGCTACGCTGGGTATCCGATGCAGGACTTCGAAAAACTGGGCGTTTTCTACCTCGGCCGCACCTATGACCTCGAGGCCAAGAAGGGCAAAGACGAACTTCTCCTTTACGATTCCAAAGACCTGGTGACGCATGCGGTGTGCGTCGGCATGACCGGAAGCGGCAAGACCGGCCTCTGCATCAACCTGCTCGAGGAAGCCGCCATTGACGGCATTCCCGCGCTCGTGATCGACCCCAAGGGCGATCTCGGCAACCTCCTGCTGACCTTCCCTGACCTCTCGCCCTCGAGCTTCCAACCGTGGGTCAATCCTGAAGACGCGCAGCGCAAGGGACTCTCCGTTCCCGATTTCGCTGCGCAACAAGCCGACACCTGGAAGAAAGGCTTGGCCGCCTGGGGCGAAGACGGAGCCCGCATTCAGCGATTGAAGGACTCGGCGGAGTTCACCATCTACACTCCGGGCAGCACGTCCGGAGTTCCCGTGAGCGTGCTCAAGTCGTTCGGAGCGCCCAGCGCGGAGCTCGCCGCCGATCGTGAGGAAATGCGTGACCGCGTCGTCGGCACGGCCACGGCGCTGCTTTCGCTGGTGGGCATCGAAGGCGATCCCGTGCAGAGCCGCGAGCATATCCTGCTCTCGAACATTCTCGACACGGCGTGGCGCGACGGCAAAGACCTCGACCTCGCCACCATCATCCAGCAGATCCAGGCGCCGCCCTTCAGCCGCGTCGGCGTGCTCGACATCGAAGCCTTCTATCCCTCGAAGGAGCGCTTCAAGCTCGCCATGGCGATGAACAATCTGCTCGCCTCGCCCGGCTTCGAAGTGTGGCTCGAAGGCGAACCGCTCGACGTGCAGAGCCTGCTCTACACGCCCGAAGGCAAGCCGCGCATGGCGATCTTCTCGATCGCCCACCTGAGCGACACCGAACGCATGTTCTTCGTCTCGCTGCTGCTCAATCAGACGCTCAGTTGGGTTCGCGCGCAGCCGGGCACGTCGAGCCTCCGCGCTCTGCTCTACATGGACGAAATCTTCGGCTACTTCCCGCCCGTGCAGAATCCCCCTTCGAAGAAGCCGCTGCTGACGCTGCTCAAGCAGGCGCGCGCGTTCGGCTTCGGCGTGGTGCTCGCCACGCAGAATCCCGTGGACCTCGACTACAAGGGCCTCGGCAACACGGGCACCTGGTTCATCGGCCGCCTGCAAACCGACCGCGACAAGATGCGCGTGCTCGATGGGCTCGAGGGCGCCGCAGCGGGCACTGGCCAGAAATTCGACCGTGCGGAAATGGAGCAGATCCTCGCCGGACTCGGCAACCGCGTGTTCCTCATGAACAACGTGCACGATGACCGGCCCGAGATCTTCGAATCGCGTTGGGCGCTGTCGTACTTGCGTGGTCCGATGACGCGCGCGCAGATCAAGCTGTTGTCCGGCGCGGGCAGGAGCGCAGCGCCGGCGGCTCAGACAGCGGACGCGGGTAAGGCGGCTCCGGCAAGGGCGACCGTGAAAGCCGCCGCGATCAAAGGCAACGTGAAGCCCGTGCTGCCTCCCGGCATCGAAGAACGCTTCGCGGCCATCCGCGGCAAATCTGATGGCGCGGTCTACACACCGATCCTGCTCGGAGCTGCGTCCGTCCGCTTCGCCGATTCGAAGCAGGGCGTCGACGAATCGCGCGACGTCGTGTTCGAGACCGCCATCGGAGATGGCGCGATTCCCGTGAATTGGGAAGACGCCGCCGAATCCGAAATCGCGGTGGACGATCTCGAGTCAGCGCCGGCCGATGGAACCAGCTTCGCGGACCTGCCTTCCGCCGCCGGACAAGCCAAGAACTACAAGACATGGCAGAAGGCCTTCGCCGACTGGCTCTTCGGGAGCCAGACCTACGATCTCTTCTACAGCCCGGGCACGGCGCAGACTTCGAACCCCGGCGAGAAAGAGCGCGACTTCCGCCTTCGCCTCCAGCAAGTGGCTCGCGAGCAGCGCGACACCACCGTCGAGAATCTCCGCCAGCAGTACGCCGGCAAGATGAAGCCGATCGAGGACCGCATCTTCGCCGCTCAGCAGCGCCTGGAAAAAGAGCAATCGCAGTCGCGCTCGCAGAAGATCGAGTCCGTGCTGAACATCGGCATGAGCGTCCTCGGCGCCGTGCTCGGCGGGAGCCGGCGCAATCCGCTGAGTGGCGTCATGAGCGGAGTCCGAAGTGCGGGCCGTGTCTATCGCGAAGGCCAAGACGTCGGTCGCGCCGAAGACAGCGTCGAACATCTCCAGGAACAGTTGAATCAAATCAAGGCCGAGATGGAAGACCAGGTTCGCCAGGTGCAAGACACAGTCGATCCGATGAAAGAAGAACTCGACAAGATTCAGGTGAGGCCGAAGAAGACGGGGATTTCGGTGAAGCTGGTCAGTCTTGTCTGGAAAGCGTGACGGGGAAGGCGGCAACGGGGGGAACGAAGAAGCGGACTGGCCGAGGCGATCGCCGTGAGCGCCGCCTCGAAGCCAGCCGCGGGAACTTCATTCTGTCAGGTCTGACAGATTGGTGCTCGAGCCGTTCCGTTTGACTGAAGCGATCCCCCGCTTGCAGCCCGACGGCGACTTGTACATCTCACTGCGTCCGATCACCTGCTTGTTCTTGGCGAGCAGCACGAAGTAGGTCTGGCCGTTCTTTGCGGTCCTGACATCGTACATCGCATCGTCGCCCGAGTTGGTCTGGACGGATTTGATACCGTTGAGCGCGGCATCCTTGGATTGATATTGTTCGCTGGTCAGGATGACTTCCCCGTTTCCAGCTTTGAGATTGAACATGTACTGCTTCTTGGCGTTGGCCTTCAGTTCGAACTTGGCAGCCATAGTTTGGGACTCATTCCCCTATCGAGAAGTGAACTCAGGGCTACGTGGCCCTCTGGTTCATTCAAGAGGATTTACAAGTGCTTGTCAACCAAAAACTTGGGGGTACTACCCCTGTCCGGGGAAACCCCCAGGCGAGAGCACAGACCCGGTTTGGGCTGATGTTCCCTGGGATCAGTACTTTAGGGAAGCTAGTACTAGCGGCGCACCAAGGCACTGAAAAAGCCGGTCCAACTCTTCTTGCCCGGTGACTGCGTCTGCTTCTTGCCGTGAAGCTCCTCGGCCAGGATGTTCAGGCTCTTGCCGAACCCACTCCCAGGAGCGATCGGCTTGCCGTCCACCAACGCCCTCTGCACACTCTCGTAGTCAGACGGGATCAGGTGGAAAACATCCGTCCCGAGCGCTGTTTCGATGGCTTCATCTGTCAGCCCGACGTCTGGGTTGTACCGGTTCACCACCAACCGGATTCGCGACCGGTCCACCGGGACCTTCTCGAGCAGCGAAAGGACCCGCTGCGCCGCCCGCAGTGAGGGCAACTCGTTGGTGGTAACCAGCAGCACTTCGTCTGAAAGCATCGCCAGCGTCTGCGACCACTCCGTGTAGGGGTTGCCGAGGTCGAGCGTGATGGTGTCGTAGGCGTGCCGGCAGAAATCGATGACTTGGCCCGGATCGCCCGAAGGCTCGCCGCCCGTCGGATTGTCCGGCGAAAGCAGCACGTCGACGCCGTTGACCGTGGTGACCAGGCCTTTCCACAAGTCGCCATCCAAGCCTTGCGCGCGCACCAGCGCATCGTTGAAGCTATAGCTCGACTTGATCTTCAGCAGAAACGAGAGCGTCCCCGCCAGTGGATCCATGTCGGCCAGCAGCACCTTCTTCGAGCCCAGCCGGCGCCACTGGAAGGCAAGGCTGCTGGCGATGGTGCTGGCTCCGCAAGCGCCCTTTACCGGCAGCGTCGAGAAGACTTTGCCGCCGCCGCGGTTGATCATCGGATTCGCTGCCGAAAGCTGAGCCAGACGGTCGAGCACTGGATTGAGCTGCTCCGCGTTGAGCGGGCTCAGCAGGAACTCGGTCGCGCCTTGCCGCAAGCACGTCAGGATGAGGTCCGGATCGTTGTCGGAAAGCAGCGCAACCACTTGCGTGGACGGGCTGACGATGGTCAGGTCATTGAGCACGGCCAAGCCCTGCTCGCGACCCGAGTTCACTTCGAGAAAGCATAGCCCCGGCGAGGTGGCCGCCACGCCCTCGGAAATCTCTTTCCGATTCGGATAGTGCGTGATCTCGATCACCGGCGTCAAGGGCAGGTGTTGGCTGATCAGGGGCGCCAGTTCCCCCAGCATCTTTCGGTCAGGACAGATTACCAGGATGCTGCGTGTTGTTGGCTTCGCCATTGCCTTCCTTCGGTAGCGAGTTCTACCCGGGACCGGCCCGGGCGCGGCTCTCCCCTGCTTGATCGGACGTTGGACGAAAAAACGTGAGAGTCTCCGGTACCGTGTATGCGAAAAGTGAGAGCGCCGCCTTGCCAATGACCTGCTCCCGGCGGGATCACTCAAAAGTGTAGTTCCGTAAACAAAGAGTGAGAGTTGTGCCGCTCTCGGCGCACTAAGGTTTATGAGGGGGGTGTGCGCGGCAGCCAGGCGGGTCCCGCTAGCGCCACCCACCGTTTGGGGGTATCTCTTCTGGTGCCGACTGTGGAGAATTTTCGGTAATACTCTCCACCGGCTGGTCGAAGAGGAGCAAGTAGAGGATGAACATGAGTACTTCCTTGAGCCGAAAAAAAATGGTGGCGGTTTGCGACACTCAACCGATCACGGCCGAAGGCGTTCGAGCCTCCCTGGCCAATTCCGAAGATCTTGCGTTTCTCGAGCGAGTCGACTCGCTGGCGGCGGCGGGTGACTTGATCCGCAACCTCGGCCCGGACATCATCTTGCTCGACAAGGCGTTCGGTTCCCAGGCACTGCTCCAGTGGCTGAGTGACCTGCGCGCGTTCCAGACCACCACGTCGCTGGTGGTGTGGGGCAATTCGATTACCGAACCCGAGGCGCTACGCTTGCTCCAAAGCGGCGTCAAGGGTATCCTGCGCAAGTCTTCCGATTCGAAGACTCTCGAGTCCTGCCTCCGCTCGGTGGCAGCCGGCGTCAACTGGATGGAAGACACCTTGTTCCGGGAGTCGTCCCGGCTCGAGCGCTATCCGCGAAGCGAACTGACTCCGCGCGAACAGCAAGTGCTCGAACTCGTCGAACAGGGCCTCAAGAACAAAGAGATTGCCCGCGAGCTCAACATCCGCCCGGGCACCGTCAAAATTCACCTCAAGCACATCTTCGAAAAAACCGGTGTGCGAGGCCGCTATGGGCTTGCTCTCACGGGCCTGCGCGAGCGCGGCGTACTCGAAATGGCTACCGCCTAAACCGCCCGCCTTCGCTTGTCGAACAGGGCGAACGCCACCACCGTTTCGCCCTGCTCTCCTTCTTCCGCCAACGCTTCTAGTTCCACGGTGACGCCGTGCGCTTCCACCTCGGCGGCGCTCTTTCCCACGTAATTCTTCGGGCATGGCTCTGACCGCGACGTCCCGATCCGGATCAAGGGTCCGTAGAGCCGGCAGGCCACCGGCCGCCACGCGTGCAACCGGCACGCTCCAGTCGCCGGATCAAGCACCGGACACGCTCGGCCCGCGTGCCTCGCGTAGAACCAATCTCGCCATTCCGCTGACCGGTCGAGGTGACCGCTTTCGGCCTCACCCGGAAAATCGGCCGACATTGCTCCCCACGCTTCGGCGGCTCGTGCTTCGATGGCCGCCGCCTGCTCCCGATCGAGCGCGCGCATCCCCACGCGAAGACGCTCGGCATCGGCTTCCGTAATCGCGAACGGCCGGTGACAGCAGTCGCAACAGCCGGGTCCGCAGGCGATCAGGCCCGGAGCTCTCTCGCAAGCTTCCGCAAACGCGCGGTCAGCGGCTTCGAGAATCTCCGCTTCCGCATCGCCCCACAGCCGCGCATCCACGCCTACCAGAATCGGGTCTACACTAGGTCCGATGCAACTGGCCGGAAAAGTCATCGTTATCACCGGTGCGGCTCGCGGAATCGGCAAAGCCATGGCGCAACGCTTCGCCCGCGAAAAGCCCGAAGCCCTCATCCTCTCCGACATCGACGTCGAAGCCGCCCAAGCCGTGGCCGCCGAGACCGGCGGCGTCTCGTGGCCGGGCGACGTGAGAGACGAAAGTCAAATCCAGGCCCTCGTCAGCCGGACCCTGTTTCACTATCAGCGCATCGACCTGTTCTGCTCGAACGCCGGGGTGCTGGCTGAAGGCGGTCCTGAAGTGCCGGACTCCGATTGGCAGCGCCTCTGGACCGTCAACGTGATGGCGCATGTCTGGGCCGCGCGTGCTCTCGTGCCCGGGATGCTCGAACGCGGCGGCGGCTATCTGCTGAACACCGTCTCCGCAGCGGGACTGCTCACCGCCCCAGGCAGCGCTCCTTACTCCGCCACCAAGCACGCGGCCATCGGATTCGCCGAATGGCTTGCGATCACCTATGGCGACCGCGGACTGAAGGTGTCCTGCCTGTGCCCCCAATTCGTCCGCACCGACATGGTCTACTCGGTGACCAGTCCGATGAAGAGCTGGATGCTCGAGGGCTCGATCGACGCCGCGACGGTCGCCGAGGCTGCCGTCGCCGGGCTCGCCGACGAGCGCTTCCTCATCCTGCCGCACCCCGAAGTCGCCGAGTACTTCCAGCGCAAAGCCTCAGACTATGACCGCTGGCTCGGTGGCATGCGCCGTCTCCAGTCCAAACTCGACCGCCTGGCATAGACTGCTTTCTGCAAGACCCACGGCCCGGGCCTCTAACCTGGACCCGTGAATCACGTTCCCTCCGGCCCCGCGACAACCGAACACGAACCGAAGTGCAACTTCGAGCCCGACCCCAATCGGGCATCTGCCTTGCCGTGTACTACTATCCTTCAGTTTCTTCGCCAGCCGAGCAGATTTCTCCGGATTGCGGCTCCGCCCGATGTGGGGCCGGCTTCAGCCGGCTTCAGCCTGGTTTCAGCCTGCGCGGGACTTCAATCCCGCCGCCGGACTTCCCTCCCCAGTTGTCTCCACCGGCTCGCTTCAGTCCGCTCCGTCTGCGGTGGGAAGTCTGCCGCAATCGACCTTTTCGGTTCTTGGGCGGACCGCCATCACGCCGCGTCAGACTTGACCTTGGGAGCGATCCTCGCCGGGGCGGGCCGCCGCGTACGCCCGAACTCGACGTCGTCCACCCCCTTCACCGTGATCCCATAGTGGCTCTCCACAATGGCCACCGAGCCGTTCTCGCGCAAGTACCAAAAGGCGAACGCGAGCGGCTCTTCGTTGACTCCCAGCAACTCACCGATTTCGGCCACAGTGAGCCCGTGGCTCTCCGGATTGTTCATGCGGTGAATGTACAGCACCAGCAGGATCGAACGCCGCTTCGCCTGCTCGGCTTCGGCCGTGTCTCCGAGTTCGCCGTCGGCAATCACAGACCGGTACTGCCGCCGTTCGCGGATCCGGGCGTCGACGGCGGCCTTCTTCGAGGAATCCGTCAGGATGGCGAACGCCTCCGCCACCTGGCCGTACCGGGCCGGATCGGGATTCTCGCCGCGCTCGGGATGGAACCGCCGGCCCAGCGTTTCATACATGCGGTGGATCGTGGACGCATCGGCGTTGGGACTGAGTTGCAGGATCTCGTACGGATTCTCTTCCGCCGTCACCTGTGTGGGCTTGGCTTGACTCCCCGGTGGTTCGAGAGGCTGGAGGAAGACGATACCCGCGCGATACGTGTAGAGCGTCTTCATGCGGCACCAGGCAATCCGCCCCCGAGCCTCGGTCGATGTAGATCCCGAATATCGGAGGTCACCTTTGATAATGACGGCCGCACCGGTTTCGAGAGGCGTAGACAGTTCGATCCCGCAACCCAACTCGTGCACGTCCATCAACTTCGCATTGATCGGCGACCCGGTCTGGCCGGGCCGGTCATAGCTAACCGTCAGCACAGGGCTAGTCGTGCTGCTCACCCGTGCCCGGCGCCGGCGCTCGCTGCCACGTTGGGCATTCTTGGATGTACTCATGGGCCTCCAGTTCTACAGAAAGCTACTGAGACCATCGGCGGGGACAATCAGAATCTTGAGGCTCACCCCAAAAAATCGGGCCGGCCATGCTTGCGGACACGACCGGCCCCTCTCTCTCTTGGAAACTTCTTCTTCGGGAAAACGCGCCAAGCTTCGGTCAGGCGTTGGCTGACCGGCGGCTCATCAGGCGCCGGGGATCGAACAGATGCAGCGGCTTGAACAAGCGCTGCGTCCAGCGGACACCGTCCTCGAATTGCACACCGAGAAAATAGCCGATCTCGCGGTACACGCAATAGCGCACCGCGCCCACCAGCTCACCGTTCACGTAGCTGATCTTCACCTGCGTGTGCAGCGGCACTGACACGTCCAACTGCAGGCAGGCCCCTGACAGCGAAATGTCCTCCAGATTGGCAACGGCGCGCCGTGTCCTCCCGGACTTGTCCTTCCACTCCAACTCCACCAGATCCGCGCATAGCAGGCGGGGCTCTGTGCGTCGCTCTTGCATATGCCCTCTTATCGGCGTTCCGAAAACACGGGATTAGCGGGCGGCGCCGCGCGAAAAACACCTACTGCGGGTGTAAGGCGCTCCCGGCGCCTAGATGCGGTTGAACTGCTGTACGGCCTTCCCTAAACCTTTCAGCTTCTGGATCAAAGGTACCATCTTCGATTCCCTCTCATCGATCTCGAGCGCCCGCTTCAACACCTCCATCGCTCGATCCTTCGGCACCGCCACCACTCCGTCTTCACTCGCCACAATGATGTCGCCCGGCGACACTTGTACGTCACCGCACTTCACCGCGATGCCGTTGGCCACCGTCGCATAACGCCCCACCGAACTCGACGGAACCACGCTCCGCGCGAACACAGAAAGCCCCAGCCCGCGTACCTCGGCGACATCCCGCACTCCGCCGTCGATCAGGATTCCGGCCATTCCGCGAGCCTTCGCCGCCGTCGCCATCAAGCCCCCGAGACCCGCCACGTCGAGTCCGTTCTCGATCACGATGATCCCCACGTCGCCAGCGTCCGCCGTGTCGATCATCTCCACCGAGTACTTGGCGCTGAGCGTCGGGCTCGCCTGCTCCGGAGTCGATTCGCGCATGAGCGCGGTCTTGGCGCGGCCCACGAACTTCGCCGCCGGACCCTGCAGCGTCTGCGGCCGCATCTCGTGCGTGAGGAAGCCGCGTTGCCCGGCCACCTGGTCCATCGCATCGGCCACGCTCGCGACCGTGGTCTTCTGGAAGCCCGCGATCAGCGGGTCCACCACCACCGCGGGTTTTCGCATCGCCTGAAATCCGTACCCGAGAGCGACCGCGGCGAATGCGGCGATTGTGGCTTTGGGAAATTTCTTCATATCTCATGCCATTCTACCTGTTGGATGTGGACCGAACGCGCACTCAAAGCCGGATCGTGGCTGATCGCCATGTGGGGCTTCGGCTGGCTCATGCCGGACATCCTCGGCGCGGCATTCTTCGATGCGGCGCTACTGCTCTGCTATGCCTTGTTCGCCCTGCTGTTCGTCGCGCCGGTGGTTTGTGACGCAGCCGAATCGGGCGAGCCAGCGCGCCCGGCCATGCTGCGCGGGGCGGCCTTCGGCTTTGCTTCATCGTTCGCGCTGACAGCGGTGCGCGTGGTCGCGGTCAATCGCCAGTTCCATGCGCCTGAATGGCTCCTGCCCGAACCCTCCGTCGTGGTGGCGATGGCTGTCTTCACGGCCGTGTGGAGTTGGTTCTCGGCAGCACTCTCGCTGTGGCTCACCCGGCGACTCGGCTCTGCGGGAGCAGCGCGACAGCGGATCCGCACCGGCTTCTTCATCGCCGCCCTGGTCGCCGTGATCGCCAACCAATATGGACCCGACTCGCTCCGCCTCGCCTTCGGCCAAGCTCTCGGTCCCGGCCGAATCCTCTGGTGGTCGGCCGCGGTCTCGGCGTTGCTAGTCGCCGCCAGCAGATTGTGGGGCAGGCTCTAGCCTGCGCGGGACTTCAGTCCCGCTACTCGGCTTCAGCCCAAACAAAAGCCGCGTCACCCGCGTCCGCCGCACCACCTCGAACGCCAGCCAACTCCCGGCCGCCGTCACCGCCATCGTGACCGCAAGCTTCACAGAAACACTCCAGGCCTGCTGCACGATGTAGTATCCGGCGGCGACGATGATCGTCTGGTGCACGATATAAAACGGGTACACCGCCTCGGTCGCGTAGCTCAGCCACGCCCCCCCGCTGTGGATCGTTGCGCGCGCATATCCCACCAACGCGAAGATCGCGAACATGCCGTAGTAGGCGTTGATCAGAGTCCAAGCGAAAGGCCCGGGCTGAGTATCGGTGACGAGCACGCCGAAGAAGACGACAACCGAGGCAACCCAGCCAGCAAGAAATTCGCTGCGCCGCCGCTCCACCAGATCGAGCAGAGCGGGACTCGAAGCAAAAACAAATCCCCACAGAAATGTGATGAGGCTGCCGGCGAGGTTCGCCCAATCGGCGATGAGGTTGTGGGTCACCGGCCAACGCGGACCCAACACCAGCGCGTTCACAATCGAGGGTACGTTCACCAGATAGATCGCTGCCGGCCAACGTTCGCACAGCCGCGCCAGCGAAGCGATGGCGCCGCGGCCCGAGTCCCCACGCAGCCACGCGAACACCGGAATGCACACGAGCGAGTAGACGAGAATGTAGACCACGAACCAGAGATGATGCCAACTGAACGATCCCTTCGGATAGGGGACGAGTTCGAGCACGGTGCGATAGAACTCGCCGTAGCTCGCGAACTTGGCGCCCTGTTGCAGCCGCTCATAGTAGATCTGCGGCGGGATGATCACGAACATCCCGAACACCACCGGGATGAGCAGCCGCCGCAACCGCTCGCCCGCGAACTCGCCCCACCCGCGCCGGCGCAGCGAGAAAGCCACGCCGCATCCGGAGATGAAGAACAACAGCGGCAACCGGAACCGGTTGAAGAACAGCATCGGGTAGATGAGCAAATGCGCGATCTCCGGGTTCTTGATGTGGAACTCCCACGGGACGAAGATCATCCCGGAGTGATAGAAGATGAGCGCACCGAAGGCGGCTACACGGAGCCAGTCGAGTCCGTACTCGCGGGGGGCGGGTTGGCTCATTCCTCAGAGTGTACGCAACCGGCGAGCCGAAGGTTCCCGTGTTGCTATTGCGATGCCGCGGCGGCGCTGGCGATGTAGCCCTGCGAGCGCAACCACGCGGCGAACATCGGCACAGCGAGTTCGTTGTTCGCGTCGAGGAGGCAGCGGCGGTCAAGCCAGCGGCGCGTGGGCCCATCGAGTTCAATGGGACGGCGTTCGCCTAACGCAGCGATGGCGGTCTTTGCGTAATCCGGAGCCTTGTCGAAGAGATCGCTGAAATAAGTGCTGGCCCAGTCGAGGACGCGTGGCTCTACGATGGCTACATCGGCTGGCGTGGCGACGGTGCGCATCTGCTGCCCGAGCCAATCCACCAGCGAAGATCCAAATGCCTGCAGCAGGAACGGCTGCCCGCCAGTCCGCTCGTAGATGGCCGCCGCGACCTCCTCCGGGATCGCGTCTTTCGGAAAGTCCTTGGTGGGAGCGTGCAGGAGCGCGATGGAAGTCTCGCGATCGAGGTAGCCGAGCCGGACCGGGCGGGCGTTGATGAAGTGGTCGTTCCAGACCTGGTCGAGTTCGTCGAAGGGCGCGTCGCCCGAGACGAGCAGAAACACACGCTGGCGATGCTGGATGGTGGCGCGGAGCAGCCCCATCAACTGGATCAGTTCGGCGCGCGTGCCTTGATAGACCTCTTCGAGCCGGCGAAACTCATCGAGTCCGATGAGGACGCGGCGGCCTTCGGGGAGTTGGTCAAGCTTCTCGAACCATTCTTGCGTTTGGTCGAACGTGGGGTTCTCGCCGAGCAATGGCAGGTCGATGCGGCGATGGATCTTCGCTTGCTTTGCGGCTTCTTTGGCTAGGTTGCCGAAGAACTTCGCGTTAGTGGAGACGTCGTGGTTCTGGAGATCGAAGTAGACGGGGATCGTGTCCGGGAGCTTGGCAGGGAGCATCTTGAGGAGACTGCTCTTTCCGCAGCGGCGCGGAGCGAGGAGGAGGATGGAGGAGCGGCGTGAGGGGTCGGCGAGGATTTCCTCGAGTTCGCGGATGGAGCCGTCGCGGCCGCGGAAGGTCTCGGGGCCGAATTCGGGGTCCAGAGGATTGCCTGCGCGGAATGGGTTGCCGAGCGTGCCGGAGGTTGCCTGGACGGCCTCTTCGCGGAGTCGTACAGCGATGGCGCGGATGGCATCGTACGGTTCGCGGAAATGAGGGTGCGCGTTGAGCTCGTTGGCGAGGACGTCGAGACGCTTATCGAGTCCGTCGAGGTGCGTGAGGCAGGGATGGGGATTGGGCGCACCGCTCGCGGCGGCGAGGTAGCGTCCCGCTTCGGAGAAGGCAAGGAGAATGGAAGGGGCGGCCTGGATTCCAGGGAGCCACTCACCAGTGAGATCGGCGATTGCTATGTAGTTGTTGGAGGGCGCGCAGCCGATGAGCTCCTCGGCTTGTCGCTTGTGGACATCGGAATCCTCATCGTCCCCGGCCATGGAGCGCCCTACCGCACCCGCGCCCGGACACTCGCCAACGCCCGCGAAGCCGCCTGGCTCACCTCACCATCCGGATCCTTCGTCAGAGCCTCGAGCACCGGCACCGACTTCGCATCCCCCGTGTACGCCAACGCCTCCGCGAGATCCTGCTTCTCCGCCTTAGTGCGGCTCTCCATTCCCGGATACAGGGACTCCCGAACGTCGCTCCGATACGAAAGCTCGCGCAAGAACGCCGCTGCCACACTCCGATATCCGGAGTTGTTGAGCGTGTTCACCAGGTACTCGAGCGGCGAGAACTTCGCCATGTTCGTGCGGCCCAATGACACCGCCGCGAACGCGAGACTCAGCCTCGGCTTCATCTTGGTCTCGGACTCGAAATTGCGCTCCACCTTCTCGAGATCCGCGTGATTGCCGATGCGCGCATAGCCCTCGGCTGCCGCGGCCCGCAGATTATCGTCCGGATCACTGTAGTAGGTGTCGAACACGGAGCGGTTGCTCTCGTCGCCCAACATCGCCAACGCTCCCACGGCAGCCGCCCGCACCTTCCCATTCCGCGCGCGCGTGATCGCCGCTCGGATCCCCGGTGACGCCGACCGGTTCCGCAGCAGCCCCACCGTCTCGAGCGCCGCGATCTGCACCCGCTCATTCAGATCCTGCAGCAGGAACTCCACTGCCGGCGCGGTCTCCGGATCGCGAATCTTCTGCAGCGCCACCAGCGACTCGTAGATCAGCGTCGTGTCCTTCGTCTTGAGCGAATCGGTCAGCGCCGTCTTCGCTTCCTTCACTCGCAGCACGCCCGCGCCGCGAGCCGCCACGGCTCGAGTCTCGTAGTTCACGCCGAGCCCAACCGCCGTCGCGATCGCCTCGCGCACATCCGCGCGCACCTCGATCGCCGGATGAATCACCTGATCGTTCGTATCGGTGAACCGGCCCTTGATGCCGCGGCCCAGCCGCTTGAGACTGCCGCTGATGCCGGTTTGCCGGTAGCCGGGATAGTAGAAGTTCACCAGGCCATCCACGGCGAGTTGCCTCACTTCGGCGTCCTGCTCTTTCGCCGCCTCCACCAGCGGATCGAGCGACTTCGCTCCGCCAATGGTCGCGATGGCGTCCACCGCCTCGCGCCGCACCTTGGGATCGCTGTCTTGGAAATAGCCGCGCAGTTGTTCGATCGCCGGATCGCCCTGCTTGGCCAGCGCGTCGATGTTCTTGATCTTGTCTTTGGACGACGATTGAGCCGGTAGCCCCGGTACGAAGGCGAGCGCCGCAATCAGCAGCGCGCCAGAGAAATGCTGCATTCTCCTATTGTGGCTCTACTGCGCGCCACGCGAGAGCAGCATCACCTTTACCGTGTGGAACATGATGTAGAAGTCGAGCGCGGGCGTCAGGTTCTTGATGTAGTAGAGATCGTACTCGAGCTTCTTGATGGTGTCTTCCATCGTGTCGCCGTATTTGTAGTTGATCTGCGCCCATCCGGTGATGCCGGGTTTGACGAAATGGCGCTGCCGGTAGAACGGGATCTTCTCGCTCAAGGTCGACACGAACTCCGGCCGCTCCGGCCGCGGACCCACCAGCGACATCTCGCCGCGCAGTACGTTGAACAACTGCGGCAACTCGTCGATGCGCGACTTGCGCAGGAACTTGCCGAGCGGCGTGATGCGCGGATCGTCGCGCGTGGCCCAAACGGCTCCGCTCTTGGCCTCCGCGTCTTGCCGCATCGACCGGAACTTGAACACCGTGAAGATCTCGTTGTTGAATCCCACGCGCTTTTGCCGGTAGAGCGCCGGACCCGGCGACGTCAGCCGCACGATCACAGCCACGATCAGCATCAGCGGCGCCAGCAGCACCACGCCAATCAGCGCGAGCGCGAAGGAGTAGGCCGCCTGAATCTGCAGCGTCCCGGGCCTCGGACCCAACTCATGCGAGAAGATCAACTGCGACGGACGCAGTTGTTGCGTGCAGACGCGGTTGAAGACGGCCTCGAACGTGGCGGCTACCTCTTCCACACGCACGCCAGAGAATTTGATGTCGAGCAGGTCGAGCACCGGAAGTTTCTGCCGCCGCTCCGACATTCCCACCACCACGCGATCCGGCCGCAGCGTATCGGCGATCTTGCGGAATTCGTCCACTGATCCGAGGCGCTTCCACTTGCCCAGCCGCTCAGACTCTTCTGGCTCCACTACGAAACCCGATACGGAAAGCCCCAGTTCCGGACGTTCGCTCACCGCCTCGGCCACCTGGAGCGAGATATCGTTGGCGCCGAGGAAAAGCACTCGCTCGGCGGCCAGCCCCTGCTCCACCAGCGTGCCGTAGACGATCCGCCAGAGCGGTAACACGGCCAGCAGCAGCAGGCTGCCGCACATCATGATCCAACGCGGCAGCAAAAGCGAGGGAGCGCCGTAACCGATCAAGGCTTGCATCAGGAACGCCAGGCCGATCACGAGGCTGATCTGCTGGAACAGCGCGATCCGCTTGCCCACACGGAGGTCAGAGTAGAGGTCTTGGAGATAGAGTCCGAACAGGATCCCAGCCACCAGAACGCCGATGCGAATGAGACCGTCTTCGTAGAGCAGCCACACCATCGGATCGGTGGACGAGAGCATGTACGCCGCCAGAACGTACGCGCTCACAATCAGGAGGGTTTCGGCGACCACCAGAGCCAGGATGGCCGACGGAACCAGGCGGTTGAGCAATCAGCTCCCTCCAACGGGCGTCCAACGAAGCCCGGATCGCAATACACAGAACGGCTTGACCATTGTCAGCAACGCGAAGACTCGGCCGGTCTTTCCGGCTCTTTATGCCCCATCGGATCCTCAGAATATCCAGCCATAAAAGGGTACCATGAAGGGGCCGCGAGGGCCCGGGTTGCTATAATCAGAGACTCTGAGAAGGCCTCTCGACACAAGGAGTCAGCAATGGAACGCATAGACGAGCTCAAACTCAAGTACCAGTCGGTGTTGAACCTCATTCCACAAAAAGGTGTGCGTCTGGCCCACCTCCACGTGCAGGACAACAAGCTCTTCATCGGCGGCGCATGCCCGTCGGAAGACGTGAAGAACGACGTTTGGAACCAGATCAAGCTGGTCGACCCCGGCTACGGCGACCTGATCTGCGATCTCTCGATCGACGAGAGCCTCGCTCCGCCGGCGCCCGAGACCCGCACCTACACCGTGCAGCCCGGCGACTCGCTCTGGAAGATCGCGGCCGAGTTCTACGGCAACGGCGCTCAGTATCCGAAGATCGTCGCCGGCAATCCGGACCGTCTCAAGAACGAGCACACGATCATCCATCCCGGTGACGTGCTCGTGATCCCGGACTGACCGCCTCGCGCGCCAACAACTGATTCAAGCCACCATGGGGGACCGGGCAACCGGTTCCCCTTCGTATTTTCCGGCCCGGATCGCCGCCACGTCGAGCACGCGCCATTCAGGCGACGGGTTTTCAATAGCCCAGACGAGCGATTCGATCATCTGCCCGTGCGTCACCAGTCCGAGCCGCTTTGCGGTTTCTCGCGTCGGCGGGATCGCACCCATCATCCAGTACGCCGGAAGGATCGCGTAGGGCCACCAATGTCCTGGACCGAGCACGTACCACGGCCGCAGGATCGTCGCGGGAACCCCGGTCCGCCGCAGTGCTTGCTCGCATTCTTCGCGTACGGCGATGTAGTCGCGCATGATCGGCGCCGGATGCGCCACGCTTACGTAGACGAAGTGCGTCGCGCCCCTACGGTGTGCCGCCTCGATGGTGGCGAGCGCGGACTTGCGGTCCACCGCCTGGAATTCCTTGCCTTTCCACGGTGAGGGCTTCGGCGTTCCCAGTAACTGCACGACGCACGCACCCGCCGGCATCGCGGCCTCCACATCGCCGAGCGAGAGCGGATCCCCAGCGATCGCTTCGGCGCCACGCGGGAGCTTCCGTTCCGACCCGCGCCGCACCAGCGCGCGCACGCGGTGGCCGCGCTTCACCAGCCGCTCCACCAGCGGCCGCCCCAGGTAGCCCGTCGCTCCGGTCACGAAGATCATCGCTTGGATGATACGCCGCCGAGCCCCATTTTGGATCTATCACGTCACTTGGAACCTCGTTCGCAGCCTTGTACTAACACAGTGTGTCCTACTATCCTTCAGTTTCTTCGCCGGCCGCGAAGATTTCAGCCCACGTGTGGGGCAGGCTTTAGCCTGCGCGGGACTTTAGTCCCGCTCCCGATGTGGCGCACGCTTCAGCGTGCCGGTAGGTACTTCAGTGCCCGCTAGCCAAAGCGAACAGGATTGCAGCCAGCCGGGATATCATGTCGAAATGCACTTGGCGATCCTCCTCTTCATCGCGCTCGCTTTGGCGAACGCGGCCAAGGTTCCCACTGACCCGGCGGCCATCGAAGCGGGAAAACAAATCTACATGGGTTCGTGTTCCGGCTGCCACGGACCGATGGGCGAAGGCAGCCAGGGTCCGAGCCTGCTCTCCGGCCGTGCCTCCCGCCTGGCTGACGACAACCTGTTCCACTCGATCAAGAACGGGTTGCCCGGAACCAGCATGCCGAACTTCCCGCTGCCCGACGACAAGGTGTGGCAGATCGCCGCGTTCGTCCGGTCACTCACCGCGCCCGGGTTCTCCATGAAGGTGCCCGGCGACGCCGAGCGCGGGAAACGCATCTTCTTCGGAGAAGGGAAGTGCTCCGGGTGCCACATGATCTTGGGCCAAGGCGGTTACCCTGGACCGGATCTTTCCAACACCGGCGCCGAACGGACCCTGCATCAGATTCGCGAATCGATCACCAAGCCTTCGGCGCGGATCGAAGAAGGTTATCGCGCCGCGGCGGCCGCCTTGAAGAGCGGCGCCACACTGCGCGGTGTCGCCAGAAATTGGGATAACTACACCGTGCAACTCATGGACAAAAGCGGCAAGCTCCACCTGCTTGACCGCTCCTCGCTCGCCAAGTTCGAAGTGATGGACCAATCGATGATGCCCGCCGCCGATCCCGCGCACGTCGCGGACCTGCTCGCTTTCCTCGCGCGCCAATCCACCCGGAAATTCGAAGGAGACGGCCGATGAAGCTCCTGCTACTCGCCACTCTGCCAGCCATGCTCGCCGCACAGGTGACACCGGCCGCCATCGGGAAATCGCCTAGCTCTGATTGGCTTACCTACAACGGCGACTACGCGGCTACGCGCCACTCGCCCCTCACCCAGATCAACGCCGGAAACGCTCGCTCGCTGGTAACCAAGTGGGTGTTCCACGTCGACGACGCCAAGAAACTCGAAGCCTCGCCCATCGTCCATGACGGCTTGATGTACATCACGAACACCAATGAGATGTTCGCACTCGATGCGCGATCCGGACGCAAGGTGTGGCACTTTCGCGCAGCCGGAGCCAAGGGCACGCGCGTGAATCGCGGCGCGGCGATCTTGGGCGACAAGGTCTACTTCGCCACCGCCGACTGCCATCTCATCGCGCTGAATCGCCAGACCGGCAACCTCGTGTTCGACGTTGAGTACGCTTCCTTCGTGGGCGGCTACACCACTTCGATCGCGCCGCTTGCGATCCGCAACGGCATTCTCGTGGGCGTGGCCGGCGGCGGATCGGGCCAGCGTGGTTTCGTGGCGTCGCTCCATCCGGACACCGGCAAGGAAGTGTGGCGCTTCTGGACCGTACCCGCCAAGGGCGAACCCGGCTCGGAAACCTGGGGCGGCTTTCCGGCGGAAATGGGCGGTGCTCCCACCTGGACCACGGGATCGTACGATCCTGTTTTAAACATTTTGTATTGGCCCACCGGAAATCCTTGGCCCGATTTCTACGGCGGCCGCCGCCCCGGCGACAACCTCTACTCCGATTGCATCGTCGCGCTCGACGCCGATACCGGCAAACTGAAGTGGCACTTCCAGACCACACCCCACGACGTCTGGGATTGGGACGCCAACGAGCCCATCGTCCTCCTCGACGCCGCGTTTCGCGGCAAACCGCGCAAGTTGCTGGTGCAGGCAAACCGCAACGGCTTCTACTACATCCTCGATCGCGTCACCGGCGAATTCCTGCTCGGCAAGCCATTCGTCAAGAAGCTCGATTGGACCACCGGCCTCGACGATAAAGGCCGTCCAAAGATCCTGCCCGAGAAGATCCCGACTCCGGCGGGCGTGAAGGTGTGCCCGTCGGTTCGCGGCGCGTCGAACTGGATGGGTCCCTCGTACGATCCCTCCACGCGGCTCTTCTATGTGGTGACGCTCGAGCAGTGTGACCTGATCGTGGCTTCGGCCAAGGAGCCTGTGCCGGCTTCGGGTTTTCGCGGTACAGGCAACGAAGGGATCCCCACCGAGCCCGGCAAGTTCTACCTGCGCGCGCTCGACGTGCTGAGCGGCGACATCAAGTGGGAGTATCCGATGCCGGGTCCGGGTATCATGTGGGCGGGCACGGTATCCACCGCGGGCGGCGTCGTGTTCACCGGCGATGACGACGGCAACCTCGTCGCGGTGGACGCAAAAACCGGCAAGGACCTCTGGCACTTCGCGACAGGGAACTATCTCTACGCCTCACCCGTCACATATATGGTGGGCGGCAAGCAGTACGTGACGATTCTAACGGCCAGCGACGTGTTCACCTTCGGGCTGTTCGAGTAAGGCGCGGGCCCGCTTCCGCCGATAATAGTAGGGGACCCTCACTTCTTGTTCAGGACCGTGTTTCGTATCGTCACCGGCATCGGCCTTTGCTTGCTCGGCATCATCGGGCTGATCCTTCCGATCATGCCAGGGTGGATTTTTCTCATTCCGGGCTTGGTGATCCTGGCCGACTACGTTCCTCCGATCCGGCGCCTGCTGGATTGGGCGAAAGCCAAGGCCGCGCGCTCCAAAGCCTGAGGCAGTGCACGGTGGCCGGCTTGGTAGGGCGGACCTGTGGTCCGCTGAGGGACGTTCCGTCCCGCCAAAGGACCGCCACGATCTCGTATTGAGCGGCCCTGTTCTTCAGCAGCGCCTGCCCCTCCTGCGACACTCCGCGAGACACCAAGCCCGTTAGCGCCGGTTCGAACACGCGCATTCGCAGCCGACACTGCGCGATCGACTGCTGGCTCTGAGCGGATCGGCGGATTTCTGCCGCTAAATCGAACAAATCTCTAAAGAAACGTTTCAAACATTCCGATAGATGAATGTGCGCACGCAATTGCTCCTTGCCCTCGCCGCTCACGCCCTCCTCGCTCAGCCGGACCGCTTTGGTCTCCCCGCCTGCGAACTCCCCGGCCAGGAACTGGCCATCCGCTCTGCATTCGTCCTCTGCCATAGCTCCTCCCTCCGCGTCCCCGTGTGGACCGCTTACGAGATCACTCCCGAGCGTCTTGACGGCCAGGCGCAACGTCCGCGTCACTTCCGCCAGGACCGCGCTCTCGCGCAACCAGGCGCCTCCGATTCCGACTACCGCAACAGCGGGCTGTCTCGCGGCCACCTGGTCCCCGCGGCGGACATGACTTGGAGCGAAGAAGCGCTCCGCGATTCCTTCCTGCTCTCGAACGCCGTTCCACAAAACGCCGCGCTCAACTCGGGAAAATGGCGCGTGCTCGAATCCGCCGTACGCAAGCTTGCTGCCGAGACAGACTTCGTCCTCGTCTTCACCGGACCCATCTTCTGCCCTGACGACGCGCGTATCGGAGCCAACCAGGTCGCCGTGCCTTGTCAGCTCTTCAAGGTGGTCGTCGCTGGTCGTGGACAGGCACTCCATGCCTTCGCCGCAATTCTTCCCAACGGATACAATCCCGCCGAGCCGCTTGCCAACTTCGCGTGCTCGATTGCCGAAGTGCAACGCCGCACCGGGCTCGACTTCCTCAACGCCTTGTCCCCGGCCCAACAAACAGAACTCGAGTCCGCCGCCGAGCCTCTTCCAGGACTCGAGGGAACACGAAAGTCCCATCAGCATACGCCAAATCCTGACCCAGTTAACCTATGCGATCCCGTGTACTGAAAATTTCGTAACCTCCAATCCTTCCTTCACTTGCCGGGATCGATTTTGTCGGCGATTCACCCCCTCGCGATATTCCTGGGACCATGAGCACCGCTCTCAAAACCGAAACCAACCGCGCCAACGCGCAGCACTCCACCGGTCCTCGCACCGCCGAAGGCAAGGCAGTCTCGTCGAAAAATGCCACCACCCACGGCCTGTTCACCGCCACCTTCACCGTCGCACCTGAGCACCAACTCGAATTCGAAATCTTCCTCGAACTCCAACGCGAAGAACTGCAACCTCAGGGTGTCAACGAAGAAGTCATCTTCTCGAACCTCGTCCAGGCCGCCTGGAAAATCGAAGCCTCCCGCCGGCTCGAAGCCGAGGCCCTCCTCGAACAAAACGAAGCCAAGCTCGATCGATAC
This sequence comes from Bryobacteraceae bacterium, assembly GCA_046331625.1. GTDB lineage: Bacteria > Acidobacteriota > Terriglobia > Bryobacterales > Bryobacteraceae > JAXLQL01. The sequence goes on from JAXLQL010000003.1 coordinate 233,809, forward strand.
GCCAAATATGCCGGCCGTTTCGAGCGCGCCTACTATCGTGCTCTGAACGAGTTGCGCAAGCTCCAGACCGAGCGGGCCCTCCGCCAATCGGAAGACGTTCTGCCCCCGCTCGCCGACTCAGCCAAGCTGAAAAAACAAACCCAAACCGCCGCGCAACTCGCATTCGACACCGACATCCGCCGCATGGCCGCCGAAGCCGCTTGGACCAACGCACAAATCAAAGCCATCCGCCTCGGCCTGCGACCGATGCGAACAGAGGCGGCGCCCGCAAGCTAGACTGAAACCTGATGCTTCCCGCCGTGTCGAGAGCCACACTCGCATTCGCCGCCGTGCTCGCCGCGCAAGCCCCGGACTTCTCCGAGATCCGCGTGGAAAAAGTCGGCGCCGGCTACACGTTCACCGACGGACCCGCCTGGTCCCGCGACGGCTTTCTCGTGTGGAGCGACGTGCCGGCCAACAAGATCTGGAAGCTCGCGCCAGGTGAGAAGCCGGTGGAACTGCGCCAGAATTCCGGCGGCGCCGGAGGCAATGCCTACGACGCCAAGGGCAACCTCTACACATGCGAAACGCGCGGACGCCGCGTGATCCGCACCGACAAGAAGGGAGCCGTGGAAGTGCTCGCCGACAAGTGGGAAGGCAAGCGCTTGAACGCGCCCAACGACATCGCCGTGCGGCGCGATGGCAACGCCTACTTCACCGATCCCGCGTTCGGCAACCAATCCAAAGGGCGCGAGCTCGACTTCTTTGGCATCTATCGCATCCCTCCCAAAGGGCCCATCGAATTGGTGGCGAAACCGAAAGGCCGCCCCAACGGCATCGCCCTTACCGCAAATGGCAAAGTACTCTACGTCACCAACTCAGACGAACGCGCCGTGTACGCCTACGATCTCGACAACAAAGGCGTGTCTTCGAACGAGCGCGTGTTCATCTCGGGCATCGACGGTCCGCCGGATGGCCTTCGGCTCGACGAGCGCGGCAATCTCTACGTCACCGCGAACAAAGTGGACGTCTACTCGCCGCAAGGAAAGCTCGTGCATCAGATCGAAATCTCAGAGCCGCCGCGCAACTGCGCCTTCGGTGACGCGGATTTCCAGACGCTCTACGTCACTGCGCAAAGCTCGGTGTATCGCGTGAGGCTCGGCGTCAAAGGCGCAGTGCAGTATTAAGAGGGATAAATCCCGTAACCGTGCTTCGGCGCGAAATCGTCTATTCTGTTCGGGGGCCCCAAAGCCAAGCCCCAAAGCAAGGAGAATCACATGAAGCTTTTTCGGTTTTTGCTGGCCGCCGCGATGATGGTGACGTTCGCCTTTGCCGGCGACGTTTCGGGCAAGTGGAAATACTCGATGGCCGGCCGCAATGGCAACACGGTCGAGAACACGCTGACGCTCAAGGCCGATGGCGACAAACTTACGGGCACGGTCTCCGGACGCATGGGCGACACCGCGATTCAAGACGGCAAGGTGAGCGGCGACGAAGTGTCGTTCAACGTAGTCCGCAATTTCAACGGCAACGAGATGAAGATCGCCTACAAGGGCAAGCTCGAAGGCGACTCCCTCAAACTCAACATCGCCATGGGCGAGCGCAACGTGGAAGCCACCGCCAAACGCGCCCAATAACGAAGAGCTTCATTGCTCACCAACGAGGGCTCCCCGCAACGGGAGCCCTTTTTTCTTGTCCTGAATTCGACCGCAAGATTCGGATGTTTCGCCGCGCGCGTTACCCGTAAGCTCGAACCATGCACAAAACAATCGAACCAACGATCCTCTACTTCGGAACGCCGGTGGCGCTCATCAGTACCCTGAATGAAGACGGCTCTCCGAACCTCGCGCCGATGTCCTCGGCGTGGTGGCTCGGGTGGACCTGTATCCTGGGACTCGGCCAAATGGGGCAGACCTCCGACAACCTGATTCGGACTCGCGAGTGCGTCATCAACCTTCCGTCCGCCGAACAGGTCACGAATGTGGACCGCCTGGCGATGACCACCGGCAAGAATCCCGTGCCTGGACGCAAGCTCGAGTGGGGCTACCGCTACGAACGAGACAAGTTCGGCGTTGCGGGGCTGACCCCGGTCGAGTCGGAAACGGTAGCGGCGCCGCGAGTGCTCGAGTGCCCGGTGCAGATGGAAGGCCGCGTTCATGAGTACCGCGCGTTCGGAAAGAACGTCAACGCGAACGTGTTCGAGGTTCACATCGAGCGGCTGCACGTGGACGAGAGCCTGCTCACCGGTGACGGACCGCGGCCGCATATCGATCCGGTCCGGTGGAATCCGCTGATCATGTCGTTCTGCCGCTTCTTCGGGCTCAGCGGAGAGGTGCATCCATCGCGCCTCGCCGAATCGGACTTCATGAAGCTCGTGCGCCAAGGCACGGGAACCAGCAGGCCCGCGAGCGAGGTGCGCCAATGACGTTCGACCTCGATCGCTGCTGGCGCGCCGTGCTCGCACGCGATGCCAACGAAGACGGCGCGTTCTTCTACGGCGTAATCACCACCGGCGTCTACTGCCGCCCTAGTGTACTGTCCGCGAAATGACTGGACAGCTACCGTTTCTTCTTCCTGGTCTTAGGGAGCGTGCACCCAGGCTGGACTTTCTCCAAAGTCTGACGGCAACGGGAGAGCTTTTCCGTAATGGAGTCCACGGTGGCAGTCCACACGAAGGGCTTGGGGTCTTTGTTCCATGCCGCCAAGAATGCTTCGATGGCGCTTTTCAGATCCTCGACACTGCGGAAGACTCCGCGCTTGATGGCCTTCGCATCCAGTTCGAACCAGCGTTCGACCAGATTCAGCCAACTGGAACTGGTGGGACGAAATGAAGCACGAAGCGAGGATGGCGCTGGAGCCAGTTGCGAACGTTTTCGTGTTTGTGGGTCCCATAGTTGTCCATGATCAGGGTGGAGTGGGACCTTGCCGAAATCCCTTGTCCAGAATCCGTAGAAACTTGAGGAACTCCTGATGCCGGTGCCGCTGGTAGCACTGGCCGATCACCTTGCCCTGCAACGTATCTAAGGCGGCAAACAACGTCGTGGTGCCGTTGCGCTTGTAGTCGTGGGTCATTGTCCCGCAACGTCCCTTCTTGATCGGCAAACTGGTTGGCCCGATCCATGCTCAAATCCGGCCCCTTCGTCCACACAAAACGATGGCCTGCTCGGGCGGATTCAGATACAGGCCAATGACATCGTCATCTTCTCGAAACTTGGTCCTTTGCGAGAGGTTGTGGTCGTCCGATGGGTCGAGATTGTGTGCCAACCAGATGTTGTTCACGGTGGACTTGCTGATGCCTTGACTTGGCCATCGTGCGGCAACTCCAGTGCGTCATTCCCTCCGGCTTTGACTCGCAGCGTCGTTTTCCACGGCGGCGATTTTGTCGCTGTCGTAGGCGGGTTTGCGGCCCCGCCCGGGCGCAATCTCCCACAATTCGTCCAACCGCATTTCGGCAAAGGGCGCGCCATACAAATACCGTTTTCCGATTCACCGTCAACTGCTCGGCGATGGTGACGTCGGACTTGCCATCAGCCGTCGCCAGCACAATGCGGCAACGGAGGGCTACTTGCTGAGGAGTGCCGTGAGCATTCACCCATTGTTGGAGCTGGCCTGTCTGTCAGAAGAGGATCTCAAGGGAGGGCATTCCCAAGAGTACTCGAGAATGGCCTGTCCTGTCCAGCTATTTGCTGGACACTACACTAGTTGCGCCGCGCGACCTCCCCGCCGCGAGAACGTCCGCTTCTACGCCACCCCGCGCGAAGCCGAGCAAGACGGGCTTCGGCCTTGCCTTCGTTGCCGCCCACTCGCCGCCGCGGGTGAGGACCCGCTCACGAGCCGCATCCTCGCGCTGTGCCGCTTCATCGACGAGCATGCCGCCGATTCGCTCACGCTCGCCGATCTCGGCCGCCAGGCGCAGCTCAGTCCTTATCACCTGCAGCGCAGCTTCAAGGCCATAGTCGGCGTCAGCCCCAAGCAGTATCTCGACCAACGCCGTATGCGCAACTTCAAATCGCTCCTGCGCGAGCCCTCAGCCGACGGCGTCACCGCCGCGATCTTCGATGCCGGATTCGGCTCGCTCAGCCGAGTGTACGAGAAGACGGACTCGCGACTCGGCATGACGCCGATGGAGTATCGCGAGCGCGGACGCGGCGTGGAGATCACGCACGCCCTGGCGAAGACCCCGCTTGGACTCATGATGATCGGAGCCACCGACCGCGGACTCTGCTTCCTCGAGTTCGGCGAGCGCGAATCGGACCTGCTCGCGCGCCTTCGCGCCGAGTACCCGGAAGCGCGCATCCAGCCCATGCCCGATCCTCCTCCGCCAGCCTTCGCGGCCTGGATCGAAGCGCTCAACCGCTATCTCGAGGGCCAAGAAGCGGACCTCCGCGTCCCAATACATATTCGGGCAACTACGTTTCAGCTTCTCGTGTGGCGCTATCTGCAGCAGATCCCCTCGGGATCGGTGGAAAGCTACAGCGAAGTGGCCGAAGCGATCGGACATCCGCGTGCCGCGCGAGCGGTGGCGCGGGCTTGCGCGTCGAATCGAGTGGCGCTCGCGATCCCGTGTCATCGCGTCATTCGAGGCACCGGCGAGATGGGCGGCTATCGCTGGGGCGCGGAACGAAAGCGCGTACTGCTCGACAAGGAGCGCGCGAGGGCCGCGCGTTGAAGGCCTTGCTACACTTGGAAAAAGGGCTCCCGATGGCCGGGGGCCTTTCTCATTTGATGGCACCGAAGAAACAGGATTCGCGTCGCTACCCCAAGCGCCCCATCGTCGGCGTGGGCGCTCTCATTCTCAAGCGCGACTCGATTCTACTCGTGCAGCGCGGCCGGCAGCCGTTGCGCGGATACTGGTCGCTACCCGGCGGCGTGCTCGAAACCGGTGAGCATTTGGCTGACGCCATCCGGCGTGAGGTGCTCGAAGAGACGGGGCTCGAAGTGAAGCCGGCGGCCGTGGTGGAAATCTGAGCGGATCATGCGCGACAAAGAAGGCAAGCCCGAGTATCACTACGTCCTCATCGACTACCTGTGCAAACCCACCGGCGGCGAACTGCGAGCCGGTGGACGATTCGCAGGCAGCCCAGTGGTTCAAGCGCAAGCAACTGCCGGAACTGAAGCTCACCGAAGGCACGCTCGCCGTGATCGAGCGCACGTTCGACAAGTACGGTCCGCAGAAGCCCACAGGCCGGGCGCCAAGCGCGGAGGAACGCGCCAAGTGACGAAGGCCGGAGCACGTCCGTTGTGCGCGTGGTCCCGGGAAGCGCACAGGCCGCGGAGGCGGGGCGCCAAGCGCGAAGGAACTCGCCGGGTGACGAGCGCCGGAGCACGTCCGTTGTCCGCGTGGTCCCGGGAAGAGCACAGGCCGCGGAGGCGGGGCGCCAAGCGCGAAGGAACTCGCCGGGTGACGAGCGCCGGAGCACGTCCGTTGTCCGCGTGGTCCCGGGAAGAGCACAGGCCGCGGAGGCGTGGCGCCAAGCGCGAAGGAAAGCGCCAAGCGACGAACGCCGGAGCAGGTCCGTTGTGCGCGTGGTACCAGAAGAAGCAATGACCAACTCGAGCGCAGAGCTCCTCGAATTCGACGCCGTGCGGGCGCTGGTGGAACGCTACGTGTCGAGCGCCGCCGGACATGAAGCGCTCGCGTCGGTGGAGCCCGTGTGCGATCGCGGAGCGCTCGAAGACGCGCACGCCGAAACCGCCGAAGCGCTCGCCTACCAGGACTCCGCCTCACGCCCGCAGACCGCGCAACGCGGAGCCGCCGTCCGGCTGCGGTTCGATTCGATGCCCGATGTCTCCGAAGCCGTGGCCAAACTCACCGTGGGCGGCGTGGTGCTCGAAGGTCCGGAGATCCGCCAGTTGATCTCGCTGCTCGACCGCGCCAGTGACATCCGCGCCATTCTCTCGGCCGCATCTTCGCGCTTCCCGCGGCTCGGCGCGCGCGCCTCCGCCATCGCCGAGTTCCGCCCGCTGCTGCGCGAGGTAGCCGGAAAAATCGAGCCCGATGGCACGGTGTCCGATCACGCCAGCGTGGCGCTCAACCGCATCCGCCGCGACATGGAGCGCCAGCAGCGGATGATTCAGGAATCGCTCGGCCGCTTCCTGCGCGCCCATCGCGATGACGGCGTGCTGCAAGAGGAGTTCGTCACTATCCGCAGTGAGCGCTTCGTGCTGCCGGTGGTGGCGGGCAAGCAGACCAAGATCCAGGGGATCATCCACGCGGCCAGCGGAACCGGCCATACATTGTTCGTGGAACCGTTTGAAACAGTTTCGCTGAACAATGATTTGGTGCGCTTGCGCGAGCAGGAGCAGCGCGAGATCTTCCGCATTCTCGAGGAGATCACCGGCCGCTTTCGCGAAGCCGCCGGCAGCATCGCCACAACAGTGGATGCGCTCGGCGAGTTGGAAGTTGTCTTCGCCAAAGCCCGCTTCGCCGCCGACTTCGATTGCGTGATCCCGGTCTTCAGTCCGGCAGACTCGCCGCGCCTGCATGTCGAGTCCGCGCGGCATCCCTTGTTGATGGACGTGCTGAAGCGGCAAAACAAGGCTGTAGTCCCGCTCACGCTGACGCTCGAGGGTTCATCTCACACGTTGCTGATCAGCGGACCGAACACGGGCGGAAAGACCGTAGCGCTCAAGACCATCGGAGTGCTGGCGCTCATGGCGCAGAGCGGACTCCCCGTGCCCGCGGCCAAAGCCGAACTGCCGCTGTTCGATCAAGTGCTGGCCGACATCGGCGACCATCAGTCGCTCGAACAGAGCCTCAGCACGTTCTCCGCGCACATCGCCCGCATCCGCCAGATGCTCGGCGACCTCACGCGCGAGTCTCTGGTGCTGCTCGACGAGTTGGGGCGCGCCACCGATCCCGACGAGGGCGGTGCGCTCGGCGTCGCCATCATCGATCGCATCCGCCGTGTGGGCGCGTTCGCGCTCGCCTCCACGCACCTGGTGGCGCCCAAGGTCTACGCGGCCACGACCGAGGGCGTGGTCAACGCGTCAATGAGTTTCGACGAAGAAACACTCGCGCCCACTTATGTTTTGCGCGTGGGCGTGCCGGGCGCATCCGCCGGACTCGACATTGCCCAGCGAAACGGCCTTCCGCTCGATCTCATCGAGTACGCACGAGCCGCGCTTTCCGGGAATCAGCGCGACTTGGCGCGCCTGTTGAAGCTGCTCGAACAGCGCCTGGAAGCCGTCACGCAGCGCGAGAAGGAACTTGCGGCTACGCGGACGACGCTCGAAGCGGAGCAGGCACAGTGGAAGGCGGCGGCGGAAAAGCGCGAAGCCGCCAAGATCGGCGAACTCGAGAAGCGCACTGAAGCTCTGGTGCGCGAGTTCGAGTCGAAGGCGCGGCAGACGATCGACAAGCTCGCCGATTCTGCCTCGCAGAAGAAGTTCACCGAGCAGTCCGTCCGCAAAGTGGCGCAGGCGAGTCGCGAGATGCGGGAGGAAGTGGAGATCGCGCTGCGCACCGCGCCTCCGGCCGAAGCCGCGCCGAAGCTCGAACTCAAGGAAGGCATGCGCGTGCGCTTGCGCGGCGTTCGCGAACCCGCTCGCATCAAGCGGCTGATCGCTGCGGACAAGATCGAAGTAGAAGCCGGCTTCCTGAAGATGCAGGTGGGGCTTGAAGACGTAGTGGAGGTGCTGCCCGATGCCCCCGCCACCGGCAAGCTTCCCAAGGGCGTGTCGTTCCGCGGCGCGCCGCGCGAGGCCGCGCCCGTCGCTCGCGAGATCAACCTCATCGGCCGCCGCGCCGATGAAGCGGTGGAAGAAGTGGACAAGTTCCTCGACAACGCGTCCCTCGCTTCAGTGGAGCGTGTGCGCATCGTGCACGGACACGGTATGGGCATTCTCAAGCGCGCCATCGCGGAGATGCTGAAGGGCCACCCGATGGTGAACCGCTACTTCGAAGCTCCGCAGAACGAAGGCGGCGCGGGAGCTACGATCGTCGAGTTACGCGTTGACTGAGCGCGACGGCGTGGAACCAGAAGCCGTAGTCGATGAGTACAGGCACCCACCACTTGCGCGACGTTGCTGCGTGGCCGAGTAGATAGAGCCCGAGTCCCGCGAGCGCTCCGGCTATGAACGGCAGGGGACGCCAGACGCGCCGAAAGATCAGTGTGATGGTCAGGCAGCCCCAGTTGAAGGTGAGGAGCACGGCGCCTGCCAGGATGCACAGCAATGCGAGCGAGCGATATTCGTTGGCGGGCAAGTATCGATGTTAGCGCTTGCCGATCTTTGCGACCCGGCGCAACGCGAGCAAGCCAAGGCCGCCCGCGACAGCCAGCGCCGAGCTCGGTTCCGGAATCGGACCCGGTGCGGGCGAGGGGTCCTGCTGGATCCAGAAGCTTCCGGGAAGACTGATCGTCGTCCCAGCGGGCATGTTGAATGGCGCCAACGTCAGGAACATCTGCGGCCGTTGTTCCCCGCTGTTGAAGCTGAGTTGCACCGAAGTGGATGTAGTACGGTTGAACGTCGTGGTCGTGATGGGGCTGAAATCGGAACCCAGCCCTGGTGCGCCTGCTGACCAACTGATCGTATATTGCGGACTCACCGTTCCATCGATGCCCGCAATTGCCCGAAAAGCCGTTTGCGTTCCGGCGAAGTGAGGATAGACATACATCACGATCCCGACTCCGCCGCAGCTTCCGGTTCCCGTGCATTCGATCGTCGCATCCGTGAAGCGGAACGTGAGCGCGTTGGTGAGCGGTGTCCCGAGCGTCAGCGGCGTCGAGCCATCCAGGAGTTGCAGCAATCCCCGGGCGCGGAACGTCGCCGAGCCAAAGGTCGCCGAGAAGTCCATGTTCGACGGACCATCGATTGTCTGCCCGCCACCGCCCGTCGTCGGCGTCATTATCTCCCAATGCAAATCGTAAGTCTCGACGATCGCGGCTGGCAGCAGAACGCTACCGGCAAACAACAGTACAAGAATTCGGGGCAAAAGAAACTCCTCCCACGCCGATCATACTACAGGACGGCTCCGATTCCTCATCCGCTAACCTGATAACCATGTCCACGACCACTCGGGTGTTCCTCGCCGCCGCCCTCGCATTTTCCCTTCTGGCGCAGAATCCAATCCAGGAAATCGTCGAAGCTGCACGCAATCACTCGCCCACTCTCGCCACGCTCCTCGGCCACGGCCTCCCCGAGTTGAAAGGCCGCGACGGCGTCATCGTCTGGGGTCAGGACTTCCTTTTCGCCGTCGAAAGCTCCACGCCCGCCAAGGTCTCGATCGACAAGCAGCCCGCCCTCCCAATGAAACCCGTGGCAGGGACCAATTATTACTACCTGCTCCGCACCTTGCGGCTCGGAGTCACGCATCAATATCAATACCTCGACGGAAACGGCAAGCCGATCGGCTCATATGAAGTCGCCGGGTACAATCCCGATTCCTACCCGCTCGCCGGCGTGCCGCGCGGCAAACTCTCTGAGAAGAAGACGCTCACTTCGAAAATCTATCCGGGCATGACGGCGAACTACTGGGTCTACACGAACCCCGGAGTCGACGCCGCCAACGGCGCGCCCCTCATGGTCTGGCAAGACGGCGAAACCATCGTCGGCACGCAGGACCTCGTACGCCTTCGCCTGCAGATCGTCTCCGACAACCTCGTCGCTCGCGGCACGATTCCGCCGATGGTTCACGTGCTGATTCAACCGGGCTCGGGCGGCACGCGCATGCGCAGCGTCCAGTACGACACGGTTTCGCCCACTTACGGCAAATACCTGCTCGAAGAGGTGCTGCCCGATGTCGAGAAGAGCTACAAGCTCCGCCACGACGCCTACTCGCGCGCCATCGCCGGAGCATCCTCCGGAGCCATCTGCGCATTCAACGCAGCCTGGCACTACCCGGATCAGTTCAGCCGCGTGTTATCGCACATCGGCAGCTACACGGCTCTGCAATGGAAACCCGAAGAGCATCTCGATGGCGGCTATATCGTCTCTTATAAGGTTGGCCGCGAGCCGAAGAAGAACCTGCGCGTGTGGCTCTCCGATGGGGCCGACGATGGCGAGAGCCGCGCCGGAAGCTGGCCGCTCAACAATATTCAACTGGCCAATATGTTGAAGCTCCGCGAATACGACTTCCATTTCCGCTTCGGTACCAGCCTCCACGCGATCGCCCAAGGCGCCATGGATCTGCCCGAATCGCTCGCCTGGCTCTGGCGCGGCTACGATCCGGCGAAGACCGCTCAGACCTATGAAATGCAGGAATCCGAACGAGCCAAGCCGCCGTTCCGGGTCTCCATCACGAACCGCGACGCCTGGTAGCCGCGATTGCTACACTGGAAAAACCGATTCGCTTCACAGGTTCTTTCAAGAGGTCGTAACGAATGTCAACACTCAGACTCTGTCTTGTCACCCTTTCCGTGTCGATGGCCGCGTTTGCACAAACCGGCACTATCCAGGGGATTCTCACTGACCCCCAAGGCGGCGTGATTCCCAACGCCAAGGTCACGGCAACTGATGAAGCCAAGAGCCTCGTGGTCCGCGAGACCACCACGTCTATCGATGGCCGTTTTCGCTTGGCTAACCTCCTTCCCGGACGCTACACGCTCCGCAGCGAAGTCTCCGGTTTCAAGGCGCTCGAACGCACGGGACTCCAACTCGACCAGAACCAACTGATGGACCTCGGCGCCGTGGCGCTGCAAGTGGGCCAGACGTCGGAGTCGGTCACCGTCGAAGCTGTAGTGCCGCTAGTCGAGACCGCCACGGCCAACAAGAGCTTCGTCATCTCGTCGCGCCAAGTCACCGAGCTCAGCCTCAACGGCCGCGACTTTCAGTCGCTGATGCGAACGCTCCCAGGCGTGGTGAGCAATGATCGCTCCGATTTCCGGCTCGCCTTCAACAACACCGACGCGTTCAACGTGAATGGACTGCGCGGTTCGAACAACAACGTCTTTCTGGATGGGACCATCAACACCGACGTGGGCGCCAATGACGGCCAGTACACGCAGATCTCGCTCGACGCTGTGGGCGAATTCAAGGTGCAGACTTCCACGTTCAACGCCGAATACGGTCGCAATCCCGGCATCCTGATCGCGATCAATACCAAAAGCGGCACCAAGCGATTCCACGGCACCGGATACGAATTCGTGCGCAACAACGCCTTTGACGCGCGCCTGCCGTTCGACACCACCGGGACCACGCAGAAGCTGCGCTTCAATCAGTTCGGTGGCAATATCGGCGGACCCATCATGCTGCCTCGCGTATCCAGCCGCAAGGATCCGCGCATGTTCTTCTTCTTCAACTACGAAGGCACGCGCGCCACGCGGCCCATCGGTGGCAACTTCATCGACCTGCCCAATCCCGAATTGCTCACCGGCAACCTGAGCCGCCAACTCCGCGATCAGCCGCTGCTCACTGCCGGCGGCCAGAACACCGGCTTCCGCGTCGGCCAGATCTTCCGCCCCGGCACTGTGGTTCGCGAAGCCGGCGGCCGCATCATCGGCGGCGACCCCTATCCGAACAACATCGTTCCCCGCTCGGAGTGGAGCGCCAACGCACCAGCGTTCCTCAAGACGATGAGCTTCTTCGATGTCACCGGCGCACCGCAAACGCCCGGCTCGCCGGAACTGGTCCGCTTTCCGTACCAACAGCAGTACGGTTTCCGCAAAGACGGCAAGGTGATCCGCTATGACTGGAACATCAGCTCGAACGCCAACTTCTTCTTCCGCTGGGCAGACGACGCGCAGCAGGAGAACCAGTCGCTCGGCATCTTCACCACGCACCCGACGGCGATCTTTCCCCAGTACCGCAAGAAGCCCGGTTCGAGCTGGAGCTGGAACCTCGTCAACGTGATCTCGCCCACCACCACCAACGAGTTCATCTTCGGCTACAACCGCCTCACGCAAGTGGTCGACGTGATCGACGGCACGCCGCAGGCCCAATACGACAAGACGTCGCTCGGCTTCAAGTTCCAGGAACTGTACCCCGAGTCGAACGTGCGCAATCGCTTCCCGCGCTTCAATTGCGGCGTGGGAAGCTGCAACTACACCGGCTTCCCGGCCGGATGGGCAAGCGACGCACGCCAGTTCGCCTGGACCGACAACTTCACCAAGAACCACGGCGCTCACACCTTCAAGGTCGGCGGCTTCGTCAACATGAACAACAACGGCCAGCAACCTTCCTGGACCGACGTGCCGAGCTTCAACTTCGGGTCGAACCCGGAGAATCCGCGCGACACCGGAAACACGTTCGCCAACATGCTGCTCGGCAACTACACGAGCGTGAGCCAGACCAACGGCCGCTTCTACGGAGCGTTTCGCTTCTTCGGTCTCGAATGGTACGCGCAGGATTCGTGGAAGGTGAACCGCAAGCTCTCGCTCGAGTTCGGAATTCGCTGGGCGTATCTCGGGCCCACGTACACGCGCGGGCAGTACCTGCAAAACTACTTCGATCCGGGCCGCTTTGACGCATCGAAGGCCGTTCGTATCGACACCGCGTCGGGCCTGCGCAATGGCAGCATCGTGGCCAACTCGGGCGATCCGTTCAACGGTATCGTGCAAGAGAACACCAACGGCATCCCGGCCGGCTTCGCCAAGCATCGCTACAACAATTGGGGACCGCGCTTCGGCTTCGCGTGGGATCCGTTCGGCGACGGCAAGACCTCGGTCCGTGGCGGCGCGGGCATCTTCTACGAGCGCATTCGCCAGAACGCGAACAACTTCGATGGACTCGGCAATCCGCCGCTGGTTTACACGCCCACCGTGTACGCGGGTCGCGTGGATGAACTCGGGCCTGCGCTGATTTCGCAAGGCGTGCGATTCCCGGTGGGGCTTTCGAGCTTCGATCCGGCGGGCCAGATCCCGACCATCTACTCGTGGTCATTCGGCATCCAGCGCGAGCTCGGACGCCAGACCACGCTCGATGCTTCCTACATCGGGAACGGCGGGCGATTCCTGCAATACCGACGCGATCTGAACCAACTCGATCTCGGCACCACCCTGCGGCCCGGCGTGCTGACCGCGGTGAACGGAACCACCAACGCGCTGCGCCCGTATCGCGGGTACACCGGCATCAACTTCACCGAGTTCGGCGGAGTGAGCAACTACAACGCGATGCAGCTTCGCGTGACGCGGCGCTTCGCGCAGGGCTTCACCGGCAACTTCAACTACACCTGGTCGAAGGCGTTCGGCGAGGTCGACGGCGACACCACGGCGATCGGCTACTACAAAGATCGCCGCCGCGAGTACGGTCCGGCGGGCTTCGATCGCACGCACATCGTGACCATCGACTTCGTCTACGAGCTTCCCAAGGTGTTCCGGTCGAGCGGCGTCGGCAGCACGATCCTGAACGGTTGGCAGGTGAACGGCATCACGCGCTTCTGGAGCGGTCCGCCGGCCACCATCACGGCCAACGGCAACGTGGGAACGCTGGGCGGTGGACAGCGCGCCAACTATGTGGGCGGCGATGTCTTTCCGGCTACGCGGACGCGCCGCGACTACTTCAACGTCACCGCCTTTGCGCGACCGCTCGAAGGCGACCTCGGCAATCTCGGCAAGAACACGCGTCGCCTGCCCGGCATCAACCAGTGGGACATCTCGCTGCTCAAGAATTTCCGGGCCGGTGAGCGGTTCAACGTGCAGTTCCGCTTCGAGACGTTCAACACGTTCAACCACACGCAGTGGGCGGGCGTGAATACCGGACTCGGCGTTCCCAACCCGGGCGCCGTTCCCACCGAAGCCACGCGCGGATCGTTCGGCGAGGTCAACTCCACGCGCGATCCTCGTTCGCTGCAGTTCGGGTTGAAATTCCTGTTCTAAGCGGCCCAGTAAACTGAAAGCGTGATCCAGGCGGCCTTCCTGCTGACGGCGTTCTTCGCCGGACCTCAGGAGGCCGCTTTCGTTTCCGCCGTACAAGCGCTCTCCCGCGGTGACCTGGCCGCGGCGGAGCGCGGCTTCCAACTCGTGCTTCGCTCCGAGCCCAAGCACATCGGCGCGCTGGGGAATCTCGGCGTGGTGTACTCGCGCATGGATCGCGTGACTGACGGGATCACGATGTACCGGCGCGCACTTGCGCTGGCGCCGAACGAGCCCGGCCTGCTGCTCAATCTAGGCCTCGCTTATCTGAAGCAGGAAGATTACGCCTCGGCGAAGCCGCTGGTTGCGCGCATCGATACGCCGCAGGGTCGCGAGTTGTTGGCCACGTGCATGGTCCACACCGGCGAACCGGAAAAGGCGATCGCCCTGCTCGAAGCACTGCCTGCCACGTCCGGAACCTCCTATCTGTTGGGCGCTGGCTACTCGAAGCTGAAGCGCAAAGACGAAGCCGCCACCGCGTTCCGCCGCATGTTCGAACTCTCGCCGTCTCCGGCCGCGGCGCACTACCTGATGGGCCAGGCGCGGTTCGATGCCGGCGAGTTTGAAGAGGCAGCCGCCGAGTTTCGGCAAGCCGCTGAACTCGATCCCGCGCTGCCTTCCGTGCATCTAGAACTGGGCAAGTGCGCCGCTAACCTCCGCGACCACCCCGCCGCCGAACGAGAGTTCCGTGCCGCGCTCGCCGCGCAACCGGCCAGCCTCGAAGCGGCGTACTTCCTGGGAGCACTGCTCGCCACGCAGTCGCGCGCGGACGAAGCAACACCGTTGCTCCAGAAGGTGACCGCCGCGCGACCCGATAGCTGGGCATCCTATTATTACCTGGCTCGGCTGCGGCTGGCGGCGGGCCGGCCAGCGGAGGCGATCGGGCTGCTCGAAAAGGCGTCGCGCATCAACGCCACGGAGCCTGCCATCTGGTACCAACTTGCGCGCGCGTACCAAGCGGCGGGCAGGACCGCCGACGCCAAGAGAGCCACCGCCACGGTGTCCGGATTGAAGGCCGCCGCTAACCCATTGCTGCTGTTGGAGCGGCCCCTCAAATGAGTGCCAAACTTTGGTCCTAGAACTAACTGTATAGGACTTGACTTCTAAGGCAATTCCCCTAAAATCAGAACATTAGCTTGCGAGGAGGAACGCGGCCTACAGTAGTTCCGAGGCTCCACCATCGCCTGTTTCAGACCGGTATCAGGGAGGACCTCAATGGCACGTCTGGTTTCGCGTGGTGGGTTGCTGGCAGCCTTGGTCGTGGCTGGCTACCCGGCCATCGCGCTGGCGCAGAACGCGAGTGTGCCGTTGCGGATCAACTGCGGCGGTTGGGGTTCCGACTTCACTGACGATGCCGGCAAAACCTGGGTAGTGGATCGCTACTACACGGGCGGCTACAACACCTACTCGCCGGTCTTTCCTCCGCTCAACCGATTCGCGCTTTACTCCACCATGCGGCAGCAGACCACCGGAGACGTGGTCTACCGGATTCCGCTTGCCAACGCGAACTACCAGGTGACGCTGCACTTCATCGAGATGCAGTACAACTCGGTGGGGCAGCGCGTGTTCAACGTGCTGGCGCAAGGAGCAACGGCGCTGCCGAATTTCGATATTCGCGCCAATGCGGGAGCGTTGGCAACACCGGTGGTGAAGCCACTGCCTTCCGCGGTGGCGGTGACCAACGGGATCCTCGAGTTGATCTTCCGCGGCGTTGTTGGACCGGCCACGATCGCGGGCATCGAGATCGAAGCAGACAACTCGACACCCGTGCTTTCGGTGAGTCCGGCGTCGCTGACGTTTGCGAGCTTCGCGGGCGTGAATCCGGCTACACAGAACTTGTCGATCACCAACACCGGCGGTGGAACGCTCAACTGGACCGCGGTCTCGAGTCAGCCGTGGCTTACGGTGACTCCGTCAGGCGCGGCGCCTGGAACGGCTACGGCTACCGTCAATGTCGCGGGACTTGCAGCGGGACCGTACAGCGCCAGCATCACGGTGAGTTCAGCGGGAGCGAATGGGTCGCCGAAGACGATCCCGGTAAGTCTGACTCTCACGCCTCCACCGGTGATCAGTGCTGCGCCGGCGTCGCTCACTTACACGGCGACGCAAGGTGGTGCGAATCCGGTTGCGCAAGTAGTGAACATCACGAACACCGGCGGCGGGACGCTCAACTGGACCGCCACATCGAACCAGACCTGGCTGACGCTCACTCCGAGCGCGAACTCGGTGAGCGCGGCGGTGTCGATCACCGGGCTCGCGCCGAACACGTACAACGCCACCATCACGATCTCCGCATCTGGTGCGACGAACACGCCGCAGACGATTCCGGTATCGCTGACGGTGAATCCTGCGCCGCCAACGATCAATGCATCGCCGGGATCGCTGACCTTCTCGGGTGTACAGGGCGGAGCGAATCCGGTCGCGCAGGTGGTCAGCATCACGAACTCCGGCGGCGGCACGCTCAACTGGACCGCCGTTTCGAACCAGCCGTGGCTCACGCTGACGCCGAGCGCAAACTCCGTCAGCGCGGCTGTCTCGCTCACGGGACTCACGCCCAGCACGTACAACGCCACCATTACCATCTCGGCTTCGGGCGCGACGAACACGCCGCAAACGATCCCCGTCACTTTGACGGTCACCGCCCCCCCCACCATCAACGCCGCTCCCGCATCGCTGACCTTCACCGGAACGCAAGGTGGCGCCAATCCCGCCGCGCAGGTGGTCAACATCACGAACTCCGGCGGCGGTACGCTCAACTGGACCGCGGTTTCGAATCAGCCTTGGCTCACGCTGACGCCGAGCGCGAACTCGGTGAGCGCCGCCGTGTCGCTCGCGGGCCTCGCCCCGAACACCTACAACGCCACCATCACGATCAGCGCCACCGGCGCGACGAACACGCCGAAGACGATCCCGGTGACTCTCACCGTGAATCCCGCTCCGCCGACCATTAGTGCGTCGCCTACGCCGCTCACGTTCTCGGGCGTGCAGGGTGGAGCGAATCCTGCCGCGCAGGTGGTCAACATTTCGAACACCGGCGGTGGGACACTCTCCTGGACCGCAGTATCGAACCAAGCTTGGCTCACGCTCACTCCAAGCGCGAATTCGGTCAGCGCGGCCGTCTCGCTCACCGGACTCACGCCCAACACTTACAACGCCACCATCACGATCTCGGCCGCCGGCGCTACGAACACGCCACAAACAATCCCGGTGTCGCTGACCGTGCTCGGTCCGCCATCGCTGACGGTGTCGCCGCTGACGATGGCGTTCTCGACCACGCAGGGCGGCAGCGCTCCGGCCGCGCAGAATCTGAGCATCGGGAACTCGGGCAGCGGAACGGTCTCGTGGACCGCTGTCTCGAACGCGGCATGGCTCACGGTCACGGCGAGCGGAACCGCGCCTTCGACGGCGGCCGTGAACGTGTCACCCACGGGACTCACCGCGGGTACCTACAACGGCCAGATCACGGTGACGGCAACGGGCGCGCAGAACTCGCCGCAAACAGTCGCGGTGACGCTGACAGTGTCGAGCCAGCCGACATTCCAGACGCTGCGGATCAACCCAGGTGGATGGGGCGTCGATTGGGTGGACGCGGCGGGCAAGACCTGGGTGGCGGACCGCAACTGGACCGGCGGATACAACTTCTACTCGGCGTTCGGGTCGCCCTTTTCGGCGATGCTGTCGACGGCGCGGATGCAGATCCAGGCTTCGACGGACCTGCGGTATCAGATCCCCGTGCCGAACGGCGACTATCAAGTGACGTTGCATTTCGTCGAGTTGCAGACCTCGACGGTGGGCGCGCGGAAATTCCACGTATTGCAGAACGGCGCGACGGTGCTCTCGAACCTGGATGTACGGTCCGAGGCGGGCTTCGCGGTGGAGTTGGTGAAGGTGCTGCCGACTGTGACGGTGACGGGCGGCATCGTGGACCTGATCTTCCGGGCCGTTGCTGGACAGGCGATGGTGAGCGGGATCGAAATCGCGCAGGCAGCGCCGGTGGTGGTGCCGCCGGCGATCGGGGTGTCGCCGGCGTCGCTGACGTTCACGGGCGTGAGTCCGGCGCCGCAGACGGTGAATATCACGAACTCAGGCGGCGGGACGCTGACGTGGGCGGCGGCGTCGAACCAGCCGTGGTTGACGTTGACGCCGAGTGGAGCATCGGTGAGCGCGGCGGTGTCGACGGCGGGGCTCGCGCCGGGCACCTACAACGCGACGATCACAATTTCGGCAACGGGGGCTTCGAACACGCCGCAGACGGTTCCGGTGTCGTTGACGGTGCCTTCGCCGGTGATCAACTTCTCGCCTTCGTCGTTGAGTTTCACGGGGACGCAGGGTGGAGCGAATCCGGCGGCGCAGGTGCTCAGCATCACGAACGCGGGTGGGGGGACGTTGAGTTGGACTGCGACGTCGAACCAAGCGTGGTTGACGCTGACGCCAGGTGCAAACTCGGTGAGTGCTGCGGTGTCGTTGACGGGACTCACCGCCAACACCTATAACGCCACGATCACGATCGCGGCGGTGGGCGCGACGAATACGCCGCAGACGGTGCCGGTGACTTTGACGGTGAGTGCGGCTCCGCCGACGATCAGCTTCTCGCCGGCGGCGCTTACGTTCTCGGGCGTGAGTCCGGCGGCGCAGACGGTGAGCGTCTCGAACTCCGGCGGCGGCACACTGAACTGGACCGCGACGTCGAACCAGCCTTGGCTCACGCTCACGCCGAGCGCGAATTCGGTGAGTGCGGCGGTCTCCACGGCGGGACTTGCGCCGAACACCTACAACGCGACGATCACGATTGCGGCCACGGGAGCGACGAACACGCCGCAAACGATCCCGGTCACACTGACCGTTCCCGCGCCGGCGATCAACTTCTCGCCTTCATCACTCAGCTTCACCGGAACACAAGGTGGCGCGAATCCAGCAGCGCAAGTCCTCAATGTCACCAACAGCGGCGGCGGCACTCTCACGTGGACCGCAGTCTCGAACCAGCCGTGGTTGACGCTCACTCCCAGCGCGAATTCCGTCAGCGCGGCGATATCGCTCACCGGCCTCACCGCCAACACGTACAGCGCCACCATCACTATCAACGCCGCCGGTGCGACGAACACGCCGCAGACGGTGCCGGTGACGTTGACGGTGAACGCGGCTCCGCCGACGATCAGCTTCTCGCCGGCGTCGCTTACGTTCTCGGGAGTGAGTCCGGCGGCGCAGACCGTGAACGTCTCGAACTCCGGCGGCGGCACACTGAACTGGACCGCAACGTCGAACCAGCCGTGGCTCACGCTCACGCCTTCTGCGAACTCGGTGAGTGCGGCAGTCTCCACCGCGGGACTTGCACCGGACACTTACAACGCGACCATCACCATCGCAGCCACGGGTGCGACGAACACTCCGCAGACGATTCCCGTTACGCTGACCGTGCCCGCGCCGACGATCAACTTCTCGCCCGCGAGCCTGACGTTCACGGGCGTGAGCCCCGCACCGCAGACGGTGAACATCACGAACTCCGGCGGCGGCACACTCAACTGGACCGCGACGTCCAACCAGCCCTGGCTCACGCTCACTCCCAGTGCGAATTCGGTGAGCGCGGCAGTCTCAACCGCCGGACTCGCGCCGAATACCTACAACGCGACCATCACGATCGCAGCCACAGGCGCAACGAACACGCCCCAAACGGTCGCGGTCACGTTGACAGTTCCTTCGCCGACCATCAACTTCTCACCTGGCAGCCTCACCTTCACTGGCACGCAAGGCGGCGCCGACCCCGTAGCGCAAGTTCTCGGCATCACGAACTTAGGCGGCGGCACGCTCAACTGGACCGCCACATCCAACCAACCGTGGCTCACACTCACGCCCAGCGCGAACTCCGTCAGCGCAGCCGTCTCGCTGACCGGACTCACCGCCAACACCTACAACGCGACCATCACCATCTCCGCGGCTGGCGCCACCAACACACCCCAGACTGTGCCCATCACGTTCACGGTCAATGCCGCGCCTCCCACGATCGGCTTCTCGCCCTCGAGCCTTACTTTCGCTGGAAATCAAGGCGGCGCGAACCCCGCTGCGCAAGTCCTCAACGTCACCAATAGCGGCGGCGGGACGCTGAACTGGACCGCGACCTCCAACCAACCCTGGCTCACGCTGACCCCGAGCGCGAACTCTGTCAGTGCCGCCGTGAGCCTCACCGGACTCGCCTCCAACACCTACAACGCCGCCATCACGATCTCCGCTACCGGCGCCACGAACACGCCGCAAACGATCCCGGTAACGCTGACGGTTGCGCAAGGGCCAATCCTCTCGGCCACGCCGACGAGCCTCTCCTTTTCGGGTGAAGCCGGGGCGGCCGCGCCCACCGCGCAGTCCATCTCCGTAACCACTGCCGGTTCCGGTACGCTGACCTGGACCGCCGCCTCGAACCAACCCTGGCTCACCCTGACCACTGGAGCGAACTCGATCTCCGCCGCCGTCTCCACCACTGGCCTCACGCCGAACACCTACACGGGCGCTATCACCATCACCGCAACGGGCGCGGCTGGTTCGCCCCAATCGATCCCAGTAAGCCTGACCGTCACGGCTCCCCCTACTCTCACCACCGCCCCCGCGAGCCTCACCTTCAATGGCGTCGAAGGCGGCGCGAATCCCTTGGCCCAGTCGATCAGTGTCACGAACTCGGGCGGCGGGACGCTCACCTGGACTGCGGTGTCGAACCAGCCATGGCTCGTCCTCACTCCCGCCGCGAATTCGGTCAGCGCCGCCGTGATCCTTACCGGGCTCACCGCCGGAACTTACAACGCTACCGTCACCGTGACCGCTACCGGCGCGCAAGGCTCGCCCAAGACGATCCCAGTCACGCTCACTGTGGATCCGCCGCCATCGCTCACGGCCGCTCCCATCAGTCTCACGTTCACAGGCACGCAAGGCGGGTCGAACCCGGCCGCGCAAACGATCAATGTCGCCAACGGCGGAGGCGGAACGCTCACTTGGACCGCGGTGTCCAACCAACCGTGGCTGACGCTTACCTCGGGCGCGAACTCCATCAGCGCGGCCGTGAGCCTGACTGGGCTGGCACCCAACACTTACAACGCCACCATCACAGTTGCCGCGCCGGGCGCGCAGGGCTCTCCCAAGACGATTCCTGTCACGCTCACCGTGGACCCGCCGCCCACACTGACGGTCGCGCCCACCTCGCTTACCTTCACTGCGACGCAAGGCGGCGCCAACCCTGCTGCACAGAACAGCGACGTGACAAACTCGGGCTCGGGAACCCTCAACTGGACCGCGACTTCGAACCAGCCCTGGCTCACGCTGACTTCCAGCGCGAACGCGATCAGCGCGGCGGTGAACATCGCCGGACTCGCGGCCAACACTTACAATGCCACGATCACCGTGACCGCGCCCGGCGCGCAAGGCTCTCCCAAGACAATCCCGGTGACGCTCACCGTGGCGCAGGGCCCGACGCTCTCGCTCACGCCCACCACGCTTTCCTTCACTGCGGTGCAAGGCGGTGCAAATCCCGCCACGCAGTCGATCGCGATTACGAACCCTGGGACCGGTACCGTAGACTGGACCGCCGTTGCTGACCAACCCTGGCTCGCCGTCACCCCATCGGGAACCGCGCCCTCGACTCTGGTCGCGACCGTCACCACGGGCGCCCTCACGCCGGCGACCTACAACGCGACCATCACGGTCACTGCGCCGGGCGCAGCTGGGTCACCGAAGACGATCCCGATCAGCTTCGTGGTGTCGCCGCCGCCCACGTTGAGCGTGGCTCCCGCATCTTTGACTTACTCGGGCGTGCAGGGCGGCACCAACCCGGCTGCCCAAACCCTCAGCGTTACCAATAGCGGAAGCGGCACGCTCACCTGGATCGCAGCTTCCGACCAGCCCTGGCTCACTCTCACGCCTTCCGCCAATTCTGTTTCCGCCGCAGTTTCGCTAGCTGGCCTCGCACCGAACACCTACAACGCGACCATCACCGTGACCGCGACTGGCGCGCAAGGGTCGCCCAAGACGATCCCCGTTACGCTCACAGTTACCGCACCGCCTTCGATCTCGCTTGCGCCCACGACTCTTACTTTCACGGCTGTCGATGGCGATCCGGACCCGGCCGCGCAATCGATCGCGATCTCGAACGGTGGAGGCGGCACGCTCACTTGGACCGCCGCTTCCAACCAATCTTGGCTTACGCTCGCGCCCACTTCCGGCTCCGGCCCGGGACCCGTCTCCGCCACCGCCTCCATCGCGGGCCGCACCTCCGGAACCTACAACGCCGTGATCACGATCACTGCCACCGGCGCCTCGAACACGCCGCAAACGGTGCCGGTAACGCTGACGGTCCAGCCGCGGCCGCCAACGCTGACGCGGTCGCCAGCGACGCTGACGTTCACCGCAACGCAAGGCGGCTCGAACCCGGTCGCGCAAAACATCTCGATCACCAATACGGGCGGCGGCACACTGAACTGGACGGCAACGTCTGACCAGCCGTGGCTCACGCTCGGCGCGCCATCCGGCGCAGCGCCTTCCACTCTCGCCGCAAACGTTTCGATCAACGGCCTGCAGCCGGGGAACTACACTGCTACCGTCACCATCTCGGCGGCGGGCGCAACGGGATCTCCACAAACGGTCGCGGTCAGCCTCACCGTGCAGCCGCAGCCTTCGATCACGCTGTCGGTGAACTCGCTCAGCTTCGGTGGACTCGAGGGTGCGGCTAATCCTCCCGCGCAAACCGTCACCGTCAACACCACCGGCGCCACTTTCAACTGGACCGCCGCATCCGACCAGCCCTGGCTCACCCTGACCCCAACCTCGGGGAGCACGCCTGGCAGCGTCTCCGTGCGTCCAAACATCGGGTCGATGACAGGCGGCGCCTATTCCGCCAACGTGACTTTCACCGCGCCAGGAGCCCTCGGATCACCCAAGACACTGCCCGTGCAGTTCGTGATCACGCCGAATCCGCCCGCACCGAATGTAACTCCGACTTCACTCAGTTACTCGATCCCCGTGGGCGGCGGCAACCCGGCCGGGCAAACCATCTCCATCACGAACCAAGGCGCGGGCTCGTTCACCTGGACTGCCACCGCGAACCAATCCTGGCTCACTGTAACCCCCGCTTCCGGTGCAGCGCCCGCCACGCCGTCGATCTCCGTCAACTCCACCGGACTCACGGCCGGCACCTACAGCGGCGCGGTCACCGTGCTGACCAGCGCCTCATCCACTCCGATCGTCGTCAACGTGAGCTTCTCGGTCACGGCCCTTCCCCCGTTTACTCCGATCCGTCTCAACAGCGGCGGGTGGGGCGAGGTGGTTACCGAGGAGGGCAAGGCTTGGGCGATCGACCGCTACTACATCAACGGATACAACGTGTACGCCGCGCAGTCGGTGAACGGCGCGTTCTCGGCCGTATACTCCACCGCCCGCAACGGAGCCTTTGGCGGTGACGTGACGTATCGCGTTCCGGTACCCAGCGGAACTTACCAAGTAACACTGCGTTTCATCGAGACCCAGGTCAACAATCCCGGCCAGCGCGTCTTCAACATCCTGCTCAACGGCGCCGTTGCTGTGCAGAACTTCGACATCCTGACCCAAACCCAGAAGTTCACGCCGCTGGTCAAGACGCTTCCACCCGTGGTTGTCTCGGGGACCCAACTCGAGGTCCGGCTGCAATCGGTCACCAATGAGGCGACGTTGAGCGCGCTCGAGATCGAGCAGCCGAGCTACACGGATCCGCCGGGAGCGACGCTCTCGGTTACGCCAGCCTCTCTTTCGTTCGTGGCGCAGGCGGGAACCAACCCCGCTTCGCAGGCGCTCAGCATCTCGAACGCAGGCGTCGGCACGCTCAACTGGACTGCATCGTCCAACCAGCCCTGGCTCACGCTCTCCACTGGCGCAGGCTCGGGTGCCGCGAACATCACAATCAGCGCCAATACCACGGGACTCACTCCCGGCGCGTACAACGCAACGCTCACCATCACCGCGACCGGCGCCATCGGATCGCCGAAGACGATCCCGGTGACGCTCGCCGTCGGGAGTCCGCCGGCCGTGCTGAGCGCTACGCCGTCGAGTCTCTCTTTCACTGGCACCGCAGGCGGCGCGAATCCGGCGAGCCAGTCGATCCAAGTTTCGAACACCGGCGGTGGGACGCTCTCGTGGTCGGCGGCCTCGAACCAGCCTTGGCTCACCGTCTCACCGGCGAGCGGATCAGGCAACGCGTTCGTCAGCGCGAGCGTTGCCCTTGCCGGACTGGCGCCGGGAACGTACTCGGGCGCGGTCACGATTTCGGCCACTGGCGCGCAAGGTTCGCCCAAAACACTTTCGGTGAGTCTCGTGGTGGCGGCTGCGCCCCCGGTGCTCTCGGCTGGACCATCGTCGCTCGCCTTCACAGCCACGCAAGGCGCTGCCGCGCCAGCCGCGCAAGCGATCGCCATCTCGAATACGGGCGGCGGTACGCTCTCGTGGACTGCAACTTCGAACCAGCCTTGGCTCACGGTCTCGCCCGCCTCGGGATCGGCGCCCGCAAACCTAGCCGTCAACGCCTCTCACGCGACGCTGACGCCCGGCACCTACACTGCCGCGGTTACCGTCACCGCCGCCGGAGTTCAGGGCTCGCCGCAAGTCATCCCGATCAGCTTCACCGTGCTCGCCGCGCAACCGGCGCTCGACGTCACGCCCGCTTCGCTCTCGTTCACCGCGATGCAAGGCCAGTCGAATCCCGCCGCGCAATCGCTCTCGGTGGCGAACCTCGCGCTCGGCGCGCTTGGCTGGACCGCCACTTCTGACCAACCCTGGCTCACGATTTCTCCGGCTTCCGGCGCGACTCCCAGCGCGATCTCGGTGAGCGCCGCGCTCGGCACACTCGCACCTGGAACCTACACCGGCAATGTCGACGTCACCGCCGCCGGAGCCACAGGATCGCCCAAGCGGATCCCAGTCGCGTTCACCGTCAATGCACCTGCACCCGAAATCACCACCGCGCCCACCGGACTCAGCTTCACCGCCACGCAAGGCGGCACAGCGCCCGCGCAACAGTCGATCTCCATCACCAACACCGGCACCGGGACCCTCAACTGGACCGCCACCGCGAACCAGACCTGGCTTATCGTCACGCCTTCGGGGACCGCGCCCTCTACGCTCGCCGCGCAGGTCGCCCCCGGGAGCCTCACTGCCGGAACCTACAACGCCACTATTACGATCACGTCCGCGGGAGCCGTCGGATCCCCCAAAACAATTCCCGTCTCGTTCGTGGTGAACCCAGCGCCGCCCACGCTCAGCGTTGCGCCGGTATCCCTCACGTTCACCGCATTCGAAGGCGGCGCCGCGCCCGCCTCGCAATCGCTCAACCTCTCGAACCCCGGCAGCGGATCGCTTACCTTCACCGCCAGCTCCAACCAGGCGTGGCTAGCCGTGTCGCCTACGTCCGGACCGATCCCCACCGCCGTCACTGTCTCCGTATCTCCCACCGGACTTACGGCCGGAACCTACACGGCTTCGATCACTGTCACCTCGGCTGGAGCAGCAGGGTCGCCCGCCACGATCCCGGTCACGTTCACCGTATCCACCCCGCCCACGCTCTCGGTTTCGACCTCCGCGCTCACGTTCGCTGGAGCTCAAGGCGCGGCGAATCCTCCGGCGCAGACCGTCGACATCACGAATGCCGGGACGGGATCGCTGAACTGGACCGCGTCATCAGCGCAGTCGTGGATCGTGCTCTCGCCTGCTTCAGGCTCGGCCCCCGCAACGCTGAGCGTCACGGCCAACACCACCGGCCTGACGCCTGGATCGTACAACGGAACCATCGTCGTCACCGCTGCGAGCGCCGCGGGTTCGCCCAAGGTGATCAACGTCGCTCTCACGGTCTCTGCGCCGCCCGTGAACCTCTCACTCACGCCCACCTCGATCAGCTTCCTCGGCTCGGAAGGCGGCTCCACTCCGCCCGCGCAAACCATCACCGTGGCGAGCTCCGGCGCCGCATTGACCTGGACCGCCTCCACCACCTCGCCCTGGATCGTGGTCGGCCCATCCACGGGATCGACGCCCGCCACCTTCTCGATCAGCGCCAATCTCGCCGGACTCACGCAGGGACAGTACACTGGCACCGTCGCCATCGCCGCGCCTGGCGCGCAGAACTCGCCGCAAAGCGTGGGAGTGACTCTCACCGTGGGCGCGCAGGCGAATATTACGCTCACGCCTTCGAACCTTTCTTACTCGATTGCCGAATCGGGTCCCAACCCGGCGGCGCAAACCGTCTCCATCGCGATTCAAAGCGCGAGTCCCGTCGCCTGGACCGCCTACTCCACGCAACCTTGGCTCACCGTCTCGCCCAACTCGGGCACCGGAAATGGCGTGCTTACTGTCGGCATTCTGGCGGCAGGTCTCCAAGCGGGTGCGCACGCCGGGGCGATCGAGATCGCCACACCGGGAACCGCCGGTCCAGTGAGGACGGTATCCGTTTCGCTCTCCGCCGCCATACCTGCGCCGCAAATTACCACCGCGGCGTCGCTATCCGCGCAGGTTACAGCGGGCGCGAGCAGCGGTCCGCGAACCGTCGCGATTGGCA
This sequence comes from Bryobacteraceae bacterium, assembly GCA_046331625.1. Taxonomy (GTDB): domain Bacteria; phylum Acidobacteriota; class Terriglobia; order Bryobacterales; family Bryobacteraceae; genus JAXLQL01. Next base: position 260,125 of record JAXLQL010000003.1, read on the forward strand.
ACAGTGGCGGCGGCACGCTGTCATGGACCGCGACATCTTCTCAGCCTTGGCTGGTGCTGTCGCAAGCGGCGGGATCGGTGCCGTCCTCGACACGGCCGGGCGTTGCGTGGAATCCGCCACCCGTTGCCGGATCCCCCACGATCCTGCCCACCGGCGCGACCGGTGGAACCACGCTCTCCAATGGCATCGTGCTTCCCGCCCAGTGGCCGCCCACACGCGCCCGCACGCAGGACTATCAGGTTCCGTCCTATCTCGTCAGCCCGCCAGGCTTGATCGGTATCGACAACGGCCGCCAGCTCTTCGTCGACGACTTCCTCATCGAGTCCACCACGCTCGGCCGTACTCGCTACATGCCGCGGATGCACCCGGGAAATCCGATCCTGGCGCCGGCGGCCAACCAGACCATAGCCATTCCGTACTCCGATGGCGTGTGGTTCGACCCGGCCGATTCGAAATTCAAATTGTTCTATTTCGGGCCATCCGCCTATCAGGTGTATCTCACCGAATCGACCGACGGCAAGACGTTTTCGCTCGGTGTTCCGGTGTTCAACATCGGCTCCGGCCGTGATGCGGCCACGGTCCTGCTCGACCTCAAAGAGACCAACCCCGCTCGCCGCTGGAAGGCGTTCGCCTACTATCCCGTCAATGGCGGCACGGCGCTGCTCGTCTACTTCTCGCCCGACGGGCGCAACTGGACCCAGCAGAATTTCACCGCGCCCTCAGACTCGGATCGCACCACGGTTTGGTTCGATCCTTTCCGCAACGTCTTCGTCGACAGCAATCGCTACCGCACGCTGCTCCCGGCCGCAGGCGGGCGGCCAGGCTACAACGCCCGCGCGCGTACCTACGCCGAAAGCACCGACCTCCTCACTTGGCGGAACGGTGGCGCCGATATCGACCAGCGCTTCTGGACTGGTCCTGACTATCGCGATCCGCTGTTCTACGCCGACCGCGCCTCTACTTACCCCGAGCTGTACAATCTCGACGCCGCTCCTTATGAAAGTCTGCTCGTCGGTTTGTTCAGCTTCTATCATCCCGGACCCGACAACGTTACCTTCAACGCCGGTCCGGATCTGTTGGAAATCGAAGAGGGCTTCTCGCGCGACGGGTTCCAGTGGTGGCGTCCGAACCGCGCGCACGGCGAAGGGCGCGCCTTCATCGCCTCCGCCAATTACACCGGTCCCTGGAACGGCTACAACACGCAGTCGGCGGGCGGCGGATTCCTCGTCGTGGGCGACGAATTGTGGTTCTACTTCTCCGGCCGCGAAGGGCACAAGGGTAACGATGGCCGCATGTCCACAGGACTTGCCACGCTGCGGCGCGATGGCTTCGTTTCGCTCGACGCGGGGGCGCAGGAGGGCTCGCTGACTACGCGCAAGGTGCGCTTCACGGGACGGTACCTGTTCGTGAACGTCGACAATCCGGGCGGCGTGCTCAGGCGGAGATCCTCGATGACACGGGAGCGGTGATCGCGCCGTTCACGCGCGCCAACTCGGCTGTGGTGAGCGTCAACAAGACGCTCCAGGCGATGAGTTGGACGGGCGTGGCCGATCTTTCCTCTCTGATCAACCGGCCTGCGAAGTTCCGTTCTACCTGACCAACGGGAAGCTGTACTGTTCTGGGTGAGCGCGAACACGAGCGGCGCGAGCAACATGCGGCGCGGTGGTCCTGGGTTCACGACTGCGGTGGATGCAGTGCACGGCGCTGCTGTCTACGAAGTGTTGCGCCAACGGTCAGTTCGTCGCAGTTGACCTCGCGATCAACGCCGCATCGCCGATCCGGGAACCTACACGCACAAATCGATATTACAGACGGAGGTGCGGCGAACTCGCCCTCGTCGATTCCGGTGACGGTTACGGTCACCGCGCCACCGCTCTATCTCTCGGTCTCGCTACGACGCTGACGTTCACCGCCTTGCAAGGGGGGCAAACCCGGCAGCGCAGAGCGTGGCGATCGCCAATCTCGGAAATGGATCGCTCGGGTGGACTGCGACTCGAACCAGACGTGGCTGACCGCGTCGCCTTCGAATGGGACGGCGCCGTCGAACGTTTCGGTGGGTGTTTCCACGGCGGGACTCGCGGCAGGGACCTACAACGGTACGGTCACGGTGACGGCGCCGGGCGCGCCGAACTCGCCCAAGACGATCGCGGTGACGCTCAACGTGGCGGCGGTGTCGCCTGCGTCACTGACGTTCAATGGCGCGGGAACGCGAGACGGTCACGGTCACCGGACTCACCGGCTGGACAGCGACTTCGAGCCAGCCTTGGCTGACCATCACGCCGTCGGCGAACTCGTTCACCGCCACTGCCTCGACGAACGGACTCGCAGGCGGGACCTACTCCGCAACGATCATGGTGGGTCCGTTGGCGATCCCGGTGACGCTCAATGTCGCCAGCCGTTTCGCCGGCATCCCTCACGTTCAATGGCGCAGGAACTCAAACCGTAACCGTGACTGGCGTCGTATGGACGGCGACATCGAACCAGCCGCTAGCTCACGATCACGCCGTCGGCGAACTGTTCACCGCCACCGCCTCGACGAACGGACTCGCAGGCGGGACTTACACCGCAACGATCACGGTCGGGCCGCTCACGATCCCAGTAACCCTGAACGTCCCCGCCGTGTCGCCCAGTTCGCTCACCTTCAACGGCGCAGGAACCCAGACGGTCACGGTCACCGGACTCACCAACCGGACTGCCACCTCTGATCAACCCTGGCTCACCATCACGCCATCGGCGAACTCGTTCACCGCCACCGCCTCGACGACCGGACTCGCGGGCGGGACCTACTCCGCAACGATCACGGTGATCCGCTGACCATTCCCGTGACGCTGAACGTCCCCTCCGTGTCACCGTCTTCGCTGACATTCAATGGTGCGGGAACGCAGGCCGTAACCGTGACTGGGCTGTCAAGAGTTGGACGGGCGTGGCCGATCTTTCCTCTCTGATCAACCGGCCTGTGAAGTTCCGGTTCTACCTGACCAACGGGAAGCTGTACTCGTTCTGGGTGAGCGCGAACACGAGCGGCGCGAGTAATGGTTATGTGGCGGCGGGTGGTCCTGGGTTCACGACTGCGGTGGATACGGCCGGCGCCGGCGTCTACGGAAGTGTTGCGCCAACGGTCAGTTCGTCGCAGTTGACCTACGCGATCAACGCCGCATCGCTCGATCCGGGAACCTACACGGCACAAATCGATATTACAGACGGAGGTGCGGCGAACTCGCCCTCGTCGATTCCGGTGACGGTTACGGTCACCGCGCCACCGCTCTATCTCTCGGTCTCGCCGGCGACGCTGACGTTCACTGCCTTGCAAGGGGGGGCAAACCCGGCAGCGCAGAGCGTGGCGATCGCCAATCTCGGAAATGGATCGCTCGGGTGGACTGCGACTTCGAACCAGACGTGGCTGACCGCGTCGCCTTCGAATGGGACGGCGCCGTCGAACGTTTCGGTGGGTGTTTCCACGGCGGGACTCGCGGCAGGGACCTACAACGGTACGGTCACGGTGACGGCGCCGGGCGCGCCGAACTCGCCCAAGACGATCGCGGTGACGCTCAACGTGGCGGCGGTGTCGCCTGCGTCACTGACGTTCAATGGCGCGGGAACGCAGACGGTCACGGTCACCGGACTCACCGGCTGGACAGCGACTTCGAGCCAGCCTTGGCTGACCATCACGCCGTCGGCGAACTCGTTCACCGCCACTGCCTCGACGAACGGACTCGCAGGCGGGACTTACACCGCAACGATCACGGTCGGGCCGCTCACGATCCCAGTAACCCTGAACGTCCCCGCCGTGTCGCCCAGTTCGCTCACCTTCAACGGCGCAGGAACCCAGACGGTCACGGTCACCGGACTCACCAACTGGACTGCCACCTCTGATCAACCCTGGCTCACCATCACGCCATCGGCGAACTCGTTCACCGCCACCGCCTCGACGACCGGACTCGCGGGCGGGACCTACTCCGCAACGATCACGGTCGGTCCGCTGACCATTCCCGTGACGCTGAACGTCCCCTCCGTGTCACCGTCTTCGCTGACATTCAATGGTGCGGGAACGCAGGCCGTAACCGTGACTGGGCTGTCAAATTGGACGGCGACTTCGAATCAGCCTTGGCTCACCATCACACCATCCGCGAACTCGCTCACGGCGACGGCATCGACCACGGGTCTTGCAGGTGGGACGTACACGGCGACGATCACTGTGGGTCCGCTGACGATTCCGGTCACGCTCAATGTCGCGGCGGTTTCGCCGGCTTCGCTGACGTTCAATGGTGCGGGAACGCAGACCGTAACCGTGACTGGACTGTCAAATTGGACGGCGACATCGACCCAGCCGTGGCTCACGATCACGCCATCGACGAACTCGTTCACCGCCACTGCCTCGACGACCGGACTCGCGGGCGGGACTTACACGGCAACCATCACGGTCGGCCCGCTGGCCATACCCGTGACCTTGAATGTCCCCGCCGTTTCGCCGTCGGCACTGACCTTCAACGGCTCCGGCACCCAGACGGTCACTGTCACCGGCCTCACCAACTGGACCGCCACCTCCGACCAACCCTGGCTCACCATCACGCCATCCGCGAACTCGTTCACGGCGACTGCATCGACCACGGGTCTTGCAGGTGGGACTTACACGGCGACGATCACTGTGGGTCCGCTGACGATGTCGGTGACGCTGAACGTCCCCGCCGTTTCGCCGACATCCCTCACGTTCAATGGTGCGGGAACGCAAACCGTAACCGTGACTGGGCTGTCAAATTGGACGGCCACATCGAACCAACGCTGGCTCACCATCACCCCATCCTCCAACTCGTTCACCGCCACCGCCTCCACCACCGGACTCGCCGGCGGCACCTACACCGCCACCGTCACCGTCGGCTCACTCACCATCCCAGTAACGCTTAACGTCCCCGCCGTAACCCCAACCTCCCTCACCTTCAACGGCCCCGGATCCCAAACCGTCACCGTCACCGGACTCACCAACTGGACCGCCACCTCCGACCAACCCTGGCTCACCATCACCCCATCCACTGACTCCTTCGCTGCAACCGTATCCACCACTGACCTTGCCGCTGGCACCTACATCGCGACCATCACCGTCGGACCCCTCACCGTCCCCGTCACCCTCACCTTCTGACTTGCGGCTATCATGAAAGGCTCCGCGCCCGACATGCCTCGCCCATTGCTCGCGCTCGCCGCGGTCCTCGCCGCCTACGCCGTCATCGCCTTTCTGCTCGTTCCCGCCAACACGCTGACCGGATTCCCCGTCCACCACGATGACTTCCGCAATCTCTCCTGGATCCACCCCACGCTCCCCGAACCTGCCCGCCCCGTCTCCGGATTTCTCCTCACGCTGCTGAGTTCGTTCGGCATTCCTACCTACTACATTGCCCTCCATGCACTCGTGGTCGCCTATGCCGCCCTCGTGATCGCCGCACTCGCGCGCCTCTTCCACCTCCGTCCCGCGCCCCCCGCGCTCGCCTTCGCAGCCGCCCTCGCCCTGCTCAGCGTCGAAACCATGGTCGAGTTCTCCAAATACACCGGACTCATCACCGGGCTCCTCTCTGGCGTCACCGGCGCCGCTGCCGTCGCGCTGCTTCTCTCTCGTCCCTCGCGCCCCGCCACCCTCGCCGGCGCCATCGCCCTCACCGCTCTCAGCGGATTCTCCAAAGAGGACTTCCTCCTGCCGATCCTCATCACCGCAACGCTCCTGGCCTGGGAACAACGCGACCGCCGTTCCATCGCCCTCCTCGGCGCCATCGGACTCCTCACCGCTGCCGTCTTCGCCTACAACCGTTCCGTCAGCGCCGTCTACACGAGCGGAGCAAGCCAGTTCTATCGTCAGGACTTTCGCCTTTCGAGCATTGCCATGGTCGCCGAACAGTACTTGCTCACCAGCCGTGGCGCAGCCATCGCAGCTCTGCTCCAACTCGCCACTCTCACCTGGAACGTCATCGCCGCCCGCCCCATCCCGTGGCCCCGCATGCTCGCTTTCCACGCCATCGCCACATCCATCGCTTTGCCTTACCTCTGCCTTCCTGGCCACACTGCGCCCTACTACGTCTTCCACTGGGCACCCTGGCAACTCGCCGGCGGCATCCTCGTTCTTTGGAAACTTCGCCCCGGGATCCCCGCAGCCGCCGCCATCGCCGCCCTCGTGCTTTGCTCCATCGCGCTCACCCAATCCACCCGGCGAAGCATCGTCGAGTGGTATCGCACCAACCAGACCGTCAACCGCAACATAGTCCGCACGCTCGAAGCCAATCGCGCCTTGATCGCCCCGCATCCCACCGCCGCCGTCGAAGGCGCTCCACCGCTCAGCCCATGGTTCGCCACCAGCGGCGAGTTCCTCGTCAACCGCTTCGGATTCCCCAATCGGTGGCTCATCCGCACGCCCCTCGACGGTAGTTTCGCCCGCGAATTTCAGGCTCGCGCCGGATCGCTCACCATGGGACGCAACACCGTCGTGCCTCTCGACTCCGAGCTTCCACCCGGCGTGCCGGTTGTCAAGCTAGCACCCGGCGGCAACGGAACCGCGAGCGCCGCACGATGAAAGCCAAACGCAGCGCCGGAATTCTCCTCTATCGCCGCACCGCCAGCGGCGTCGAAGTTTTCCTCGTCCATCCCGGCGGACCCTTCTGGGCTCGCAAAGACGAAGGCGCGTGGTCCATCCCCAAGGGCGAGTTCGACGAAGCCGAAGACCCGCTCGAAGCCGCGCGCCGCGAGTTCCGCGAAGAGACCGGCGCTGATCCTGGCGAGCGATTCATCCCTCTCGGCGAAGTCCGCCTCCGCAGCGGCAAGGTTGTTCTCGCTTGGGCCGCCGAAGGCGACCTCGATCCTGCCCGCCTCGTCAGCAACACCTTCTCCATGGAGTGGCCGCCGCACTCGGGCCGCATCCAGCACTTCCCCGAGGTCGACCGGGGCGAATGGTTCTCGCCCGGCGCCGCGCGCCACAAATGCAATCCGGCGCAGAACGCTTTCCTCGACCGTTTGCTCGCCGCGCTCGCGACCGGTCCCGCTCACCTCCCGCGCTAAAATGAAAGAGCGCGCGCCACCGGTCGACGCCTCGCGGTAAAGAATGTCCCTCGCCCAGATCCTGAAGAACGATTTTTCGTCTTTCATTCGGGACCGTGGTACGCAATACTACAACAACGGCTGGGTCAAAGTCGTCGATGCGGCGCCGGATCTGATGACTGCCGAAGTCGCCGGCAGCCGCACCTACAGCGTTGAAATCAAGCTCCGGGACAATTCGCTCTACTTGTCCTGCAGTTGTCCGTTTTTCGATTCGAGCGGTCCGTGCAAGCACCTGTGGGCGAGCATCGTCGCCGCCGACCAAAGCGGCAGCCTCGCTGACGCCCGCCCCGGCGTGACCGCCTTGTTCGAGACCGACGACCAGGACCCCGAGCCCATCCGTAGGACTGCACCCGCGCCTACGACCATCACAAAGGCCCGCCAGCCCGTTGTCGTCATGCCGCCCGCGCAGCCGCGCATCGATTGGCGCAAACAACTCAAAACGGTCTTCGATAGCAAACCCTACGCTTACTCGAGCGGCGATCCCTGGACCACCGATCGCGAACTCCACTTCGCCCTCGACATCGAAGCTTCGAAAACCCACTCGTTGGCCGTCATCGAACTGCTGGTGCGCGATCGCAAGCAGAACGGCGAATGGGGCAAGCTCAAGGAACCCCGCATCTCCCGCCGCGAAGCCGCCGACATTCCAGATGTCGAAGACCGCAGTCTCGTCGCGGAACTCGCCGGCGCCATGTCCGTGCATGATTGGTCGGGTTCCACGGCCACGCTTTCGTCTTCGTACAAACTCTCGCAGCCGCTCGCCGCGAAGCTCCTCCCCAGGCTCGCCGCCACGGACAGGTTTTGGATCAAGCGCGCCAAAGACCGCACCAGTGACACCCCCGTCTCCTGGGATCCCCGACCCTGGCTCTTCGAAGTTGCCTTCGAGCAAGACCCCAGCGGCTACTGGGCCCTTCAAGGTACGTTCCGCCGTGGCGAAGAAGCGCTCGACATCGGCGCGCCGGAACTGGTGGTGCCCGGCTTCCTCCTCTTCGAAGGCAAACTCGCGCCAGCCGAAGCAGAACCGTTCTTCTGGGTGTCGCAACTGCGCAAGCCCCACTTCACCGTCATCGCCCCCCCCACCGAGCGCGACGAGTTGATCCGCCAAGTGATGGAGCATCCCTACGCGCCGCCGCTGGTTCTGCCCAAGGACCTTCAGTTCGCCGAGATCGGCGGAAAGCCTACCGCCTGCGTCCGCATCGAAGTCTCCAATCGCGCCGGCAGCCGCCAGGAAAAGCTCACAGGGACGCTGGCGTTCGAGTATGGCGGTCAACGCGTGGATCCGAATTCCACCACGCCCCGCATCTGCGATTTCGAGCGCAGGCAAGTGCTCGTCCGCGACCTCGACGCTGAGCGCACCGCTACTTCGCGCCTGCACGAGGTCGGCTTTCGCCGCCGCAACGCGAGCTTCTATGAGCCCAATCCACCCTGGGAACTGACTCCATCGAAGCTGCCCGCCGCCGTGCGAACCTTGACTGCCGATGGATGGCACGTGGAAGCGCACGGCAAGCTGGTTCGAAAATCCGCCTGGACCAAGCTCGAGATCACCTCCGGCGTCGACTGGTTCGAGCTCCACGGCGAAGCCGATTACGGCGGCGCCGCAGCTTCGCTTCCTGAACTGCTTGCCGCAGCGCGGCGCGGCGATGGGCTCGTGCGGCTCGACGACGGCAGCTTCGGAGTGCTTCCCGAGGAATGGCTGCATCGATTCGCGCCTCTCGCCCGCATGGGCGAGGAGCAGGAAGGGCACATGCGCTTCGGGCGCGCGCAAGCCGGCTTGCTTGACGCGCTGCTCGCTCTCGAACCGGAAACAACGTTCGACGAAACCTTCGCCCATTTCCGCGACAAGATGCGTTCGTTCCAAGGCATCGCTCCCGCGCCGCAACCCGAGGGCTTCCAGGGCCAGCTCCGCGAGTATCAGCGCGACGGCGTCGCCTGGATGGGCTTCCTGCGGGACTTCGGATTCGGCGGTTGCCTGGCTGACGACATGGGCGTCGGCAAAACCGCGCAAGTGCTCGCCATGCTCCTCGAACGCCGCCTCCAGCGCGGCTCGCAGAAGCCTTCGCTCGTGGTTGTTCCGCGTTCGCTCGTCTTCAATTGGACGCAGGAATCCGGCCGTTTCACGCCGCAGCTTCAGGTGCTCGACCACACGGGAATGGAGCGCGACATCAAGCTGTTCGCCGGTTACGACATCGTCCTCACCACCTACGGCACGCTCCGCCGCGACATCCTCAGCCTCAAGAACGTCGAGTTTGACTACGTGATCCTCGACGAAGCACAAGCCGTCAAGAACTCCTCCACTGATTCCGCCAAGGCCGTGCGTCTGCTCAAGGCCGAACATCGTCTGGCGCTCTCCGGTACGCCCGTCGAGAATCACCTCGGCGAACTCTGGAGCCTGTTCGAGTTCCTCAATCCCGGCATGCTCGGCGCCTCGGCCGCATTCGCCTCGGCTGGGCACGCCACGCGCTCGCTCGATGAAGCAACTCGACCTCTGCTCGCTCAGGCGCTGCGCCCATTCATCCTCCGCCGTACCAAGGAACAAGTGGCGCGCGAACTCCCCGAAAAATCGGAGCAGGTGATCTACTGCGAGCTCGAATCCGAGCAGCGCCGCCTCTACAATGAGCTCCGCGATCACTACCGCGATGCGCTGCTGCACCGCATTGACCGCGATGGTCTCGCCAAGTCGAAGATGCAGGTGCTCGAAGCGCTGCTCCGCTTGCGCCAGGCCGCTTGCCATCCCGGACTCATTGACCGCCAACGACGCTCCGACGAGAGCGCGAAACTGACTGTGCTCATGGAGCAACTCCGCGAAGTGCTCGACGAAGGCCACAAGGCTCTCGTGTTTTCGCAGTTCACCAGCCTGCTCGATATCGTGAAGGGCGAGATCGAAGAGGCCAAGATGACGTTCGAGTATCTCGACGGCAAAACACGCGATCGCCAACAGCGCGTTGACCGCTTCCAGAACGATCCCGATTGCCGGCTCTTCCTGATCAGCTTGAAGGCTGGCGGCCTCGGCTTGAACCTCACTGCCGCCGACTACGTCTTTCTCCTCGACCCTTGGTGGAACCCCGCCGTCGAAGCGCAAGCCATCGACCGCACCCACCGCATCGGCCAAACCCGCCGCGTGTTCGCCTACCGCCTCATCGCGCGCGACACTGTGGAAGAGAAAGTCCTCGAACTCCAGGAAACCAAGCGCGACCTCGTCGAGGCCATCATCGGCGAAGACAACAGCCTCATCCGCAACCTGAAGCGCGAAGATCTCGAACTGCTGCTCTCGTAGGTCCGCCGCGGGAGCCGCGTGTTATACTGACCTCTGGTGGTCACCGAAGCTTTCGCCGAGGTGGCCGCTGTTCGTCTCTGCAGGCTGGCGTAGCTCAGTTGGTAGAGCATCTGATTTGTAATCAGAGGGTCGGGGGTTCAAATCCCTCCGCCAGCTCCACTCGCTCACGGGCGACCTCGCCAGACGAAGCCTTCCTCGAGGACAGGTGGCTGAGCGGTCAAAAGCAACGGGCTGTAAACCCGTCGACCTTTAGGTCTACGGAGGTTCGAATCCTCCCCTGTCCACCACACTCTTTCACTCTCCCCGGGTTTCCTTGACCCTGGTCAGCGCGTTTCCGCGCATGCCACAGTAGAGAATTCCCATTTCTCGACGAGGAGGCAACATGGGCGCAAAAGCAGCCAAGGCAAAAAGCATTACGGGCAAGGTGCCCATCGATCTTCCACCGGGCGGACCGATCACCATCCAACCACCGCCGTTTGCACCAGCAGCGCCTGGCGGCGGGACCGGCGGCACACCCTGGAAGCCTCACTTCCGAGACGCGCTGCCCGATGCCCCCGTGGGGCTGCCCGAGGAGCACGAAGGCGAAATCATCGTGGAGTTGAAGCCAGACGCCATCACGCTCTCGCGGGCGAATCCGCTCGGCATGGCATCCACCTTGGTCGAACTGCTCGCGATGCTACAGCGGCAGAACGGACTGTTGCGGGTTGAGCCTCTTTGGCCCGTGGGTGTCTCGTTGTTCCCAAAGCTTCCGCCTCTCGTGATGCGGATGCTTCCACCGGCAATCCGGGAGTTTGTCCTTATGATGTCGGCGAACCAGCCGGTCGCCGCTGAGCCTGGATTCGCGGATCTACGCGAGGATGCGCGCCTGCGGCTCAAGCTCACGCTCGATCCCTCCAAACCCACGGCGGACGCCATCAAGTCCCTACTGACGCATGCCGGCGTGGCGTTCGCCGAAGGCATCCCATACCGTTGGGTTCCGGTGTTCGATCCGTTCACCCAGTCTGAGATGCAGCAGATCTTCACGCCTCCGCCGCAACCTGGAGACGAGCCCCAATACTACGCAGGTCCCAACGGATATTGGGGGCGCACCGAGGTATTCGCGCCCGACGTGTGGACCGAGTACGAACTCGACAACATCGCCATCCTCGACTCGGGCTGCGACGAGAAGCACGTGGCGCTTCAGGACGCAGTAACCTGGCTCACTCCGGAATCCCGCACGGACTTGGCCGCTCACGGCACCTTCGTCGCAGGCATCATCGCTGCACGGTCCACCGTCGCATCGCAGGACCTCGACGGCCGGATCGACCCCGAGCACAAGGCCGACGTCGAGCGCGGACTGCTGCCCAAGGCCAAGCTCACCGTGATGAACATCATGAGCCGCAAGCCCAAATACGATGAGACCGGGCGGGCCTACTATCCTGTGGACCCTGGCCGCTACTCGCAGGGCTTGGCCAAGATCGCCAAGATGAAGAAGATTCGCGTGCTCAACCTGAGCATCGGAGGACCAAAGCCCACATCGAAGACCGAGGCGAAAGATCTCGCGGCGCTCGAGAAAGCCGGTGTGGTTGTGGTGGCCTCGGCGGGGAACGGCCGGGACAATTCAGACCCGGTGCTGTACCCAGCCCTCTACGACACCTCTCTCTCCGTGGGAGCCATCCGCTTCACCGAGCCTCGCCATGCGCCATGGGATAAGTCGCGCTCGTCATTTCCCGACAATTATTCGGGTGGCCGGGAATCCGCTGTCGATGTCTGGGCGCCGGGCGAGTGGATCCTTTCGGCGGTTCCGATGGATGCCGGCCGCGACATCATCTTTTCGGGTTGGCAGAACGGCACCTCGATGGCCTCGCCGTTCGTTACCGCCACGGCGGCGGTTCTTTGCGCCAAATTCCCCGAAGCCACTCCTGCCGAAATTCGGCAGATGATCTCGGAACTGAAGCGCCAGGGGATGGATGACAACCTGCTCATGATGGATGGCGGCGGACGTCGCTTGGTATGTGACTCGGTTACGCTCTGATGGACCGGGAACCTGCAGTCCACCCCGGCGAAATCGTAGTGGAACTCCGCCCCGGCGCCGTGGACCTCTCGAAGACAAACCTGCTCGGGTTCTCGACCGAGTTCCTCGAGCTTCTCGCCATGCTCCGGCGCGAGCACGGCCTGGTGCGCGTGGAGCCCTACTGGCCGATCGGCGGACATGTGTTGCCCAAGATCGGGTCCGTGGCTTTGCGACTGCTACCCCGGCCGTTGCGCGAACTGATTCGCGCATTGACTGGCGCCGCAGGCGAAACCCCGTTGGACTCCACGGGCTTCGAGGAGCTTCTCGAAGCCGCACGGCTCCGCCTGAAGATCACATTCGATCCTGCAGCGCCGGTCAGCGAGGTGTTGCGGGCGTTGCTCGGATACGCCGGCGTGGAGTTCGCCGAAGAGATCCCGGTGCGATGGATTCCAGCGTTCGAGCCCAACTCGACTGCCGAGATGCGCGCCGCGTTTCCGAAGCCGCCCGCAACCCATAGCCGCGAAGTCGTCTACCCCGATCCAGGGCCCTCCGGTTACTGGGGCCGCACCGTCACAGCCGTACCGGACGAATGGGACGACTACGAACTCGACAACATCGCCGTGCTCGACTCGGGCTGCGATGCGAAGCACACCGCGCTCACCGGCCGGATGAACTATCTAAGCAGCGAGTCGGCACTGGACCGTTCCGGGCACGGCACTTTCGTCAGCGGCATCCTCGCGGCGCGAGCAGTGGCCGCCACGCCTTACGTGGATCCGCGGATCGTGTCGAAGGACGATTGCGACGTCCAGCGTGGTCTGCTCCCCAAGTCGCGGCTCACCGTGATGAGCATCATGAAGCCCGAGACACTGTACGACGAGAAGGGCCAGCCCTACTTCCAAGTGGACCCGGGCCGCTATTCGATGGCGTTGGCAAAGCTCGTGACGTTGAAGAACGTTCGCGTGTTGAACCTGAGCATCGGCGGACCGAAGCCGGTTTCGAAGACCGAGAAGAAGGACCTCGACGCGCTCGAGAAGGCAGGCATCGTGGTGGTGGCTGCGGCAGGGAACGGACGCACGAATGCGGATCCGGTGCTGTACCCGGCGCTGCATTCCACGGTGGTCTCTGTGGGAGCAGTCCGCTACACCGAGCCGCAGGGTACGCCGTGGGACAAGTCACGCACCGCATTTCCGCCAGGCTACACGGGAGATCGCAAGACGGCGGTGGACCTATGGGCTCCGGGCGACTGGATTCTCTCCACGGCGCCGATGGACGAAGGGCGCCGCGTGATCTTCTCGGGCTGGAACAGCGGGACTTCAATGGCTGCGCCGTTCGTGACGGCGACTGCGGCGGTGCTTGCGGCGAAGTATCCCGAGTCGAGCGCCGCCGAGATTCGCGGAATGCTGGGTCAGTTGCGGGGGGAAGATGGAAGGTTGGTGTGCGGAGAAGTGATGCTGTAGGTGGGTAGGGCTGGCTTGCGCCAGCCCTGTCATGGTTTGCGGTCTATTCGTCGGGAGGGCCGTCGTCGCGGATATCACCGTCTCCGTGACCTCCGGATCCCTTGACATCATCGTAGGCTGCGTTCAGAAATGCGAGCACCTCCGGCTTGTTCTTGGCTTTGGAGCGCAGGGCATCAATCACGGCAAGCGCAACTTGGCTCGCTGCGGATTTCAGGATACCCTCGGCTGCTTTTGCTGGATTGCTCGATGGTCTCCTGGTTGGTACACCCCGGCCCTTCTTCTTTGACGTTCTCATGGTTCTCCTTCTCGCGGTCTTGTCTGCAGTGGCCACTTACTGCAAGCTCTGTACCCGGCGCCACCGCGCTGCCAGGACAGGCCGATTGAGATCCGCAGCAAAGTCCGCGGCGCTCATTTTACGTTCGAGCCCAGCGCGTAATTGAGCAGCTTGGTCTCGACTGTTCTTCCACCCTGGATCGCGAGCCTGGTGGAGGATTTCGGTTAACACGAGCATCCAACTGAAACCGTCTCGTTCCAGTTTCTCGGCTTGGGCAATCTTGACAGCCCGCCGAGCGTGCTCCACGGCGTCAGCGAGTCTTCCAGTCAGCGCTTCTGCCTGCGCGAGCGCACCCAGTGCATCGATGAGTCTAGCGGGCTGCGACGACAATGACGATACCATCTCTCGACAGAGGAGGAGAGCTTGCGCCGCTCGCTGCGCTTCTCCATACTTTGCGCACAAGCTAAGCTTGATGTCGCCAAGAAGTGCCTTCTGGCCGCCTTGTTCGGCCGATGCGCGAAGCTGTTCCAGCCGTTCGAGAGAGGCATCTGCCTTGCCCATCTGAAAGTCGAGGCTGGCTTGCTCGAATTCGACCGTTTGGCGGATGCCGTCATTGGCTGGCGCCAGCAATACTCGAGCAAGTTCCGCCTGACTTTCCTCGAATGCGCCCAACCGGCGTAGCGCCTGCGAACGACGAATGCGGTCGACTTGCTCGAGAGCTTTGTTGCCCATCGCCGAGCGGATCTCGACTGCCTCGGCATAGCGGGTAGCAGCGTCCCGGTACCGTTCCTGGACCAGCGCGAGCGAGGCAAGACGTTCCTTCGCGGTGACCCGGTCTGCCTCGGACTCCGAGCGCCGGAAAGCCTCCTCATATACGTTGGCGGCTTTGGGGTAGTCAGTTCGGAGCCGATAAATGTCGCCTTCTACTCTTAAGGTCCGCGCCCAGAACCCGCGCTCTCCGGCGGACTCGAAGAACTTCCGCGAGGCGTCCAAAATAGCCAACGCCTTTTCGGGCCGCTTCGTCCGACCATATAGGTCACCCAGAAACATACTGGCGCGCGCTTCCGTCATCTTGTTCCCGTACCGTTTCGCCATCCGCAACGCATCGTCGTAGTAGCTTTCGGCCTCCTCATACTTTCTATGCGTGAAAAGAGCTTGACCGAGGTCAATTAATCCGTTCGCCGCCACCGACCCCATTCCCGCCGAGGTCGCCAGCTTCACCGCCTCCTCCGTAACGCGCCGCGACTCATCGGGTTTCCCCTGCGCTTCGAGCGCTTGTGCCCGCCGGAGCTTGGCGCGGATCCGGACCGACTCGCTCGCCGCCTGCTCGCCGAACTGCTCCGCTTTCGCGGCCAATTCCTCCACCACTGGCAGCTTGGACTCGGCCACCGTCCGCGTCAGCAGCACTTCGCCTTGCCCCTCGGCGTTTCCCAACGTACGATAGAGCCCCTCGGCTTCATCGAGTAACTTGGTACTGCGCTCGATCTGATTGCGGTCGGCCAGCAGCGCCGCTAGGCGCACCCGCGCGCCGGGCTGCGACGAGTCATGCCGCAGTACCTCTTCATAGGCGCCCACTGCCTGATCGCCTCGGCCGGCACGTTCCAGCACGCGGGCCACGTCGAGCAGCGCCCGGCCCTTTTCCGCCGAATCCGCGCGTGTGGCGCGAGTGCGAAGCGCCCCGAGCGACTTGTCCCACTCGCCTACGAGCTGCCACTTCGTGGCGTCACACAGGAGCCGGTCCGCTCGCGCTCCGGGGCGCGCGTCGAGAGCCTTCACCAGTTCATCGCGAGCACGGTCTCGATAGTCGAGCTCCTGGTACGCTTCCGCCAACCGGCAGTGCGCGGCGGCGAACATGGAATCCGCTTGTACGGCCTTCTCGAGCAGTTGGGCGGCCTTGTGATAGGTGCCGTCCGCGGCGGCGGTAACGCCTTCTCCATACCAGCGCGCGACTTCGGGCGAAACCCGGTGCGGGAACAGATCGTCGCGGAACCACCAGCTTCCCGCTGCAAGCGTAACCATTGCGGCCGTCGCGAAAGCCCATCGGGATCGCGCCTTCGGCAGCCGGAAGTTGGGGATCGTCAACGTACGCCTGCCCCGGAGCGCTTCGAGCACTTCCGCGCCGCTTGCCGGGCGCCGCGCCGGATCGTAGGCGAGGCAACGCAGAATCGCTGTTTCCCAGCGCCGGTCCATGTTTCCGTTCGAATCGCTCGGCTTGGGTGGCTGCTCCTTGATGCGCTTCACCGCCACTTGCAGCGGCGAGTCTCCAGACCACGGCTGCTTCCCCGTGGCCATCTCGTACATCACGATGCCGAGCGCGTAGATGTCGGTGGCGGCGCTGAGCCGCGAGCCCTCGAGTTGCTCCGGAGCCATGTACGCCGGAGTGCCCGCGCCCCAGCCCGAACGCGATGCGGTTGCATCCGAACCATCGATGGTGCGCGCCAGCCCGAAGTCAGTGACTACGGCCCGAAGCGATCCACCGGGGAGCTTGCCCACCAGAATGTTCGATCCCTTGAGGTCGCGATGCAGCACGCCCGCGCCGTGCGCGGCATCGAGAGCGAAACAGATCTGCTCGATGATTGGCAGTGCGTCCTCCAGGCTGAGCGGAGCTTGCCGGTCGAGGTAAGCCGAAAGCGTTTCTCCATCGATGAACTCCATGGTGAGGAAGTCCACCGCGCCGCCGTTGGCACGCTGCGCGCTGAAAATGTCGTGAACGCGGCAGACGTTGGGATGGGTCACCTGGCGCGAGAGCTGAAGTTCGCGCTGGAAGCGGGCAATGATGCGCGGGTCGCTGGCGATCTCGGGGCGGATCGTTTTCAATGCCACCGAGCCGCCGAGTTTGAGGTCCTCGGCCTGATAAACCGCGCCCATTCCACCAGCGCCCACCTGCCTGACCACGCGGAAGCGTTCCGCCAACACCTCGCCAGGTTGGAGCGCTCCCTCGGAAACCTGCCGCAACAGGCCCTCTTTCACGGCTGGACGGTCAATGAATGCGGAACGCTCGGGCGAGTAGACGAGAAGGCGTTCCACTTCGCGCCGCAGGTCCTCGTCGGCGCCGCACTGTTCGGCGAGGAAACGAGCGCGATCCGATTCGGGGAGTTCCAACAACTCGCCCAAGATACGTTTGACTTCAGTCCAGCGTTGCGGGGTCATTTCTTTCCGGCCGATGGAGACCAGCAACACGCTCCGATACGGTTATCGAGTCTACCACTGTCGGATTGCTTACCGTGGGCGCCGCGCCTGATCGTGGCCCCGGGACCGCCTTGGGCTGGTATACTCGGGCCGTTCATGAGTATCGACCCTTCGCGCGCTCCACGCGGCCCCTCGCCCGTTCCGCGCCGAGCGCTCTTGGCCGGTTCGTGGCTGCCTTTTGCTGCGGCTGCGATGGCAGCGTCGCCCGCCCGTGAGGACCTCATCGCGAACGTGGAAGCCATCCCCGTCTCGCTGCCCTACGCCCGAACCTTTGTTATCGCTCGTGGGCAAGTGGCGAAGGGCGGATCCACCGGGCAGTACGTCTACGTGCGCGTGGAAACTGGCGGTGGCCGCGTGGGATGGGGCGAGACGATCGCGCTGCCCACCTGGAGCTACGAAACGGTGGAGAGTATCTGCGCCGTAGTGCGGCGGAACCTCGCGCCAATAGCCAAAGGCCGCTCGCCGTTTGACCACGCCTGGTTCGAGAAGCAGTTCGACAACCTGCTCGCGCCCGCGGTCAGCAACGGCTTCCCTTTCGCCAAGAGTGCGTTCCTCACGGCCGCGCTCGACCTCGCTGGGCAAATCGCCGGCCAACCCATGCACCGTTTGCTCGGCGGCAAGATCCGCGACACGGTCGAACTCAGCTTTGCTCTCTCGATCGACACTCCCGAAGGCATGGCCCGCGCTGCCACTGAAACACCGGCCCTGCGATGCTGCAAGCTCAAGGTGTCAGGCGACGCCGATCTCGACGCCGCTCGCGTGAAAGCGGTGGCCGCCGCCCGGCCCGATCTCGCCATCTGGCTCGATGCCAATCAAAGCTATCGTCCCGTGCACCTGGAATCGTTCCTGCGCGCGATCCGAGATGTGCCGCAAGTGAAGTGCCTCGAACAACCAGTGAAGAGCGCGGACTGGATGGGCTTGAAACGCGCGCGCGACAAGACCGCGATTCCTCTCGCCATTGACGAAGGCTGCTTCAGTCCCGCTGACGTAGCTCGCGTGGCGCGCCTGGAGGCGGCCGATCTCGTGGTGCTGAAGGTCGCCAAGAGCGGCGGCTTGTGGAACTGCCTGCGTTGCGCCGCTATCGCCGATGCTCACGGGCTCGGCCTGCTCGGCAGCGGACTCACCGAAAGCGGCGCCGGCTTCACCGCCACGCTCCATCTTTATTCCACGCTCGATCTGCTGCTGCCGCCGGAGTTGAACGGACCGCACTTCCTCGCGGACATGATGGTCGACGGGTTGGTGGTGAAGGGCAACGTCGCCACGGTGCCCGACGCTCCGGGCTTGGGAATTCGAGTCAAGGAGAGCGAGTTGCGCAGGCTCGCTATCAAAGTATGAGTGAACATCGCATCGGCGGAATCATTCCGCCCCTCGTCACGCCCTTCCGCCCAGACGGATCGCGCCCAGATGGATCAATCGATGAGCACGCGCATCGCGCCGACGTCCGGTTCCTGGTGGAGCGCGCCGGCGTGCATGGAGTCGCCGTGTGCGGCAGTACTGGGGAAGGGCACACGCTCTCGACCGACGAGACGCGCAACATTGTCGCCTGGACCGCGGAAGAGGTCCGCGGCCGCGTGCCGGTGATCGCGGGAATCATCACCGACAGCACGCAGTCGGCCATCGATCGCGCACGTGCGGTGGCGGATCTCGGCGTGGCCGCGCTGCAGGTGACGCCGGTGCACTACGTCTTCCGCCCCGATGATGATTCGATGGTGCGCCACTTCGCCGAGATCGCCGACAAGACCGGCATCCCGGTGATCATCTACAACGTGATTCCGTGGTCATACCTGCTGCCGCCGTTGCTGGTGCGCATCCTGCGTGACGCGCCGGGCGTGATCGGAGTGAAGCAGAGCGCCAGCGACATGAAGGCGCTCGCCGATTTGTTGCTGCTGAGCGAAGAGGCGGGGATCCGTGAGCGAGTCCGGATCCTCTCGGCGGTGGATGCGCTGCTCTATCCTTCGTTCCGCCTCGGATGCGACGGGGCCGTGGCTGCGGTCCTGACGGCGGCGCCGGAGGCTTGCGTCGCGCTTTGGAATACGCGCGATGATGCGGCGGCCTTGGCGCTTCACAAGAAACTGCTCCGGTTGTGGAACGCGATCGATGCACCGAATCTCCCGGCGAATGTGCGGGTGGCGATGGAGACACAGGGTCGTGAAGGAGGCGTGCCGCGTCCGCCGATGCCTGCGAGTAGTCTGGCGCAGGCGGAGCGGATCCGCCGGGCGATGGAGGCGCTGCTTTCGGGGTGACCACCTCCGCGATGTTCCGTTCTCGCGACACTACCACCCCGATATGATGCTCCAAGTCGAGGCCTCGCCCAGACACGCGGAAGCCCAAGGCGACACTTCCATCAGCGACGCTCATACCGGCTCACGGCCCTGAGATTCGATACCGCCCTCCCTGCTGCCGATTTAGGCCGCCGCTCCTTCGATCCCTCCAAGTTTGCCAGCAAGGATTCGCACGATGTGGTTCCCCAGGCTTTTCGCTAAGGACTTTGCTGTTCTCTTCTGTGTGCAGTCGGGCTCCCCGGTAGGCGTCCCGTCTTCAACGTGGGCGCACAGCACGGCCGGTGTATGCCAGACGAAGACCACCGCCACAGCAATCGCAGCCGCAACAGGCCCGGTGACAAGGCGGCGCACGAGCGACTGTATCCTACGCCACATGGCAGGCCGCGTGCTCTCCCTCCAGCGGCTCGCACGCCGCTCAACCGATCATGGCAATCGACTCCTACCGCTTCCTCGACTTCCTCTCGCGTCAGGTGATGAAGGCCTGGGCCGACCGCGAGACGCCGGGCAACATTCCATTCACTCCGCTCGCCCGCCCCTTGCGCGAATGCACCGTAGCCTTGATCTCCACCGCGGGCATTGCCCGCAACGATGACCGGCCCTTTGACCAAGACGGCGAGCGCCACAATCCCTGGTGGGGTGACCCGAGCTTTCGCACGATCCCGCTCGGCACCACCGAGAACGAGATCCGGATCTATCACCTCCACATTGATCCGCGCTTCGGCGAGTCCGATCTCGATGTGGTGCTGCCGATGCGCCGGCTGGCCGAACTCGCCGCGGAAGGCGTCATCGGGCGGCCCGCGCCTACTCATTATTCGTGCATGGGCTACATTCTCGACCCCGGCGAACTCACCCGTGCCACCGCACCGGCAATCGCCGAACGCATGCGCGACGAGCATGTCGACGCGGCCGCGCTGGTGCCAGCTTGACCGTTCTGTTGCCGGTCCGTCGGGCTGGCCGCGCGCGTCATCGAAGCCTGTGGCATTCCCACCGTCGCGCTTTCGATGATCCCCGATCTAACCCGCGCCACCGGAGCGCCTCGTCTTGCTGGAATCGGCTACCCGATGAGCCGGCCAATGGGGCGGCCGCATGACGCCGCCGGCCAGAGCGCCGTTCTCCGGGCGCTGCTGCGACTGTTCGAAGACGCGCGCGAGCCGGGCACGTACGTGGAGCTGCCGTTCGAGTGGCCGGAGACTCCGGCGCAGGCGCGCAACGCATCGAAGGACATCGCGCCGCCACCCATCGCGGATCTCATCAAGCGAAAGCCCTGGCTGCTTGCCAATCTCTACAGCGGCCACATTCCGGATGCGTCTTGAACCGCGCGCCACGATATCATGGCGGTGGACCCGCATGGGCGCCATCCTCACCTCCGCCATCGACCAAATCAAGCACGAAGCCCCGGGCAAGCCCGCGCAATCGCCCGCGCAGATCGTGATCGGCTTCTTCGTCTTTATGGCCGCACTGGCGCTCTTCTTCTGGATCCTCGAAGGCCAGTTCCCCGAAGATCCCACGCAGAAGCCCGTCTCGCTTCGTAACACGCGACCCGGCTGGCGCGCCGACTTCATCTACTGGATCCTCGGCCGCATTCTCGATCGCATCATCGGCCTGCTCGTCTTGCCTGCCGCCATCGCAGCCGTGCTCCTGCGCGCTCCTCATCTGCAGACTGTGCTCGCCCGCCAGCCCATCGCGCTTCAGGTGCTCGAAGTGCTGCTGGTTGCCGACTTCGCTGGCTACTGGATGCACCGTTTGCTGCATCGCGGGCCGAGGCTGTGGCGGATCCACGCCGTGCACCACAGCTCACCAAGGCTCGATTGGCTGGCCGCCGGGCGCGTCCACCCCGGCGAAACAATTCTCACCAAACTCGTGCAGGTCAGCGTCGTCTTCTGGATGGGCTTCGCGCTCGGGCCCACCGCCGCGCTCGGACCGTTTCTCGGCATCTACGCCATCATGCTCCACGCAAACGTTCGCTGGGATTTCGGTCCGCTGCGCTGGGTGATTGCGAGTCCTGCGTTTCACCGCTGGCACCATTCGGCCGATGCAATGGCGCGCGACAAGAACTTCGCCGCACTGTTCCCGGCGTGGGACCTGCTCTTCGGCACGGCGTACTTCCCCGTGCGCGGAAAGCCCGCGGCTTATGGGATCGACGAACCGTTTCCTGCACGGCTACCGCAGCAGCTCCTGTGGCCGTTCCAGCCGACATCACAGCAGCAAGGGAATTCGTGACACTTGTTGTCCCGCTCACTGTCGATTCCAGTGCTGGATTCGATAGAGTTGGATGCCTTCGAGTCCAATTTCCACCGGTTGGCCATGAGAGGCCACAAAGCGGCGATAGGCAGGCACGCGCCCGGTGATGCCGCCGGGTTCCGTATCTCCGAGGATGACGGCGTCAGCTTTCGCGAGGATCTCGAAATCCTCGTCGAGCCGGCGCCCATCGATTGCATCTATGCTCCACCGCGGACCGTCGGAAGCGATGGTCACCCGGCGCAGCCCAAGGTCGCGGCACTTCTCGAGAACGGCACGGCCTTTGACCATCGGCTCCGCGTCGAGGTTGCTGCGCATCGGCCAACTGATCGCCGCTGCCACTGCGAGCAGGGCGATCCACGCGCGAGTCCTGGTTCGGGCGGCGCTGGGTTGCGGAGCCGCCACTGCCATCAGGAACGGCAGCCCAATCGCGACCGGAAGAAAATAGCGCGGGTCCCGCACTGGAGCCGCAGTCACGTAGAGCGCGTACGCGACCAGCATCGCAACCGCGTACCAACTCGCCATGCGAAAGCCGGTGCGCCGCCAGCGCATGACCGCGACCACCAACAGCGGCGCCGAAATCCAAGCCGCCGGACCGAGTTCCCGAGACATCTCGACCACCGCTTCGCCGGCGACGCGGAGAAGCGCGCCAGAGCACCCGAACTCGCCGAGATCGCGCGGGCGATCCACTGCTCTCGATAGTGGAAACAAATCACGGCCGCGGGCAGGGAAGCGGCCGCTGCCACCATCGCCGCAGCCGCTGCTTGCCACACGCCCTGCCGCCGCCATCGCGCCACCATCAAGGCCGGAAGCGCCAAAATCGCGAAAGGCCAGAACGTCACCTTCGTCAGCATCCCTACGGCGGCCACGCAGCCCCGAAGAGCTCCGCTACGCAGTGGACACAGTGACCCGCGCTCGCTCCACTCAAACGGGATCAGCAGCAGCATCGCGAGTACCGCCCATCCGAGCAACCCGTCCGCAAAGTAGACTCCCGCCGAGGAGCGCAACCGCGCATTGAGTCCGGTGGCGACAGCCGCCGCCAAGACCGCCCATTTCGAAGCGCCCACTCGTTCGGCGAGGAAAAGGCAAAGGGCCGCGAGCAGCCATTCAAGCCCGGCCAGTGACACGATCGCCAAGCCGCTACTGAAATCGCGCCGCGACTCGCGCCGCCCCAAGGTGCTCCGAACAGAGCCATCGCCCGCGACTTAGTCAGTAGCGAAAACGTCTGCGCCCACCGCACCGCGTCGAGCTGCCAAACCGCTTGCTGCAAGCTCGCGGCGCGGTGAAGTGAAGGAAATGCAGATCGTCCCGCCCGGTGCGATTTGGCGCCCACGACACGATCGCCGGCGCCACCAGCAACAACGCGACCGCGCTCCACCCCGCGGGCCGGTTCACCGCTCCCATGGCCTCTTGCGCCTCGGCGGACATGCCAGACAGAACCGGTCCTGCGGCGTCAGCGCCAGGTTCGGATTGAGCCAGTGATAGCTCGCGAAGCGCGCTTCCCAGCGCTCCACGAAACGGCGGTGGTCAGCCTCTTCGCGATCGGTGCGCAAGATGCCAGATCCGCGCGAAGCCGATTCGAGATGGCGCACCACCGAGTCCGGAGTCCACACGATACGGTAGCCGGCGTCGATCGCGCGAAAGCAGAAGTCGACGTCATTGAAGCTGACCGGGAACGCTTCGTCGAAGCCTCCCACCTTCTGGAATGCATCGCGCCGCACCGCCATGCACGCGCCGGTGACTGCCTCCACGTCGTGCGGCAACGCGAGCCTGCCGAGGTAGCCCGGATCGTCTCGCGCCGACAATCGCAGCAGGTGTCGCGGACCCATCGCCGCACCCAACAGAATTCCCGCGTGCTGTACCGTGCCATCGGCGAACAGAAGTTTCGCACCCGTGGCCGCCACCTGCTCCTCAGCGAGCGGCGCCGTGAGTTGTTCGAGCCATTCGCTCTCGATCATCTCCACGTCATTGTTGAGAAACAGCAGGACCTTGCTCGTCACCATCGCCGCCGCGGCGTTGTTCATCGCGGACCAGTTGAACGCGCCTGGATAGTCGAGCACGCGCACGTGGCCGTTCGCCCGGTACTTCTCGAACACGGCCATC
Organism: Bryobacteraceae bacterium; assembly: GCA_046331625.1. Classification (GTDB taxonomy): domain Bacteria; phylum Acidobacteriota; class Terriglobia; order Bryobacterales; family Bryobacteraceae; genus JAXLQL01. Next base: position 284,003 of record JAXLQL010000003.1, read on the forward strand.
GTGCGCGGGTCCGAGCTCTCGTTGTTCACGATCACGATGTCGAGCGGCGCGTTCCACGCAGTCTGATCGAACAGCCCTGCGAGGCACGACTCGAGCAGGTCGCCGCGATCGCGCACTGGGATGATGGCGGTCACGGAGCGCTTGGGTCCGGCAAGCGCGGTGTGCGTGCGGCGGGCTGGAGGCGGATGCCGATCGTGGCGGACGTGACTAAGCACCGCGGGAACATGCCGTACGCAACCCACGGGATCGCTCGCACCGGTGCGCCGGAAGACCAGCTTTCCGAAATACTCCTGCGCGTGGTGCAGCGTGGGATTCCACGCTGGTTTGAAGCGCGGATTCGAGCGGCGGCCAGAGAGGTCGATCGAATCCTCGTCGGTGTAGATGACCGTGACATCGGGCGAGGCGTTGCACTCCGCGGCGATCTCGAAGAGCGCGGTTTCCTCCAGGCAGTCTCCGGGTTCGATGTCGGCGGCGAACTCCGCGGTGGAGGCAAACGTGGCGTCGCCCGAAGTTCGTTCCACGCGGATGCGCGGATCGGTCGCCGCGTCGGCCAAAAGGCGGGCCACCCACGGCTGTTGCGATCCCGCATCGATGACATGCAATTCCCAAGCGCGGTACACTTGGCGCCTCACCGAGGCGAGTGTCGCTTCGAGCCACTCGCGCTCCGGATCAACCACGCGGAGGCGCAGGAGAAAGGCCGGCTTCCAGGCCAGCCGTTCCGTGGCGGCATGAATGGCGCGGCGATCCTCGGGCGTCACGCGCGCATAGAGGTTCAGCCACCGTGAATAATCGTCCGCGCTTTCGAGCGCCGAAGGCAGGGCGTGGCCGGTCTTTCCCTGCACGAGGTCGAGCCCTTTGCGCAGCGGAGCCGTGATGCGCCAACTGAGCGAATTGCGCAGATCCGCAACCTGCTCACGGGCTTCACGGAGCTCCCATTCGATGCGGCGATTCTCGTCGATGAGCCGCTCGTTTTCACGCCGCAGACGGTCCCGTTCGGCGGCAAAATCGTCGGCGGAAGCCATCGCGATCCTGTAGTGTACCACCGGCAAAAGACGCTTCCCTCGTCCGCGATGAGTCTACGCGTTGGCCGGAGTGATCGAACCTAGGCCGCGCTGATACCGGCCGAGGCGAGTGTGTTCAAAATGATGGTTTCCGGATCGAGCGCGCTATTTTGCGCCTCGCCTCCCTGCTGCCCACCGAACAATTGCAACAGCGTCTGGCTCTGGCTTCCATCCGCGGTGGAGCCGGCGCTCTGCACGCGATGATGGCCATGGTGACGGCGATGATGACCGCCTCCCATGACGCGCGCGAGATCCTGGATATCCGGCAGTTCGCCACTCTCGGAAGCTGCGGTGAAATCCGAAGCGAGCTTCTTGAGTTGATCGGCGCGCGTGGTGTCGCCCTGCGACTCAGCCGTCTTTGCCGCTTCGTCGAGATTGGCTGCAATCTGTTTGGCAACATCCCGGTACTGCACCGGGTTCGATTCTTGCAACTGCTGCAATCCGCTCAGCACTTGCGCGAACCTCGAGAGTCGGCTGCTGTCAGGCGGCTGAAAGCAATCCGGTGTCGAGGAGGCTGCGCCGCTCGTCAAACCGCTGTCTTGCAGGGACCGCGTGACAACGGGCGGAAGAGGAGTGCTCGACAATGAAGTGATCGAGTTCATATCTCGACTACATGCACGATTGTCGCCACACGATATGCGGCTTCGCGCCACTGGAAACGCCAGGCTGTCCCGACCGAAATGCATCACATGGCAGTTCTTTGCCGAACCGCGGCGCTTTTCGGTCTCCGCCGGCGAACTACCCTCGCAGCGACTTCTTCACCGGCAAGTCCCTCACTCGCTTCCCGCTCGCCGCGAAGATCGCATTGCAAATCGCCGGCGGCACCGGCGGAACTCCCGGCTCCCCCACCCCAGCCGGCGGCTCGTTGCTCGCCACCACATGCACATGCGTCTCCACCGGCGACTCCGCCATCCGCGCCACGGGATAGTTATGGAAGTTCGACTGCTGGATCTTTCCATCCGACGCCGTGATCTCGCCCATCATCGCGATGCTCGTGCCGAACACCGCCGCACCCTCGAACTGCGAACGCACGCGGTCGGGATGAATCGTGGTGCCGGCGTCGACTGCGAGGTCCACACGCGGGATGCGAATCTTGCCGGACGAGTCCATCTCCACTTCCACCACCGCAGCAACATAAGTAAGGAAGCTCCGGTGCGCGGCGATCCCGAGCGCGCGGCCGTTGCCCGGCTTCTTCTTCCCCCACCCGGATTTCTCCGCCGCCAACTCGATCACCCGCCGCAATCGCGCCGTATCCACCGGAAACTTGTCCTGCGGCTGTCCGTTGTTCCAGTAGTTCATCCCTTCGGGTTTGATGGCGATCTTGCGATCCTTGCCCAGCAAATCGAGCAGATACTCCACACGGTCGCGACCGGCCGCCGCGGCCAACTCATCCACGAACGAATGGATCGCGAAGGCGTGATAGATGTTCGCCACCGAACGCATCCATCCGATCCGCACCGGGTTCTTCGCCGGACCATTTTCGGCCCGGTGATGCGCGATGTCGTAGGGTAGGTCTACCCAGCCCATCCCCATCTCGAACTCCTGCCCGTAGCGCGCCGCAGCGTCGAACGTCGAGCCGATGGTGGGGAAAACGCTCCGGTGGAGCCACGCCGTGGGCCGGCCCTTCGCGTCCACGGCCGCTTTCATATACATCGCCGCCACCGCGTGATAGTAGTCGAAGCGGATGTCGTCTTCGCGGCTCCAGACCACCTTCACGGGCTTCCCGACCTTTTTCGAGAGCAGCGCCGCCTCGCACACGTAGTCGGGTTTCGATTTCCGTCCGAACCCGCCGCCGAGCAGCGTCACGTTGCAGACGACATCTTTCTTGTCGATGCCGAGCGCCGCCGAAACCGCATCCTGCACCGCTTGCGGATTCTGCGTCGCGGTCCACGCGGTCACCTTGCCGTCTTTGAACTCGGCCACCGCGGCTGGCGGCTCCATCGGAGCATGCGCCAACATCGGCACGTAGTATTCGGCTTCGTGCGTCTTGCCGCCCTTCGCGAACTCGGCGTCCACATCTCCGATCGTTCGCACAGCCTTCTGCGGCTTCCGCGCCGCCTCGCGCAACTCGGCCTTGTACTTCTCAGACTCGTACGACGCGTTCTCGCCGGGCTCCCATTCCACCTTGAGCTTCTTGCGCCCCTGCATCGCGGACCACGTGTTATCCGCGATCACGGCCACGCCGCCCAACTGCTGGAACATCTGCGGCGGCTTGAACCGCTCGATTGCCACCACCTGCTGCACGCCCTTCACCTGCCGCGCTTCGGCGTCATCGAACTTCACGAGCGTGCCGCCGTAGACGGGTGAGCGCTCGATGGAAGCGATCACCATGCCGGGAACGCGCGCGTCCATGCCGAACGTGCCGCGACCCGCGCAGATGTCGTCGAGGTCGATCATGGGCATGTTTTCCTTGCCCACGTAGCGATACTCGCCCGGCGTCTTGAAGTGCAGATCTTCCTTCTTCGGCACCGCTTGTTGCGAGGCCAACTTCGCCAACTCGCCATACCCGAGCTTCTTGCCGGACTTGTGGACCACCGTATGCAACTGCGCCTTGCATTCCGATGCCGGCACGTTCCACTTGGCCGCAGCCGCTCGTTCGAGCATCAGCCGCGCCGAAGCCGAGGCCTCGCGCACGGAGTCATAGAAGTCGCGGATCGAGCACGAGCCGTCGGTATTCTGCGAGCCGTACTTCGCATCGCCGATCGCCTGCTCCACCTTCACACGCTTCCAGTCGGCGTCTAACTCATCGGCGATCAACATCGGCAGCACGCTGCGGATGCCCGTGCCCATCTCCGAGCGATGCGCCACGATGATCGTGGTGCCGTCAGGCTCGATGCCGAGAAAGACGCTCGGATGCCAGGCGGCGCTATCGGCCTTGGAAGCGGCAGGCAGCAGGCGCGAACTCAACACGAGTGCACCCGTGGAGAACACGCCTTCGAGAAATCCGCGTCGGGAGACGACTTCGACGCGATTCATGCGCTCACCGCCTTCTCGATACCGGCTGCGATCTTGATCGCCTTGCGGACGCGCTGATAGGTTCCGCAGCGGCAAATGTTGCCTTGCATGCCGTCTTCGATTTCCTGGTCGGTCGGCTTCGGCTTGCGTTTCAACAAGGCCGCCGCCTGCATGATCTGGCCGCCCTGGCAGTAGCCGCATTGCGGCACATGACACTGCTTCCATGCGCGCTGCACCGGATGATCGCCCTTCGCCGAAAGCCCTTCGATCGTGGTGATGTTCTTGCCCGCGAGACCCTTCACAGGCGTCACGCAACTCCGCGTGGCCTCTCCATTGATGAGTACCGTGCATGCGCCGCATTGAGCCATCCCGCACCCGAACTTCGTACCGGTGAGTTCGAGCACGTCGCGTAGATACCACAGCAGTGGCATGTCGGGATCGCCGTCGAACTGGCGCGTGGTCCCGTTCACTTTGAGTCGGATCATGATTCTACTGATTGTAGAGGAGCGCCAAGGCGCGCTACAGCGATCCCGCGGCGAGCTTCGTGTCAGCTCGCTTCCAGGCCCGTTCGAACTCGCTGCGCACCCACGCAGCGCCTTCCGTTTTTCCCTGCGCCTGCAAACTTTCGAGCAGCCCGAACAGCATCCGCCCATTCTGCGGACTCCGCCGCAGCCCCTCGCGAAAAGCTTGCTCCGCTGCCACGGCCTGGCCGGCGCGCAACAGCGCTCCGCCCAAGGATTCGCGAATCGGATAGAACCACGGAGGAGGCTCGTCGTAAACCAGGTTGTCCTGCAGCGCCACCGCTTGGTTCCAATGCATCGCCTCGTCCATCGGATTCGCGGCCATCCGCGCTTCCAGACTCTCCGCGGCCACTGCCAGCACGTCTCGCGCCTTGTTGTTGAGCCAATTCCAGTCCACGGGAACCTTGCTCAGGGCATCTTCGAATGCCGCCTTCTCGGCGAGCGCGTCTTGCGGGCGCTTCTTTCCGAGAAGCGCGAGCGCCCGCGCCCAGTGCCGGATCGCCGGAGCCACGCGCAATGCCGCATCCGGCTGCGGCGCGGCGAGAATCTCGTCCCACTTCTCGAACCGCACCGCCATCAGCAGATGCCACACCGTGAACGGATCCACCATCTGCGCCGCCTCTTTCACCATCGGCGTCACCGCCTGCGAGATCGCCCTGGCCATCGTCATCGCCTCGGCGCCGCGGCCTTGCATGCTCCTCGCGTACGCCACGAAGTGCATGTTGTGGACCATGTATCCGGCATAGCTCCCCATCGGAACGCCGGTGGCCTTGAAGTAGTTCTGGTCGAGTTGAACCGCGCGCTCGTTCGTCGAAGCCGCTAGTTCCCATTCACCGAGCAGCAACCATATGTGCGCGGGCATGTGGACCAGGTGGCCCGCGTTCGGAACCACGCCCATCAGCCGCTGAGCGCTCGGTACGGCCAGTTCCGGACTCGGCGACATCTCCACGGCGTGGATATAGAAATGATTCGCTCCGGGATGTTCCGGATATCGCCGCAGCACGCGTTCGAGCGTTGCGATTGCGTCGGCCAACTCACCGTTGGGCTTGCCGTTCGTCCACCAGCGCCATCGTACCGGAACCATCGCTGACTCGGCGAACAACGTAGCCGCATCCGGATCGTCGGGTAGCCGAGCCGCCAGTTCGCGCATGCGCGCTGTGTACTTCGCTTCGTCGATCTGCGGACAGCGCGCCAGCGCCGCTTCGGCATACTGCTTCTCGGCGCCGGTGGCGAGCTGCAACGCACGTTCAGCGGATTCGCAGTACTTCTTCACGTCGACGTCGCTGTCGAGGTCCATGTTGATATGCGGACCCTGCGCCATCGCAATTCCCCAATGCGGCATCGCGGCCTTCGGGTCCAGTTCCGCCGCGCGTCGAAATGACCGCAGCGCTTCGTAGCGATTGAACCCGTAGAGCAGCGTCAACCCCTGATCGAAAAACTTCTGCGCCATCGCGCTGGAAGTGCGAATCGGATGGCTGTACTTGCCGAGGCCGGCCATCAAAGTCACCGGCTTCTCCGCAGCGGGCGCCGCGTGTTGGTGCTGGGCCTGCCCTACCGCCACGCAAGCAATGAAAATTACGACGCGAAGACTTTTCTCCATAGCGATGCCTTCTTTCGTTCCACGCCCAACAGATCGAGGAACGGCGCGGCTTCCTCGTCGCTCAGGCTTTTTGCCGAACCCACTACATCGTCTGCTTCCCGGATGCGGCAGAAGTGGTCGATCTCATACCAGCTCGATTCGAGCGCACGTTCCACTGGTACGCGAGCCTGCCACGTCAGCCGCCCGTCGATCACTTCGATCAGTTGCCGGAACGTCAAGGGCTCGGCGGGCTTCTGGCTCCGCACTTCGCGCCCCAGCGCCGCGCCCTGCTCGCGCAGCATTCCGCGGTGCCAGTCGTCCATGTTCGCGCGCAGCAAGTCCTCCGCCAAGTCGCGAGCCCGCTGCGCCGTCTCCCCGGTCACGCGCATCATGCGCGCCGCGTGCGCCGCATCGTACTGCATGGTCTCGAACCAGACGAGTTCCTTCTCCACGATCGTCATTTCGTTCAGCGCTTCCAGCGGAACCGTCGTAGATCCTCCTTCGATCTCCGGGCGCAGACGCACCGCCACTTCGCGCTCGGTCATCGGTTCCCATCCGGAGATCTCCGAGCGCAACTCACCCAACCGCCGGCGGGGCCACTCGTCGCCCATCCCATAGTGCGCCGCATACCCGCGCAACACCGGTACGAAGGTCTTTACGAGATGAGCCCAGCCTTCGGATTTGTCCGCCTTGCAATCGGCGATCATGTCGAAACAAGTATAGATACTCATGTTTTTCTATTGCGCCAGCCACCGGAACGCTTCCGGACCCACCGCGAACCTCCGGCCCGCCGCCGCTACCCTCTCCCCGATCTCCGTGATCGCCTGGCGCTGAAATGCGGGATCGTGCCACTCCTCGAACCCGCGGACCGCGCTTACGCGCTCGGCTTCGGGCCGCGTCGTGGCTCCATGCCGCTTGACCGCGCGCACGTGAAACGGGTCCCCGATCACGTCTTCCCGCGAAGCTTCCAGTGCCATTTGCGCGAGCGTCTCGGGGTTGCACGGTAGAATCGGCGCCAGCGTTACGAACGTCCGGATACCCGCTGCGGTCAGCCGCCGAATCGTCTCGAGCCGCTCCTCGTTGGGCGCGCAATGCGGCTCGTACCAACGCCGCACGTCCTCCCGGTCGGTAGTGACGGTGAAGCTGACCCGCAGGCGCGTGCGCTCGTTCAATCGTGCGAGCAGTTCGAGGTCCCGAACAATCAGCGGACCTCTTGTTTGAATCGTAAACAGCGCCGGCGGGTTTTCGATCAGCGCCCCCAGCACGCGCGGCATCATGGCTTCCTGTTCTTCTGCCGGCTGGTACGGATCCACCAGCGGAGAGCAGTAGACCACTTCTCCGCCCCGGCGCCGCCCGGCCACGAGATCGGCAGCATTTGTTTTAAACGTAGTGAACTGTCCCCAGCGCCGCCAGTCTTCCGGCTTCAGTCCACCCTGTACGCGCATCGTCGGAACGTAGCAATAAGTGCAGGCGAAGGTGCAATTGCGCGCCGGGGTGAGAGAGTGCGTGAATCCCGCTTCGGCGATGAATCCGGAAGTGCGGCTCAGGATTCCGCGTGCGGGCTCATGCCGGATGTGGAACCGCTCGGCCACCTCATCAGTGTAGCGGCCGGTTCAGATCTCGTAGATTCCGGCGAGCGGGATCGACAGGCCGAGCGATTCGAGCTCCACTCTCGCGCTGAACCCTTCATAGGTCGTGAGTTCCCATCGTCCATTCGGATTCTTTCGGAAGACCTCGATGCGCGGCTGATCCTGCGCCACGAGCACGTATTCCTTGAAAGAGTCGAGCTGCCGATAGAGCCGGAATTTTCCACCGGAATCGTAGTCGGACGTACTCGGTGAGAGGATCTCGATGATAACCATCGGGTTCGTGATTGTGTCCACGTATTCGTCCGTGAATGCCGGCTTTCCGCAAACAACCATGAGGTCTGGGTAAACAAACTGGGCGGCGCTCACGCGAACCCTGAGCGTGTCGCCAGCGATTTTGCATGGTCCGCCATGCAGCTCATTGCCCAGCAGTCGTGCAAATTCCATTCCGATACGAGTGTGTTCCCAACTCGCCGCCGCTACCGGAAACATGTGGCCCTCGTGGAACTCACTCTTCAACTCGCTGGCACGATCAGCCGCGAGATACTCTTCCACTGACAGCTTGAGGACTGGCGCAGCGCCCATTCCTACATCCTACCGCCTCGCAAGCGACCCGAGACTCAAGACGGGTAGACTTCCGAAAGCGCAATCGAAACGCCGACTGAGTCGAGCTGAAGCACGGCATCCAAGCCCTCATAGGTCGTCAGCATCCAGCCTGCCGGGGTCTTCCGGAAGACCTCCATCCGAGGCCGATCCTGCTCCACGAGTACGTACTCTTTGAGCGAGTCCAGTTGCCGATAGAGGCGAAACTTTCCGCCCGAATCGTAGTCAGACGTGCTGGGCGAGAGGACCTCGACGATGACGATTGGATTCGTGATTGTGTCCACCTTCTCGTCGGTAAACGCAGGGCCTCCACAGACCACCACGATGTCCGGATACACGAACTGAACGGGAGTCACGCGAACTCTGATTGGTGAGATGGCAACCTCGCAGGACCCTGGCTCGAGGAGCGCGTGCAAGCGCGACGACAGCCTGACCGAGACACGTGAATGCTTCCAACTCACCGCCGAGGGCGGAAACACCTCGCCATCATGAAACTCACTCTTCAACTCGGCGACCCGATCGGCGGCGAGATACTCTTCCACCGATATCTTCAGAACCGATGTAGTGCCCATTCGCCCCTACTTCTTCAAATGCGCGATCAACCTCGCCGGATCATCCGTGATGATCGCATCCACCCGCGCCGCGATCATTCGATCCCATTCCTCCGGCTTGTTCGGCGTCCACGGCACCACCTGCAATCCAGCGGCGTGCGCCTTCTCCACCACTTCCAGCTTCACCAACGAATAATGCGGCGAAAGGATCGTCGCCTTCGCATCGAGCGCCATCTTCACCAAATCCTCCGGCGGACCCATATAGAGCGCCGCCCGCCGGATCTCGGGCGCGAGCTTCGCCGCCGCCACCAGTGTCCGGAAATCGAATGACTGGATGATGCAGCGCGACTCGAGCTTATGCTTGCGGATCGCCTCCACCAGCATCCGCGAGAACTCCTCGGGCTCCGGCGTGTACTCAGGATGCCCCCGCTCCATCTTCGTCTCGATGTTGAATTCGAACTTCCCGCGCGGCGCCAGCGCCAGCACTTCGGCGAGCGTCGGTACTCGCGTGCCCGGCACGGGCTGCTGCTCGGCGAACCCGGGATTTTTCTTCGCTCCGCAATCCCATCGCCGTAATTCCGCGAGCGTCATCTCGCGGATCACACGTGTCCCGCTCCCGCCTGTACAGATCGCCTCCGGCAGTGCCGAATCATGCGACACCACCAGCACGTTGTCTTTGGTCACACCGAGATCGAGCTCGAGCACATCCACACCCACGCCGATCGCGTATTCGAATGCCGGCATCGTGTTCTCGGGGCGCATCGCGCGCGCGCCCCGGTGGCCATGAACGAGAATTCGCGCTTCCGAGATACACGCCAAAATCAGCAGCGCTGTTGCGATTCGCATGTATCTCAGAATAGCCGCTCAGATTCCATCCCAGAAGTTCTTCGCTTTGGCGAAGGCCTGCTGCCCCACCTTTCGGCCCAGTTCTAGACCGGCCACGTTGCCTTCGTAGAAATGGATTCCGCCGTACAGGCGCGACTCGCCTGCTTCCCGCGCCGCTTGTTCGAACGTCTCCCAGTGGAGCACCACGTCGCCTACCGGTACCGAGGGATCGGCGTCGAGTGGCGTTTGGCGCGCATAGAAGGAGCCGAACTTCGCGCTCCCGGTGAACTGCTTCAGCACCTCCGCGGCAGCCATGCTGAACGCGCTGTGGCCAGACGTGTACTCCGCAAACGGCGGAGTCGGAAACGTCGTCTTCTGGAACGTTCGCCACGCCTCGCCCTGCATCTCCACCGTGCCCTTCCCAGGACCGCCCCACGCCGTGATCCGCTTGCCGCGAAACAAGTGCCGGATCGCCGTGATCGGGCGAACGTAGTCGTACTGCACCTTCGCGTCCCAAGTCGCGATCGCCGCGTCGCCGATCGCGTTGCTCATCGCGAAGTACATCTTCACCGTCTGCTCGAGCGTCATGTTGTCTCGCTTGGCAACGAATGCCGCGAACAACGTCCAGTGTCCCGGCGGCAACTCCGACTTCGGACCGTCGGCCCAATATTCGGCGATCACCATCTGCTTCGGATCGAGCTTCGCCTGTACCTCGATCACGTGCTTTGCCTGATCGAGGAATCCCTGTGAGGCCACTGCTTGTGGGGGCGGCGGCAGGAACTGGCTTGCACTCGTCAGCGCGAACGGCGTCACGTTCCGCCAATGCGCGCCGATGAACTTCGGCGTGGCCGGCGTCGCTCCGTCCAAGTACGTCAACGGCTGCCAGTGGCCGGGATCCGGAATCGCATCCACGGCAGCCGGCAGCGCGGCGATCATCGCCGGATTCTTCGGCGCGTAGCCCGTCGTGTCCGAATACGGCTCTCCGAGCGTGCCGGAGGGATTGTCTCCCAGTTGATTCGCACCATCGGCATGGGCGAAATCGATGTTCGCCTTGGCCGCTGCATTGCCCACGCCAATCGGTGTACCTGGATTCAGCGACGTGTTCGTGGGGTCGCCGCCCGCGGCCGTCAGCGTGTCGGCCAGTTTCTGTGCCAGCGCCGCGTCCAGACTCGCCAGCGTAGGAAACTGATCGAGCATCATCCGGTAAGCCGCCGTGTGAATCGCCAGCATGCGGTTGGGATCGGTGCGCTGCACGGGCGGCCTGCGCGGGACGGTGCTCCTGACCGGCTTCGCTACCGCGTCATAGGCGGCCCAGGCATCGTACGCCGCCGTATAGAGCAGCCCCAGCGTCCGCGCCACCATCGGCGGACCCGGCTTGGCAATCCGAACGGCCTCGAGCGCAAGGTCGTTCCAAACGAGAATCGGGTTCTTCACAACTATCTCCTTCGACGCGCGGAAGGCGCGGAATTCCGTCGAAAGAGTAGTGTCGCCAGTTTCGGTTTCGTTTCACTCGCCGCGAACTTCTATTGCGTGCGCCTCGGTCCGGTCCGGCATCTCCCACCGCTCCACCATGCGCTCGATCACCCGTTCCGGCACCGTAGACTCTCGCGCCCGATTGCGCCGCAACAACTCCCCGGGAGCCGCTTCGAGACACACGATCCGCACGCGCGCCCCATACCCGGCGAACAGATCGATCGACTGTCTGCGTACCGCTTCGCGCAGATTCGTCGCGTTCCATACGAACGGCTGCCTCACGCGCAGATACTCGCGAGCCCGCTGCCGCGCCGTATCGATCGCCGCTCCCAGGCCATCGGTCTCATCGCGGATATCATCGAGCGAGATCACCGGCACGTCGCCGAACTCGCGCGCCGCCAGCGTGTTCTTTCCCGAAGCCGGCAAACCGGCGAGCAGCGTCACTTCGAACGCAGTGTCATCGTGCGCCGCATAAGAAGGATCGCGCGTAGGCGGCCACGTTCGAAAGTAGAGGAACCGGCTGTGCGCATTCGCGAAGGGCCACGCTGACGCGAGACACCCCTGCTCGCGTGCGAACTCGGCGAACAACTCGACGTTCTCCACCAACCGCGCCTGATCGGAGCAAATCCGGCCGCGCACGTCGGCCTCGGCGAGAATCGCCAACCAATCGCATCGTGACGTTTGGCTCGCGCGAATCACCGATGCCCGCGCCTCGGGCCGCTCGAGAATGTAGTAAGGCCACTGGTGGAATCGCACCAGCCCGCACACCTTCTCGCGATCCTCCACCGTCATTCCGAGCCGCCACAAAATCCCGCGAGCCATCACCGCGCCTTTCGTTGCGTGGCCCCGGCTCGTGATCCGGCCGTTCTCGGTGCGCGTGCAGGCCGGCTTGGCCACGTCATGCAGCATCCCTGCCCAAAACAAAATCTCCTGATCATGTTCCGGCAGCGCCCGCCACGCCGGAATCCCCGCCATCGCCTCGCACACCATCCGCGTGTGGATCCAGACGTTGCCTTCGGCGTGATACACGGGATCCTGCGGGCACTCCTTCATCGCGCGGATCCAATCGAACTCCGCGTCGATGGACTCCCAATCCACGCGCCAAGCAGGTGGCTGCGGAACGAGCGGACTACTCATGCAATCGCACTCCGGGAGCAAGCAAGTTCGGCACCAGCGGACGCTCCATCCAGTGCGACATCGAGTCCGCCACCGCCGTCAGAAAACTCGCGCGCACGTATTTGTACCGGCCCTTCACCTGGCCGTCTTGTTCCCACTTGATGTAGAGGCCTTCCATGTCGAGCGACGAGTCGCTTTCGGCGATCGCTCTGTCCGCATCCACGCCGCACTGCACGCACTGCGCTCGCAAGCGCTCACGCCAGTTCGATGTTCGAAACGCGGATGGACCCGCTAGTGCCCGGGGATCTTCTCCCGACCCCACCGCTAGCACGCGCACCGAGCACACCGGCAACCCGTGGAGCAACCGCCGCCGCGCCGCGGTATCGAGGAACCAACCCGTCTCGCGATCCAGCACGTCGAACTCGAGAAAGTAGTGCGGCAGCGCGTCATAGAAAATGGTGTGCTTCGCGTAGAGCCACTCGCCGTACATGACGTAGCGCTCGCCCAGCACTTCACGAAAAGCATGCTGATGCGCGGCCGCCCAGCTCTTGAACAGCCCGAACTGGCGCTCATTCGCTCCGCCCGTCAACGCGTGCCCGCGGCTCTGCAGCAGCATTCCATCGCCGTCGAAACTCACTGCTGCGTTCGAACCATCTACCTTCTCTTCCACCACCAGATGCTTGTCGCGTAGTTCGTCCACCGGGACCGCGCTCATATCGAAGTCGCCCGGCTGTAGTCGCGAGCCCTCGACATGCCGAGTCCGCGGATACTTGACGATCGCCCTCATCTGTCCACCCGCGCTGACACCACGTAATGATTCAGCACCGTCTCCACCTGGACACGGCGCGCCCCGGCATGGAGCAGCATCGCCTCCAACTGCGTCTTCGAGAACAGATGCAGATGCTCGGGATTGTCGTCGGGCCGCGAAGGTACGCTCAGCACGAAGAATCGCCGCGACAGCGGAACCAACGCGTCGAGCGCTCGTTGCGGCTCTTCGAGATGCTCGAGCACTTCGAGCATCGTCACCACATCGAATGATCGCTCGCGGAAACCCGGCCGCGCCGCATCCATGCGCGCCACCGACAATCGCGACACTCCGCCCCGCCTCACGGCCTCGATCTGCCCCGCGCGCACTTCGCTCCACTCGATCACCGTCACCGGCAACTGCGGGAACGCGTCGAGCAGCGGCCACAGAAACGCGCCTCGCCCCGAGCCAATGTCGAGCAAGTTTCCCGACGCCATCCCCCGCAGCATGCCCAAAACCTTCCGCACGCGCTCCAGCGGTTCTGTTTTCTTGAATCGGTGCAGCCGCGGCGGGCCTGGCTCCATGTCGCCCAGCCCGCGAACGAAGGCCGCGGCGAACTCCTCGTACAGTTCCACCTACTTCTTCGCCTTTTTGCCCCCGCCCTTCAGCCGCACCTTGATCCGGATCGGCACCCCCACGAAATGGAACTTCCTCCGGATCTCGTTGATCAAATACCGCTCGGTCGAAAAATGCATCGCACTCGGACCGTTCTTGAACACCACGAACGTCGGCGGCCGCACAGACGCCTGCGTAATGTAGCGCACCTCATGCGTCTTGTCCGTCTGCAGGTGCTCGAAGAAGCGGTTCAACTCGCCCGTGGTCACACGCTTGTTGGCCGACTCCCACGCCCGCCGGATCAGCCCGAAGATTTGCTTGACGCCCGTGCCCGTCATGGCCGAAAGAAACGCGATCGGCGCGTACTCGAGATACGGGAACTCGAAGCGAATGCGATCCACCCACTTCGCCTTGTCCCGCTCCTTCACCGAGTCCCACTTGTTCACGCACAGGATCACGGGCCGCCCCGCCTCGTTCGCGTATCCGGCGATTGTGCCATCCAGCGCCACCGGACCCTCTTCGCCATCGATGAGAATCAGGGCCACGTGCGAGCTCTCGATGTGCTTGCGCGCCATCACCACGCTGAGCTTCTCGGCCATCAGCTTCGTTTTGCCTTTGCGCCGGATACCCGCCGTATCCACGAACACGTACTCCACGCCTTCGTGGATCACCGCTTCGTCCACCGCGTCACGCGTGGTGCCCGCCACCGGCGAAACGATTGACCGTTCCGCGCCCACCAGCGAATTCAGCAGCGTCGACTTGCCCGTGTTCGGCCGTCCGATGATCGCCACGCGAATCGAGGTTTCTGTTTCGGGCTTCGGCTTCTCGCCTTCCATCGGAAAGCTGGCTGTCACGTGATCCAGTAGTTCTTCGATCCCCTGCCTGTGCTCGGCCGAGATGGGGAACAGGTGCTCGAACCCGAGCGCGTAGAAGTCGGCCGTCAGCGTCTCTCGCGCCGGAACATCGATCTTGTTCACCGCAAGCGCCACCGGCTTGCCCAATTGCTTGAGCAGCCGAGCCAGGTCCCGATCGGATGCGGTGATCTCGGTGCGGCCGTCGATGAGGAAGATCACCTGAGCGGCACGATCGAGCGCGACACGAGCCTGCTTGAAGATCTCACTCGGGATCAGTTGATCGTCGTCGGGCACGATCCCGCCGGTATCGATCACTTCGAACCGCTTGCCGCGATGTTCGGCCTCGCCATGAATGCGATCGCGCGTGATTCCCGGTTCGTCGCCGACAATCGCGCGGCGCGAGCCGGTGAGCAAATTGAAAAGTGTGGATTTGCCGACATTGGGCCGCCCGACGATGACGACCACTGGCAACGATGTTTCGGACATCCTGTCTTTTCATGAGACCATGGATTCGAACCCCATGGCCACTCGCGCCGCGCTGACGTTCCGTCTTGAAACAAAGGCCGTGCCTTATGTTCGCGCGCTCGAGGCTGCCGGAATCGTGCCGATTCCCATCACGCCCGGCGCCCCAGGCGGACTCGAAGGCCTCGGCGGCCTCGTCATCAGCGGCGGCACCGACCTCGATCCTGCCCTCTACGGCCAACCGCGTCACGCCGAAACCGAGGATCCCGACACCGCCAGAGACGAACTCGAACTCGCCCTTCTCCGCGCCGCGCTCGATGCCGATCTGCCGGTGCTCGCCATCTGCCGAGGGATGCAACTGTTCAACGTGGCCCTTAGCGGCACGCTCACGCAGCATGTGGAAACCATCTCCACGCACCGGCCGCCGCGGCCACCGGAAAACGAACTCTATCGCACCGCGCACGACATCGCGATCGTGCCAGGATCGCGTCTCCATGGCATCACAGGAGTGGAGCGCAAAGACGTGAACTCGCGCCACCATCAGGCTGTCGATCGCGTCGCTCCGGGACTCTTCGTATCCGCTCGCGCCAACGATGGTGTCGTCGAGGCTGTAGAACTCCCCACGCGCCGATTCGCCCTCGCGGTCCAGTGGCATCCCGAAGATCGCATCGCCACCGACCCCACTGACCTCGCCCTTTTCCGTGCCTTCGCCGAGGAACTTTCGCGATGAACGGGATCGCCTTCTTGCTCCCGGCGTACGTCAGTGCCCGGCAGCAGCCTGCTCGCGTTCCCTGCGAGTGATCGCTGGCTTGTATTGCTTCCCATCGGGACGCGTGATCACCAGCTTGTTCGCTTCGACACAAGCTTGCACTTCACTGCCAATGATCATCTGGGAGGGATTGTAGCCCCAGAAATCGCCGCTCGAACGCGCGGTGTAGATGATGCCGTCCAGCGCGACCTTCACCGTGTAGGTCGTCTGCTTACGTTCGGAAGCCAGACCGACCGTGGTCCAATCCTTGCTGCCGTTGCGATGAACACGGCCGAATTGGACGGTTGGAATGTACGCGGTCTCTTCGTGTACATCCAACAGCCTGCCAGTCTGGCAGGCGGATACGTTTTGACCATAGCTCGTGGGAGCGAATAGCAGCGCCGGCGCGAGCGTCACGCTCAGGGTTGCAACTTTGAGATTCGTGAGTTTGGTTTTTCGCGTCTTCCAGAGGCACGCCGCCAACCATCCACCGATCACGATGTCAATCGTGCCGCAGAAACCCGGCCACCACACTGGCATGCCAGAGTTCGTGACCAGTGCGTGATGGACGAAGAAGTCGAAGAAGCCGTGTCCGCCAATACCGATTGCCGCCAGCCATATGTTCTTCTTGAATCCGAGCACGGCAAGAACTGCAAACACCAGCCCCACTGCAATCTCGATCTCCAATGCCGGGTGAGGGTTCGCACCCATCAACGCGAATAACGCGTAGTAGGAAGCAATCACGATCAGCACGGTCGGGTAAAACGAGCGGTCCCGGTCGAAGCCGGCCGTGGTGGCAAAGCCGCCCACCACCAGCCCCAAGATCACGCCCACGAGGTATTCCATAGAGTCTTTTCCTTTCGCATCCCCCCGGATGATTTTCGCCACGACCAAGATTAACCCGCGTGACTCGTGCGCCCATTGAACGCCTCCGCTGAAGTTCTTGAACGAATCGGCTACAGTGAGTGGCAAGGAGAATTTTGACCGACACGTCGAGCCCGGGCGCGCACGGCTGGTTGAGCGAACCCCGCTGGTACCTTTGGGAAGGCGGATTCTTTCTCATCGCACGCGGGGAGCGCGCTGTGCCAGCCCACGCTCACCACGCGATCCAAATCGTCATCGCCGTTGACGGGGAAGTGGCCATTGCCGGGAAGGACGAGGAGTGGCGCAAGGGCCCGGCAGTCATTGTCCGGCCGGATGCCGTCCATTCTTTCAACTGCAATGGCGCTCTGGGTGCGATGTTGTTCGTCGATCCCGAGTCTAGCGAGGGCGCCTGGCTCGGGAATTCACTGAAGCGTGACATTACGATGGTTTCCGGCCCCCGCTTGGACTCCTCCGTCCAAGAGCTCCGCAAGTTCATCGAGCAACCCTTCGACAGCATGGAGATTGGCGAACTCATCCGCCATTGCGTTCAGGCGTTGAGCCCTGGAGTGCCGCCGGCACGGCGCTTGGACCCGAGAGTCACCACAGTCCTGACCGCGATCCGCGACCGCGACGATCTCCACATATCGCTCGAGAGCGCAGCGCAGAAGGCGTTCCTCTCGCCAAGCCGGTTCGCTCACTTGTTCAAGGAACAAGTAGGGCTGCCCTTCAGCCGTTACATGCTGTGGCGCAAGTTGACCCGAGCCATGGTCGCAATCGCGTCGGAGCGAACGATCTCGGCCGCGGCGCACGCAGCGGACTTCGCCGACGCCGCCCACCTCACGCGGACCTTCTATCAAATGCTGGGGATGGCCCCCTCCGTATTGATGCGCGGCGAGTTTGCCGAGCTTCCGTCCCCCTTCGATGTGCGTGCCGAACGCTCCGCCGCCCAGAGCCTGCGCGCGCCCGCGCAATAGCCGATTCATCCCTGAACAATAGCTGATTCATTCAATGCCGATTGAGGCGTCCAATGCGAAACTTCAGTTGTTGACGGCAAGTCAACGATCAAATTCCAAGGAGCTTCAAGAATGTCGAACAATTCGAAACCATGCAATTGCGGATCGTGCCCCGGTGTAACTCCCAAGGTAAGCCACTGGTTTCACCAGTGAGACTGGAACAGGTTTGACCGTCGCGGGAGTGAGCGCGGCGTAGAATCCTCCCTCAAGTGGCTTGATGAACCACGAAAGAGAGGATTCATGTCAGAGATATACAAGAGCCTAGCCCACTCCAAATGGGACTGCAAGTATCACGTAGTGTTCGTTCCGAAACGACGCCGGAAGGCGTTGTTCGGACAGGCACGGCAGCAACTCGGAAAGATCTTCCACGAGTTGGCGCGACAGAAGGAGTGCGAAATTCTGGAAGGGCACCTGATGCCCGACCACGTGCACATGTGCATCGCGATTCCACCCAAACACCCGGTGGCCTCGGTGATCGGATTTCTGAAAGGAAAGAGCGCGATTGCCGTGGCGCGAATGCGCGGAAAGGAGCGGAACTTCACCGGCGAACATTTGTGGGCACGCGGCTACGCCGTGTCCACCGTCGGCTTCGAACTGGAAGCCGTGCGCAAATACATCCGCGAGCAGGAGGCCGCGGATGGTGACAAGGGTCAATTCTGACCAAACACTTTGAGGCGCGCTTGGCGCGACGCCTAGACCAGACACTCAACCGCCTTTGAGGCGGCCCAACTCATCAAGCCACCCGCTACGCGGGGGGTGTCTGACTTGCAACTGCGGTTGCCAGAGCGCCAAGGCGAACAGCAAACCCACGGGATGCGCATGCGGAGCCCAATGCAAGTGCGGCCCGTCGTGTTCCTGCAAGAAGTCCTGAGTGTGGACAGAACAACGCCATGACGACACCATTCGCTGACGACTCGACTATTCCGCTGCCCCGCCACGTGGCCGTCATCGGCGCCGCTGGCGGTCTGGGGCAAGCGATCCTCGACGTGTGCAGAACCGAAGGGATCGCGTTCACCGCCATCGTCCGTTCGCGGCCGGAGCGCATCGCGAACGTACCGTGCGGCTCTCGAGTCGTGGTCGTCGAGTCCTTCGCGAAGCGGACGCTTCTCTCTGATGCGTTCGCTGGCGCGAATGCCGTCCTGACCGCGCTGGGTGTCACCTCGACGAGCCATGATCGCTCAGCCCTGCTCTCCGCGAACATGGCCACCGTCGAGGAGGCAATGCGAGCCTCGCAGGTCGACCGCATCGTCTTGATCAATACCCTTCTCGCGGCGTTGCCCGGAAGACCTGCAAGCCGGGCCATGCGATTCTTCTCGATTCTGCCGGGCAGAGTCGGACGTGGGGCCACCGAGCAACAAGCGGTGACCGATGCCCTCGGCAACGGCGCTTTTTCCTCGCTTCGCTGGACGCTTGTGCGAGCAGGCGTCAACGCTCGGGGGAAGAATGAACACCCGACAGCTTCGGCGGACTGGGCTGGCGCGTCGAACTCCTGGTCTCCCGTGTCCTATCGAGCGATGGGCCGGTGGATGCTCGAAGAGGCCGCAGCCAATCGATTCGTTCGGTCGGCTCCTCTCGTATCGCGCCGCCGGAACTAGCCCGCTTTCGTGGACCGCTACTGGAACGCCTCTGGAAGAAACTCCACCTTCGCCTGGCCACGCGCCTGCCCCAGCCATTGATCCAGCGCCTGATCCACGCGTTTCTGCACCAACCCAGCCTCGATCTCTTCACGCACTTCATCGAGCTCCGGCGCCGTACCTCCCGGATTCTTCTTCTGCCACTCCGGCACGTACTCGTCGCGATACTGAATCTCGATCTCCCCATCGGTGACCGAAGTTCCCGGACGGAATCGCAGCTCGATGAACCGCAGGCTCGCCAGTTGCAGCAGCAGATTGGTTCGCAGCGCCTTCTGCGACACGCCGTAGGCTGCTCGCTGCTGCGCGAAATCCGCCCGTTCCTTTTCCAGTTGCGCCATCCACTTGTCTGCCTCCTCGACGGCCGGCATCGCGTAGTGGCTGGCGCGCATCTCACGCCGGATCAAAACCTGCTCCACCATCCGCTCCGCCATGCGCCGCCGGTTGGCGGGCGTCAGGTCGAGCGGCTTGCTATCGAGAAACGCCGAGATCCGCAGTTGTTCGTCGATCGCGCTCGTGGTGATCACGTCGCGATCTACAATCACAGCCGTGCGATCCACTACCTCGGCCACCGCGAGCGCGCCCGCCATCAACAAGAGTGTCCGCATCAGAACGTCTGCCCCAGCGAAAAGTGGAATTGGAACCGGTTGATGCGGTCGGTCACCGGCAGTCCGTCACGCACGAACTGGAATCGTGGCGAGTTGATCGGATAGGCGAAGTCCACGCGCACCGGACCCACTGGCGTCTTGTAACGCAAGCCGACTCCCACCGCATGAACCATGTAGTCGAAGTCCTTCAGATCGCGCTGGTGAACGCGTAGCGAGATCTTGCTCAGTGAGGAGTAGACGTTGCCCGAATCGTGGAACACCACTCCACCCACGTTTTCCCCGAGTAGCGGATACCGCAGCTCGAAGTTGTTCGTCAGCAAACCGCTGCCGCCGAGCGGGAATCCCGTTGTCAAGTCGCGCGGACCCGCCTGGTTATCGGGAAACCCGCGGTGCGTTGCCGCGCCGCCCGAGAAGAATCGCTCCGGCAGTGGAATTCCACTGGCGCCGCCCGTGCCCAAATTCGTGATCTGCCCCAGTGATGTCGAGCGTGCGAACACCACGTCGCGCGCAATTCGATGGTAAGTGGAATTGCGAGCGATCAGCCGGAAATAGTCGGTCTGCGAGGCAAACCCCTTCGACGCCAAGCCGAAGTCCACCGAGTTGTAGAAGCCTCGCGTCGAATCGGTCGGACTGTCGCGGCGGTCCTGGAAGACCGTGCTCGATACGATGCCCACCCGAACCGGCCGCGAGTAGATCGGGATCAGCGACGGATCGATGGCCAGCTTGTGCACACTGTTGCGCCGGTAGGTGAACCGCGTCTGCATCGTCACCGTCCGCGAAATCTTGTGCGAGAGCTGCGCCGCGCCTTCGAGCCGGATGCCCTCGAATGTTCGGATGTCGCGCGAAAGGTCGTAGAGCGCGCTCACGTTGAACGCCAGGTTGTCGCGCCCCTTGAATTGCGGCGCCAGATAAGTCCCCAGCACTCGCTGCTGGATGTTCGAAATTCGCGTCTGAGCGCCGATCGTGTGGCCGATTCCCCAGACGTTGTTTCGCGTCACTCCGAACGAGGCGCGCGGCGAAAATCCCGGCTTGCCCGCCGGAG
This sequence comes from Bryobacteraceae bacterium, assembly GCA_046331625.1. Classification (GTDB taxonomy): domain Bacteria; phylum Acidobacteriota; class Terriglobia; order Bryobacterales; family Bryobacteraceae; genus JAXLQL01. The sequence continues at coordinate 304,855 of JAXLQL010000003.1, forward strand.
CGTCGAAGTTCAACAGGCCGCCGCCGATGCGCGTGATTTCCGCGCCCAAACCGAAGTTGAGCGAATACCGCCGCGCTTCTTCGAACTGGTAGATCACGAACTTCTCCGTTTCGCCGCCTTCCGGATTCTGCACCGCGTTGTCCACCCGCGCAAACACGCCGAGATCGTAGAGCCGCCGCTGGCTCTCTACCAGCCGCGCCTGTGAAAGCGGATCCCCCGGGTCAAGCCGGATCCGCTGATACACCATGTCCGGATCGCTGATCTTCAACCCCGAAATCAGAATCCCCCGCACGAACTGCCGGGGCCCCTCGGTCACCTGGAGCTTCACCATCATGCGGTTCGGCTCGCCCGCATCGGTCACCGTCCAATCGAGCGCCGCCTCCGGATATCCCCGGTTGTAGTAGAAGTTCAGCACGTTGTCGCGGTCCGCGGCAAGCGAGGCTTCGCTGAACGGCTGGCCCGGCGACGAGGAAATCAGCGGCTCCACTTGCCCCCGGAACTCGTCGCTCACCCCCGCCAGTTCCAGCCCCGATACCAGCCATTGCCGCCCCTCGGTGACCTTCACCGTAACGGCCAGCCAGTCCGCGTGCCCGCCTTCGTTGCGGGTGGTCTCCGCGTCTACACGCACGTCACGGAATCCGTTTGAAACATAAAGCTCGCGGATTGCTTCAGCGTCTGCCTTGAGCGCCGAATCGTTGAATCGCCCCCTTCGGTAGCGGAGCAGCGTCGCGGGCAGAATCGACATGCGCTCGCGAATCGTCGCCTGGGTGAAATAGCGGTTCCCGCGGATATCGAGCCGCGCCAGTTTGAACCGCTCTTGCGGCGCGATCTCGTAGATCACTGACTGCACGGGAGCCTTCCCATTTACCTTTTCCCCGCCGTCCTCGGTCCGGAACGAAACCTTCGCGTCGAAGTAGCCCTTGGCCTGGAAAAACTGCGTGATGTTGCGCTGCCCTTCGAATAACAGGTCACGGTCCGCCGACTGTTCCTGAAACACCGGAACCAACTGCCGTAGCCGCGGCCGCGAAAGCTTCGCTCCCGCCGCCCGGATGTTCACCTTCGGCCCCAATTCCACTGTGATATCCGGACGCGCTACCTGTTCGTTCGAGACGTAGTCGAGCGACTCGAGCGTCACGCGATTGAGCAGGTAGTCTTGCTTGGCGAGTTTGGCGCGTACGCGGTCCAGCCCCCGGCCCACCCGAGCTTCGCTCACATACTGCCACCCGAGCAGCCCCCACACGCGCCGCCACCGCGCTTGGCGCACGAACCACGGCTTCATCGCATCCGGAAGCCCCGTTATCGTGGGCTCCGTCAACCGCGCTCTCGGACCCGCATCCACCCGGAAATCGATATTCACCTGCGAGGTGCCGTCGTCGAACGTGGTCGCCGGATCGATTCGCGCCTCGAACAGCCCGTTCGCCTCGAGCTTGTTCTTCAGCAATCCCGAGGCTGCGATCACCGCGTCGTTGCGGTATTCCTCGCCCAGTCCGAGCTTGGTTGCGTTGACCAGTTGCCCGCGGTTCGGCGGTTCGTGAACCCCCTCCACCGATACGCGCCCGATGAAGAACGCATTGCGCGTCACGAATCGCAGCGCCACGCCCGCCTGCACACGCTCGGCATCCACCTTGATCTCGCGGTAGCGGCCCGTCGCGTGCAGATTTTCGATGGCGCGCCGGATGCGGTCCACATCATACGGCAACCCTACCGGGATGTCGATCAGGGATTCCAGTTCCTGGCGAGGCAGCGGTTGGAGATCCGGCTCGAATCCGATGGACGCCACCGGAACGCCCGTGAAATCGGCGGCGGCGAGCCTCAGCGGATCGGGGAAACCTGCGACAAATAGCAGTACGGCCGCTGGGCACAGCCGCGAACGGGGCCAACGCACTCTGCTTGTTATTATGGCAAACGGTGGATCGCTATTCGCGCCAGGTTCGCTTTGCCCCGCTCGGAGAACAAGGGCAGCGGCGGCTGGGCGAAGCCAATGTTGCCATCGTGGGATGCGGCGCGCTGGGTACGTTCCACGCAAACGCGCTCGCCCGCGCCGGAGTGGGAACCCTTCGCCTCATCGATCGCGACTACGTCGAGCTCAGCAATCTCCAGCGCCAGTGGTTGTACGGCGAAGCTGACGCCCGCGAAGGTCTGCCCAAAGCCGTCGCTGCCGCCCGCGCGCTCGCCAGCGTGAATTCCGAGATCCGCATCGAGCCCGCGGTGGCCGACGTCACTCCGGCTACAATCGACGACCTCCTCGAAGGCGTCGACCTCGTCCTCGACGGCACGGACAACTTCGAAGCTCGCTACCTCATCAACGATTGGTGCGTCCGTGAAAGCGTCCCCTGGATCTACGGCGCCGCCGTCGCCAGCTACGGGCTCACCATGACCATCGTCCCCGGCGAAACCAGTTGCCTCACCTGCGTCTATCCCGAGCCACCCGGCGGTACGCAGCCCACCTGCGAAACCGCGGGCGTGCTGAGCATGATCACCTCCACCATCGCCGCGCTGCAGTCGGCTGAGGCGATCAAGCTGCTCGCCGGCAAGCCGGAAGCGCTCTCGGGACGCATCACTACGGTCGATGTCTGGACCGGCGTCATCCGCCAGACCAAGCAGCCCGCGCGCGATCCCGAGTGCCGCACCTGCGCCCGCCGCGATTTCATCCACCTCGAAGGCCGCCGCCGCAAACCCGTGAGCCTCTGCGGCCGCAACGCCGTCCAGATTCACGAGCGCGAGCGTCCGCTCGATCTCGAAGCTCTTGCACGGCAACTCGAGCAGCTCGGCGCGGTTCGGCGCAACGAGTTCGCGCTGCGCTTCTTTCTCGATCCTTATGAGATGACCGTCTTCCCCGACGGCCGCGCCATCATCAAAGGCACCCAAGACGTGGGCGTCGCTCGCAGCCTCTACGCCCGCTACATCGGCGCGTAGGGCAAGTTCGGAACTCGCCAGAAACTTGCTCGCCGGAGAGAAGCTCCCATTGTGGGGCAGGCTTCAGTCAAGGCTTCAGCCTGCGCGGGACTTCAGTCCCGCCGCCGGCCCTCGCGTTGCGGCCCGTCCAAACACGCTCTTCCGACACCAGCAGTCCCGCCGCCGGAACTCCGTGCCCAATCTTCCGGAGCTTTCGGGCCGCTCGGATCGCCCCCAGTGCTCGCACCCCACGCCCCCTCGCCTAAAGCACCCACCCTTCCGGGACGATAGACGAAATGTGAGTCCTGGAAAAGTCGAAACCCTCGGTGTCCCCGTCCGCGCCAACTCCCGCGCCTTGTGGCTCTGCGCCGGCCTGGTCAGTCTCGGGTGGCTCGGCCTCATGTGGTTCCTCACCACCACGCACTGGGTCTCCCTCAACAGCGCCATCAGTTCCATCTACATCTTCTTTTCCCGGCCCGAAGTGGACCAAGTCCCAGTAGAGAACCTGAAACCGCTGGGAGCACCTTACGCCGCCGCTCTCACCAAGCTCTACCAGAAGGAGCCGCAAAAAGGTACCGATGGCGTGATGCACAAGCCCATGCTTGGCGTCGGCATCAAAATCTCGGAAGGCATGTTCATGTATGACCTGGCACGCCGCGTCAAAGCCCGCAACACCATGGAAGTCGGTCTTGCCAGCGGATACAGTCCGTTCTTCTTCCTCGCCGCCACCCACGCCAACGGCGGAGGAACCCACGTGGCCATGGATCCTTTTCAGAACACTGACTTCTACGGTGTCGGCCTGCAAGCAGTCAGAGACGCCGGCCTCGAACACGACTTTCGCTTCATGGAGCAGTACTCGCAACTCGCCATCCCTGAACTCGTCAAGGAAGGCAAGAAGTTCGAAGTCATCTTCATCGATGGCGACCATCGCTTCGACGGCACGATCATTGACTTCTCCCTTGCCGATCTCGCCTGCGCCCCCGGCTGCTACATCGTTCTCCACGATCGTTGGATGCCCTCCGTGCAGCGCGTCGTCAGTTGGATCCGCAAGAACCGTCCCGATTATCAACCCGAGTTTTCGAGCCAGGTCCCGAACCTCGGCGTCTTTCGCAAAGTCGGCGAAGACAAGCGCCAGTGGACCCACTACGTCCCCTTCTGACCCGCGTCTGACGGCGTCCGAACGCAGCCAAACGCCGCTTGTTACCATTTGTTGGTAACCGATGACGTCCCAGGCTCCCGAAAGCGCTTCGCGCATTTCGCCGGCCGCCATCGCCGCGCGCGTCGGCGTCTTCGCGATCCTCGGATATCTCGGCCTCCAGATCTTCTCCCTCGTCCTCTACCCTGTCTTCGGCCTCCTCATCGCCTCCGTCATCGGAGTCTTCGCCGCCGCCGCTGTGGCCAACTCGCTCGCCCTGCGCATCTACGAGCACCTACGCCTGCCAGCCGTCGGTCTCGATTGGAACAACGATTCCCCTCGCCACTTCGCCATCGGAATGGGCGTGGGCGTCGGCGCCGCTCTGCTCGTGCTCGGCGTGCCCCTGTTGTTCGGCCTCGCCCAGTGGACCGCGGACTCGACCTCCGCCACCGGAGTCGCCAGCTTCCTGTTCGTCACCATGGTGCTCCTGTTCGGCGCCTTCGGCGAAGAGCTCTTGTTCCGCGGCTACGCGTTCCAACTTCTGGTCGGCCGGCTTGGGACCGCCGCCACCCTTCTCCCCATGTCCGTGCTGTTCGCCGCCGCGCACTCGAGCAACGCTGGCGTCTCGCTCCTCGGGCTCTTCAATACGTTCGCCTGGGGCGCTGTGCTTGGATGGTCGCTACTCCGCTCCGGCGATCTCTGGCTCCCCATCGGGCTCCACTTCGGCTGGAACTGGACCATGCCGCTCATGGGCGTGAATTTGAGCGGGTTTACAATGAGGGTGACCGGCGTCGCGCTCGATTGGAAAATCAGTGACCGCTGGTCCGGTGGCGATTACGGCCCCGAGGGCGGAATGTTGTGCACGCTCGTGTTGATCCCCGTGGTGGTTGCGCTCTGGAAAGCGCCCATTCGCACCCAACACCTCGCCCTGGTCATCAAAGACGAGGAGGATGCATGAAGTATTTTGCCGCCGCATTCGCTCTGATCGTGATCCCGGCGCTCCCCGCCGACACCCGCAAGCTCGAAGCCGAAGACCGCATCGAGATCATGCGCGGTCTCACCGCCGAGTACGCCACCGCCAAGGTCGCCATTCCTCGCTCGAAGAAGATTCTCGGCTTCAACACCAAGACCGGTAAGTACGATCGCGACGCCTGGGCCGAAGCCTCCAAGGAATATGGACCAGCCGCCCGCGTGGGCGACCTCGTCCAGATCACCAAGATCGAGATCCACAAAGACGCCATCGAGCTCCAAATCAACGGCGGATTTCGCAATGGACCCAAGTGGCACGAGCGCATCCAGGTCGGCATGGGCTCCAGCACCGCCCCCATCGGTCACGGCAAGGTGACCAACGGCACCTCGATCCGTGCCGAATTCGAAGACGGTTTGCCACCCCTCGAAGCGAAGGAGATCAAGAAGCTCCTCGCCCCCATCCTCGATTTTGAGAAACGCAGCGCCACGGAGAACTACCTCGAAAACCTCCCCGAGCCCGTCAAGGCCGCAATCAAAGACAAGCGCGTGATCGAAGGCATGGACAAGGAGCAAGTGCTGATCGCCGTGGGCAAGCCGCGCCACAAGCAGCGCGAAACCAAAGACGGCGTCGAGCTCGAGGACTGGATCTACGGTGAGCCTCCCGGCAAGATCACGTTCGTCACGTTCACAGGCAACAAGGTGACAGCGGTGAAGGACGCTTACGCGGGGCTCGGCGGGTCGGTCGCGCCGAAGCTCGACCCCAAGTAACGTCTAAAATTGAGAAATGCTGACGAGGCTCTACGTCGACAACTTCCGGTGCTTTGTCAACTTCGAGTACCGGCCCCGGCAGCGGGAGTTGATTCTCGGGGCGAACGGCTCGGGAAAGTCGACCTTCCTGGATGTCCTTTTGCTACTGCGGCAGATCGCCGTGAACGGTGTTGCGGTGGATGACCTTCCGATGCTGGCGAACCGCACGCGCTGGATGCAGCAGCCGGAAATCGTGTTCGAGCTCGATGCGGACCTCGACGGTCTCTTCCACTACCGCCTCGTCATCGCACCTACGCAGGATCCACTACGGCAACACGTCGCGGAAGAAACGGTTCACTTCAAGAACAGCCCCTTGCTCCGTTTCTCGGAAGGGAACGTTCAGACGTTCAATGACCGGGGTGAACTGGTCGCGTCGTTTTCGTTTGATCCGCGTCGCTCCGCCTTTGCGGTATTGGGCGCAGGAAATACCGGTCTTGGCCGGTTGAAAACTTGGCTCACGGATCTTTGTTGTTTCCGAATCAATCCTTTCACCATCGCGCCGGCAGCGCCCACTGAAGCCCTGGGACCAAACGTCGACCTCTCGAATTTCGTGGCTTGGTATCGGCACCTTGTCCAGGCCCAGCCGCGCGAAAATCGGTCTTTCCTGCGCAGTCTCGAGCAGTCCATTGAAGGCCTGCGGTACTTGCCCGCGGAACCGGTCGGCATCAACAATGTCGTCCTCGCCGCCGAATTCGACGGCGGCCAAAAGGGCAGAGTCTACCTCAACGAACTCTCAGACGGGCAGCGTTGCCTCATCGGACTCTACGCCATCCTCCATTTCGTGGTCGCGAAGGGGCGCACTGTGGTAATCGACGAGCCTGACAATTTCATAGCGCTAAGGGAGATTCAGCCGTGGCTGGTGGCGCTCGATGATGCAGTCGAGGAATCGCGTGGCCAAGTCATGATCATCTCCCATCACCCGGAGATCTTGAATCAATGGGCGCCTTCATCGGGTACACAGTTCTCCCGCGACGGCTTTGGTCCCGTCCGAGTCCGCCGCTTCGAGGCTAGCCCCGAGCCTGCTCTGACTGCCGCGGAATTGGTGTCTCGAGGTTGGGACGGGACGTGAGCCGCCCTTCGAGGGTGCGCATTCTCGCCGAAGACAAGCGGCACCAAAGCTTCGTTCGCCAGTACTTGAAACAAAATGGGTTCGACAACCACGACATCTCCCTTGCGCCGCTTCCTTCCGGAAGAGGATCCGGGGAACAGTGGGTTCGGCAACGCTATTCGCTGGAGATGAAGGCGTTTCGGGCAAGGGCGCTTGGTGCCAAGGCGCAGACTGCCTTGGTCGTCATTATTGACGCCGACACTAGTACGATCGACTACCGCTTGACACAGTTACGGTCAGCTCTGAACGCGGAGAACATTCCCGATCGCCGGCCGGAGGAATCCGTCGCTCACCTCATTCCCAAGCGGCACATCGAGACTTGGATACTTTGCCTCACGGGCGAAGCCGTAAACGAAGAGAGAAGCTATCGGGAGAACCGCGATATCGATGGAAGGGTGAAGCCCGCAACCTTGAGCTCAAGAAGCTTGTCCACCGAACAACACCCCGACTCCTGCGTAGACTCTCTTCGTCTAGCGATCCTCGAGATTCGCGAAAGGCTATCGGACAAATGGAAAAGGTAAACCTCCGCGAAAAACTCGCGCTCTTCTCCGATCACTGGAACCCCCGCATCGTCGGCGAACTCAACGGCCAGCACGTCAAGCTCGCCAAGTTTCAAGGCGAGTTCATCTGGCACCACCACGCCGATGAAGACGAGATGTTCCTCGTGCTCGACGGCGCCTTCCGCATGGAGTTCCGCGACCGCACCGTCGACCTCGCCCAAGGCGACTTCATCATCGTCCCACGCGGTGTCGAGCATCGCCCCGTCGCCGAGCACCAGGTCTCCGTCTTGCTCTTCGAGCCTGCCGCCATCAAGCACACCGGCGGCGTCGAAAGCCCCCTCACCGCGCACGAGTTCGCCCGAATCTGATTCGTACCGGACGTCTGAGCCACGAGGCCCATCCGCGCCCCAAACGACGCATTCACCCTCAATACGGACTCAACGAATGCCGCACCAACTCCGGCGCCTTCTGCCCCGTCAGCTTCTCCCCTTCCCTCCGCAGCGGACCCGCCGCCTTCGCATAAATCATCTTATACGCCGCGCAGAAATAATCCAGATCCTCGAACTGCCCCCGCGGACCCTGCCGGAATTTCGGGCACCCGCCATGACAAATCGACTGCCATTCGCACACCTGGCACTCCGCATGCCCCAGCGTCTTCTTCTGCGCGAAGCTTTAGCGCCGCTTGCCGCCGCGCGATCTCGGCGTTCACTCATGTCACAGCTACTTCCCTATGAACGCCCAATGCGTGTTCAGTAGCGCTTCATCCTCGGCAAGCAATATCTGCGGCCCGACGGTATCACCCTGAATGTCCGCCTTATAGAGCTTGTTCTCGACACGGAAGTAGATCGTCGGCGCGTCCACGTACAGGATCTCGCTGTTGGCCTTGCTCGTCGTGATCTCATAATAGCGGCCCTTGACAGAGTCGATCAGCCAAAGGATGCCGGGATAGTAAACTTGAGAATACCGAAGGTTCGCTGCGGCGTCCCGGGGGCCGACGCGGCCGCCACTGCTAGCCGAGGCTGCGGAGGCCGCACTCGCCACCGGTGCCTCATTTGCCGCAGCCTTCTTGCCTTTCCCGGCACTTCCGGGAGCATCTCTCAAGGTGCCGGCGGTTCCGGCGACCCAGGTCCCATAGGCTCGAATCGCCATCCGGCTGCCGGTGACGCGGTATGAGCGCCACTTCTGAGTTGACTGATCGAGAATTGCCAACTCCGTGGAACCATTGCCCACATCCGACGTAATGTCCGTTGCAAATGGGCGCTGCAGGACAACGATAGACTTGTTATAGACACGTAGTGAGACAGCTTCGGCTGGTTTCACATCCCAGAAGTCCGGAACTGGGGGGATCGGTAGGGTCGCCTCGTGCGCACCCCAAGCCGCGACGACAACGAGCTTCTTGTTTTTGACTCTGACAATCTGCCCATCCCCGTATCCGAGTACCGAGTCAAATCCGAAGTGCCCTCCAATCCTCACAGTTCCGTGCTGGTCAGGTGCGACTGGGCGCGTGGGCATCCGCGGGTCCAGCGGAACCAGCCACTCGAGAACTCCCTTGAATGAGCTGTAAGAGACTCCGACCGATAGACCCAGGCCTGGCACATCGAGAAGGTAATAGAGGAAGCTCACCGGAGGGGATGCGGGTTCTTGGTCTGGCTTGACTCCGCCCCTTCTGGGCTCCCATGACGCCAGATCTAAGGCCGGGCCAGAGAATCGTCGAATGATCTGCGCTCTGACGTCGTCCATGTTTACGACTTCAATGCGCGAAGGCTCAGAGAACGGAACTCCCAGCAACAGAAGTCTTTTGTCGAAGTCGGCAAGGACGAATTGCGATCCCTCACGAGGTGCACCGATCGAGCGAACCAAGTTCAATTTCTTGGCAGCCTGATCGAGAGACAGCAGATTGGAGTCCCACCCAACTCCAGATATTGTGCTCGGAGTTGCTGACAGAACGAAGAGAGGCCCTGCTGCACCGCAAGTCGCTGGCCGCGCGAGGCAAAAGACCAGAGCCAAAAGAGTTGCGACAGACCGTTCAACCGACTTCTGCTTGTGACAAGCTACGGGATGAAGCTGCATGTTCTCTCCACTTCGTTGATTGGGACATCCTCGTTATTAATCGTCGCAATGGCAATATTTTGGATCTTCCACACACCCAGACTATCGGCCGTGCCAGTGTAAGATATGTAGTGCGGATTGCAGTTGTTGTAACACTTGATTGCGAGGGCGTCTCTGAAATGATGTTGCGTCCCCACTGGATTGGCCGAAAACACACATTGCGCCTCTGTTTTGTCCGCCTGCATCGGGACGACTACACCGTACTTCGACATAAATGCCTGCCACTGGGCCGTCTGGCGAGTCCACCAATTGTCGCCAGTAGTAATTTTCTCAGCAAGTTTGCTGTTCTTCCCCTGCTGGATATTCAGTCGCCATCGGAAGATCGCGTACACATCGCGAGGAGGATCGAGTTGCATCACGCCGTATCCGCATGGCGTGCCCCAAACCGGTTGTCCTCGCCTGTCAACAAACGGATAGTCTTCAGGATAGAAATTGTGATATGGCGTGACCGGAGGATTGGATGACTCTACGCCAATCAATGGTTTCAGGTACCATGGCGTATCTCCAAGTTCCTGTAGTAATGTGCCTCTGTCGGGGTTCTCACCTACAACTTGGAAGGTGAAATCGCGGCGAAACGGGCCGCCATTGAGGGACCACTCGAGAATGATGTTGCCACCTGTCCCAAGGTCCACTGTCCAGGCAGCGCCAACGTCCACTGTCCCAGATGCAACGTCAAACTGGAATGGCAAAGGGCAACGCTCCACTCCCTGTTTGGGATCCTTGTAGCTCGCCGACAAGCGAAACGTCACGTAGCCGGCTACCCCTTCGCCTGTCAGCGTGGCAGCGAATGCGAGATTCATGGTTCCCGCTGGCAAGACGACTCTAGCGCCAGAACTTATGGGCGTGCCGTTTACCTTTACCTCTAATATCTCGGGTCTCGACCCCGGCGCGACGCTGATCGCTTTGCCCGTGTTGTTCTGCGAATTCGATGCGGGCCCTGGAGCGAAGAAACCCGAATAGCCGCCGGATGTCACCGTGACTTCATAGATCCCCGAATTCGCTGGAGTCACGTAGGCCGTGAACTGCGTCGGAGTACTACCTGGTGCTATCCTGGCACTCATTCCCGGCGGCGAGAATGTAAGGATGGGCGGAACGTTTCCGAAGCCGACACCTGTGAACGTTACTGGCACGTCAACATCGCCTTCGCTCACGGTGCTGGGGGTAATAGAGTCGATCCGTGGGGTCGAATCAAACACGGTCAGTCCCCCGTCAAGGGCAAGCACCAGACGAGGCTGGCCAGGATAGTCGAATTTGCACAGTATTTCTGTTCTCCCCGGAGCGGCAGATGGCTGTGCGACGGCCGTTACGGCCAAGTGTGACCCTGCGTGAGAGCCGAGCGTGACGGCGACTCCTGGGTAGCCCGACACGGAGCACTCGCTGAAGTACTCGGCGACAGGCGGATCTACGGTGTAACTGGAGCTATACTTTTCTCCATCCGCATAGGCAGTAGCCTTGTACTGGGCACTCGCCGAACTGGTGAGCGTTATCTGGCTGAACGCCGACACATAGGTCGCCTTGGTCGAAAGCCAGCCCGAACTCGTGAGGGACCAGAGTGTCACGTAGACCGGTTGCCCATTGTCGGGCACGTCGGTCGTCGCCGCTAGCGAGGTGGTGTTGCCCGTGGTAAACAGGTCAAATCCGTTGTCTGCGCTACCCACGTTGAGTATGTACTGCGACGCCCCGGTCCCGGTGTTCCACTGAAACGTCACGAGCCCGGATGGTAATGTGCTCCCAGCCGAGGGCGACGTTAAGGTCGCAGGCTGAGCCGTAACGCACTGAATCGTCGTCGGCGACCCCGGCAAGTTCACCGCCGAGTCCTCGAACTTCAACGAAATCGAGTGGAGCGACCCGTTTCGGAATACCGTAGGAGTCTGGAAGCTGAAACCGTGATACTTGATGGTCGCTGGATAATCGGGACCGAACAAATCCGGCCTGTAGATGTCGGCGGCAACCGTAGCCGCAAGCGTATTGCCATCATACACCTTGATCGGAATTGACGTGGCCTGGCGATTGAAGTCAATCGCCCATCCAGTAATGGTTGTGCAATTCAGGCCATCGATCGCTCCTCCGTAGGACGGTGGCGGTGGCGCCGCAGCCACGAGTTCGATGTCATCCACCACGAAGTCGTTTCCACCAGCCAACGGAAGAAGATCGCTGAGGGAGACCGTGACCTGGGGACCCGGCGCGTTGAACGTTTGGCTCACCTCTACCCACTGCCCTGTGGTGAGAGGCAGATTCACCTGCGAGCCCGATCCAACTCCCACAACCGACCACTGCAAAACAGCAGGATTGGCAGGGTAGGCCGTTGCAGCGTAGGCACGAATTGTGTAGGGCTGCCCCTGAGTGAGTCCGGAAATCGTGCGCGCCCATACAGTCGTGGACTGCACGCCGTTCACCACCATCATCTTGGCCCCGCCCGTCGTATGGTTGCCGAACGCGTAGAAGTATTTGTGTGTATCACGCGGGCTCGCCGCCAGCGTGTAGGTCCTCTCATCCCAAAGCGGATACTGCTCCGGTGGAGTCGTATCGGGCAGAATGGCTGGGTACTTGTAGATGTAGTTGGTGATGACCTCGAAGTCATCTTTCATGATCCGGGCACCGGTGGCAACATCCGTGATCTCGATATCGTCAATGACGAAATCGTTCCCTTGAGCCGTCTGGAGCATGTCCCGGACTTCGATCGTGACCTGGGTCGAGCCCGCAGTGAACAGCAGGTCTACGGGCACCCAGACCCCAGTCGTTGTCGGCAACGTCACCGTCGCTCCCGTGGTGCCTCCAGGAATCCCGATCCTCAACTGAGCTGGGTTGGCTGAATGCGCGCTCGCGGCAAACAGCCGAACTCGGTATGCCCTCGACTGCGTAAACCCCTGAACCGTTCTCTTCCAAACGATCGTGTTTGCGACCCCGTTCACAATATACATGCTCCCGGAGCCGGTCGTGTGGTCGCCAAAAGGATCGAACAACGGATGCACAGCCCGAGGCGAAGACGCAATCGTGTAGAGCTGCTCGCACCACAGGGGCGCGGTGGCGCACGTAGATGGGAGAGTCGAATCCCCGGTCAGCGGCACGTACCGATAATCGTTGGTTAGCTCGAAATCTTCACGGAAAACGACTTGCGCTATGCCTTCACCCGAGAAGAGAAGAGAAGAGAAGAGAAGAACGAATTGTCAGCGGCCTTGGCACGAATTGTCCTCTAGGCGAAAAGAATACTCCCCCTGAGGTGAAACTACAAGAGGTATTCCCTTTTTGCGCCGCCACTACCCGCAAATGAGATTTCGTCTTCAAAACGCCCGCCTCAATACGGACTCAACGAATGCCGCACCAACTCCGGCGCCTTCTGCCCCGTCAGCTTCTCCACTTCCCTCCGCAGCGGACCCGCCGCCTTCGCATAAATCATCTTGTACGCCGCGCAGAAATAATCCAGATCCTCGAACTGCCCCCGCGGACCCTGCCGGAATTTTGGGCACCCGCCATGACAAATCGACTGCCATTCGCACACCTGGCACTCCGCATGCCCCAGCGTCTTCTTCTGCGCGAAGCTGTACCGCCGCTGCCGCCGCGCAATCTCCGCCCACGAATCGAGCGTGATGTTGCCCAGCTTCCATCCGCTCTCCACGAAGAAATCGCACGGATAAATGTCGCCGTTGTACTCCACCACCACGTAGCTGTCGCACGTCTCGTGCATCGTGCATGAGCCCGGCTTCATCCCCGCCAGCGCCTCGGCCATGTTGTCGAAGCAGCGGATCCGCATCTTCCGCCGGTCCGGCCACCACAGGTCGAACATCTCCACCAGGAACTTGCCGTACTGCTCGGCCGTGATCGTAAACGGCATCCGCGAGCCGTCAGGCTGGAACTCGGCCAGCGGAATGAACTGCACGTTGTCCACGCCGATCGACTTGTAGAACTTGTAGAGCTCCCGCGGCTTCTCCACGTTGGCCTGGCTCAGCACGCACAGAATGTTGAAGTCCACTTTGTTGCGCTGCAGGCATTCGACACTTTTCATCACCTGTTTCCAGGTGCCGTGGCCCGCCTTGTTATACCGGTAGCCGTCGTTGATCTCCTCGGGACCATCGAGCGACACGCCCAGCAGCCAGTTGTACTGCCGGAACAACTGCGCCCAGTTGTCATCGAGCAGCACGGCGTTGGTCTGCAGCGCGTTCGAGACGTTCTGCCCATCGCGGCCATAGCGCTGCTGGAATTCGACCAGCTTCGTGAAGAAGTCGAGCCCGGCGAGCGTCGGTTCGCCGCCTTGGAACGCGAACGTCGAGTTCGGATACGAGTAGAAAAGGTAGGTGTCCACCAGCCGCTCGAGCGTGTCGAGCGTCATCCGCCGCGCCGGCAATTCCTTGTAAGGATCGGCGTCGCGATCGAGGTAGAAGCAGTACGAGCAGTCGAGGTTGCACACCGCCGAAGCCGGCTTGATCAGCAGCGACGTGATGCGCGGCACCGGACCGGTATGGCTCGTCATCGAGCCTCCCACGGATTGCCCAATGATCGGCAGAATCTGTCCGGAGCTCATGGAGAACCTCGAGTGTATCACGTGCCTCGAAAATCGCTTGTGGGGCAGGCTTTCAGCCTGCGCGGGACTTCAGCCCCGCTATCGACCCAAGCGCCATCTTTCGACAAGTCCCAATGCAGCCGTCTTGCGCCAGTGTCGCCTCCGCAAGACCTCGCCCTCACCTTGCGATCTAGAATCCCGTGTATCGCAAAAAAAAGATCTCCCTTGTTTCCATCGACATCCCGGAATCGATTTTGCATGGCCGAACCACCTCGCCGCTAGGCTTGGAACCGGGTCGAGCCAATGCCGGCCCGAGGAGACATCGTGATCGAAAATCTCAAACATCGGGGATCTCCGGCCGAACGGCTGGCCGAACTAGAAGCCTTGGGCTGGGACCTCGTCGAACGCGTGCAAGCTGGCACGGGCGACAGCAAAGACCATGAGCGCGAAGCCAAAACGCTGCTCGCCGCGCTGAGCCGCCTGCAAAGCATGATCGCGCTGGACCTGCGCATGGCCGAGAAGAAGCGCAAAGAAGTGCGACCCCAGAGCCCGCTCCAATCGGAGGAATGGCAGCACACCAAGCTGCGCCTGCTCGAAGCGCTGCAGCCTTTCCCGGAAGCGATGGCTGCCGTGGTGGAGGCGCTCGATGACTCGCACTGACTTGCTCTGGGCGGCGGACCCGGTCCGTTGGACTCGCGACGTGCTCGGGTTCGATCCCGATCCGAAGCAGCGTCTCGTGCTATCGTCTCCCGCCCGCCGTATCCTGCTGAACTGCACGCGGCAGTGGGGAAAGTCGACGACGACAGCCGCGCTCGCCGCGCATCGTACCGTGCATCGGCCCGGAAGCCTCGTGGTGGCGATGAGCCCGAGCGCGCGTCAGACTGGCGAGTTGTTGCGAAAGATGGAGAGCTTCTTCGCCGCCGCCGGCATCGTCACGCGCGGCGATGGCGACAACGAGATCTCGATCCTACTCCCCAATGGCTCGCGCGTCGTGGGCTTGCCCGGCGGCGAAGGCACCATCCGCGGGTTCTCCGCCGTCAGCCTCTTGATTGTCGACGAAGCCGCCCGCGTCAGTGACGCGAGCTATCGTGCCGCGCGGCCCATGCTGGCCGTGGGAGGCGGGAGCCTGGTGGTTCTCTCCACGCCCTTCGGTAAGCGTGGCTTCTTCTACGAAGAGTGGACCGGCGCCGCCGACTGGCTCCGGATCCAGGTGCGAGCCGAAGACTGCCCGCGCATTCCGAGCCAGTTCCTCGACGAAGAACGCCGCAGTCTCGGCGATCTCTGGTTCCGCCAAGAGTATTGTTGCGAGTTCATCGACAATGACTCGCAGTTGTTCACAGACGACATGTTGCAGCGTGCCACCACACGGGAGGAGAAAGCATGGTTCTGAGTACTGACAGCGAATTCTTCTGCGGCGTGGACTTGGGCCAGACCCAGGACTACACGGCCATCGCCATGGTGGAGCGCCGCGAGCAAACCACCGATGAGCACGATCGCGTCACGTGGGAGCGCGTGATCGTTACTGACTACCTGGTCCGCGGCGTCAAGCGCGTTCCGCTCGGCACGCCGTATCCAGACGTAGTGCTCGAGATCGCGAGAGTCGCCGCCATGGCCTCACCCCGAAACGTCACGCTGGTGGTCGATGCCACCGGCGTCGGCGCACCGGTGGTCGACATGATTCGGCAGGCAATTTCGGGTGTGCGTGTGGTTCCGGTGGTGTTCACCGCGGGCTCCACCGCGCGCAATGACGGCGGAGTGCACAAGGTGCCGAAAAAGGACCTCGTACACGGCCTGATGGTTCTGTTTCAGGACGGACGCCTCCGCATCGCGCAAGACACCGGAGCTTACGCCATCCTCACCAACGAACTCAAGAATCTACGAGTGAAGATCAGTGCCGAGGCCCATGTTGGATACGAAGCTTGGCGCGAAGGGCAGCACGACGACTTGGTCTTTGCCTTGGCCCTCGCCTGTTGGCGGGCGAGTACGTCGGTGAAGCGGACCTTGGAACAGACTCGTCCGATTCTGTGGTGACCCGTCCTTCGGGTGCCGCAGGACCGGCAACCGCCACGAAGCCCAGACTCTGACGCAATTCGCTCGGGTGCAATGGCCGCGCCACAGAGTGAAATGCCCCCATCGCGGCTAGCTCTCCGGCGCGCAGCGCCATCGAGAGGCCGTGACAAACGATGATCCGAGCCTCCGGCGCGCATTCTCGCAGCGCCGGAATTTCCCGTTCCCGAGAGTGATCCACGAAGATCGCCGCCACCGGCTGGCGATCGGAAATTTCGCGCACGGTGGCCAGATCCGCCGCGTGCGCCGCGGCCCAGCCGAATGGCTGCACCGCTTCGTTCCAGGCGATGTGCTCGCCCGAGAAGTCGCCGAAGAAGACAACTTGGCTTTGACGCATTCCACAAAAACAACCGGCAAGCCGGATTCCAAACCTCCCGGCGCGCCACCTGAAGGAGAGAAAAAATCATGAACGTAATCGAGATTACCCGGCCCCATGCCAACCGCAAGGCAGCGCTCGAACGCAGGCTTACCGATCTTGCCATGTCGGGCGGCCGCATGGAGGAACTGAAGATCGAAACCCTGGCCGACGCCGCCGACCAAATGCGCTCCTCGGCCGATCGCGAACTCGCCATCGAGCGCGCCGACCGTGACTGGCACAGCATTCGCGAGATCCGCGTGGCCCTCGCCAAGATGGCCGAGGGCGTGTACGGCGTGTGCGAGACCTGCGAAGAGCACATCGCGCCGCGCCGGCTCGATGCGGTGCCCTGGGCCCGGCTCTGCGTGCGCTGCCAACAACACGAAGAAGGCGGTCCGCCGCCTCTCCCGATGGCAGCCTGACTTCGGAGGCTCATTTGCATCGAGAGGAGCGGATGCTCGCGTTGGCTACGCTCCTCGTCGTGCTGACTCCCGCCGAGTCTGCCGAGATCGAACGCGGACGCGCCTTGGGAAGGCTGGTGGCCGTTACCGAGCCGGGCGATGTCACGATCCTCGGCGCTGTTAGGATCCACGCGCCGCGGGAGCGGGTCTTCCGCTGGACGCTCGACATCGCCAACTTCAAACACAGTTCGCTCGTCCTCGATGCGGGCAGCCTTGCTGATCTCGACCGCCTTCGCTTGGCTCGTCACGAGACCGCGCCGCTCGCCGAATGCGCGCCGGGGCGTTGCGGAGTCAAGCTCACCGCCCCGGAAATCGCCGTACTGCGCGGCGTCGATGCGGATACCGCGTCCCGCCGGGCTCGCGAAGTCGTGCTTGACCTGGTTGCGCGCCTCCGCCGCAACGCACTCGATCCGGTGCAAGACAAGGCCGTGCCCGTCGATCCCGCCGCTGTCTTCCAATCATTGCTCGAACGGTCGCGCGAACTGCGCGATGCGGCTCCTGCCCTCTATGCCCGCCTCGCGGCTGGCCGAGTTTGCGATCGAGACATGTTCTATTGGTCCCGCGAACGCTACGGGTTCGGATTCAAAACGACGTTGAACCTCTACCACGTCAGCTTTGACCATGCCTCTCCGGCGCTCGATGTTGTCGTGAGCCGGCAAGTCCGCTCTACCCACTACTTTGACGGATCGCTCAGCGTTACCGTGCTCGCCGATGCCCCGGGTGGCGACACCTATCTCGCCTACACCAACACGTCGCGCGTCGACTTGCTACGCGGCGGGGTGAGCGGTTGGAAGCGGATACTCTTCGAGCGGCGCGTCCCCGCCGAAATTCGAAAGCAACTCGAACTCATGCGCCTCAGCGCCGAATCCTATTGACGTGAGGGATTGCGAGCGGATTCAAACCTTGCACAGCCACGATCTGCTGCGAGGTTGTTTCCGGCCGAACCAACCGGTGACGGAGATGCGGACGATCGCACGGTGCAAGAAGGAGTTGGTGAAGGGGCAGTCGGGCTGCGTACGGCGGATGCGGAAAGACCTGAGTCAGATGAACATCCGCGTCCATCACGCCGTCTCCGATATCCGAGGAACAACGGGGATGGCGATTCTGCGGGCGATCGTGAAAGGAGGGCGCGATCCGCACAACCTGGCAGAGCAAGCCCTGCAAAACAACTGCCACAAGAGCGTCGAACAGATGACTGCGCATCTGACGGGCAACTGGCGACTGGACCATCTGTTCATCCTCGAGCACGAGTTGAAACCATACGATTTTCTGGCCGGGCAGATCGAGGCGTTTGAGAAGGAAGATACCGGGGCACCATCCGTGACCATCGGATCATGGAAGATCGTGGCGTCCGCTGGTCGTCACTCGGGAACGCCGGCGGTAGCGGTTTCATCGGCGCTTTCGCCATCTGCTGCTTCGAACCGTCGAGGGAAGGGAACGTAACTTCTATCTCTCGGTGTCTTCCTGCTTCAAGAATCTGGACGACGAGATGGACCGGAGCGACGTGGCGATCATTGGAGGCATCGGCGGGAAGCAGACGAGCCGGAAACGCTACGCTCCGTCGGCGCTACATTGCGCTCGGCGGCGCAGGACGCGTCCCGCGCCGGAAGTAGTCGGTGCGTCCGTCAAAGGGCTCTGAGTATGGTTGCTGCCGCGCTCAACAAGTCTGGTGGCCTCGTCATAGTTGGCGCTTACCAGCACCAGCGCCTTGCTGTCGCTCTGCCCGGCCGGCGCGACGATCACCTGGCGCAGATCGCGCTGCGGGTCCATGCCGATCGTTTTCGCGACCTTGTCGAGATGCGCGGCGTCCTGAGCCCCGGGGGGAAAACCGGACCCGTTCAACCGGAACTGCCCGAACCCCGTAGCAGCGCGGGGCTCGAGCCCTGGCCTGGAGTTTTGGGCGGTTGGATGTCGCCCCGTGCACCACCCCATGGGTATCGGTCTTCTTAACGCTCTATGGCGTTACACAGGTCTTAGATAAGTTCATATCTCAAAAGTAAGCTGGCCGCCCGAAGCGCGCCACAGGTTGTCGCTCAATCCAGCACAGCCCTACCCGACTTGCGTGTAGTCGCGATCTCGCACGGCGATTGCACCGGCGGCGCGTCCGGTACCAGTGGGCCGCATCGCTCGAAAGATGCCGGTCGCCATGACGTTATTCCCGGACTCGCGCTATTCTCGTAAGCTGAACACCATCGATGTAAGCAGGCACCTGCGCGCCGCCCAAGAAGAGGAGCTTTGATAGATATGCCTCGGTACCTGATTTCATTCGACGACGGGTCGATGGACCACATTCCGGATGGCGACTGGCCAGCAGTTAGCGAGGCTTCGCACGCGGTTGTTCGTGAGGCCAAGGATGCAGGGATTTGGATTTTTGGCGGTGGCGTGCTCCGCCAGCAAGCGACCATTGTTTCGACCGACGGGACCAGTTCGCAAGGGCCTTTGCCTGAGACAAAGGCTGTTGTCGGTGGGTTCTCGATCATCGAGGTGCCGACAAAGGATGAGGCGTTGGCATGGGCGGCACGCATTGCTAAGAGCTGCCGATGCGCACAGGAGGTGCGCGAGATTATGTACGACGCGGAGTCCTAGCAGCCCGTGGCTAAAGTCCAGTGGGTCGCGCGGCGCGGGATCTGTGCCCGCAGGCAAGGCGCGAGGAGGAAGCAATGCGGATTTATTTCGAGCGACGAGCAACAAAGCATGCGGGCACAAACCCCTGCCGCCCAGAGGGTTGCGGCGGCATGGGGCCATCTGCTTCGTTGTGGCTCCTGTGAGATGGCCCGCATCGCCTGCCTCGCCACGCCTCGCATCTGGCCCCATGGCGCTCGCAACGCGGCCCACGCGACTTTAGCCACGGGCTGCTAAGGCCGCTGGCCCTACAGCCCAGTCTCCCGGCACGTGATCGCGTGCTGGACGTCTGCTGCGCGCGATCCGAGGCTGGCGTTCCCGCCTCTACACTCGAGCTTCTTTCCACACGGAATGGCTGCGAGCTTCCAAGGAGCGATGTCCTCGGCGCCGCCTCGCTGCCCATCTGCCGCACCAGCCGGCACTCTTCAGTTGCGATGCACTGCCGGACGCGCACGCATCCGCCCCGCCGTCCCGAACATCCGCTCGAACTCCTGCTCCGTCGTCTTCGCCGAGAAGCGAATCACCCGCCCCTCCGCCTTCAGATCCAGCGACTCCACGAACCGCGCGAATCCCGCGCCGCCGTTCGACTGCGCCATCGTCGCAAAGAACCGGATCACGTCGATCAGCGCCGTCGCATCCTACGCGGTCTTCACAGTCGCCTCGCCCCCGATCTCCACGTTCGCTCCGAACTTCACGCCCGCCGACATCGACTCGATTCCGCGCAGCAGGTCACTGTTCATCGCGCCTTCCACGTTCTTGTTCTTCGTCTGCCCCATCAGCGCCGCCGGCGACCCGCTCGTGAACACCCACGCGTCATAGCGTCCGCTGATCGCCTGGATCGAATCGGAAGCCACCGAGTATGGGCTTGATGTCCATCGGCCTTCCAGTCGCCTGCGTCACTCCATAATCTTGGCGCTGGATGCAGGCGTAGAATGGTAGCCGGCGCGCTCTGCGAGTCTTGATAGACACCCTTCGAGCAGACGTATCGAGTTGCCGCAATGGACGGCCCGAAGGAGCCGGGCGTGAAGGTGGATGCCAGAACGGAGGTTCCGGTGGACATAGACTTCAACGGCAAAGTCAAGATTCTTGATGTCAAGCCAAGCGACGGAAGATTCTTTGATCTCTCGAGTCTCAAATACAGAAGAGCAACCCCGGAAGAGTACGTGCGCGCCGGCCTCGTACGCTCTCTGGCGAAGCATTACGGGTATCCGCCGGTATTCATCCAGACGGAGTACGCACTGTACAAAGCGGAGAAGTTTCGTTATCGGGCTGACATCGTCGTGTGGGCCGACGAAGAGCGAGGCCGTCCCAACATCTTGATTGAGGTCAAAGAACGTAATGTAGGGCTCACCAGCGCCATGGTTGACAAATTGCACGAGTACGCGTACTGCTTTCCCCA
Source organism: Bryobacteraceae bacterium (assembly GCA_046331625.1). GTDB lineage: Bacteria > Acidobacteriota > Terriglobia > Bryobacterales > Bryobacteraceae > JAXLQL01. The sequence goes on from JAXLQL010000003.1 coordinate 325,780, forward strand.
TGGGAAGCGGCCCGAGGTTCTAGTCCTTACCAACGGCGAGCGCACTGCCATCATCCGCCAGAAGGACAGAGTCCCATTAGCGGTGATCCCGACATGGAAGGATGCGAGGGCCGGCGAGTATGGCCTGAAGCCTTCACCGGCTCCGTCGCCCTTCGTGAGGCCCTCGCCGTCGCCATTCGAATTGAGCGAGAGGCAGCTCCGAGGGCGAATCTCCAAGCACCGCGACGTCTTCTTGGCCAAGTCGCCTGTGGGTCTCAATGCACAACGCGCATATCTGGCCTTCTACGAGATGCTGCGGGATGAACGAGCCGATCTCGCGAAGGATCGGCGCACCATCCGCGGCTACCGGATCATGGAAGATCGTGGCGTCCGATGGTCGTCACTCGGGAACGCCAGCGGTGGCGGGTTTTATGGCCGCTTTCGACATCTGCTTCTTCGAACCGGCGACGGAGGAGAGCGTAATTTCTACCTCTCGGTGTCTCCCTACCTGAAGAATCTGGACGACGGCATTGATCGAAGTGACTTGGCGATCATTGGAGGCATCGATGAGAAGCAGACGTTGCAACTTCAATCAACAGTTCCCGGTTCCAGCTTCGCAGCCAGAAACGCTACGCTCCTCCATCGGGGTCACATAGCACTGGGCGAAGGAGGACGCGTCTCGCGCCGGAAGGTAGTTGACTACGTCCGCCAAAGGGCTCCGAATCTGGTCGAGGAAGAGACGATCGTCGCCGGCAAACTCGATACCGCAGCGCTCAACAAAGCTGGCGCGACGGAAACGGTTCTTCGATTGGCGATCCTCTCGGACCTGCTCGATCAGCTCCGCGACGAAACTCGAAAGGCTCGTTGAGCCGGACCGTTACTGGCGATGCACCGCCGGACGCGCCCGCATCCGCCCCGCCGTCCCGAACATCCGCTCGAACTCCTGCTCCGTCGTCTTCGCCGAGAAGCGGATCACACGCCCCTCCGCCTTCAGATCCAGCGACTCCACGAACCGCGCGAATCCCGCGCCGCCGTTCGACTGCGCCATCGTCGCGAAGAAGCGGATCACGTCGATCAGCGCCGTCGCATCCTGCGCGGTCTTCACAGTCGCCTCGCCCCCGATCTCCACGTTCGCTCCGAACTTCACGCCCGCCGACATGGACTCGATGCCGCGCAGCAGGTCACTGTTCATCGCGCCTTCCACGTTCTTGTTCTTCGTCTGCCCCATCAGCGCCGCCGGCGACCCGCTCGTGAACACCCACGCGTCATAGCGCCCGCTGATCGCTTGAATCGAATCGGACGCCGCCGGAGCCCGCATCGTGCCCGCGCGCCGCTCGATGAGCTCCTTCACCTCGCTGCTCGGCCCGATCGCCAGAACGCCCGGAAGCATCGCCATCCAGCCTTCGTGCGCGGCATCCTTGAAACCGCCGAGTACCCGCGTCCCCTGGTATTGCTGCACGCTGCCCGCATGCGCCATCACTCCGGTGGCGAGCTTGGCCTCGTCATAGTTGGCGCTCACCAGCACCAAGGCCTTGCTCTCGCCCGGTCCGGATGACGCCACAATCACCTGGCGCAGGTCGCGCCGCGGGTCCATCCCGATCGTTTCCGCGAGCTTGTCGAGATGCGCAGCGTCCGGCGCACCCCCAGGGAAACCGGCCCCGCTCAACAGGAACTGCCCGAACGGTGTGCCTCGAAGCTTGTCCAAGTCCACTCCGGCCACGAACTTCGAGTCCGGGTGGATCATCCGCAGCAGTGCGGGATCGGCGCAAAAGGCTATGGGCGCCAAGGTGCAAATCGTGAGTACGGCGAACTTCTTCAAATCAGTCCTCCTCCTCTTTCTACGTTACCGCCCCCCGCCCGGTTCCGGCAAACCGGCCCCCGGAAAAAAAGTTCGCCAAAGTTGGCGGATTCTTCCGCGGACTCCGCTTATCCGAGTAGGACCCCTGTCTTGGGGCTTCGGAGAGCCCATTGGAGCGCTGGATCTCGGAGGGCCAGCGCTCCGCGTATGCCGTTGCTGATAAAATCGCAACATGCTTTCCCGCAGAGATTTCACCGCGGCTGCCGCCGGAGCCGCCGTTACCGCCAAGGCTTGGGCTTCCACGGCCAAGAGCGCTGCCCGCATCCCGGGCGCCAATGACCGCATCCACCTCGGTGTCATCGGCTGTGGCGGTATGGCCACCGCCGGTCACATGCGTCCCCTTGTCAAGGTGATGAAAGACATCAACCTCGACTTTGTCGCCGTCTGTGACCTCTTCCACAAGCGCGCTGACCAGGCCGCCGAACTCACCGGCGCGCCCAACAAATACCACGAGTACCGCAAGCTGCTCGAAAACAAAGACATCGATTATGTTCTGATCGCCACGCCGGAGCACAGCCACGCTCCCATCACTATCGATGCTGCCATGGCCGGCAAGCACATCTACTGTGAAAAGCCGATGACGTGGAACGTCGAGCAGGCCAAGCAGGTGGTCGCCACCATCAAGCGTACGGGCGTCAAAATGCAAGTCGGCGTGCAGGGCATGTCTGACGACTCCTACATCACCGCCAACAAGTTCGTCAAAGACGGAACGCTCGGCAAAGTGGTGCTCGCCCAGATCGACTACTCGCGCAACAGCAAGGTCCCAGACCATCTCTACACTCCGCCCGACCCCGACATCAAGCCCGGCGTCAACTTCGACTGGAAAGCCTGGCTCGGCGCCGCCCCCAAGCGGCCCTTTGAGCCCGACCGTTACTTCCACTGGCGCCGTTTCTGGGACTATTCGAGCGGCATCGCCAGTGACCTGTTCATTCACCGCGTCACGCGCATCATCAAGTCGGTGGGCCTCACGTTCCCCACGCGCGGCGTCAGCACCGGCGGCAAGTTCGGCTGGCCCGATGGCATCGGCGACGTGCCCGACACGATGAATATCCTGCTCGATTATCCGGAAGGCCTCACCGTGCAGTTGGTCTCGTCGATGGCCAACGACACCAAGATTGACCACCTGCTGCGCGGCCACAAAGCCACGCTCACCTTCACGAGCGAAGGTTTCGAGATCACGCCGCAACGCGTCTTCCGCGACGAGATGCAGCCAATCTCGCACAAAAAGACCGGCGCCGAGAGCACGGTGCTGCACCACCAGAATCTCCACGCCGCCATTCGCTCGAACGCCGCGCTCAACTGCGATTGCACGCTCGGATACTACGGTGTGGTCGCCTCGCAGGTGGGGGTCGAGTCATTCAAGAAGGTGAAGTACATGGCGTGGGACAAGGCCAAGGAACGGATCGTCCGGGCCTGATGACACGCCCCAGATCTCCGCTCGCCATTGTGGGGCAGGCTTCGGCCTGCGCGGGACTTCAGTCCCGCCACCTCAGCCCGCTCGTAGCTCTGGCGCTCGTTATCGCCGCCTCAGCAGCCGCCCAACCCTATGACCTGCTGCTCGAGGGCGGCCACGTCATTGACCCCAAGAACGGCGTCAATGGACGCATGGACGTGGCCATCGCCGCCGGCAAGATCGCGGCCGTCGCGCCTTCGATCGATCCATCCCAAGCGAAGGAGACCTTCGACGTCGCCGGACTCTACGTCACACCCGGCCTCATCGATCTCCACGTCCACGTCTTCCACACCACCGGAATCAAAGGCGCCTGGGCAGGCGACTCGAGCGTCCAGCCTGACGCCTTCAGCTTCCGCACCGGCGTTACCACGATGGTGGACGCCGGAAGCTCCGGCTGGCGCAACTTCGAAACCTTCCGCTTTTCGGTCATCGATCGCGTGCAGACCCGGGTCCTCGCGCTCATCAACATCGCCGGACTCGGCATGATCACCGACGTCACCGAGCAGGAAGACTTCGATCCCACCGCCGTCGCCGCGCTCGCCAAGAAGCATCGCGACGTGGTGGTCGGCGTCAAGTCGGCGCACTACCAGAAGCCGGACTGGCTCTCCGTCGACAAGGCCGTGGAAGCGGGCACGGCCGCGAGCATTCCCGTGATGGTCGACTTCGGATACTTCCTCCCCGAGCGGCCCTACTACGAACTCGTCGGTAAGCATCTCCGCCCCGGCGACATCTCCACGCACATGTTCCGTGGACCCGTGCCGTGGATCGGCGCTGACGGCAAAGTCTACGACTATTTGAAGAAGGCCCGAGAGCGCGGTGTGCGCTTCGACGTGGGCCACGGTGGCGGCAGTTTCGTCATGCGCAGCGCCGCGCCGGTCATCGCGCAGGGCTTCTACCCGGACACCATCTCCACCGATCTCCACAGCGGCAGCATGAACGCCGGTATGCAAGACATGCCTACTACGATGTCGAAGATGCTCGCCATGGGGATGCCGCTTGCCGAAGTGATCCGTGCTTCCACGTGGACTCCGGCTCAGTCGATACAGCGTCCTGAACTCGGCCATCTCACAGTGGGCGCGGTCGCCGATGTTGCGGTGTTCCAACTGATGAACGGCGACTTCTCCTACGCTGACGCCTACGGCGCCCGATACAAGGGCAAGCAGCGCCTTATTGCCGACGTAACGCTGCGCGCCGGACGCGTCGCCTGGAACTGGAACTCGCGCGGCGGCAAGGACTATCGCCAACTCCCCGCCACCTACGGAATCCGCGACCGTGTCGACCGCATTCTGCCTCCCCACTGAGCGCGCTCATGACTTCCCCGCGCGAGTCTGCAAGAGTGTGGGGCAGGCTTCAGCCTGCGCGGGATTTCAGTCCCGCTGCCGGGAATCGCGTAGATTCAGTTGCTTTTCCGTGTAGGGCGGGCTTTAGCCAGCGCGGGACTTCAGTCCCGCTTCCAATGCCCTCCGCCGCGATGTACTACTATCCTTCAGTTTTTTCGCCGACTGCGAAGATTTCAGCCCCAGCGTGTGGGGCAGGCTTCAGCCTGCGCGGGACTTCAGTCCCGCTTCCGATGCGGGCACCAGCACTCGAAGGGCGCTTGGTCTCTCGGGATTGTGGCTCAGCCGCGATGTACTACTATCCTTCTGTTTCCTCTCCAGCCGCGCAGATTTCGGGTCCGGTGTGTGAGGCAGGCTTCAAGCCTGCGCGAGACTTCAGTCCCGCTGTCGGGAATCGCGTAGATTCAGTACTTGCCTTTCCGTGTAGGGCGGGCTTTAGCCAGCGCGGGACTTTAGTCCCGCCTCTGATGCGGGCACCAGCACTCGAAGGACGCTTGGTCTCTCGGGATTGCGGCTCCGCCGCGATGTGGGGCAGGCTTCAACCAGCGCGGGACTTCAGTCCCGCTGCCAATGCCTCGCGCCCAAGTTCTCCCCGGCGAGTCTTGGCCACATGGATCGGCGCGTTGCTGTATGCGCTTCAGTCCCGCCACCAACCCTCCCGGGCCGCATTCCTCCTCCTCACTCTTTCTCTCGCACTCCAAGCCGGCGAACTCCACTCCGCCGTCCGCTCCGGCGACACCGAAGCCGTCCTCCGCCTGCTCGCCTCCGGCGCCAACGTCAACGAGCGCGACTCGCTCGGTGGCACCGCACTCCACGATGCCGCCTGGGCCGGCGACCTCGCCATGATGAAGCTCCTCCTCGACCGAAAAGCCGACCCCAACGTCCGCCACAGCGAGGGTGGTTCCACGCCGCTGCACTACGCCATCATCACAAATCGCCCAGACGCCGTGGAACTCCTGCTCTCTCGCGGCGCCGACCTGCGCGCCGTCTCCACGTCAGGAGGCAACGCGCTCCACCTTGCCGCCAATCGCGGTTTCGCCGGCATTGTCGAATTGCTCCTCGCGAAAGGCCTCGATCCGAACACCCGCGATTCCTCCGGCATGACCGCGCTCGAAGAGGCCGCATGGTCGGGCTCAGCCGACGCCGTGCGTGCGCTTCTGCCCCGATCTACGCCCTCGCCGCGTGCTCTCGTGGCGGCCGCTGCGCGTGGACACGCCGATGTGGTGCGAGCGCTGATCGACGCGGGAGTGAAGCCCGCCGCGCCCGGTCCCGATGGCGCCACCGCGCTCGATGAAGCTCTGCGCAATCGACACATCGCAGTGCTCGAAGTGCTCGCCGCCAAGGGAGCCCCCCCCGCTCCGGCGAAGGCGCTCCGCGAAGCCGTGCTGCGCGGCCACGCCGACGTCGTCCGCTTCTTGCTCGACCACGGCTCGCCCGCCGCCACGCCCGGCTTGCTGCATGACGCGGCGCTCAAGGGTCACGTCGAGATAGTCCGCCTGCTCATCGACAAGGGGGCGGACGTCAAAGGCAAGAGCTCCGCTGGAGCCACCGCGCTCCACGATGCCGCGCTCTCGGGCCAAGCCTCGGTGGTGCGCTTGCTTATCGAGCGCGGTGCGCCGCTCGATGAACGCGACGAAGCAACCGGGTCCACGGCGCTGTTTCATGCCGCGTCCTGGGGCAGGGAAGAGGTGGTGCGGATCCTGGTCGAGTCCGGCGCCAATCCCGCGATTCCCAATCGCGCAGGTCAAACCGCACGCCAGGCGGCGGCCGAGAATGGCCACTCCCGGATCGCGCAGTTGCTGCCGGCACGGTGAGTCTTCCGGAAGCTTCTTCCGAACCCGGCAATCGGATGCCGCCGTAGATTCTGGGAGGGCTGCGAATGGAACCGGATAGAAGCCGCCTCGGTATTTCCCTCGAGGCCGGGTGTTTTGCCAACCGCTGCGGGTTTTGGGGCTCGGCCTTCATGTTGGATGACACGGACACGAACTTGCTTACGCACGCGGATTCCGCCAGACCGCAATCTCGCTGTAGATCTCTGCATCCGATCAGAACGAACGCGCCGGTGGAATCTGCTCTGGATCTCGATCGCAAGCTACGAGAAGGCGCTGCCGATCAGCCGAATCCGTCTATCTGCCATTCGATTCGATCTGGCTGCTGACATGATCCGGTGGATGCCCGAGATTTCTTCCGCATTGCAAGACGCATGTCTTCCTCGGCAGTCGAGGCAGAGCCGAGGAAGAGCATCGGGCAAAGCTCCGCATTCAGCCTCCGTGCATTACTCTCTTCGGCGGCCGCGAAGATCTTGAACCCGGTGTATGCGCAGGCTTTCAGGCTGCGCGGGATTTCAGTCCCGATGCCGGGGTGCCCGCCCAATGCCTCCGCTCCGAGTTCCAATCCGTCTGCATCCCAAGTTCCCTCTCCCCACCCCCACTCAGGGGTAGTTCCAGGACTATCGGTCTACCGGTTCCAAGTAGTATTTTGCATTCCCGGTAAAGTTTACGCTGCCCCGTCACGATAGAAATGTAGGTGAACGCTCAGATCCTACCTGCAGGCGCGGGTTCGCCAGTGTTGGCGGAAGCCGCAGACGTACTCAGCGACCAACTGCGAACCTTACTCGATCGTCTTGCCCGTGCCCTGCGCCCGGAGTCTGACCGCCTCGAAGGCCGCTTTCTCGCGCGGCTCGAGAAGCTCGGCTTCGATGTTCGCGAACGCAAAGCCCTGTCGGGTCTCACCCTGGGCACGGCCGCGCGGCTGCTAGCCAAAGGGCTCCCGCCGGCCGAGTTCTTCGAGGAAGTCGAGTACAACGGGCGGCGCCTGGCCAAATTGAACCTCTCGCCGAACGCCATCGTCACCGCGCTCGCCGAGTATGACCAACTGCTTACGCCCGTGCTGCGCCGCGCCATGCCTGGCAACCACGACAACTTCCAGTGGGTGCGCGATCAACTGCAGTTCTGCGTGATGCTCACGCTCAACAACGCCTACTACACGGTCCGCGAGGCCGAAACGCAGGCGTTCTATGAGATGTTCTGGTCCGAGCTCGAATCGAGTGACCTCGACGATCTCCTGGCGCGTCTGCTGGCGATTCTCGCCCGCTTCTGCCGCGCCGATCAGGGCCACCTCTATCTGGTCGATTCCACCGGCGGCAGTCTCGCCTTGCGGGCGAGCTTCGGTCCCGACGCGTCGCCGCTCGGCCGCAGCGTCCGGTTGCGGCGCGAAACATCGGCGCCGCATTGCGGGAGCCCTTCGCATGCCGGCGCCTGGCTCCTGGATCCGGCCTGGAAGAAAAGGTTCTCCACGTGCTGGTCGATTCCCATGGTCTCCAAGGGTCGCCTGGCCGGAGTGGTGCAATTCGGGTTCCAGCGTCCGTATGACTGGCTTCCGCGCGAGCAGGAACTGCTCATGGCGGCCGCCGAGCGCTGCGTCATGGCCGCCGAAAAGGCGCGTCTGATGCAGGATCTCGGGGACCGCGAACGCCAGATCCGCCACCTCGCCGAACGCATGATGCACGTCGAGGAAGCCGAACGGCGCCGCATCAGCCGCGAACTGCATGACCAAACGGGGCAGGATCTTCTGTGGATTCGTCTCCAAATGGAGATGCTCGAGCGCGAACTCGACGAGGAGCACCCTCACCGGTCCCGCATCGGCAAGCTCCGCGACATGACCGAGCGAACCATCGTCGAGATCCGCCGCCTGATTGCCGCGCTCTCGCCCGCTGTGCTCGAATCGCTCGGCTTGGGAGCCGCGATTCGCCAGTTGGCGGCCAAGTTTTCCCAGCACTCGGGTATCGGGATCCATCTCCGGATCGGCCGCACTGGAGAGCTACCACGCCAGCTCGAAATGGTGGTATACCGCCTGGCGCAGGAGTGCCTCAACAACATCGCCAAGCATTCCCGGGCCACCAACGTAAACCTTTCTCTCCACTCCGCCGATGGAAAGCTCGTGCTCGGGATCGAGGACGACGGCGTCGGCTTCTCGGTCGAAGAGGCACTGACCAAACCTGGGTCGTTCGGTCTGGCGGGGATCCGCGAACGGGTGGCGCTGATGGGCGGACGTTGCGAAATCTCGAGCCAGCCGGCCGGCGCAACCGTGCGGGAAAGCGGAAACGGAAACCGTGCGCTCCCTAAAGCGAACACGAAGGGCGGGGTCAGCCGGCAGCGTACCGGCAAACGGCAGGGGCCTAGCGGCTCCAAGGTCACAATCGAGCTGCCTATCGTCCGGCACGGGGCCGGGGCAAGGCAGGCTCCCGAGAGGGGTCCGGCGGCTGTGGCAGCCGGGCAAGGGCTGAAGGCGGCCGCAAAACTGGATGCCGCAAAGCTGAACGCAAAGCTGAACGCAAAGCTGAACGCAAAGCTGAACGAAGTTAATTGAAGACCGGAAGGATTTATGGCTAAGATTCGTATACTGCTCGCTGACGATCACACCTTGTTCCGGCAGGGGATCCGGACGCTGCTGTCCGCCGAAGCCGACATGGAGATCGTGGGCGAGGCATCCAACGGCGGCGACGCCGTGGACCGTGCCAACGAAATGCGCCCGGACATCGTGCTGATGGACATCGGCATGCCCGGCCTCAGCAGCTTCGAAGCAACCCGGCAGATCAAAAAGAACCGGCCCGAAACCAAGGTACTGTTCCTCACCATGTACGACGACGAGGACTACCTCGTCGAGGGCATGGAGGTCGGCGCCAGCGGCTACGTCCTCAAAGACAGCCCCTCCAATCAGTTGGTCGCGGCGGTCCGCGATGCCAACCGTGGCGGCAGCTATCTCAGCCCGCGCATGCTCTCGCAACTGGTGGATGACTTCCGCAGCCGCATCAAGTCCGCCACCCGGATGCCGCGCTTCGCCACCCTCACCAGCCGCGAGCGCGAAGTGCTCAAGATGCTCGCCGAAGGCAACTCCGTCAAGGAAATCGCCTGCGATCTCAACCTGAGCGTCAAGACCGTCGAGGCGCACAAGTTCAACCTCATGCGCAAGCTCGACATTCACAACAAAGCGCAACTGGTGCAGTACGCCATTCAGAAGAAGATCATCAAGATCCCCAATCTTGCCTGATTCGCCTGCGGCCTGTCCGCGACTCGGCCCCGGGGCATAGCCCCGATTCGGAGTTGGTTCACGCTACAATCTTGATCGGGGCGCCCATCCCGGCGCCCCGAACTCATTCCAACCGCCATGAACCGCCGTAATTTCCTCTCCGCCCTCCCTGCCGCCGCATCCTTGGCCACCCCGCTTGCAGCCGCGGGCCGCCTGCCCATCAAAAAGGCCGTTCTCCTCAGCATGCTCCCCAAATCGTTGAGCTTCCCCGAGCGCTTCCAACTCGCCCGCGAAGCCGGTTTCGAAGAAGTGGAAGCCTACCAGTGCAACGATCCCAAAGAAGCCGAGGAGATCAAGCGCGCCTCCGATGACGCCAAGGTCCGCATCCATTCGGTCATGAACGGCGACCATTGGCGCTACCCCCTCTCTGACTCCGACCCCGATGTGGTCTCGAAAAGCATGAAAGCCATGCGCACCAGCCTCGAGAACGCCAAGCTTTGGGGCGCCGACACCGTGCTCCTGGTTCCTGCCGTGGTCAACCCCAAGACCAGCTATCAGCAGGCCTGGGACCGCTCGCGCCGCCAGATCCACGAACTCCTCCCCATGGCGGAAAAGCTAAAGGTCATCATCGCCGTCGAAGAGGTCTGGAACAAGTTCCTCCTGAGTCCCCTCGAGTTCGCTCACTACGTCGACGAGTTCAAGACGCCCTGGGTGCGCGCCTACTTCGACGTCGGCAATGTGGTGCTCTACTCCTATCCGCAAGATTGGATTCGTACCCTCGGCAAGCGCATCGTCAAACTGCACATCAAGGATTTCCGCTTCCAGAACAATCCGCAAACCCGCAAGCGCGAAGCCGAGTTCGTCAACCTCCGCGAAGGCGAGATTGACTGGAAAGAGATCCACGCCGCTCTTGCCGACATCGGCTACAAGGGCAGCGCCACGGTCGAGCTTTCCGGCGGCGACCGCGACTATCTCACTGACGTCAACAAGCGCTTCGAAGCCATCCTCCAAGGAGCAGCAGCTTGAAGAAATTCCTGCTCGGCCTGCTGTGCGGGTTCCTCCTGGCCGGGCTCGGCTGCATCATTCTGTTCTTTGCGCTCGTCCGCCTGGGCGAGTCGCGCCCGTCGATTCCCTCCGAAGGCGCGCTGGTGCTACGCCTCGAAGGTGACCTGCCTGAGTTGGCTCCCATGGAGCTTCCGCTCCCCGTCTTCCAGGCGCAAACGCCACCTTCGCTCGCCGAGGTCTGGTCGATGCTGCGCAAGGCCGAGAAAGACCCCCGCGTAAAAGCGATCTTCCTCGAACCTCGCGGCGTGGGCGTCGGCTGGGCCCGCCTCCAGGAAATCCGCGCTAGCCTCCTCAACTTCAGGCGTTCCGGCAAGCCGGTCTACGCCTTCCTCCGCAATCCGGGCACGCGCGAATACTATCTCGCCACTGCCGCCGACAGAATCTTCTTCACCCAGGAAGACATTCTCGACCTCAAGGGCCTCCGCGCCGAGATGCACTTCTACCGCCGCACGCTCGACAAGATCGGCGTTGAGTTCGAAGTGGAGCACGCGGGCAAGTACAAAGACGCGGCCGACGGCTATGTCCGCACGGGCCCGTCGCCCGAGACGCGCGAGGTGATGAACTCGGTCCTCGACACCGTTTTCCAAAACCTGCTCGACGTGGTCGGCACCAGCCGCAAGATGAAAGAGGAGCAAGTCCGCGCCCTCATCGACCAGGGACCGTTCCTCGCCAAGCAGGCGCTGGCCAAAGGGCTCGTCGATGGCTTGGCCTTCGAGGACGAAGCCTACGACAAGCTCGCCGCGCAAGTGAAAATCCCGAAGCTCGCGCGGATCGGCATGCGCGACTACCGCCAAGCCCCGGTGGCGGGCTTCGGCGAAGGCAAAACCAAGGTCGCGCTACTCATCGGCGAAGGCACCATCACCCGTGGCGGAGAAAGCGATCCCTTCGGCGACGACGAGGGTATCCGGTCCGGCTCGTTCATTCAGACGCTACGCCAGGTGGCCGAAGACTCATCCATCTCGGGCGTCATCCTCCGCGTCAACTCACCCGGCGGCGACGCCATCGCTTCGGACGAAATCCTGCACGAAGTCCGCAAGCTCGCCAAAGCCAAGCCGATGGTCATTTCCATGTCCGACATGGCGGCCTCGGGTGGCTACTATATCTCGATGACCGGCGATCCCGTCATCGCCTATCCGCTCACCTACACCGGCTCGATCGGCGTCATCTTCGGCAAACCCAATGCGCGACAGCTCTACTCGAAGCTCGGCATCGACATCGAAGTCATGAAGCGCGGCCAGAACGCCGACTTCGACTTGCTCTCGCAACCGATGAGCGCGGCCGCGCGCACCCGCCTCAAAGAAGGCATCGACAACACCTACCGCGCGTTCCTCGATCGCGTCTCGGAAGGCCGCAAGCGCAAGACCTCCGAGATCGAGCCGCTCGCTGAGGGCCGTGTCTGGATGGGCTCGCAAGCCAAGGCCAACGGTCTCGTCGACGAACTCGGAGGCCTCGACAAGGCGCTCGACCTCGTCAAGAAAAAGGCCAACGTCCCAGACGGCGAGCGGGTCCAGATTCTGCTCTATCCCAAGCGCAAGTCGCTCTTCGAGCAGCTCTTCAACTCGATGCCCGAAGCCAGCTCCGAAGCTCGCGCCCGCCGGGAGGTTCGCGCCCGGATTCGCGAATGGGCGAGCACGCTCGGCATCGATCCCGGCCGGCTCGCGCTCTGGAGCCAAGGCGGAGTGTTCCGCCTGGCTCCGTTCGAACTCCGAATCCGCTAAAGCCTACCTACTTCTTCTTCATGCCGGGCCGGCCCTCGCTCGATGGCGGGACCACGCCCTTCAACCGCAGATGCACCGCCATCTGCGCATACTCGTGCTCGAGGTGCACCGTGTTCCCCCACAGCGTGCTCAGCCGCGATTGCGGACCGCGCCGTCCCTCGATCATCTCCGTCGCCTTGGCGTCGGTCAGCGAGCCATAGGCCTTGTCGCACTCGGCCAAACCGGTCTTGAGCGCTTCCACCAGGTCGGCCTTGCTCGTCTTCGAAGCCGCGCCGAGTTGCTTCCGCTCGCCGTTGAAACCCGAGCAAACGCCCATGGCCGAATCGGCCGTGTGGGCAACCAGCACACCGAAGCTCTGACTCTCCGGAGCCGGTTTGAACGAGAATCCATCCTCGGGCATCTTTTCCGCCGCGCCGATCAGATTCCCTTTGGTGCGATTCCAAGACGCGCGAGCCTCGTTGCTCAGCGCGTCTTGCGCGAACGCGGATCCGGCAATGGCCAGCGCCGCAATCGCGGCCGAAGTGAAACGAAAATTCATGAGAGGCGACTCCTTGTTTCGAACTGCGAGCAAAAGCTCCCCGTTAGTGTACCGCTTCTACTCACCGGCGGACTCGTGCCGCCAGTTGCGCCGGATTCCCGCATGGTAATCTGGGGCTGAAGGCCAAGCCCTATGCCCAACGCCGCCATTGCGTTGCCCCCGCCTCTCCAGGAGGGCGATCGTCTCGACAGCGCGGAGTTCCTGCGGCGCTGGGAAGCGATGCCGGACTTGCGTCGCGCCGAACTCCTCGGGGGAGTCGTCTTCATGCCATCTCCTGTTTCCTCGCCCCACGGCAGGATCCATAGCGTTTTCTCCGATTGGCTGGGTTTCTATGCAGTGCGGACACCCGTTTGCCAGAAGTGTCTGGATACGACGTGGGTCATGGGTGAAACCGAGGTTCCACAGCCGGACATAGCCCTACGCATCCTTCCCGAACACGGTGGCCAGTCCGGAGTGCGCGGAAATTACGCCACGGGCGCGCCGGAGTTGATCGTGGAAATCGTCATGTCGAGCCACGACCGCGATCTGCGGACCAAGCTGCAGACCTACGAGCAGGCCGGGGTGCGGGAGTACATCACTGCCCTTTTGCCAGAAAATAAGATCGTCTGGCGCGCGCTTTCTGCGGGCAAGTTCCGCACTCTTCCGGTGAGCGCCGGACAGATCCGGTCGCGCATCTTTCCCGGATTGTGGCTCGACGTCGAGGCTATCTGGCGCTGTGACACCAAGACCCTGTTGGCCGTGGTCGAACGGGGAACGGCTACTCCGGCCCATGCGGAATTCGCCGCTGCGGCAAAGCGGCCACGGTAGCGATGCAGCGATGACGCTACTTGACTCCAGCATGGTAATCTGGGGATGAGCCCCATGCCCAACGCCGCCATCGCGTTGCCTCCGCCTCTCGTGGAGGGTGATCATCTCGACAGCGCCGAGTTCCTCCGCCGCTGGGAAGCGATGCCGGACTTATATCGTGCAGAATTGCTGGGAGGTGCCGTCTCCATGCCATCGCCTGTTTCCGCTGGTCACGGCACAACGCAAAGCGCAGTCACGGGCTGGCTGAATTTCTATGAAGCCCTGACGCCAGGATGCGTCTCTGCAACGGACTCCACTTGGGTGATGGGACAACGCGACGTCCCTCAGCCCGACGTGTCTTTGCGCGTTCTTCCCGAGCATGGAGGGCAGTCGCGCATGGAAGGCCGATACACCGCCGGTGCGCCCGAATTGATCGTCGAAGTTGCGATGACCAGCCATAGCCGCGACCTCCGCACCAAGCTCCAGATCTACGAGCGCGCCGGGGTCCAAGAGTACATCACCGCTCTCGTGCCCGAAAAGAAACTGATCTGGCGCGTGCTCACCGAAGGCAAGTACAAGACGATCGCTCCCACCGGCGGCGTCTATCGCTCGCGCGTCTTCCCCGGACTCTGGCTCGACGTCGCGGCGCTGTGGCGCGGCGACAAGCGGGCGTTGAAGGCGATGGTCGAGGTCGGGACGGCCACCGAGGCTCACGCGCAATTCGCCGCTCGGCTGCGCAAGGCCTAGCGGTCATCATCACCTCCCGCGCTGGTGCCCTCGGGGCCACGACCACGTTCGACGCGGCACCGCCTCCTGCCCCTCACTTGCGACCGGCGGACGAACAGAACCTCCCTCCGTTCGCTCTGTCGAGCTCGAAAGCGAAATGGCTGTAGCTCCACTGATAGGCGGAACAGGTTTCAGCCTCCGCTACTCGATTCGTCGCGGTGGGCTTGTCCGGCTCCTTTCGAGTCTGGTGCCGAACAATGAGAAACCGCCGGTTCGAATCCTCCCGATACTCGATCGTGCGCCGCTCTGCCACATTCAGTCCGGACCCATAGATGTAGTGATAGCAGTCTTCGATCGTGTCGAAAACGCGATAGAGGGCTCCCGTTGAGCAACCGGTAGATAGAGAACGATGTCTCGGCAACACCCGTGCCCCCGGCGCGCGTACGAACGAGAATGTCTTTGCGCCCATAGCCGGCACAGGACGGGGCGCCCTCGAGTGACAGCGAAGTATACGCCGCCCCAGTTCCGTTGTGCCGGCGAGTACTTAGGAGCGAACGGTTTCGCGCAACTCTATCAGGCGCTCTGCTTGATCGCTGTCCCAGTGCCACCAGTAGTCGAACTTTCCCACCTGCCACCAGCCCTCCCTCTGGTGATCGAGTACGAGAGCCACCGTCGCCGCGGGCGAGGCGGACAGGATGAAAATGACCTCCTGCTCATCATCGCTATCCAGGTTTACGAGCAGGAGCCGTGCGTCGAAGGGAACGGGCGTCTCTGCCGTCTCCCACCTCAATGACCGAGCCGCCGCCTTCCGCTCCGCTTCGGCGGGCGAGATGAGCTTCTGGAAAATCTGGCGCGGATCGCTGTCAATTCGGAATCGAGGTTCCGGCTTTACAAGCGGAGTGCCTGCTCGTTCGTCCTCTACCGCGACAGCGACACCGCCGTGTTGGGCTTTGGCGAGCGCGGACAAAGAGCTGAGAACCATACCGAGGAGGGCGCTCCGGAAGACCATTTCCCTTAGAGTCTACTTCGGCTATCCGAAGCGCGCCACCGGACCGCGGATCACTGCTTCGGCAGTGCCGCGATCCGCAGATTCTTGAAATCCAGATTCGTCGTCGGATCGTGCGCCTGCAAGCTGATCGCCCCCGCCGCCACCTTCGACTGCTTGTTCCGCACCACCGCATCGCCCTCCGGATTCGGATCGTCCCAGTCCGCCACCGGATAGCCGTTGATCCAAGTCGCCAAGTGCTTCCCGCGAGCAACCACGGTCTTCACGAAATATTGGCCGTCCGTCCCCATCACCTTCCGAGCCGGCTGATAGTGATAGACTCCGCCGGTCCCGAAATCCACCGCTTTCGTGCGATCCCCATCCTTGTACTCGTTGCGGATCTGCGTCTCATACCCGCTCCAGAACGTATTCGGCACGCCCCGCAAGAACACGCCCGAGTTCGGATGGTGGTTCGCGTCCTTCGGATTGGTCTTCACGGCAAGCTGGAACACCAGGTCATCCCACGTCTTCTCCGTCTCGAGCTGCCCCGGACCCTTCTCCACGTGAATCGCCCCGGCTTTCACGCTCCAAACCGGCGGCTCTTTCGCCCGCGGCGTCTTCACTTCATGCCAGCCGCTGAGGTCCTTGCCATTGAAGATCGCCTGCAAACCCAGCGGTTTGATCTTCACATCGCGGAACTCGATCTTATGCCCGTTCGCCTGAAATCCAATGTGCCCGATTTTCGACTTTCCGTCATGCGTATCCAGCACCTGCTTGCCGTTGAGCTTGATCACGAAGTGATCGCCCTCCGCGCGCACCTCGTACGCATTCCATACATCGCCTTTGAACTTGCCTTTCTTCGTCGATGCGTGCCCTACCAGACTCCCCGTCGGGAACTTCTCATTGCCCACCCAGATCTGCAACTCGTACCCGGTCTTGTGCGGCTCGCCCACCGTTGCCGAGCGCAGGAACACGCCGCTGTTTGCTTTCTCCGCCGCACGGAACTCGAGCTTCAGCACGTAGTCCGCCCATTGGCTGCCAGACCGGATCCAACTCAACCCGCCCTGGCCGTCCGTCACGAGCGCACCGTTCTCCACAGACCACTTCGCCGGACCCTGCGGGTACCACCCGAACATCGTTTCGCCATCGAACAGCGACACCCACCCCTCGTCGATTTCCTTCTGCGTCAGCGTATTCGGAGCGGCTGCCAACAGGGCCGCGGAGGCGATCCAAGAGAGTGTTCTCATCGATCCTCATACTATACTGAAATCTCCCATCGTGTTTCATCAGCTCCAGCAAAACCTGCAGCAACTGGTGTCTTCGCACTTGCAGGCGCGCTACGGCGTCGACCTCCCCGTCAGCCTCCAAGCCCCCGCCGAAGCTCGCTTTGGAGAACTCGCGCTCACCGTCGCTTTTCCGCTCGCCAAGCAACTCCGCAAAGCGCCGCGCGCCATTGCCCAGGAACTCGCCGAAGACCTCGCTGGCATGCCGGGCGTCGCGGCGCTCGAAATCGCTGGAGCCGGATACATCAACATCCGTCTCGATCGAGGCGCCTATGGCGCAGGCCTCCGCTCGGACACCGGAACTCCCACTGCGCGCCCGGGCAAAATCATCGTCGAGCACACCAACATCAACCCGAACAAGGCGGCCCACATCGGCCACCTCCGCAACGCCGTGCTCGGCGACACCTTCGTCCGCATGCTCCGCGCCACCGGACACGCCGTGGAAGTGCAGAACTACATCGACAACACCGGCGTCCAAGTCGCCGACGTGGTCGCGGCTTTCCACTTCATGGAAGGCAAGTCAACCGCCGATATAACCGAGCTCGCCCGCGGCGATCGATTCGACTACGCCTGCTGGGATGTCTACGCTCGCGTCTCGCAGTACTTCAAAGACAACCCGGAAACTGAAAAGACCTGGCGCACCGCCGCCCTTCACGCCATCGAAGCCGGTGAAGGCGACCTCGCCGAACTCGGCCACACCGTCGCGGACGCGATCGTGCTCTGCCATCTCCGCACCATGCGCCGGCTCGGCATTCACTATGACGTGCTCCCGCGCGAAAGCGAAATCCTGCACCTGAAGTTCTGGGCCACCGCCTTCGAGCAACTCAAAGAGCGCAAGGCGATCTATCTCGAAACCGAGGGGAAAAAAGCCGGCTGTTGGGTAATGGCGGGATCGCACTATTCCGAAGATGCCGCCGAAGACGACAGTAAGGTCATCGTCCGTTCCAACGGAATCGTCACCTATGTCGGCAAGGATATCGCCTATCAACTCTGGAAATTCGGCCTTCTCGGCAAGGATTTCCATTACCGTAAGCTACTCACCGAAGCCGGCGGTCACGAGGTCTGGGTTTCCACCGATGAACCCCAACCGGCCGGAGCACCCGCCTTCGGAAAAGGCTCCACCGTCTACAACGTGATCGACTCGCGGCAATCCTACCTCCAAGACGTCGTCGCCGCCGGGCTCCGCGCTCTCGGATACGCCGAGCAAGCCGATCGCTCCATCCACTTCAGCTACGAAATGGTCGCCCTCTCGCCGCGCACCTGCGTGGAACTCGGAATCGAACTCGCCGAGGAGGACAAGTCGAAAGCGCACGTGCAGGTTTCCGGCCGCAAAGGCCTCGGCGTCAAAGCCGACGACCTCATTGACGAACTGATCGCTCGTGCTCTCAAAGAAGTCGAGGACCGCAACCCAGAAGCCCCCGATGCCGAGCGCCGCCAGGTGGCTACCGCCATCGCCGTCGGCGCGCTTCGCTACTTCATGCTGAAGTACACGCGCACCACCGTCATCGCCTTCGACCTCCAGGAAGCCCTCAGCTTCGAAGGCGAGACCGGACCCTACGTTCAATATGCCGCGGTGCGCTCGGGCAAAATCCTGCAGAAGCAGGGCGCGCTGCCCGACTTCGCCGCAATCCTGACGAGCGACGCGTTCGCCCGCCAACTCGCCGACGAGGGGCTCTGGCAATTGACGCTGTCGGTGTCAAAGGTGGAAGCCGCGCTCGAACAAGCCATCTCGAGCGGCGAGCCCGCCCACGTGGCGAAGTACGCCTTCCAACTCGCGCAGGAGTTCAGCAAGTTCTACCAAGCCTACCCGGTAATCCACGAGCAGAACCCCGAGCGCAAGGCGCTTCTGCTCTGGCTCACCGACTACTTCCGCCGCCAGCTCGAACGCACCCTCGGCGTACTCGGCATCCCTGTGCCGCAGTACATGTAACGGCATCTCGCTAGGGCGGACCTGCGGTCCGCGACGGGACCTTCGGTCCCGTTAGGGAGAAGTACATCACACGGGAGGCGCGTGGCCACAGGCCCCGCAGCAGACCACAGGTGTCCGCCCTACCGAGCCAGACTGACCAGTTCCTTCTCCTGCTTCATCTCCGCCGGCCGGTCCAGCGCGACCTCATCCCCTACCTCGAGCCCCGACGTCACCGCCGCATGCGTGTTGCTCCGCAGCCCGGTCTCCACCGTCCGCTTGGACCACAACGCACCCTGCCGCACATACACGAAGCTCGTCTTGCCCTCGTTGAACAGCGCCCCCAACGGGACCTGCTTCACGTTATCCGCCGCGTGGATCTCCACGTCCGCCGACGCCGAGAGATCCGGAATCAGCTTCGAGTCCGGCTCGTCGATCGCGATCTTCACCGGCACGTTCCGGATATAGAACTGCTGCCGGAATCCACCCGCCGCCAGTGCACCGATGCTCTGCACGTGACCCGGCATCTTGAGCCCTGGGAACGCATCCAGCTCCACCACGGCCTTCTGGCCGATCCGGAACATCGTTGTCTCGGTCTGGTTGATATTCGCGTCCACTTGCATCTTGGCCGGATTCACCACTTTCAGGAACAGTTGCCCGGGCGTGATGTTGTCGCCCTGCTGGATCGTGGTGAACTCCTGGCCACGCCACGCCATCTGGACCACCGCCAAGCCGTCCATCGGCGCGAAGATGGTGAACTTTTCGAGGTCCGCCTTGTGCCGGTTCTGGTGCCGCACATGGCGCTGCCGGGTAATGCCCAGGATCTTGATCTCGGCTTCCTGCACCACCTTCTTGTACTGTACGTCGCCCTGCACCTGCTTGTACCGGGCGTCGGCTTCATCCACCGCCAGCTTCAGCAGTTCCTGCTCGATCGGCGTTCGCAACTCGGTGGGCTTTGCTTCCAGCCGCGCTTTGTCCAGATCGGACTTCGCCACCCGGATGCTCTGCAGCAAACCTTCCAGGTCAACCTGGTGTTCTGACTTCCGCTTCCGGATGTCGCCATCGGCTTGGTTGATGTCGTCATTGATATCGTCAATATGGTCTTCCAGCGTCTTGGCGTCGATCTGGGCGATCTTGGCCCCCTTTTTCACCTTCGCGCCCGACTGGACTAGGTACAGCAGAATCAGTTCGCGCCCCGCCTCAGGGCTGCGAATGATGGGTGCGATCACGTTGGCGTACTCGCGCGCCGAAGTCGGCCCGTTGATCCGCACCTTCTGCGTCAGCCGCCCCTGGCTGACCTTCGCCGTCTTCACTGACGCTGCCACAGCCTGCTGTTGCTGCTTCGCCGTATCTTGCTTTCGCCACAGCATGAGACCGGTGGCGCCTGCTACCAGCGTTAGCCCCAGCACGATCCACTTCGTCCAGCCTCGAGACGGCGGAGGCTCAACGGGCACAGGGCCGGGTGCGCCCGCGGGCGGTACCGGACCGGGTATCGGATCGAGACGCGGGTTGCCAAGAGCAGACATAGATTTTCCCTGATACGAGGATACTAGACTCGGCGGTCGAAGGGAAGGCGACGCCAATCTTTATCTGGTTACGATGGTCCCTCACTTGAGCGAGTACTATTTGGCGCATTAAGAAAAGATGAAGGCATCCCGAGCCCGCGCTGGGTCACAGCCCCGGTCATGACGCTAAACTAGTCGGGATCGGAATGGGCACTCGAGCCAAACAATCCGGCAAGTCGGTCCTGTCGGTCTTCTTCATTCTTCTTCTTCTCGTCTTTGGCGCGGGAGCCGGATACCTCTGGTTCCGCTCCGAAGCCACCAAGCTCACCATCCTCGGCGGCTTCCCCAAGATGCTCGGCCAGGCAACCCAGGTCCACATGCTTTGGGAGAACCCTCACGGCGTTCGCCGCATCTCCGCCTTCGTCCGCCAAGGCGACCTCAAACTGACCCCCTTCGAACGCCGCGAGCCCACCCTCCGCTTTGATTTCCTCGGCAAATCGCTCCCGCCGGGCGAAGTGCAATTCGTCCTCGCCAAGGACCACATGCCCGGCATCAAGCCCGGTCGCGCCACGCTCACCCTCGAGGTCGAATCCAACGATTTCCGCGGATCGGTCAGCTCCGTTTCCGGCGAAATCCCCGTCGCCCTGGAACGGCCCCGCGTCAACGCCGAGTCCGATCCCGTATTTCTCCGCCGCGGCGGTACCGGAATTGTCGCCTACGGCGTCGGCGGCGACTGGTCCGAAACCGGAGTCCGCGTCGGATCGTATTCTTTTCCCGGACTGCCCGCCAAGGCCAATCCCAACCGCCGCATCGCCATGTTCGGTTTCCCCGCGGACGTGCCCAAAGGAACCGAGCCCATCATCTACGCCCGCAATGCCGCCGGGGAGGAAGCCACCGCCACCTTCCGCCACCACATCACCCTCGGCGCCGGACGCGATCGCGCCATCAACGTCGGAGATGGCTTCGTCGAACGAGTCGCCGCCGAACTCGATCCCTCCGGTTCCGGTCCCCCAGTGGACCGCTACGCCCGCATCAACTCCGAAACCCGCCGTGCCAATGACATGGCCCTCGCTGCCTTCGCCAAGCAAACCGATCCGCGCCGCCAGTGGTCCGACGCGTTCCTCATGCTGCCCAAGGCCAAGGCCGAAGCCCAATACGGCGACCACCGGACTTATCTATATAAGGGCCGCAACCTCGGTCGCGAATGGCACCTCGGCGTCGACCTCGCATCGACTCGCAACGCAGTCCTGCCTGCCGCCAACGGTGGAAAAGTGCTCCATGCCGGTCCGCTCGGCATCTACGGCAACTGCGTCGTGATCGATCACGGCATTGGCGTCCAGACCGTGTATGGGCACCTGAGCCAGATCGACGTGCATGTCTCGGATAAGGTGACGCGCGGACAGCCGATCGGCAAGACGGGGTCCACGGGACTCGCCGGTGGCGATCACGTGCATATCTCGATGATGCTCGACGGCATTTTCGTCGACCCGGTGGAATGGTCGTTTCAGAAGTGGATCGACAAGACGATGATGCCGATGCTGCAGTTGGTGGAATAGCGGGCGCGTTGCGGTAGGTGTGGTAGGGGCGGCAGGACTCGAACCTGCGACCCTCTGCTTAGAAGGCAGATGCTCTATCCGGGCTGAGCTACGCCCCCACGGCTCCAGTGTACCGCTCGCGATCGTTGTTGTGCTGCGCGGCTGACTTGTACTACTGTCCTTGAATCTGGTTCGCCAGCCGCGAAGTTCCGGCTTTCCTGTAGGGCGGGCTTTAGCCAGCGCGGGACTTGAGTCCCGCTTCGGATGCAAGCACATGTGCTCGTAGAACGCTCCGATCCGCGACTGCGTCTCCGCCGAGAGTGGAGCAACTCAGCCTGCCCGGGACTCCAGTCCTGCCATATCGTCCGATATTCCCCCGAGCGCCCCAGAATTCCACGACGTAACAAGTTATACTTGGTCTCTACCGTATTGCCGGAGGGACCTTGCCGCGCCTTTTCTGTACTTTCTTTTCCATTTCTATAGCCATGTTTGCCGGATCCTCGCCGAGCATGCAGACTCTCGGACGAATCCCGCTCTACTTCGAACCCAATCAAGGGCAGACCGCGGACGAGGTCCGCTTCCTCGCGCGCGGTGGCGGAATGACGATGTTCCTCACGGGACGCGAAACGGTCCTTGCCTCCCGCGGCGGATCCACGGTCCGAATGCGCATGGAAGGTTCTCGGAAAACCGCCGAATTCGAGCCCCTCGAGAAGCAACCCGGAGTCAGCAACTACTATCACGGAAATGATCCGGCGAAATGGCGGGTCGGAGTGCCCCACTACGCGCAGGTGAAGGCGCGCGGAGTCTACGAGGGGATCGACGTGGTCTACTACGGCGACCCGCGACGGCTCGAGTACGACTTCATCGTCGCCCCCGGCGCGGACCCCAGTGTCATCCGCCTCGCCTACGAAGGCGCCGACAAGCTCCGCATCGACGATCGCGGCGACCTCGTCCTCACCACCAGCACCGGGGAACTCCGCCAGCACAAGCCGCGGGTGTACCAGGAGGTCGCGGGGCGGCGGGTGGAGATCGAAGCCAGCTATCACCTCCACGGTCACGAAGCCACCTTCGCACTAGCGAACTACGATCGCGTGCAGCCGGTCGTCATCGATCCCGTTCTCAGCTACGGCTCCTACCTTGGCGGATCCAGCTTCGAGCAGGGCGTCGGCATTGGCCTCGACTCCGTTGGCGCGATCTACTTGGCGGGAACCACCTCCTCCTCCGACTTTCCGGTGCAAAACGCGATCGATTCTCTTGTTGAGCAGGACGAAGCCTTCGTCACCAAGCTCGCGGCGGATGGCAAGTCACTCGTGTTTTCCACATACATGGGTGGCACAGGTGGCGACGTAGCAAGCGCCTTCGTCTTGCAGCCCTCGGGCAACGGATTTCTTGTTGGAACAACATACTCCACGAACTTTCCGGCTCTGGGTGGGTATCAGACGTCCGCGGCGAATACTTCTCCTGCCAATGGCGATGCCTTTGTAGTGAAGCTGAGTCCCAATGGCGTCCTCGTCTACGGTACGTACCTCGGCGGGAGCGATTACGACTACGGTAGTGCGCTCGCGGTCGACGCAAATGGAAATGCCTACGTCGCAGGGAGCACGGCTTCCTCAAACTTCCCGGGCGCATCCTCGCTGGCCTATTCGAGTGATGCTTTCGTCAGCAAGATCGGCCCAGCGGGGAACACGCTGTTCTTCACCTTCCGAATCGGAGGGGCGAACCCGGATGGTGCCCAGGGAGTGACAGTCGATGGTTCCGGCATCTATGTGACCGGCTTCACCTATTCGAGGGATCTGCCGGTCGTTCCTGTTTCGAGCGCTCTTCAAGGAACGCTGTCAGGCTCCAAGGACGCGTTCATTGCCAAGATCAAACCAGACGGGTCTGGGCTCATTTACTCCACCTACCTGGGCGGCTCGGCAGATGACACCGGAAATGCAGTCGCCGTCGATGCCGCAGGCAATGCATACGTCACCGGCTCCACTGTGTCCGACAATTTTCCGGTCCGTAACGCTATCTATCCCAATCGAGTTGTCTCCGCCAGCTTTCGGTACTACCCGGATGCCTTCGTCGCCAAGATCGGACCCGCCGGGACTTCGCTTGTTTTCGGCACATACTTGGGGGGAGCAAACGAGGACATAGGGCTGGCGATCTCGGTTGATGCCGCGGGTCGCGCGACTGTGGGCGGTTCCTCGGTATCAGGAGACTTCCCGGCTGTTAGCGCGTGGCAGTCAATGTTGCCCGCCATCAACACCATGACTGGTTTTCTTGCCCGCGTAAACGCCGCGGGCAGCGCGTTCGAGTACTCCACTTTCGTCGGCGGAAACTCAACGGCAGCGGTGAACGGGGTCTTCATTGACTCGGCCGGAGCCACATGGGTGACTGGCAAAGTCAGCCCCAATGGAGCCGACCCCAGTGCACTGCTGTTGCTGAACGGCTACGACATGAGCCCCAACGGGGTCTATGACGCGTTCATAGCCAAGTTCGTCGACGGTGCAGCGCCTGTCTCCGTTACGGTCGCGACCAATCCGCCGGGCCGCAGCGTCATAGTCGACGGCCGAATGGTAACTACTACACCGGCCACCTTCAGTTGGCAGCCTGGAACAGGGCACTCCTTGGATGCCAACAGCCCCCAGGTGGATAACTCCCTGCACTACGCATTCGCCTCCTGGTCCCAGGGCGGCTCGGCGCAACAGGTTTTGACGGCCGGCAGTTCTTCGGTCACCTACACCTCGACGTATTCGGTGACGCCTTGCTCATACGTCACTAATCCTGCGTCAAAGGCTGTCGGATTCGAAGGTAGCGCCTCAATCTCGGTAGCCGTCTCGACTCTGCCAGGATGCCCTTGGACTCCGCAATCCAGTGCCCCCTGGTTGGTCGCTCAACCAATCGATGCCGTCGGCTCGACCAACTTCAGTTTCCAAGTCGATCCAAACCTTGGGCCGCCTCGCTCTGCTCGCATCACCTTAGGCAACGTTGCGATTACTGTTACTCAGGCCGGCGGAAGCGCCAACCTGCTCGCTCCCGTCATGATCGCTCCGTTTACCGGACAAACTTTCCAAACTCGCGGGGTCAGCTTCTCTTGGGCTCCGGTTGCCGCGGCAACTGGATACGATATCCGCGTGGTGATTCCCGTCTCCTTCGGCGGTAATCCGCCGGTGGTCGTGTATCAGGGATCCCAGGCTAGCCCAAACGTCACTGCGACCACCATTGATCTGCCCAACGGACAATACAGGTTCTTTGTCCGCGCGTGCTCTGGTACGCCATCAGACACCAACTGTGGTCCGTTCGCGTCTTTGGACCTTACCGTCGCGCTGATCACTCCTCAGCAGGGAGTGGTCATTCTCTATCCCTCCCAAGGTCAGACTTTGACCGCCTCGACCCAGGAGTTCCGTTGGCAGCCGACTCCCGGCGTTGATCGGTACTTGGTTACACTATCCGGCGTCGGTGGAATTGAAATGCAAATCAACACACCCGGTACCTCGACGATTTACTCAATGAAGGGATCGCCCTTCTATGTTATGAGGGTAGCCGGATGCCAAGCGGCCTGCAGCGATACCTCCGGAGGTGCAGTCTTTTTCTTCACCAACCTCCCCCCGACCCCCACCACCCCCCCCACCCTCGCCTCCGCTACGCCCCACACCGCCCACTCCGGCGCCGACATCTACCGCGTCGCCGTAATTCAACCAACTCGGACCCGGCGGCGGCGCCCTCACTGTCGCCTCGAACCAAACAGCCATTCCCGAGATCAGCCTAACCGTCCCTCCCGGACCCGCCAGCGTCATTGTCGCCGCCTGCACCGGCCGCGGCTGTGGACCCTACTCCGCCGCCTTCGCAATCAATCCGCCCGGACCCGCACCCTCCGCCCCCGTCATCGGCCAACCCATCTCCGTCGTCAATGTTGACGGGCCTACCGTGCTTTTCACCTGGAGCCGCGTCCCAGGTGACAACGGTTCCAACACCACCTACCGCCTCTACTCCGCCGACCTCTCGCGTAACGCCACCGCGCTCGACGTGCAGACCACCAACAACTTCTACGCCGCGCAGTTCGCGGCGGAGGGCAGGCGATACGACGCAGTGGTCGCCGCCAATCCCGGACCCGCGCAAACGCTGAGCGCGTCCGTGGGTTTCATCGTCCAAGGCCTGAGTTCCACCTCGCCCACTCCGACCGCGCCTACACACGAAGGCACGGTGAAGGCGGGGAACGTCGAGGTCGGCTGGAGCCCGGTCCCTGCATCGGCGTTCTATCAATACGCAGTCTTCAAGACCGGCGACTCGGCGCCTACCGCGACCGGAATGACGCCGGGTATATTGATGCTCGTGCCACTTACAGCCCAGGGTACCGGCACACGCTACAGCATGATCGTGCGTGCCTGTCGGCATCGGCCCGGCACCGAACGCGCCGCAAGGCCGACGCGGACGGCTGAGACCGCTTGATCCCCGTGGCGAGCGGCCCGGGTCCTTCACGGTGGTTCCATGAAACTCGTGCATTTCTCCTTCCCGCGCTGGCAGCCGCCGCGCCGAGCATGCAGACGCTCGGACGCATCCCGCTCTACTTCGAACCGAACCAAGGCCAGACCGCGGATGAGGTTCGCTTCCTCGCGCGAGGCGGCGGGATGACGATGTTCCTCACAGGACGTGAAACGGTCCTCGCCTCGCGCGGTGGTTCCGCGGTCCGCATGCGCCTGGAAGGCTCGCGCAAAACCGCCGAGCTCGAGCCCCTCGAAAAGCAACCCGGAGTCAGTAACTACTACCGCGGCAACGATCCCACGAAATGGCGCACCGGCGTCCCCCATTACGCGAAGGTGAAGGCCCGCGAGTACCCACGGTAGCCGATGTCGTCTACGGCGATCCCCAGCGCCTCGACCGGCTTCGCGAAGGTGCCCAGTCCTTGACCCCGTCATCACGCTCGCCTGCGAGCTTCGGCGCCGACAAAGTCCGCATCGACGATCGCGGCGACCTCGTCCTCACCACGAGCACGGGCGAACTCCGTAACTGGCCGCTGTCAAGGAATTCGTCGTCGCCATGCCGTCAGGCTTCTGCCGCCTCCACGGCCACGAAGCCACTTTCGCACTTGCGCGACACGACCGCTCCAGGCCCCTCGTCATCGATCCCATTCTCGCCTACGGCTCCTTCCTCGGCGGATCCGGTGCCGACCGCGCCGTCGGCATTGGGCTCGACTCGTCCGGAGCTGACGCGTTGGCGTTTGCGTGGTCACCCAATTTTCCCATGCAGGCCGGAATCGACTCCCTCGCCGAACGCTCCGAAGCATTCGTCACCAAGTTGACTGCGAACGGCCAGTCCCTTGTCTACTCCACTTACATTGGCGGCTCGGGCGACGATACGGCAAGAGCCTTCGCGTTGCAGCCATCGGGGAATGCCTTCCTGGCTGGCACGACGCAATCAAAGAATTTTCCCACGGTCGGCGGATATCAGAGCTCGCCGGCAAGCTCAACCGATATCTATGGCGACGCATTTGTGATCAAGCTCAGCGCCAGTGCTCATGGTTTACGGCTCATGCCTCGGCGGCGGCAGCCGACTCAGCCAACGCAATCGCGGTTGACGCTGCAAAGCGGCTTGCGCCTACCTTGCGGGAGTTACCGCTTCCCCCGATTTTCCGGGCGTGTCCGCAGGTGCTCCGGGCACCGGATTTGTTTGCAAGTTCGGTCCTGCCGGAAACGCTTTGCTCTTCACGGTAAGAATCGGCGAAGCCAGTTCCCCGATAGCCGGCCTTCTTCTGGATGCTTCCGGAATCTATCTCGCAGGTTACCTGATTTCGCCAGGATTTCGGTCTTCCCCGTATCGGGCGCTTTCCAGGTTTCGCGCTCGGGTCCAGCCTGGCGCGTTCGTCGCCAAAGTCAAGCCCGACGGATCAGGTCTCCTCACCACCACCAGTACCTGCGCCAGCAGCTCGAGCAGCGATGGTACTCGCGCAATCGCAGTCGACGCCGGTGGCAGTGCCTACGTCACCGGCTCCACGGATTCCGGAGACTTCCCAGTGCGCAACGCCGTCTACCCATCGCCGGGAAGTGGCTTCATGGTGAAACTCAACCGGGAAGGGACTTCGATGCTCTTCGGCACTTATCTGGGTGGCGTGGGACAGGCGGTCGCCGTCGACGCGGCACCGGCATGGTGGTGGCGGCAGGAACAGGGCTTGCCATAGTCTCGGCTGGCAATCAGTTCCCAGGCGACGGCACCGTCGGCTTCCTAGTGCGGTTCAACTCGAGCGGGAGTGCCGTCGACTACTCGACCTACGTCGGCGGAGACGGACAGTCGGCTGTCAACGGCGTCTTCCTCGACTCAGCAGGAGCCACGTGGTTGACCGGTGAAGTCGCCGATTGCTGTCGTGCCGCTCTTACGTTCCCTCGCCTGAACGGTTACAGCATCACCCACCACGGAAATCTTGACGCCTACGTAGTCAAATTCGTCGATGGACCCGCGCCGGTTTCCGTCACCATCGACAGCAGCCTCGCCGGGCGTACGGTTATCGTCGATGGCCGCTCCGTCGCTACGCCAGCAACCTTCAGTTGGCAACCCGGCACCCCGCACACACTCGACGCAAACTCGCCTCAAACCGACGGCGTTGTGACCTACCAGTTCTCTTCCTGGTCGCAAGGCGGGCCGGCGGCACAGACCATATATGTCTCGAGCTCAGGCCAGACACGGTGCAGAACGCCGCCAGTGCACTTGCTGCCCACGCCGGCATCGTGGTCGGATTCGAAGGATCCGATCGCCTGTTCGCGAGCGTAAATGCCCCACCCGGCTGCCCTTGGACTGCCAACTCGGTTGCCTCATGGCTCTTCGTTGACCCGGCTACACCGCCGCAGACCGGGAGTGGCCAGTTTTCCTATCGCGCCGGCCCCAACACTGGGCCTCCGCGGTCGGCCACCATTACTTTCGGCGGCGGTTCCTTCACCGTGACGCAGAGAGGCGGTTCTGCCACTCTCCAGGCGCCAGCGATCACCGCGCCGGTCTCGGCCCAGACCATCCGGACGCGAAGCGTCACCTTTTCCTGGAGCGCAGTCACCGGTGCCGCCGGCTACGACATCCGGGTGTCCGGCGGCAGAATCTCCGAGTGGGCCGGAACCTACATTCTCTCGACTGCTCTCGTGTTTCAGGGTTCGCAGATGGGTGCGGGCGCAACCTCCACTACCATCGATTTGCGCTACCACAGCTACAGGTTCTTTGTTCGTGCCTGTTCGGGCCCCCCATCTGACGCCACATGCGGCCCCTTTGGAACTGTTGACTTCAACGTAGTCCTCGCCGCGCCCTCGCAGGCTCCTGTCATCGTGTCGCCTCTGAACGGACAAGCTTTCTCATCTTCCACCCAGGAGTTTCGCTGGCAGCCGCTTCCCGGAGTCGATAGCTATCAAGTCACCCTCACCGACAGTTCCGCCCATGCCGAAATGCAGATCCAACACGCCCGGCGCATCCACAATCTATTCGATGAAAGGATCGCCCACCTATATGTTGAGCGTGAGCGGATGCAAGCCATCTGTGGCCCGTCCACCCAGGTCATTTTCTCCGCGAATCTCCCGCCTGTTCCCACATACGCCCCGGCCGTCACCACCGCGACGCCACTCGTAAACAGCGCGCATCACCGCATCGAACTGGAACATCGTCTCCGGCCGACATCTACCGCATCCGCGCTGGTCAACCCAACTCCCGGATGCGGCAGCGGCGCCCTCGGTAGCCTCCACCCCAGCCGCCGTCCCCACCGTCACCCTCACCGTCCCGCCCGGACCCGCCAGCGTCATCGTCGCCGGCTGCACCGGCCGTGGCTGCGGACCCTACTCCGCTCCATCAACCCGGGCGGAGCCGCTCCCTCCACACCCGTCATCGGCCAGCCCATCTCCGTCACCAACGTCGACGGACCCATCGTGCTCTTCACCTGGAGCCGCATCCCCGGCGACAACGGCTCCAACACCAACTACCGCCTCTACTCGGCCGACCTGTCGCGCAGCGCCACCGCGCTCGACGTCATCACCAAGAACAATTTCTACGCCGCGTTGTTCGCCGCCGAAGGCCGGCGTTACGACGCCGTAGTCGCCGCCAACCCTGGGACCTCGCAAACCGTTTCGGCACCGGTAGGTTTCATTGTCCAAGGTACGAGTTCGACCGCGCCTACACCTACGGCTCCCACACACGAAGGTACGGTGAGAGCAGGAAATGTCGAAGTCGGCTGGACCCCGGTGCCCCGCGCGACTTTCTATCAGTACGCGGTCTACAAGGTCGGAGACGCCACTCCAACCGCCACTGGCTTGACACCGGGACTCCTCGCCCTGGTCCCCATTGCTGCGCAAGGCACTGCGACACGTTACAGCCTCATCCTGCGGGCATGCACTGCTTTTACCTGCCAACCCGACTCGAGTTTCGGCTGGGGACCCTGGTCCAACGCCCCCGGCGGCCCCGGCGTCACCAATTTCACCGTCGTCCCCTGACCGGAAACGCCCCAGTAACGCCCGATTCAACAAAATTTCGCCTTTTGTTTCAACACTCATCCACTCCGAACGGCCAAATCGCCCCACCCTCCATGCAACACTGGAATTGAAGGCGACCGGCCCCGTGCCGCGTCGCCTTTTCCATTTCTACCGAGGAGAAACCACCATGGCCACCGCCGCGCAAAACGAAGCCAATCGCGCCAACGCTCAACACTCCACCGGACCCCGCACTCCGGAAGGCAAGGCCGTCTCGTCGAAGAATGCCACCACTCACGGACCCTTCGCCGCCACTTTCGCCGTCGCGCCAGAAGACGAGTATGAGTTCGGCCTCCTGCTCGAGCTCCAGCGCGAAGAACTCCGCCCCCAAGGTGTCAATGAGGAACTCGTCTTCGCCAATCTCGTCCAAGCCGCCTGGAAAACCGAGAAGGTCCGCCGCCTCGAAGCCGCCGCCCTCACCGAACAAAACGAAGCCAATCTCGACCGCTACTCCCGTTACGCCGCCCGCTTCGAACGCGCCTACTATCGCGCCCTCGCCGAATTGCGCAAGCTCCAAACTGAGCGCGCCATCCGCGAAGCCGCCGCCCCAGTCACCGAACCTCTGCCCGCGCTCGCCGACTCGGCCAAGGTGAAAAAACAAACCCAACCGTCCGCCGGTCGCAACGACATCGATCCCCTCATCCGCCGCCTCAACGCGGAAGCCACTTGGACCAACGCACAAATCAAAGCCATCCGTCTCGGCCTACAGCCCTTCTCAGCAGCCTCCACATCGTAGTAGAGTAGTCCCTTGACGCGTACCCTCCTCACCAACGCCACCATCCTCGATGGCTCCGGTTCCCCCCCCCGCCACGCCCACCTCCTCCTCGAAGACGACCGCATCGCCGCCATCACCGATACCGCCCCCCCCGATGCCGCCGCCGTCGACTGCGCCGGGCTCCACCTCGCCCCCGGCTTCATCGACATCCACTCCCATGCCGACAGCGAGGTCCTCCGCCGCCTTCCGAACAAGATTCTGCAAGGCGTCACTACCGAGGTCGTCGGCAATTGCGGATTCTCCCTCTTCCCGACTCATCCCCATACGCCCAAAATGACCGGCGAACTCTTCGACGGAGAACCCGAAGAAGGCATGCCGTCCGCCGCCGAGTACTTCGAAGCGCTCGACGCCGCTGGCCCTCGCGTCAACGTCGCAGCCCTCACGGGACACTCCGCCCTCCGCGTCTACGCCATGCAGATGCGCCCCGGCCAGCCTACTGAAGACGAATTCCGCACGCTCGAAACCGCACTCGAGAAGTCGCTCGAAGCAGGCTCCATCGGATTCTCCACGGGCCTCAATTGCGGACCCGCCCAGTTCTCTGACACCGCCGAACTCGTGCGCCTCTGCGCACCCGTGCGCCGCCACGGCGCCTACTACACCACGCACATGCGCGACTACAAGTTCCGCGTTCTCGATGCCGTCAATGAAGCGCTCGAGATCGGCCGGCGCGCGCAGGTGCCGGTCCAGATCTCGCACATGCAAGTGGTCGGGCAGAAGAACTGGCATCGCCTCGAACCCGCTCTCGAAGCCATCGAACAAGCGCGAGCCTCGGGCATCGACGTCGCCATGGACGCGTATCCCTACCTCGCCGGTTCCTGCTCGCTCCTGCAGTTCCTGCCAGATTGGACGCAAGCAGGCGGCACGTCCGCGCTCCTCACGCTGCTCGAAGACTCGGCTCAACGCGAGCGCGTGATCCGCGAAACCGATGACTACATGTCGAACACCTGGGATGACATCGTCGTCTGCGATGTCGCCGCCGGAGGCAATCGCTCGCTGCTAGGCAAGACCATCGCCCGCATCGCCGCTGATCGCGATCGCCCCGCGCCCGACACCGCCATCGACATCATTCGCGAAGAGCGCGGCCAGATCTTCATCATCTCGTTCAACAACAACGAGGCCAATCTGCGCAAGGTGCTCTCGCATCCGCTCACCTCGATCATTACCGACGGCTTCGTGGTGGAAGGCGGCATGTCGCATCCGCGCACCTTCGGCACCTATCCGAAGTTCCTCGGCGAGTGCGTGCGTGACAAGCAATGGATGCCCCTCGAACAAGCCATCGTCAAGACCTCGGCCCTCGCCGCGCGTCGATTCCGGCTCGAGCGGCGCGGCGTGCTCGAGCCCGGTGCGTTCGCCGACATCGTCGCGTTTGACGCCGCCGCCATCGGAACTGATTCCGACTACGCGACTCCTGACCGCACACCCCGCGGCATTCATCACGTAATCGTCAACGGCGCCTTCGCCGTCAGAAACGGACATCTTACTGATGCGGCCTCGGGCCGCGCACTTCGCCATGCCTGACAAGAAATCTCAATTCGACACCCAAGGCTTCTGCTACATCGAAAACGTCGTCCCTCCGGACCGCGTCGCCGCTATCAAGGAAAGCGTCGAACGCGACGTCTGGGCGCACAACCTATTGGAGCGGCCCACAGGCTACGTGCCTGGATTCCTCCGCTTCAATCACGACCTCGCGCCGTACATGACCGCGCGCCCCATTCTCGATCTCGTCGAGAGCTGCTTCGGTCCGCACGCCCGCATCTCCATGGTCAGCGGCATCGTCAACGGTGCCGGTATTCCGCGTGGACTCATCCATTCCGATTGGCCGTACAACCAGAAGGGCGCCGCGCACATACCGGCGCCGTATCCCAAGGCAGTGCTCCACATCGTCACCATGTGGATGCTCACCGACTTTACTCCGGAAAACGGCGGCACCATAGTAGTGCCCGGATCGCACCTTCGCGATTGCCATCCGCTCGAAGGCGGCGCGCTTGATCCTGCGCAGCCAGCGCCCGGCGAAACGCAACTCATCGGCAAGGCCGGAACCGTCGCTGCCTTTGACGCGCGTCTATGGCATGCCGTGGCCCCGAACATCTCAGGAACCGACCGTGTCGCAGTGCTCGTTCGATACGCGCCGTGGTGGCTCAACCTCGATACGCTCCGCCCCGGCACGGTGGATCATCACGACATCGTCGAGGCCAACGAAGGCAAAGACTCCGTGGTGCCGCCGCTCTCGCGCGAAGTCTTCGATCGCTTGCCCCAAGAACTCAAGCCGCTGCTGCGCTACCAGGTCACCAATTAATGGAAACGCGAACACTCGGGAAATCAGGCCTCCGTTGCGGCCGCATCGGACTCGGCTGCGCCACCTTCGGCCGCGAGATCGATCAGGACCAAGCCTTCCGCATCATGGACCACGCCGTCGAACACGGCATCTCGCTCTTCGACACGGCCGAAGCATACGGCGGCGGCCAGGCGCGCGCCTATCGCAAGAACCAGTTCGGTACCGAGGACGAGCGCGAGGTCAGCGGCGAGATGCATTCGTCGGAGAAGATCGTCGGCCGCTGGATTCGCTCACGCGGCGCGCGCGACAAGATCGTGCTGCTCACCAAGGTCACCGCGAACTTCACGCCCGCTCACGTGCGCGAAGCGCTCGCGGCCAGTCTCGAGCGCTTGCAGACCGATGTGATCGATCTCTACCTCTACCATCAGTTCGACGCGAACTCACCGGTGGCCGAGGCCGCCGAAGCAGCGGATGAAGGCGTGCGCCGCGGATTCGTCCGCGCCGCCGGATGCAGCAACTACACAGGAGCGCAACTCACCGCCGCGCTCGACGAAGCCCGCGCTCGTTCTTTCGCCCGCTTCGAAGTCGTCGAGAACAACTACAACCTCGCCATCCGCGACATCGAGACGGACCTGCTCCCGGTAACCCAACGCGAGTCCATCGGCGTCATTACATATAGCCCGCTCGGCGCCGGCTTCCTCACTGGCAAGTACACGGCTGATCGCAATGCGTTTCCGAAAGGGACGCGCTTCGATGTGATCCCCGGCCACGCTGATGTCTATTTCAGCGATCACAACTTCGCGGTCGTCGAAAACTTGCGAAAGGCATCCGAGCAGAGCGGCATCCCCGCAACGAAGCTCGCGATGGCGTGGGTGCTACGCAATCCGAGCGTAGACGTGGTGCTGGTCGGCGCGCGCACCATCGCTCATCTCGACAACGCCCTCAGTGCTCTGGAGCTCGCCGATCTTCCCTCAGCCCTGCCGGTGATCCAAAGATGACGCAGCTTCTCCGTGTGGGGCAGGCTTCAGCCTGCGCGGGACTTCAGTCCCGCTGCCCGCGCTCGCGTCGACGCCGCAAAAACATGCCGGTTCCGGCGCTAGCACCTGCCTTGCCGTGTAGGGCGGGCTTTAGCCAGCGCGGGACTTGAGTCCCGCCACCAAATCCGAAAGGCCTCTTGCATATATGACCAACAGCAAAGTACTCGAAAGACTCCGCGCGGGCGGCTTCGCCCGCGTCGCCGGACAAAGCCGCGTGGCGCAGCCATGGCTCACCGAAATCCTCGGACGCACCGGATACGACTGCGTCTGGTTCGACATGGAACATCGCGACTTCGGCTATGACGTGCTGCAAGCCGTGTCGCTCGCCTGCCGCCACACCGGCATGGACCTCATGGTCCGCATTCTCAAGACCGGTTACGACGCTCCCATGCGCGCGCTCGAATACGGCGCCAACGGCATCATGGTTCCGCATTGCCGCAGCGCCGAAGAAGCGCGTCAATGGGTGGACTGGTGCCGTTTCCCGCCGCTCGGCAAACGCGGACTCGATGGCGCAGGCGCCGATGCCGACTGGGGCGCGGCCAACACGCGCGAGCACATCCGCCACGCCAACGAGCAGACGTTCGTCGCGCTGCAGATCGAGGACCGCGAAGCCGTCGAGTGCATCGAAGAGATCGCTGCCGTACCGGGCTTCGACATTCTCTTCATCGGTCCCGGCGACCTCACTCTCAGCTACGGCGTGCCGCTCGAGTTCAACCATCCCACCATCGAGGCTGCGTTCGACCGCGTGGCCGCCGCTGCCGCCAAACACGGCAAGTGGTGGGGAACAACCAGTGGAACTCCGGAAGCCGCGCAGCGCGTGATCGATCGCGGTGGCCGAATGTTCACCGCCGGCGGCGATCACGGTTGGCTGGTGGGCGGAGCGCAAGCATCCTTCGCTGCCTTCAGCAAGGTGAAGCAGAAATGACAGACGCCCTCGTGGCTGGTGGGGCGGACCTGTGGTCCGCTGAGGGGCCTGCGGCCCCTCAACTCGCGTGCTTGGTGCTTTCACAGGATCGGAGTGGACCTCGGTAGCCCATGCAAGACGGAGTCCCCGGCAAGTGGCGCGTCCTCGCGATCCTCTTCTTCGCGGGCGCGATCAACTACGCCGACCGCACCGCCATCACCTCCGTCTTCCCGCTCCTCCGTCAGGACCTCGCCCTCACCGACGTCGGCCTCGCCGCCATCGGATCGCTCTTCCTGTGGAGCTACGCGTTCACTTCGCCCTTCGCCGGCATCCTCGCGGACCGCGTCTCGCGCAGCCGCCTTATCGCCATCAGCCTCGCGCTCTGGAGCCTGGTGACCGCCGCCACGGGGCTCGTCTCGAACCCGGAGCAGTTGTTCGCGCTCCGGCTTCTGCTCGGCATCTCCGAGTGCCTGTACTTGCCCGCGGCGCTCGGACTTGTGGCCGACTATCACGGTCCGCTCACGCGCGCCACCGCGCTCAGCGTTCACGCCTCGGGACTCAGCTTCGGCATGATCGCCGGAGGCACCGTAGCCGGCTTCCTCGGTGATCGGCTCGGATGGCGCCCCTGCTTCTTCATCCTCGGCGGAGCCGGCGTCGCGCTGGCCCTCGCCGCCACACTCTTGGTGCGCGATCCCGCCAACAGCCCGCGCGCGAGCGGGGGGGGCGAACCGCTCCGCGAAACGCTCACCGCGCTCCTCCACGCGCCAGCCTACGGCATCATCCTCACCGAAGCCGCGCTGATCGCGGTCAGCAATTGGGTGTTCGCCAACTGGCTGCCGCTCTTTTTCCGCGAGACCTACGGGCTCAGCCTCGCTACCGCGGGCTTTTCCGGAACCTTCGCCGTCACGGCTGGCGTGGTCACCGGCGGACTCACGGGCGGCTACTTCTCAGACCGTATCGCCCGCGGCAATCCGCGCAAGCGCCTCCTCCTGCAAGGTCTGTTCTACGCGGCCGCGGCGCCGTTCCTGCTCGTGTTCCTCGGCAAGCCCGCGGTGGCCATCCTCGGCGCATCCATATTTATGCACGGGCTCGTGCGCGCACTCGGATCCTCGAACGAGCTGCCGATCCTCTGTGACCTGCTGCCCTCGCATCGCCGCTCCACCGCCATCGGATTCATGAACTCGCTCAACACCTTCATCGGCGGCAGCGGCGTGTTCCTCTCGGGCTACTTGAAGAGCCACTTCGGCCTGGGCCAAGTGTTCCTCGGTTTGGCGGGCGTGGTGTTGCTGGCGTCCATCGCCTGCCTCGCCGGCTATCACCTGTTGAAGAGCTCTTTGACCCGTGCCCAGAACGCAGCGTCATAGCCCTTGTGGCGTACGCTTCAGCGTGCGCTCCGTTCGCCGCCATCACATGCCGAGGATCTCTTTGAGCCGTTCCCGAAACGCCGGACCGTAGTCGGGATCGGCCAACGCGAACTCGACGAACGTCTCGAAGTAGCTCGGGAAGTTGCCGATGTCGTAGCGCTTCTCGTTCGGCTGAAGCTTCACCGCCAGCACGCGGCGGCCCTCTTCGCACAGCAGCCGCATCGCGTCAGTCAACTGGATCTCCTGCTTCCCATCGGGGCTTACGCGGCGGATCAGATCGAAGATGATCGGCGAGAACACATAGCGCCCGGCGATCGCCAGGTTCGACGGCGCATCCTCAGGCTTGGGCTTCTCGATCAGGTTTTGCACGCGGATGAAGCCGTTGTCGAAGTCGGCCGGCTGGATGATGCCGTAGTGGCGAGTCTCCTCGCGCGGCACCTCTTCCACTGCGATCACGCAACTGGCCCGCTTCGACTCGTAGATCTCGATCATGCGCTCCACGCAGCGCGACTGCGCGTTCATGCCGAGGATCGAATCGCCCAGCGCTACCACGAACGGCTGCTCGCCGGCGAAGTTCTCGCCGCACATCACGGCGTCGCCCAGGCCGCGCTGGTAGCGCTGGCGCGTGTAGAAGAAGTTCGCCGCCATGTCGGTGAACTCCACCTCGTGCAGCAGGTCCTTCTTGTTGGAAGCGGCCAACTGGCGCTCGAGCTCGGGGTCGGCGTCGAAGTGGTTCTCGATCGAGCTCTTGCTTCGGCCCGTGACGAACAGGATGTCGCGAATGCCGTTGGCCACGAGCTCTTCGGCGACGTATTGGACGATGGGCTTCCGGGCAACGGGAAGCATCTCTTTGGGTTGAGATTTGGTGGCGGGCAGCAGGCGCGTGCCAAGTCCGGCCACTGGTACGATGGCGCTCCGGATCACTCTTACGACTATAACCCGCCCGGCGGTACTTCCAGTACTCGCCGCCGATACTCGATGCAGGCTTCGAGTTCGCGCCGGAACTCGGCCATCTCCACGTCGCGTTCGCTGCAGATGAGGAACAGGCAGCCGTCGTCGCGGAAATCGCCACACCACTCGGCTACAGCGGCGTCGCTCCACTCGCGCCGGTAGGAGCTCATCTTGTCGTGCGGCATCCGGTCGAGATAGGCGCGCAGGTTGACGCTGGTCTCGTCACCCGGATCGACGCGCGGCTCCTGCTCGAAGTTCCAAACCGGCTGCTGCATCCTGTCTGAGTATAATGTCGGCTTGGACGAAATCCTGCGGGCGCACGCCGCCGAACTCCACTCTGCCTACGCGTCGCTCGACCGTCTGGATGGCTCTGACCGCGAACACGCGGCCGCGCTGCTCGACCTGCTGCTGGCCGAGAACCTGCCACTGCCGGACATCGGAGCACTCGGTCATGCGGCGGGTTGCCTGCGCCGCGCCGTCGAAACCGCGCAACCCGACCGCGCCTGCATCGGCTACATCACGTCGCACTTCCTGGACTGGACCCAGCGCGTGACTCCCGAAGCGCTCCCGGTGTGGCTCGAGGAGTTTCCTGCGCTCGCGCCCGCCGCGAAGGACCTCGGCGACGCCGGCTTTGCGCAGGCGATCGCCGCCATGAACCGCGATCCGCGTGCGCTCTCTTGTCTGGCCGCCTATGCCATGAGCAATCGCGAGATCATCACGGCCATGGCTGCGCTCGCCGATCACGCCACACAGGCTGGCCGCGTCGGCCTGCTACAGGCGCTTGTGGACGCCGTGCCGCTCGAAAAGATGGAGTCGAGCAAGGATGCCGAGAAGCTGGTGCCCGCCATCGCGCGTGTGCCGCAGGCGCTCGAAGTGGCCGTGTCGCTGGCCAGGCGCGACGTGTCGAGCGCACTGGGCGCCTGCAAGGCGCTCGAGAAGGTGGTCGCCAAGCATCCGCATGCGGATGCGTTCCTGCACGGGTTCGCGCGACTGGTGGACGCGATCGGCTCGCAGTGCGCCGGAGCCGCTACGACGACGCTCGCCAATGCGTACGCCAAGCATGGTCCTGAAGCCGCCGGCAGAATCGTGGACGCGGCGGTGGAGTGCGCGCGCCTGTACGGCGCGCGTGCCGCGCAGGCATTGCTCGAACAGCGGACCAAGGCTTCGCGTCAGTTGCTGCCCTGAGGCGCGCCGTCCGGCAGCGGAGTTCGTGTATCGCGAAAAAAGGATCTCCCTGTTCTGTCAGCGACATCCCGGGAACGATTTTGCGCGAAGCACGGTGCCGTCTTCTAATCTGGGCATGTGGGACTCGGCTGTGGTGACTTGGGCTTCTTGGCGGAAGCCTGAGGAGGCGTATCGTTCGCCTCAGGATGTTTGATAGTTGAATATGGGTTGCTGCGGTGTCTGGCTGGACGGGTGATCCGCCGCGAGAGATTCTCCCGCAAACACCCGCCCGATTCTCGTGCACGCAGGTGTGGCCCACTCATGCAGTGGTTGACAACCGAACAATTTCCCGTCCGGAACCCTCGGCAAGCGCCGCCAAAGTGACCAAACTGCATGGTCATCGCACGACATTCGCCAACGGCTCGCCACGCGAAAGCCGGTTTATGTTCTGGGCGATCTCCTTGGCGCGGCCGAGGATCGTACGCTGCGTCCAAGCCGAGATATGTGGCGACAGGAGCACATTGTCGAGATCATGGAACGGAAACCGCGAAGGCAGGCACGTCTCATCCGGGCTCGCCGGATACCGGTACCACACGTCGAGCGCCGCACCGGCGATCTCGCGGTTCTTCAGGGCCTCATACAGCGCCCGCTCCTCGATCACGCGCCCGCGCGAGATGTTGATGATACGCGCACTCGGCTTCATCTTCGAGATCGCGTAGCCGTCGAACATGCCCTCGGTCTCCGGGGTCAGCGGACAGCACGGCGCCACCCAATCCGCATGCGGGAGCTGGTTGCGCCATTGCTCCCAACTGGCGATGTCGTCGTAGAGCTCGCGCCGCGCCACTGAGCCCGGGTTGCGCGACACGCCGGTCACCCACATTCCGAACGCTCGGGCACGCACGGCGATCTCGTTGGCGATGTGTCCGAGCCCGATCAGCAGCAGTGTTTGTCCGTAGAGTTCCTCGAGTACCGGAGTCTCTCCCCAGATGCAGCTTCCATCCCAATTGCCCTGCCTGAGCTTGGCGTCGTAGCGCTGCGGCTGGCGCGCCAGACACAGCATCGCCATGATGACGTACTCGGCCATGGCGATCTCGTGATGGAAAGTGTTGCACACACGCGTGTCCGGCGGCAGTGCGTTGAAGTCGAGCCCGTCGAGCCCGGCGCCGGTCATGTGCAGCAGCTTCAGGTGCGGGCTCCGCGGCCCCGTGGTTCCTCCCAGTGGCGAGCCCACCAGCACTTCGGCGGCTTCGATCTCGGCCGCATGCCTGCCGGCATCGCGAGGATCGGGAATGGCTACCAGCGAGTAGTCGCAGTCGAGACGCTTGCGGAGTTCGGGCTCGCACCAGGAGGCCATGCGGCCGAGGAGGACGATGCGGAGGCGGTCGGACATGTCGTCCTCTTATGATGGCGCAACCACGCCCGTGGAAAATTTGCTCGCCGATGATCTCTTCGCGGGCCCGATTCCGTATTGAGTACCATTGAATTCTGTCTGGTAACGCAAGTGCCCAATGAATCGGGCGCGATCACCGGACTTCTCCGGAGGTGGCGCTCAGGTGACGATACCGCGCTGGAGGAGCTCGCTCCGCTCCTCTATCCCGAACTGCGTCTGCTGGCGCGAAGCCGCCTGCGAGCCCACGCGGCGCCGTTATCGCCTACCGAACTCGTCCACGAAACCTATCTCCGGCTCTCACGCGGATCGCATCCCGAGTGGTTCAACCGCTCGCACTTCTACTACATCGTGAGCCGGCTGATGCGGCAGGTGCTGGTGGATCTGGCGCGGGAGGCGCACGCGGAAAAGCGGGGTGGCGCATCGCAGACGATTTCGCTGAACTCCGCGGGCGCTGTCGGTGCCCCTCTTCCGGCGGCGGGCGTGCTTGATCTGCATCGCGCGCTCGAGGAACTGGCGCACCTCGATCCGCGCAAGGCTCGGGTTCTCGAGCTGCGCTACTTCGGTGGGCTCCAGGTGGAGGAGATCGCGGATGCGCTCAACGTGGCCGCTATCACCATACGACGTGATTTGCGCGCTGGCACGGCGTGGCTCAGAAGCAACCTCGCGCCGGGAGCGAGAGAATGACCCCGGCCCAGTTCCGGCGCGTGGAGGAGATCGCGGGTGCACTCAACCTTGGCGGCGATCGCCATTCAGCGCGATCTGTGAACGGGAACCGCCGGGCTGACAAGCAACTTCGCACCCGGAGCCGAGGAATGAGCCAGGCCGAGCTCCGGCGAGTGAACGAGATCGCGGGTGCGCTCAACGTTGGCGGCGATCACCACTCAGCGCGATCTGTGAACGGGAACCGCCGGGCTGACAAGCAACCTCGCATCCGGAGCCGAGGAATGAGCCAGGCCGAGCTCCGGCGAGTGAACGAGATCGCGGGTGCGCTCAACGTTGGCGGCGATCAGCATTCAGCGCGACCAGCGAGCCGGAACCGCCGGGCTGACAAGCAACCTCGCACCCGGAGCGGAGGAATGAGCCAGGCCGAGCTCCGGCGCGTGGACGAGATCGCGGGTGCGCTCAACGTTGGCGGCGATCACCATTCAGTTCGACCTGCGAGCCGGAACCGCCGGGCTGACAAGCAACCTCGCACCCGGAGCCGAGGAATGAGCCAGGCCGAGCTCCGGCGCGTGGACGGGATCGCGGGCGCGCTAAACGCGGCCGCCATCACTATTCGGCGTGATTTGCGTGCTCGTACAGCGTGGCTCAGAAGCCACGTGGCGACTGGAGCGAGCAAATGACCCCGGCCCAATTCCAGCGCGTGGAGGAGATCTTTCACGGTGCGCTGGCCTTGGATCCGAGCGCCCGGAAGCAGTGGCTCGACGACACGTGCGGAGACGATGCCGAGTTGCGGAGCGCGGTAGCGTCGATGCTGGAAGCCGACGAGCAGCCGACGGCGGGACAGCGCATTGTGGAATCGGCCTTGAGCCACCTTGCCGATGCTACCGGCGAGTTGCCACCGCGCAAGCTCGGCGCCTACAGGGTAGTGCGGCCACTCGGGGCGGGCGGCATGGGTGCGGTCTACCTGGCCGAGCGGGACGACGATCAGTTCCGCAAGCAAGTAGCGGTGAAGGTGCTGCGCACCGCCGTGGGCTTCCGCTTGGACGAGTTGCTGCAGCGCTTCACGCAGGAGCGGCAGATTCTGGCCGATCTCGAGCATCCCAACATCGCGCGCCTGCTCGATGGCGGCGCCGACGAGTCAGGCCGCCCTTATCTGGTGCTCGAGTATGTCGATGGCGTCAACATCTCCGCATACTGCAAGGCGAACGCGCTCTCGCTGGCCGGGCGCTGCCGGTTGTTCGTGAGCATCTGTGACGCGGTGGCGTTCGCGCACCGGCACTTGGTGATCCACCGTGACATCAAGCCCGCCAACATCCTGGTGAATCGGGAAGGCGTGCCCAAGTTGCTCGACTTCGGAGTGGCGAAGCTGCTGCCCACCAGCACCGTTGCGGCGACGATGGCGGCGACGGAGTTCGGCATGTTCACGGCCGAGTATGCGGCGCCGGAGCAGATTCTCAACACGGCGGTCACCACGGCAACGGACGTCTACTCGCTCGGCGCCGTGCTCTATGAACTGATGGCGGGGCGCGCATGGTTCGACGGCGCGAATCTTTCCATGGCGGAACTGGTTCGCCGCGTGACCGAGGGCGAGATCCCGGCTCTGGCGGGTGCGCCCGCCGATCTCGACAACGTGGTCCGCAAGGCGATGGCGCGAGAACCCGAGCGCCGCTATGCCACGGCTGACCGGCTCGCGGCCGACGTTCGCAATTGGCTCGAAGGGCGGCCGGTGGAGGCGCGCGGCAACGACTTCTGGTATCGCACCGGAAAGATGCTGCGGCGAAACTGGCGCAGCGCGACGGCCGCGTCGCTCGCAGTAGTAAGCCTCGTCGCGGGCTTGGCGATCGCCTCGCGGGAGCGCAATCGGGCGGAGACGCGATTCAACGAAGTGCGCGGCCTGGCACGGCACGTGCTGTTCGATCTCGAACCTGCGATCCGGCCGCTCGAGGGATCGCTCGAAGCGCGGCAAAAGCTCGCAGCCACGGCGCAAGCGTACCTTGACCGGCTGGCGCACGATCCAGCCGCGAGCGACGACCTCAAGGTGGAGCTTGCCGAAGCTTACGAACGGTTGGCGGAAATCGAAGGCGGAGTCATGTCGGCGAGCATGGGCAAGGCCGATGCGGCGCTCGTAAACCTGCGGCAAGCGGTGCGGCTTCGCGGGGAGGTGCTCGGCCGCAGTCCGAACGATCCGGCGCGCCTGCGCGCCGCGGCCACGGCTTACCGGCAACTCGGTGAGTCATTCAGTTCGCGCTCGAAGCACCTCGATGCGGCAGAGGCCTTCCGGAACGCGACCGTGGAGTTCGAACAGCTTTTGAAGTCGGATGCCAGCCGGCCTGCGGACACGGGACAAGCGGCGGCCACCTATCTGAGCGCGGCTCAGAACGCCGTCAACGCCTTCGAAACGGCGGGTGCGGAGAACCTGGTTGCTCGCGCCGAGCAGTTGAGCCGTGACTGGGTGAAGGCTTCGGACGACACAGCGTCGCGTCGCGGCTTGGCGCGCTCGCTCACTATTTCCGGGCTGATCCGCCGGTCGCGCGGAGATCTCGAGTACTCGGAGAAGGCGATCGGGGAAGCGCTCGATATCGCGCTCCGGTTGGAGCGGGAGAATCCGGGCGCAGAGCTTGCCGCGTTGGTAGCGCAAACACGACAGCGTCTCGCGGACGTGACAGGCGAGCCGGGCCGCATCAGCCTCGAACGTTACGCGGAAGCAGAGAAGTTGATCCGGCAGGCGATCGTGCCGTTCCGCGAAGGCTTGTCGAAAAATCCTCGTAATGAGCAAGGCCGGTACCGTTTGGCTCATTTCGTGAATATGTTGGGCGCGCTCGAGGCCCTGCATGATCCGGTGCGGGCGGCGGCGTCTTTCGATGAATCGCTCGCGCTGTTGCGCGCGGTTCCAGAAGGCTTCGCCGCGCGTGAGCAGTACCTGATCTACTTCCTGGTTTCTTCCACGTACCCGCTGCGGCGAGTGGGGCGCGGCGCCGAGGCCGATCACCGGCTAGCGGAAGCGTTCATCCTGCTCGAGAAGTCGAAGGAATGGCCTACGAAGAAGGTGGATCCGCTTTCGCCATCCGACTTGGCGCTTCGGGCCAAGGCGGCCGGCGAGTTCGCCGCTGGGCGGATCGCGGCGGCGCTCGAAGCTCTGCGCGAGATCGAGCAGAAGCTGCCGCCGGGCGCGGGCGACGACGACCTCGACAACGCGTACGCGCGTTCGACATTCTTCGAACAGTTCATTGCGACGCTGGTGTCAGCGAGTGACACGCAGGGCGCCGAGCGAGTGAAGGCCTTGCGAACGGCGCTGTGGGAGAGGCTGGCGAAACGATATCCACGGAGCAGCTTCGTGCGCCGGGAACTCGACTATGCTGGTGCGCCGCTGCCTGGGGTGGAGCGGGCGAAGGTCCGGCTGATGCAGCAGTTTTGAGCTCACGCTTGATCAGATTCGGGGCTCGATTCCGTATTGAGATGCATCCGGGATTTCGCCCTTCTGGAGGACGGGCGGGATCTCCTCTGGAACGCAAATAATCGGTTTCGTCTAGATCAAGCTCCCTGGACTACTGCCCCGGGGAGCTTTCTTTCTTGGGATGGGATCAGCGGACCAAAGGGTCCGCTCATGGCGGGACTGAGGTCCCGCGCAGGCTTATAGCCTGCCCGACACAATGGGCTGAAATCTTCGCTGCCGGCGAAGATACGGAAGGATCGTATTGCACGGCAGAGTCACTG
The DNA here is from genome assembly GCA_046331625.1 of Bryobacteraceae bacterium. Taxonomy (GTDB): domain Bacteria; phylum Acidobacteriota; class Terriglobia; order Bryobacterales; family Bryobacteraceae; genus JAXLQL01. The sequence goes on from JAXLQL010000003.1 coordinate 370,193, forward strand.
CGCTCTTGGCACAATGCGTCAGAGGCCGATGCGCTTCACCAGCGCTACGAATCGTGGGTGGCTGCGGAGGCTCTTGTACATCGGGTGTTGGTTCACGAAGACCACCGTGCCTTGGCGCTCTTCGGCGGCCTCTTCCATCCAGCGCATGGCTTCGTCTGCGTTGCCGAGGAACGTGTACTGCTGCGCCAACACGAGTCTGGATACGGGCGCTCCCTCGCGGGCGCGCTCGAGGTAGTTCGAAATCCGGGCTTCGAGAAACGCCCGGATGCCGCCCTTGTCGAATGCCGCCTTCATGGCCCCGGCGAACTCCTTTTGCCGCTCGACCTGCCGGCAGAATGCCTCCACGGCTGCGCGGTGATCGCCGCGGACCATGTTTAGGTTGTACTGATCGAACAAGGTGGCGCCCAATGCCGGATCGAGGTCGTGCGCTTTTTGGGACTCGGCCAGCGCGTCGCCAATGCGCTCGAGGCAGGCATACTGAAACGTCATGCCGACATGCCGCCACGCGGAGCCCGGATTGATCGCCACGGACTTCTTGGTCCACTCCAAGCCTTCGGCGTTGCGGTGGCGAACCGTCTCGAGCAGTCCGAACATGTGGAGGCTATCGTCATTGTTCGGATTCGCCTCGAGAGCCTTGCGCAAGTGCGCCTCGGCGCCGGCGAAGTCCCAGCGGTAGAAGAAACGGGTGGTCGCCATGGCGTGATGAGCATCGGTCTGGCGGCTGTCGAGGCTGAGCGCTTTCATGGCCGCCTCTTCCGCCTTCGGGTAGGCTTCTTTGGGCGGAACCCCGAGGAAGTACCCGAGCAATGACCACGCACCGGCCTCGATGGCGTAGGCATCGGCATACTTGGGGTCAATGGCGAGAGCCTGTTCCGCCACTTCAATTGCTTTGCGTTGGCCGGCGGAGGTCCAACGGTTGCGATAGTACCGGGCCAGCGTCACCAGCCGGAACGCCTCCGGATCGGGACGGTACCGGCTTGCCGGCGCCGCCTGCCCGAACAGAGACTGGGCCAAGCGATTCGAGATCTGGTCTTCGAGCGTGAACAAGTCGGCGTGTTCGAGATCGAACGTGTCTGACCATAGATTCTGCCCGTCGGCGGCGCGTACGAGCCGTGCGTTGAGCCGGACCTTGTTCCCGGCGCTTTGGAGTGTGGCGTCGAGTACAGCTTCGACTCCGAGCTTCGATCCCGCGGCTTGGGGATCGCGTGTGGGTTTGTCGAACTCGCGCACCGCGGATGTGGGGCGCACGATGAAGCGGTCGAGTCCACCCAGGCGGGTGATCACGGCATCGGTGAGGCCGAGGCCGAGCCCTTCGTCATCGGGCTTGGCGTTGAGTACCTGAAACGGGAGCACCGCTACAGACGCGACCGGAACGTGCCGGGGATTCGCGCGATGCCGGAAAGCGGAGAGCACGGCTGCTCCCCCAGCGAGCGCGCCCGCGGACGCGAGAATCCAGCGGCGGGATCGGGCAGGAGCCGCCGTTCGCTCAACGGGGGGCGGCTCGACGGCTGCGACCGCAAGAGGCGCCGGTGAAAGTGTCGCCTGACGCACCGGCTCGACGAACCGGTATCCGCGCCGGGGAACAGTCTCAATGTAGGCAACCTCACCGAAGGTTTTCCGCAAGAGGCTGATCTGGACCGCGAGATTCCCCTCTTCGACGAAGGCGTCCGGCCAGACCGTCTTCATCAGCTCGTCCTTCTCCACCAGCCGGCCTGGGTTGGCCAGCAGCGCCGCCAGGGTATCGAGAGCCTTGGGCGTGAGCGAGATGGCCTGTCCGTCGCGCCAAAGGCTCCTTTCGGCCATGTCGAAGCGGTATGGTCCGAATTCGTATAACCCTCTGAAAGCAGGAGGCATAAACGCTCACAGAACTCTTTAAGACTTTTGCAATGACTTCTCGAGGACTCCGTGCGGCCACATGCGGCAAGCTCGATTCCGGTAGGTCAATCTTACCAACTTTTCCACAAAGGAGATCGACATGTTTCGCGCACCTTCCAGATTGTTTACGGCCGCAACCGTGGCTGTGGTTTCAGCCCTTGCCCAGGCCCAACGAAGCCCAATCATCAACCCTGACGGATCGGCGACGTTTACCCTGACGGCGCCTAACGCAGACAAGGTCTACGTCGGCGGCGAGTTCGACGACAAGGTCAACCGGCCTCCGGGGGCCTTGATGACGAAAGACGCCAAAGGCGTGTGGAGCTACACCACGGCTCCGCTGGTACCGGGCGTCTACTACTACGGTTTCTCGGTGGACGGGCTGTTCACCATCGACCCGAACAACACGCGGTATCGCCCGTTCATCCGGCAGACTCCGCTGAACAACACGATGGAGATCCGCGGGGAAGCGCCGTTCGTTTGGGACATTGCGCCCGACACGCCGCGCGGCGAGGTCCACTTCGAAGAGTTCCGTTCGGCGACGCTCGGCCGTTTCGCCAACGCCTACGTCTACACGCCGCCCAGCTACGCGGCGGAGTACTCGCGCACGTATCCGGTGCTGTACCTTTTGCACGGTGCCAGCACGGGCGAACTCGGCGACACATCTCGGGAATGGGTGATGGCGGGCTACGCGAATCGCATCATGGACAACCTCATCGCGGCAGGCAAGGCGAAGGAAATGATCGTGGTGATGGTGGATAGCCAGACGCCGGGAGCAAGTCCGAACCTGACGTTGCTCGCTTCGTATGAGTTGTTCGAGAAGTACTTGTTGACAGAAGTGATTCCGCTGGTGCAGAGCCGTTACCGTACGGCCACTGGCAAGGAGAATCGATATCTAGCCGGCCTGTCTCGTGGAGGTACGCAGACCTTCCACGTAGGATTCCGCAATCCGAGCCTGTTTAGCGCGCTTGGGGCGTTCAGCATCTCGGTACCCACCACCTATCCTGACGCCTATCCGGGCGCCGACGCGGCAGCGTTGAACGAAGCGTTTCGGCTGATCTACTACAGTTGCGGAACCGAAGACTCCGATCAGCGGCCGGGCTATGACCGCAGCACTGCGATGCTCGTGCAACGTGGAATCCGATTCGATGCGGCGAACTATCCGGGCGGGCACATCTGGCATGTCTGGCGGAACTCGCTGGCCGAGTTCGTGAGCAAGCTGAAGTAAGGGAGCAGAGGAGGAACGAACATGAGACGCATCATCTTTGGGGGACTATTGGCGGCGGTTTCGGCAATGGCCGGACCGATGGGCTACGTGATCAACTTCTCCGGGCAGTTCGGGACGATGGACCTGACCACAGGCGCCTTCACTCCACTGGGACCCGGAGTCGCTTCGAACAGCGCCGGCGGCCTTGCCGGCGCTCCAGGCGGTCCGTTCTACGGCGTGGACGCAAGCGGAAACCTGCTGCGATTTTCCACGAGCGGAGCGGTGACCACGGTAGGTGATACGGGCACGGGGGCAAGCGTGGGTCCGAACGGGATCAGCGTGCTGGGCGGCCTCACCACGGGCACCGTTTATGCGCTGGATTTCTCGAATCGATTGTTCTCAGTGAACACGTCGACGGCGGCGCTCTCGAATCTGGGGACGCTGGCGCTGCCCCCTGCTGAGCAACAGTACGACGGCAACATGGTAACGAGCTTGAATGGCGACGGCCAGTTCCTCTACTACACGCTCGATATCGTGGATGGGCCGAACGCGATCAGCCCGACGCTGTATCGGATCGACCCTTCGACGCTGGCGATCACGAGCCACGCGCTGACCGGGCTTTCGGGGCGTATCATCGGGTCGGGATTCGTGGGCGGCCTCTTCTACGGATTCACCGAAGTGGGCCAAATCATCCGCATCGACAAGCTGACTGGCGCAACCACCGTGGTGGGCATGTATGACTCGGGCGTGCCTCCGGATGGAGGTCCGCCGTTCACGGGAGTGTTCGGAGTGGTGGGCACTCCGGAACCCGGTACGGTGTGGCTTTCGATGGGCGGACTGATGGCTCTCGCTGCGCGCCGGTTCCGAAGGGCGTAGGTTCTCGGGTTGAATGCCGGCTGATCCTGAACAGGGCAAGGACGGCAGGCGTTCGGGCTCCGCCTCGTGCATGGTGCGCAGCGAGGCGGAGCCAACAATGATAGGGGTGCTAGCATGTCTCGCATGCTTACCCGCCGTTCCGCGCTCAGCATGGCCGCCGCACCCCTGGTTGCGCAGCAATCGCGCACGCGCCGCAACGTGGTCTTTGTTCTGACCGACGACCATCGCTATGACGCGATGGGTTTTCTGAAAGGGCAGGAGTGGCTCGAGACTCCGCATCTCGATTCACTGGCGCGAGACGGCGCGCACTTGCAGAACGCCTTCGTGACGACGGCGCTGTGTTCGCCTTCGCGCGCGACGATTCTCACGGGAACGTACGCACACCGGCACAAGATCGTCGACAACAACACGCCGATTCCACGGGGCACGCGGTTCTTCCCGGAGTTGCTGCGGAAGGCGGGATACAAGACCGGATTCTTCGGCAAGTGGCACATGGGCGGCGTGGATGATTCGCCGCAGGCGGGCTTCGATCAATGGGTGAGCTTCAAGGGCCAAGGCACGTATCTTCCGAGCGCCGACGGCATCAACGTGAACGGCAAGAAAGTTCCGCAGAAGGGATACATCACTGACGAGCTCACTGACTACGCGCTCGACTGGGCTGGGGCGTTGCGCAAAGACCAACCCTTCTTCATGTACCTGAGCCACAAAGCCGTGCATGCCGACTTCGTGCCGGCCGCGCGCCACAAGGGCAAGTACGCCGGCAAGAAATTCCAGCCGCCGCAGACACAGGATCCGGCGGCCGTTCGCAATGCTCCGATGTGGGTGCGCAATCAGCGCAACTCGTGGCACGGGGTGGACTATCCGTATCACTCGTCTCTTGACATCGAAGATTACTATCGCCAGTACGCCGAAACGTTGTGCGGAGTGGATGAGAGCCTCGGGCGTGTGCTCGATTTTCTGCGGCAGCGCGGGCAACTGGATTCCACGCTCATCGTGTACATGGGCGACAACGGGTTCGCGTTCGGGGAGCATGGGTTGATCGACAAGCGCACTGCGTATGAAGAGTCAATGCGCGTGCCGATGTTGGCGCGATGTCCGGAATTGTTCGGGGGCGGCAAGACCGTGAAAGAGGTGGTGGCCAATCTCGACATCATGCCCACGGTGCTGGAAGCGGCCGGTGTTTCCGCGCCCGCCGGACTCGATGGGGCGAGCTTCCTTCCGCTGCTCCAAGGTAAGCAGACCAAGTGGCGCAACGAGTTCCTCTACGAATACTACTGGGAGCGGAATTTCCCGCAGACTCCGACAGTGCATGCGCTGCGGGGCGATCGCTACAAGTACATCCACTTTCACGGCATCTGGGATATCGACGAGTTGTACGATCTCGAGCGCGATCCGCTCGAGACGACGAACCTCATCGATTCGGCCGAGCATCGCGAGATCGTGCGGACGATGAACCGGCGCTTGTTCGAGATCTTGTCGGGCACGGGGGGCATGCAGATCTCGTTGTATCCCGATAGCGGTGCGCAGATGAGCTTGCGAAACCCCGATAAGCCCGGGAATGCGGCATTTCCTTCTGGACTGGTGCGAAAGCCCGTGCGGCCTCGATGACGGGATGCCAAAGGCCGTTTGGTAGGCTGAAAGCATGGTTGCTCGCCTCGGTTTGCACATGTGTGCGCTGGGCGTGTTGTCCGTGTTGGCGGGGCAGGTGATCGAGTTCGAGTCCGGTGGTCTGCGTTATCAGACGCTGACCAAGAACGGCGTGACGGTGATGTTCGCGCCGCTGCCCCACCCGGTGCGCGGATACTCGATTCTGCAGATCGCGATCTCGAACGGGTCGGGCCGGCCGTGGAACTTCAAGCCGGCGGACTTCAAGTATCTTCGCCAAGACGGCGCCGAGTTGCCCGCCGTGGCGGCGAAAGACGTGGTGCAGGAGTTCATGCATCACGGCGGCCGTGAGGACGTGATCAAGCTGGTGACGGCGTACGAAGGCAGCTTGTATGGACTGCCGAAGATCCAGTCGACGAACGGATACGAGGTGCGGCGGCAGTCGGTGATGGCGGATGCCACCAACACGCGGTTGAAGGCGGCGGCCGCGGCTTCGGCGATCGTGCTGGTGCCGGTGCGGCTGAAGGCTGGCGAATCCACTGACGGCGCGGTGTTCTTCAGCACGGGTGGAAAGCCACTGGGTCCGGGCAAGCTCATTGTGGAAGGTGCGGGCAGCGTGTTCACGTTCCAGAACGGCGAGCATCCGGCGCCATAGCCGGGTGTTGCGTTTTTGCGGGAACTTTTTCGGCTCGGCGCGGGAATACGATACGAGAAGCCGATGCGAGACCAAGCGGGTCCGGACGATGCGGAGTTGCTCGCGCAGAGCCGGCGCGGCAATCAGGACGCGTGGACCGAGTTGTTCCGGCGGCACAGCGGACCGGTGTTCCGCTACCTGGTGCAGATGACAGCGTCGCCAGCGTTGGCCGAGGAGATCGCGCAAGACACGTTCGTGTTTCTGCTCGATCAGTCGTCGCGATTCCGGCCCGAGCGAGGCATGCTGCGGCCGTGGCTGATCGGGGTAGCGCGCAACAAGCTGCAGCGCGCGGTGGAGCGACATCGGCGGTTCGAGCAACTCGATGGCGATTGGGCTGCGGCGCACGACGCCGATCGCGACGTGTTGGCTCGCGAAGTGAGGTCTGCGGTGGCGGAGTTGCCGCCGGAGTTCCGCGAAGTAGTGGTGCTGTGCGAGCTCGAAGAGTTGGACTACGCCGAAGCGGCGCAGGTGCTGGGGTGTCCGGTGGGGACGGTGCGGTCAAGGCTGTACCGAGCGCGCCGGATGCTGATGAAGGCGCTAGCGCCGGGGCAGAAAGGATGCTTGCGATGAACTGCGAAACGTTCCAGCGGGAGGCGATGGATTGGGCACGGCGGCGGTTGCTTCCGCCCGAAGCCGGCGAGCATCGAAGCACGTGCGGGGTGTGCGCGGCCGTTTGGGATCGCGAGACGGCGCTCTCGGCGGCGCTCGGCGATTTGCAGGATGTGCCGGGTCCGGCGCCGCGATTCGAAGCGGCTGTTCTGGAACAGTGGAAGCGGCGGCAATCTTCGCGTTGGCGATGGCCCGTGGCTTGGGCCGCGGCTGCGGCGGCGGCGCTGCTGGTGGCGATTTTGATTTCGCGACGCCAGCCGCCGGCGCGCGCGCAGTTCGAAACTCTCGATTTCTTACCGCTCCGCGCAGGGCCGGTGTTCGTGCCCGGAGAGTCCGCGCGATTGGTGCGGATCCGGTTGCGGAGCTCGGAGGCGCGAAGGTTCGGGCTTCCGGTGAGTGTGGATGGGGACGCGCGTCCAGTGGATGCCGAAGTGTGGATCGGCGAAGACGGTGCGGCGCGCGCGGTGCGATTTCTTCCCGTGAGTGAAACAGTAAAGGAGTAATGACATGATGCAGTGGAGATGTTTCGGGCTGGGATTGGCCGCGGCTGGCCTGATTCTGGCGCAGCCGCACACGGTTACGATCACGCAGGGTGGGCCAGCCCACGGATTCGAGTTCATCGCCGCGGACGGGATGATGCCGGGCAAGGTGGTAACCGGTGCACCATACAGCGCCGAGGGCGTCACTGATTACGTGCAGACGCTCGCCGATGGGACGCGGATCACGCGGCGGTCGACGAATCGGGTCGTGCGGGATAGCCAGGGCCGCACGCGCGACGAGCGCACCATGCCGGCGATCGGCCCGTGGGCGTCGTCAGGTGAGGCCCCGCGCATCGTGACGATCATGGATCCGGTGGCGAAGGAGATGATCGTATTGAACGAACGCGAAAAGGTGGCGGCCAAGCACAAGCTGCCCGATTTTGGCCACGTGGCGGTGGGTGAGAAGGTGGCCGCTTTCACGGCGGCGCGGCCAGTGGGAGCTACCTTCCACACGATGGCGGACCCTCCTGCCGGGGGAGTTGGCGGTGTTGCCATGGCATCGCAATCGGTGATGGTGTTCCACCGCTCCGATGGCGGCGATGGAAAAGAAGAAGCGCTCGGCAAGCAGACGCTGGAGGGCTTGGTTTGCGAAGGCAAGCGATTCTCGCACTCGATCCCGGCCGGTGAGGTGGGCAACGATCGTCCGATGACAACGACGATCGAGCGTTGGACCTCGGCTGACTTGCAGGTGCTGGTTCGGTCCACTACGAAGGATCCGATGTCGGGCGAGACGACCTATCGGTTGACCAGCGTCAGCCGCGCCGAGCCCGCCCGGACGCTGTTCGCGATACCGGCCGAGTACACGGTGCGGGAAGAGAAGCCCGCGCCAATGCGGATCCACGAGGTGATCGTGAAGGAGAAGGCGAGAGAGAAGTAAGGGCACGGCGCGGTTGGCGAAGAAGTGACGGAGACCGGCTACCATGGTAGGAACGCGGACGCAACGCCCGCGCCGATCTTTACCATGAGCAAAATCCGCCACCTTCGCCAGCCGGACGTTCCCGCGCTCATCGAACTGAGCCGCCAAGCCGGTTGGAACCAAACTGCCGCAGACTGGGAGCGCACCTTGGCGCTGGCCCCGGAAGGCGCGTTCGGCATCGAGTCGAACGGCCAGATCGTATCGAGCACTACCGTCACTTGCTACGCCGACGATCTCGCTTGGATCGGCATGGTACTTACCGAAAAGTCCCATCGCGGCAAAGGCAATGCCAAGGCCCTGATGGAGCACGCGCTGAAGTATTGCAAGCAGCGCGGTGTTTCCTGGGCCAAGCTGGATGCGACGGAACTGGGGCGCCCGATCTACGCGAAGCTGGGATTTCGAGACGAATGCCCGGTGGAGCGGTGGAAGCGCGCAGCCGGCGCTTCGCCAAAGGCGTCCGCGTCACATCTGATTCGCCCCTACATCGTGGATCCTTCGTTTGACCGCGCCTACTTCGGTGCGTACCGTGTGCCTCTGCTCAATGCTCTGTTGCGAAGCGGGGACTCGTACTATCGCACCGGATTTGGCTATGCGATGTCGCGGCCGGGTGATCTCGCCACGTACTTCGGACCCTGCGTGGTCCGCACGCGCGACGCGGCGCGATTGCTGATCGAGTGCTTCCTCGAAAAACATGGTGGGGAAGATGTGTTTTGGGATCTTTTCCCCGACAATTCCGACGCCGTGCAGTTGGCGATCGACTTCGGGTTCCAGCCCGTGCGCCAGTTGACGCGCATGGTGGCGGCCGTCACGCCCGAGCGTACGCCGCTGCTGCGCCACAACGCGAGCGTGTTCGCGATCGCCGGATTCGAGTACGGATAGATGGCACGCAAACGCTGCATTTGGAAACTCAAGGATCGCGAGATCCAACTGGGTGACCGCACGCTCCTGATGGGCGTGCTCAACGTGACGCCGGATTCGTTCTCCGATGGCGGAGCCTTGGTCGATCCGGACCGCGCCTATGCTCACGCGGTTCGCATGGAAGAGGAAGGTGCGGACATCATCGATGTGGGCGCGGAGTCCACGCGGCCGGGATCGTCGCGGATTTCCGAGGATGAAGAGCTGAAGCGGCTGGTTCCCGTGCTCAAGCGGCTGCGCGGGAAGCTGACGATTCCGATTTCGGTGGATACCTACAAGGGGGCAGTGGCCGAGCGAGCAATCGATCTCGGGGCCGAGATCATCAACGATCCTTCGGGTTTGACGTGGGATCCGCAGGTGGCGCGAACGGCGGCTCTGCGCGATGCGGGTCTGGTGATCAATCACATGCGCGGGACTCCGGATACGTGGGCGAAGATGCCGGCGTTCCACGAGCCCGCCGAGCACGTGGTGGCGGACCTTCGTGCCGCGGTGCATCGGGCGGTGCGTGCCGGGCTCGATCCAGCGCGGATCGTGGTGGATCCCGGGTTGGGATTCGGCAAGCGCAAAGAAGAGAACTCCCGGTTGATCGCGGAGTTGCAGATGTTGGCGCAGCTCGAAGTGCCGATCCTGGCTGGGCCGTCGCGGAAATCGTTTCTGGCGCAGACCGAGCCCGAGGCGCTGTTGATGGCGACGGCGGCGGCGGTGGCGTCTTGTGTGCTCAATGGCGCGCATATCGTGCGGGTGCACGATGTGAAGCAGATGATGCCGGTAGTGCAGGTGGCGGACGCGGTGGCGAGGGGGCGGCCGGAGCCGCGAGACTGAAGTTCCGCGCTGGCAGAGCTCGCCCCCTACGGAGCCGGGGTCAGTTCTTCTCGTAGGAGAGATCGAGCGGGTAGGCTTCCTCGCCGTGGAGAGCCACGTCGAGTCCGGTGAGTTCGTCCTGTTCGCTGACGCGCAAGCCGATCACCATGTCGGTTACCTTCAGAATGATCAGCGTTCCGGCGATTGCCAGTGCCCAGGCGACCGCACTGCCGATCAACTGATTGACGATTTGTCCGGCGTTGCCATCCACCAAGCCGAGCGGAAGAGGCTTGCCGGCCGGATCCTTCAACGCATCGTTGATGAAGTTCGTGGCGAACACTCCAGTCAGAATCGCGCCGAGGGTTCCGCCCGCGCCGTGGACACCGAAGGCATCGAGCGAGTCATCGTAGCCGAGTTTGTTCTTCACCACGGTGACCATCGCGAAGCAGACCATGCCGCCCGCGAGGCCGATTGCCAGAGACGCGCCGGGCGTCACGAATCCCGAAGCTGGCGTAATCGCGACCAAGCCCGCCACCGCACCGGAGATGGCTCCGAGTACCGTTGGCTTGCCGGTTGTGATCCACTCCGCGATCACCCAGCTCAGCGTTGCCGCTGCCGCGGCGATGTGCGTGGCGACGAACGCGCTGGTGGCGAGAGAACCGGCGCTCAGCGCGCTACCTGCGTTGAATCCGAACCAACCCACCCAGAGCATGCAAGCGCCGATTACGCTGAGCACGAGGTTGTGCGGTTTCATTTCGAGCGACGGATAACCCTTGCGCTTGCCGAGATACAAGGCGCAAACCAGCGCCGAGACGCCGGACGTGATGTGCACCACCGTGCCGCCCGCGAAATCGAGGCACGGGATCGAGCCGCCCAGGAACGCGTTGAGCATGCCGCCCTTGCCCCACACCATGTGGGCCATGGGCAGGTAGACGACGAGCAGCCAGAGGGTAGTGAATACCAGCATCGCGGAGAATTTCATACGTTCCGCGAAAGCCCCGGAAATGAGGGCCGGCGTGATGATGGCGAACATCATCTGGAAGATCATGAAGGTGAGATGCGGAATGGTGGCGGCGTAATCCGCGTTCGGGGCAGCGCCCACTCCGCTCAGGAACAGATAGCGTAAGTCGCCGATGAAAGAAGTACCTTCTCCAAAAGCAAGACTGTAACCGAACACCATCCAGAGTACGGTTACCAGCGCCATCAGGATGAAGCTCTGCATCATGGTGGCGAGCACGTTCTTGCGGCGCACCAGGCCGCCGTAGAACAGCGCCAGCCCGGGTCCCGTCATCATCAGCACCAACGCGGAACTGAAGAGCATCCATGCATTGTCCGCTGAACTCTGCGCCGCTTTGACGGCAGCCTCGGTGGCCGGAGCCGCGGCGGGAGCGGTTGTCTGGGCCACGGCGGCCAGGGCCGCGGCGATGGTAAGCAGTAGAGTTTTCTTCATACAGGGACCGTGAACCCAGTATTGCTAGGGTGGTCCCGAGCCGTCCAATAGATTCTTTTTCTGACCGCCATCAGGATGCCGCAGACCGGCCATGCACCCGATAGATTCTTTGAATTGGCCTTTCCACGTCGATCGGCCGTACGGTTGTTACGAGGGGCAAACATGAATGCAATCAATCGATCGACGGTCCTATTGATGGCCGTTTTGGGTACTGTTTCCGGGCAGACCTATGAGGTCCCGAAGGATGCCGTGGCGCAGGGAGGCGCTGGGGAAAAGAAGGACCCGCCGCCAACGCCGCAGGCCGCCTTCAACAACTTCACCTGGAAAGGCATCAAGCTGTCGGGGATTCTGGACGGCTACTACAGCGCCAGCTTCAATGATCCGGGTGGGGAGAAGAACCAACTTCGCAACTTCGACATCAACGCCAACAAGATGGACTTGAACATGTTGAAGTTCGCCATCGAGAAGAGCCCGGAGCCCGTGGGCTTCCGCCTGGACTTGGGCTTTGGCCGTGCGTTCCAGGTCTTCCAGTCGAGCGAACCAACCCGCCGTGTGGACCAACTCGAACCGGTGATGCAGGCATTCGTTTCGTTGAAGCCGAAGGCGTTCCAGGGCGTTCAGGTGGACGTGGGTAAGTTCTACACCACGGCTGGCGCCGAAGTGACTGAGACGCACCTGAACTGGAACTACTCGCGCGCGCTGCTGTATGCCAACGGTCCTTACTATCACTTCGGCGTGCGCACCACCCTGCCCACCTACAAGGGCTTCACGGCGGGCTTCCAGGTGGTGAATGGCTGGAACAATGTGATCGACAACAATTCCGGCAAGACGTTCGGCTTCACCGGATCCTACACGAAGGGTCGGGTGACTTACTCGAACGTGTACTATGTCGGGCCGGAGAAGTTCAACCAGAACGAAGGCTATCGCCACTTCTGGGATCAGGTGCTCTTGATCAACGTCAACTCCAAGCTCAGCACCTACGTGAACTTTGACCTTGGCGCCGAGCGGATGGTTTCCGCTCCCTCGGCCAAGTTTTACGGAATGGCGTGGGCCTACCGCTATCAGCTCAGCAAGCGGATCGCGTTCGCCAACCGGTACGAGGTCTACCGCGACGCGGCAGGCTTCATCTCCGGCACCGCGCAGACGCTCAAGGAAGCCACGTTCACCGGCGAGTTGAAACTCGTGGACGGAGTGCTGACGCGGTTCGAATATCGCAACGACTGGTCGAACCGCCCCTACTATGAAAAGGCCGCCGGCAAGCCGTTCGCGAAGTCGCAACCGACTTTCGTGATCGGCTTGATCGGATACTTCGGGCCGAAGTCGTAGGCATCGGCGGCGAAACCGGAGTTTGCCCGGGGCGCGGGATCGAATATGCTCGTTGAGTGTCCAGACGAGCGCTCCTTCTCCCCGGGCTTCCTCTTTTCGCGCTGGCCCAGCTTCACGTAGCCACGTTTCAAGCGGACGCGACGCCGAAAGTGGGTGACCCCGTTGCCTATGTCGCCGCGCGGTCGATCGAAGATCCGCTCAGTGCGCGCGGGATCGTGCTCCTCGGGTCCGGTGCGCCGATTGTGTTGTGCGCGGTCGATTTCATTGGAATCGCGAACGAGGGGCACGACTATTGGCGCGCGGAACTGGCTCGTGCAGCCGGAACGACTCCCGATCGCGTGACTGTCCACACTCTTCATCAGCACGACGCTCCTCGGATGGATTTCGGAGCGGAGGCTTGGCTGCGCGGTGTGGGGCTCGGCGGCCGGTCTTTCAACGACGAATTCGGGAAGGCTGTGGTCGCGCGCACGGCGGCCGCGATTCGAGCGGCGATCCCGCGTGCTCAGCAAGTGACACACGTGGGCGCGGGGCAGGGAAGGGTGGAGAAGGTTGCGTCAAACCGGCGGATCCTCGGCGCGGACGGCAAGGTGAAGCTCGCGCGCATGAGCTCGTGCAAGATTCCGGAGGCGATCGCTGCTCCGGAAGGGACCATCGACCCTGTACTGCGTTTGGTCAGCTTCTGGAACGGCGAGAAGGCCATCGCATCGCTGACCTGGTATGCGACGCATCCGCAGAGCTACTACGGCAAGGGCGATGTCACCGCGGAGTTCGTGGGGCTGGCGCGCGCGGTGCGCGAGAAGGAGGCGCCGGGCGTCGCGCACATTCACTTCAATGGCGCGAGCGGAAATGTGGCAGCGGGCAAGTACAATGACGGGTCGCCGAAGATGCGGCCGGTGCTGCGCGATCGTATTGCGACTGGGATGCGCGCGGCTTGGGATTCGCAGCGCAAGGTGGTGGCGCCGGCAGTGGAGTGGCGGACCACTACTGTACGGCTGCCTCTGGCGAACCATCTGGTCCGCGAGCCGCTGCTGGCGGTGTTGCGGGACGCAAAGGCGGACTACACGCAACGGCTGAACGCGGCGACGGCGCTGACGGTGCTCGCGCGCGGCGAGCGCGGGCATGCGACGCAGCTTTCGTGCCTGCGCCTCGGCAGCATCTACGCGATCTTCATGCCGGGCGAGTTGTTCGTGGAGTACCAACTCGCTGCACAGAAGATGCGTTCCGGCGACACGGTGGCGATGGCGGCTTATGGCGATTATGGTCCCGGCTACATCGGGACCGAGATCGCGTATTCGCAGGGAGGCTATGAGGTGAGCGAGCGTTCCTCTCGGGTGGCTCCCGGAGTGGAGGCTGTGCTGATGGAGGGGATGCGGCGGTTGCTGCGCTAGAAACACGATGCCCGATCACGCACCGCGACTGTTCGTGGATCTCGACGAAGTGGAGTCGCTCGAGAACTCCGTACGCGAGTTTCACTCAGCCGAGAAGCATCCGGCGAATCCTGTACTGCGCAAGCTGCATCCGTGGGAGAACGCTCGCGGAACCTGGGGTTCGGTGATTTACGATGCGGAAGAGCGCATCTTCAAAGCCTGGTACGGCGGCACATCGGGGCGCGATGTATCGGGATGCACGGGTCCGAATTGCAGGTCGAACTCGGTGCTTTGCTACGCGACTTCGCAGGATGGCATCGTGTGGCAGCGTCCGAAGCTGCGGCTACACGAAGCCACGGGTACGCTCGACAACAACGTGGTGATCGGCGACGATCATCGCGACGGAATGGCGCACTGGGAATCGGTGCGGAAAGATCCGCTGGAGCAGGATCCCAGCCGGCGATACAAGGCGCTCGGATGGTCGAGTTTCGATTGGGACGGTCCGCAGAGCGGCATTTTCACGATGACGTCGCCAGACGGACTGCGCTGGACGCACACGGCGAATCCGGTATTTCACTATCATCCTCGCCCGGGTACGAATGACCTCGGTCCGATCGGTGACGCGCACTCTCTGATGATCGACACGTTGAAGCGGCGGTACGTGGCGTACCTGCGGCGGATCCCGCATCGGGCGATGAGCGTGAGCACGGATTTCGTGAAGTGGTCGCCATCGGTGGTTTGCCTGCGCGCGGAAGACGGCGAGATGGCGAACACGGTCTACAATCACTCGGGCTTCGTCTACGGGGATCGGTATCTGGGGTTGCTGACGTATTTCGTGCGCGACCCCAAGGATCCGCGGTTGACGGTGTGGTTGTTGTCGAGTCGCGATGGCGAGAATTGGGTGCGCGCGAAGGCGGCGCGGCCTTTGATCGGGCCGGGCGAGATCGGTGATGTGGATCGCTTCACCAACATGATCACGGGCGCTCCGCCGATTCGAGTGGGGGACAAGCTGTACATCTACTACCGCGCGCTGGCGAATCGGCATTCGCCGTACGAGGGCAAAGATTCGACGCTCGAAGGCGGCGGGATTTCATTGGCCACGCTGCGTGCGGACGGGTTCGCATCGATTGCCGCGGGCTATGACGGGGGCACGGTGACCACGCGGCCGTTCGTGCTGGACGCGACGTCGCTATGGGTGAACACGAAGGCGGATTTCGGCGAGTTGCGGGCGGAGGTTCTGGATGAGAAGCGAAGTCCCATTGCGGGGTTGACGGCGGCGGAGTGCGAGCCGGTTCGGGTGGATTCGGTGCGGCAGGCGATTCGATGGCGAACGGCGCTCGCGGTTGCTCGCGGCCGAAGTGTGCGTTTGCGATTTCATCTGCGCAATAGCAGGCTGTACTCGTACACACTCGGTTGAAAGAAGCCGGTGGGATTGAAGCGTGTACGGCGGATTGCCGAGCCAGGGCCTGAAACTCGCGCCGGAGCGGAGGGACTGAAGTCCCGCGCAGGCTAAAGCCTGCCCCACATCGCGGCGGAGCCGCAAACCCGAGAGACCAAGCGTCCTTCGAGTGCTGGTGCCCGCATCGGAAGCAGGACCGACGTCCCGCTCCCTGGCCCACGCACTCGGGCTGAAATCTTCGCGGCCGGCGAAGAAACCGAAGGATAGTAGTACAATCGGCAGCCGAGTGCATCACTAGTGGTGATTTTCTGCAGAGTTCCGCGCTCGCTTGAAATGGAGATAAGATAAGGCGATCATGCGCCTCCTCACCATCCATGCACTTTTCCTTACCGGACTGCTGGCGCAAGGCAACGTAGAGTACAGCATCTATCGTGCGGCGTCGCCCATTGCCATTGACGGCAACATCAACGAGCCGGCCTGGCAACGCGCTCCCGCGGCCAGCGACTTCATCTTCAACTGGTACACGTCAGGCGAGAAGGAGCCGACGACCGCGAAGCTGCTGTGGGACGACGACAACCTCTACGTTTCCTGGCGCTGCAAAGATCGCCACATCTCGGCCTTCGAAACAAAACGTCACGGACCTGTTTCGAAAGACGACTGCGTGGAAATCTTCCTCAGCCCGAATCCGGCCAAGGTCCGCAACTACTACACGTTCGAGATCAACGCCATCGGCACGATGTTGAATCGGTGCCGCACCGATTGGTGGACCGGTCCGCCGACATGGGAGCCCGAGGGCGTTCGCTATCGAACCTCGTTCCACGGAATGGCGAAGAAAGAGGAATCCGATAGCGACAGCGAATGGTCCGTTGAGCTGGCGATCCCGTTCCGCAACTTCGAGCACGATGCCGCGCACACGCCGCCGCGCGATGGCGATGAGTGGCGGCTGAACTTGCAGCGGCTGGGTGGAAAGACGAATCCCCAGGCGAGCACATGGTCGCCGATACAGCCGCCGGCGAAATCGTTCCACACGCCGGAGGCGTTCGGCAAGGTGGTGTTTCTGGCACAGGCTGCACGCGGGGGGGGCGGTCGCGGCGCGCGGAGTGCACCCGCATCGAGCGCTGATGTCAAGGCGGGGCGCGAGATCTACAATCGCTCGTGCACGATGTGCCACGGGCTGGACGGCGCAGCGGGCGATCGCGCGCCTGCATTGGGTGCACAGCGCCGTTACCTGCGCCGTACGCAATCGGAATTGTTCGACGCGATCAAGAACGGCATCAAGGGTACGCTGATGCCGGCGTCGCCGCTGGGTGAAACGGACATCAACAAGATGATCGCCTTCATCTTTAGCATCCGAGCCACGGCTATTGACGTGGATGTCGCGGGCGATGCCACACGCGGCGAAACGGTGTTCTTCGGCAAAGGCGGATGCTCGGGTTGCCACATGCTTCGCGGACGCGGGGGAATCATCGGTCCGGACCTGAGCAACATCGGCGCCGAGCGCAAGCTCGAAGATCTGAAGCAGGCGTTGGTGGCGGTGCGGCCTGACATTCCGCGCGGGTACCGCCCGGCCGTGGTGACGCTCGCAGACGGAAAGCAGATCCGCGGGGTGATCAAGAATGAGCACAACACCTCGATGCAATTGCTGGGCATGGATCAAAAGATCCACCTGCTCGACGGCGACAAGATTCGCGACGTGAAGTACGAGGACCAATCGCTCATGCCGAACGGCTTCGACAAGAAACTCTCTGCAACGGAATTTCAAGACCTGCTGGCTTTGCTCAGCCGACAGGCACGGAGGGCTCGCTGACATGCGCTACTCAATCTTCTTCCTCTTTGCCGCGGCGGGCGTGGCGCAGATCAAATATCAGGACCTGGTGAAGCCCGATCCGAAAAACTGGCTCCACTACTCGGGGCAGTATCATTCGCAGCGCCACAGCTTGCTGAAGCAGATCGACACGGCTAGCGTGAAAGATCTGACGGCGAAATGGATGTATCACATTCCCGAGGCGCGGCGTCTCGAGTCGGTGCCGATCGTTGTGGATGGCGTGATGTACGTGTCGCAGCCGAACGAAGTGTACGCGCTCGATGCGCGCACGGGCCGCTTGATTTGGGACTATCGCCGCCAACCGGCGATCCAAAAGGGGCCCAACCGCGGCGTGGCGGTCTATGGCAACAAAGTCTACATGGGCACGCCCGATGCGTACTTGATCGCACTCGATGCGCGCAACGGGAGCTTGCTGTGGGAATCGAAGATCGCCGAGGCGAAGGAGGGATTCTGGTCTCCAGTTGCGCCGTTGGTGATCAACGGAAAAGTGATTCAAGGGATCGCACCAGGCGATCACGGGCTGAACGGATTCCTGGATGCATACGATGCCGAGACCGGCGAGCGGCTATGGCGTTGGAAGGCGATTCCGGAGCCGGGTGAACCGGGCAATGAGACGTGGGCTGGCGATTCGTGGAAGACCGGCGGCGGCGATACTTGGCTCACGGGTTCGTATGATCCTGAGCTGAACCTGATCTACTGGGGCATCGGGAATCCGGCGCCCGATTTCGATGGCGATGTTCGCAAAGGCGACAACCTCTACACCGAATGCATGGTGGCGCTGGATGCGAACACGGGCAAGCTGAAATGGTATTTCCAGTTCACACCTTGGGACGTGCATGATTGGGACGCGGTGGAGATCCCCGTGCTGGTGGATGCGCCGTACAAGGGCAAGATGCGTAAACTGCTGGTGCAGGCCAATCGCAACGGATACTACTACGTGCTGGATCGAGCGACCGGCGAATATCTGCACGGCACGCCGTTCATCAAGAATCTGAATTGGGCTACGGGGCTGGATGAGAAGGGCCGCCCGATGCGAGTGAAGGGTGTGATCCCGTCGTTCCAAGGAACGAAGACGTGTCCTGCGACGTCGGGCGCGACGAACTGGATGTCGCCCGCGTACAATCCCGAGACGGGCTTGTTCTACTTCATCGCGCAGGAAGGTTGCGGGATCAACACGAAGTCGCGCGATACGTTCCGGCCGGGCGGGAATCCGTACATGGGCACGGGGTACATCGAGAGTCCGGAAGAGCCGTGGCAGATGTACGTGCGTGCGCTCGAGTTGACCACGGGCAAGCTGGCGTGGGAGTACAAGCAGGTCAACTCGCGCCGGTATGGCGCTGGCGTGCTTTCGACGGCGGGCGGCTTGGTGTTCACGGGCGACGATCAGGGGTTCATGACCGCGCTCGATGCGAAGAACGGAAAGGCCCTGTGGCACTTCAATACGGGGCAGCAGATTTCGGCGCAACCGATCACGTACATGGTGGAGGGGAAGCAGTATGTGGCGATTGCGGCGGGGTCGAATGTGGTCGCGTTTGGGCTGCATTGAGAAGGTGAATGGACGAAGGGCTCGCTGATGCTCTGCACGAGGCCGCGAGCGAGATGATCAACCGAACTCAGGTCGAAGAGCCGTGCAAAACGTGTCTGGCCGCCCTGGTGCAACGCCGTGTTGTACACGGCAATCGTATCGGCTGGAGTAGTAGCCGAAAGAAGAGGCAATGCGAACCATATCTCGCTTCGTCATGTGCGCCCTCTTGACGGCCGCCGCCGTTCCGGCGTGTCTCGCCGCGAGCAACGGCAACACGCGTAACCGGACCGAAGCGCTCCGGGACTATCGCGCCATTCTCGTGAAGCAAATCAGCCTCTCCGACGAGCAGTCAAAGCACGCCGAACGCGAAGTGGCTCTCGGAGCGCTGACTGCGGGCGATCTCGCTGAGTTGCGAGCCCGCCATCTGAAGCTGGCGGCGGACCTGAAGGCTCTCGACGGCGGCCTCCTGCCCCGGCAATCCGCGCCCGCAGCGCGCGGAGTAGCTGAGAAGCGGGCTCGCGAAGAGTACAGGCAAGTGGTGAGGACGCAGATCGACTTCGCGACGCAGGAATTTGCGGCCGAACAGAAGCGATTCGAACTCGGTGCGAGTTCGACGGCGCAAGTCATCGAGAAGCGCAGGCAGCTTCTGAATCTCGAGTTGGACCTTGCGGCTTACGATGCGGGGCTCGTGGCACGGGCTCGGTAACGATTCTCGTTACGGGCACGCTTGGGCGCGGCAATCGATCATCCGCCCTTCGCGAAACGCGAACTCGTGCGTGTACTGCCGGTCATCGGCGGGCCGATCGCTGCGATAGACATCGATGGCGTTGTCGTCGTAGATGTTCCTGACGAGAAAGAGGCTATTCCAGCCGAATTGCGGGAACGGGTCGCTCCGGAACAAAATCTTGCTGCCATGTTCGGCCTTTGGCAGGGCGCGCCGCATCTCGCACATCACGGATCCGATGTAGCGGCCCTCCTCGAACATCGGCTCGAAGTCGAGCCGCCCGTTCCACCAATGCCATCGAGCCAGCAGCGCGAGCATTCCGGCCGCGACGGCGAAGCGACGAACTGGAAAGCACAGGCAACCGGACCCGGGCAGCACACCGAAGATCCACCACAGCATCTGGCCCATTCGGCTCGCAGCCACGGCTGCCGCGAACGCGAGTCCGGCGATCGGGATGTAGGCTTGCGAGAGACCGCGCTGATCGATGAACGCGATCGGCAACACGCCGATCACGGCGAGCAAGAAACCCAACGCTATCTGCCGCGAACGCGCGATCATGCCCATGGCGAGTACCGCGATCACGATCCAGCCGAAGGTGCCATGATGCCACGGGCGGCCGTAAGCGAGGTCTTGGATGTAGTAGCCGCAGTGATCGGCGAACACGCTCCAGCGCAGGTCCGGTGTGTATGAGGCCATGCTCAGAAGCGCAGTTTCGCCGCGGAGCCGGCCCGCGATGAACGCGACCGTCATCGCCGCTCCGATCGCGGGCACGATCAGCGCGTGACGCGACCAATCGCGGCGAACGAGCAATTCGTAGGCGAGCAGCATCGGCGGCAGGCTCACCGCCATTTCCTTCGCATCGAGCGTGAGCGCATAGAGCGCCATCCAAATCAGAATCTGACTCGGCCGCATTGGTTCTCCCAGGCGCCGGCGCTTCACGTAGTAGGCGAAGGTTCCGAAGTAGCAGGTGAAGCAGAGCAGATCGAAGAGGAAGCCTGTGCTGACGTAGAGTCCGCTGAGCCGGCCGTGATAGCAGTGGATCGCGGCGGTGACGAGGCCGACTTCCCACTGGCCGGTCATCCGGCGCGCCCACACGGCGAGGACTGCGATGTTGGCGATCATCAGCGCGTAGCACGCGATGCGGTAGGGGAGGGGATCGAAGCCGAACGTCTCGAAGATGACGCGGTACACGAGCGCGCCCAGAGGGCGATACGTGTGTGAGTACAGGAAGAACGTGGCCATGTCGGACACGGTGGAGAGGAACGGTTGGTTGCGCGCGCCGTGGATGTTCATCAGGTCGTCATGCGTGAATCCGGCCCGAAGGCCCGGACCCGCAAACCAAAGGAACATCGCAATCGGTGCGACGAAGAAGAAGGAGAGGAAGGCGCGGTGGAGCAGCCGCGCTCGCGAGAAACGCTCGCCTGGACGCATGGGTCCTCCTGGAAACTGGATTCCAGGACGCGGCGACGCGGTCTTTGACTGCATGTTGATCGCCGGACGGAAGTGCTTGATTTGGCGAGCGAGCCGCGGCGGGGTTGAGTCAAGCTGCCACGGTCCGGGGGTGAATCCGGTACATCGCCAGCTACTTACGTTGTATGGGCCGTGTGGCGGAAGAGAAGTGCGGAGGGTCCGGGCGCCGATCCGCGCGCCTGAGGCCCGCGTTGGCTAACGACGGCGAAAGCTCGCCCTACTCCGAGGTCGAAGGCTTTGCGGCCGGCGAAGCAACTGAAGCACAGGAGTACGATCCACGGCGGATCCTCTCTCCCAGCGGGTTGAGGTCCTGGCCAAAGCGTTTCAAAAGCTGTAGCGCAGCGTGAGCAGGGCGTGCGAATTGCGGTGGAACTGTCCGATGAAGCCGGCCATGATGCCGCGGATGAAGACCATCGACGCCGTGGCGCGCAGATGCTGCGAAAGTTGGTGCGAGTACTCCGCCTTCAGCCAAGCTCCGTCGCCGGTATCCCGGATCGCTACTTCTGCGGCGACGCTTCTGCGCGTGTCGATAGTGTAGGCGGCGCGAGCCAGAATCGAGCGGGCCAAGCCGCGGTCCGGAGCGAAGGCGATTGGGTTGCGCCGCGCTGTCACGGCCTCGCCGCTGTAGCCGCCCACCAGCACCCATTCGCCCCAAGTGCGCTCAGCTTGCGCGACCCACAGCACGTATTCGTCGGCGGCCTTGGTACTGCTCGAGAACCACGCCGCTTCGCCTTTGAGCGTGACCCATTTCGTGGGAGCCGCAACATCGCCACCATAGAGACGAAGCTGCGGATGCGTGCGAGCGAACTCGGCCCTGGGCGAGGCGAGCGTTCCGGCGAGGCGTCCGTCGAAGAGCGGCAGATGATGGAAGCCGTCATAGAAGACGGTGGAGAATTCGTAGCCGCGCCCGACGTGATTCCATCGAGCGCCGAACTGGGTTCGGCCTGGAAGGCGTGCGCCGAGATCGTCGAGCGGGATCGCCCGGAGCGCATCGGGCAGCACGGCCCATCGTTGATTCAGGAGCGGCGTGCGGCTGGGAGTGAAGAGCGGGACGGTGACGATGTCGACCGTGTCTCCACCGCGCTCGATCGTCAGGCGCGCGGCGGTAACGGCGAGGAAGTCGTTGTCGGTGACGCTGAGGTAATCGCGCGGTGCGAAGCGATCGGTGGGGTTCAAGATGTCGGCCTTGCCCCAGCGGATGAACTGCTTGCCTGCTTCGACGGTGAGCGGTCCGCGATGCCAGTTGACGCTGGCGCGGCGCAGAGAAAATGCGGGACGCAACGGCCGCCGGTCTTGCAGGTCAACGCGGAACTCGCGCTCCGTTTGGCGATGCGTGTCGGAGCGTGCGTCGAACACGCCGAAGAACTTGAGGTCCGCGCGGGCCTGCCATGAAGCTTCCCAACGCAACAGCGCTTCGGCCACTGCGCGGCCGCTGTCTCCAGGAGCAGACTCCGGATACAGAGACGTGCGTGTCTCGAGAAATCCGCGCTGCGAGAATGACTGAGCTACGGCGGCCGAAGCGATGAGGGCGAGCGCAGCCGTCTTCATGATCCGCGCCGCAGGGCCTGCAGCGTGAAGTCGTCTTCCTTCATCGGAACGTCATACTCGAGCTTGTCGAGCTCGAGCACGGTTTTCGATTTGCGCGACTCGTCGGAGACTTCGAGCGTCCGCGCGGTCCAGATGTTCTTGACCTTCTCGAGATCGCTATAGAGAATCCGCCGGGCGAGTTGCTCGCCCTTGAACGCGTCGATCCGCACGAACACGAGAATGTCTTTGCGCACCCAAAGCAGAGAATGCGTGTACTGCGAGGTCTTGTTCTTACCCGGCCGCGATTCGAGCTTGTAGCAGGCTTGCCCGTCGAGTTGCTCTTCGCCGAGGAGTTTGTATTCGAACTGCCGCGAGTCACGTTCTTCGAGATCCTCGAAGCTGAAGTCAGTGCCGAAGAAGCGCGTAGAGCGGTCCTGGAAGGCGATGCGGCGGTCGCGTTGGAGCGAAGGGGTCCACATCCACTGGTCCGAGGATCGGTCCTTGTGGTTGTGCACCAACAGCGCGACGCCTTTCACCTCCGCGGGGGCGGTGAATCGCAGCACGGTTTTCGATTCTCCGAAGGAACCGAGACGATCGTACCGCCAGCGCTTCTCGCTGACGCGGCTCTTGGAGTCGATCACTTTTAGGGAGCCTTCGTAGCGCTGCGAGGCGGTCCGGGTGCGGCGTTGGACCTCTTCGACGATTTGCCGCGCGTCCTGCGCCAGAGCCGCGGCTGCGGTCAGGATCAGAAGCTTATTCATGTTCGAGTGACTCCACGAGAGGATGTGCGCACGGTGGTGGGAACTTGCACTGAAGCGGTTACATTGCGGGACTGAAGTCCCGCGCAGGCTGAAGCCTGCCCCACATCGCGACTGTGCCGCCATCCCGAAGCACAGGTGCCCGTCGGGAGCGGGACTGGAAGTCCCGCCGCAGGCTGAAAGCCTGCCCCACACATTGCGGCTGACGCTTCGCGGCCGGCGAAGAACCGGAAGGATAGTAATACAAGGTTGACCTGCCACCGGTGCCTACTCATATTCGAGTGACTCCACCAGTGACGCGCGCACGGCGGCTTCGGCGGGACCGAGCGATGCCGCGAACGCTGCCGTGAGCACCACCGGAAGCAGCAAGAGCGCGAAGGCGAACGGGTAGCGATAGTCGAGCACGAGGCCGGCCATGTCACGCGCGACCATGCCGAGGTTGTAGTAGAGCGTGATGGCTCCCATGCCCGCGCCGAGGATCACGCCGATCAGGCCGATGGCGATCGCCTCCATCCAGATGGTGTGGCGAATCTGGGGCCGCAACGCTCCCACCGCGCGCAGGACGCCGAGTTCGCGCCTGCGGTCCGTGATGGAAACCGTGAGCGTGTTGACAATTCCGAGAATCGCCACCAGCAATGCGACGGCGAGTTGCACGTAAGTGAGCCCGAACCACTGATTGGTCAGATCGAGGACGAACTGGCGCAAGGCTCGGTTCGTGAACACCACCATGCGGCGTTGATTCTTGAATCGCTCCTGGATCTGGCGGCGGGTTGCATCGATATCAGTACCAGGCTTCAGGTAGACGCGCAGAATGTTGGCCGTGTCGTCTTTCCAGTAGCGCTGGAACACGGCGCGGTGCATGAAAATGGTTCCTTGTTGATCGGAGAAGTCGCGCACGCGCCCGGTGATGACGAAACTCGCCGGACCCGACGGCGTGTCGATTTCGAGCGTCTCGCCGAGATGCAATCCGCGAATGCGAGCCAAGCTGTCTGAGATGTGAACGCCGCTTCCCTCGCGCGCCTTGCGGAGGATTTCAGGAACGTCGCCTTCGAACGCCTGGATCTTGACGCGCTTCGCCACGCGATCGAGGTCCACGGCGACGAGCATGGCCGGCCAGCCGTGCACGATCACGCGGGCGTTGCGCACAGGCTGCACTTCATCCACTCCGGGCACAGTGGCTACTTCGTTCTCGAGTCCTGCGGGAAAGCGGAACTGGCGGGCGGTGATGCTTTCGGTGGGAGAGAGGATGAGGTCGGGATTCAGCACCGCGGTCATCCAGTCACTCACCGATTTGAGGATGGAGTTTGCGACTCCTGAGAACGCTACGGCTAGCGCGAGCGACAGCATCAACGCGGAGACGGTTGCGGAGGTGCGGCGCGGCGATTGGATCAAGCTATCGGCGGCGAGTGCACCTTCCACCGGGCGGATCCATTCGAGCACGGGTCGCAGTGCGCGAGCGAGCCACAACGCCAGCGCGGGGCTGAGCAACACCAATGCTGCAACGCAGCACGCATATCCGGCATAGAAGAAGTTGTTGTTGCCGGCGAACAGGGCCACCGCGGCCACTGCTGCGAACGCCGCCGCTGCAATTTTTCGGGTGCGATTCTCGCCTGCGCTCAACACCTGGTAGCGGCCCTTCTGCAACGCTTTCACGGGATCGACACGGGCAGCGCTCAATGCCGGCAACAATCCCCCGAGGATGCTCGCAGCTACGCCGACGAGGATCGCGAGTGTGACGAGGCTCGAGCCGAGCGTGATCTCCTCAGCCGTCTGATGTGTACCGTAGACCTCGCGGACCATGTAGCCGAGCACGGGCGTCATTGCTCGTGCGATGCCGAGGCCGAGGACCTCGCCTACGCCGATCCGATCAAGCTCCGCCACCGCGCTTTCGGCAACGAATACCTACCACCGGCGCAGCAGCGTGGCGCCGAGCGCGCGCAGCACGCCGATCTCGGCGCGCGCCGTTGCGTCACGGCGATGGAGAAGGAGTTGTAGATGATGAAAATTCCGATGAGCAGCGCGAATCCGCTGGTGATGGAGATGCTGATCGAGAGGCCCTGCGAGGACCATCCGCGCGCGAGGCGCTGTCCGCGCGTGGAGGGCGGCTCGACTTGATAGCTGGGGCCGAGTGCGCGCCTCGATGCGCTGGCGGATTTCAGCTTTATCGTTTTCATCGGCTGCGCCCACATCGATCTCGGTCAAACATTCGATGGCCGCGCCCGAACACCATCTGGGCCGCGTAGATGTCAACTGAGGTTCCCGCTGAACGCGTTCGCCAAGCCGCTTACCATGATGCCGCGCACGGTGAACTGCTTGGGACCGTTCATCGTTTCGAGCGTGATCTTCTGATTCCGCCGGATGCCGTTGCTCAAGCGCTGCGGCTGAGCATCAAGGAATCGGCCGGGCGAGAAAGACGAGCGGGTCGTCGATGGCGTCGTCGTCCTGGCCGTCGAGGTCGTAGTCGCGAAGGCTGCGGTCGCCGGTCATGTCCACACCGAGGACGAGGTTGCCTTCGCCCGCGAGTCCGGATTGAGCACGGCTTCGATCACCGGAGCGGCTTCGCCGACGCTCTCCACGGCTTGCACTTTTTCAAGAACATCCTCGGGGAATCGTTTCACCGGCGCTGACCTGCAGTTTGGCTTTGCTTACGATACGGTCCACCGTGAGCGAAACGCGCTACCGACGTTTTGATTTGCCGCGTGCATGCCGGTGAAGACGGCTACGCCGATGACGATGCCGGCGAGAGTGAGCAGGGTGCGGAATCGGTGCTTGTGCACGTAAGGCAGCGTGAGCAGGCGCAGGAAGATCATTGCCGTACGTCACTCACGATGCGTTTCTCGCTGTCGCGAAGCGTGATGGCGCGGCTGCACCGGGTTACCACTCCCATGTCGTGCGTGACGATGAGCACCGTCATCTCGAGGCGCTGATGCAGGTCAGTGAATGAGGCGCAGGATGTCCGCGCCGGTGGCGGAATCGAGGTTGCCAGTGGGCTCGTCTGCCAGCAGGACCGGCGGATAGACGGATAGCGCCCGCGCGATGGCGGTGCGCTGCCGCTCGCCACCCGACATTTCCTCGGGAAGATGTTCCATGCGCGCTTCGAGCCCGACCAACTTCAATAGCTCGCTCGAGCGGTCGCGGACTTTGGCTCGGGGCCATCCACGGAGGTGGAGCGGGATCGAGACATTCTCGAGCGCGCTCAAGCTCGGCAATAGGTTGAAGAACTGGAAGACGAAGCCGATCTTGTCGCGGCGGATGCGCGTCAGCGCGTCATCGGAGGTTCCGGTGGAGACCTCGCCGCCGATGGTGATCTTGCCGGCGGTGGGCTGATCGAGTCCGCCGATGAGGTTCAGCAGCGTCGATTTGCCCGAGCCCGACGGGCCGACGATTGCGACCATTTCGCCCTTCGCGATTCGCAGGTCGAGGGGATGCAATGCCGTGACCTGGCGCTTTCCGTCGAAGGTTTTAGTCACCTGCTCGAGTTCGATCATGGGCTGGGGAGAAGCGGGGAAACCCTACAATTTAATGATGACAGAAGGCCGCGATGCGAATCGGAATTGATGCGGGTGGAACATTTACTGACTTTATCGTGCTCCACGACGATGGGCGTATCGAGAGCTTCAAGATTCGGTCCGATCCGCGCAATCCGGCTCGCGTGATTCTCGAGGGCCTCGAGCGCGCAGCCGGGAAACGTAAGGCCGACGTGGTTCATGGCTCCACGGTGGCCACCAACGCGCTGCTCGAACGCAAGGGCGTGAAGACCGCTTTCGTGACCACTGCTGGATTCGAAGACTTGGTGCACATCGGCCGGCAGAACCGGCAGGAACTTTACAACCTGGCGCCCGCGCTGCGAGTGCCGATTGTGCCGCGCGAGCTTTGCTTCGGAGTGCCGGAGCGGACCTATCACGATGGCGCTGTTGCCCGGCGTCCCGATGCTGCCGAACTCGCGGCACTGGCCGAAGCGTTGCGCGAGGCTCGTGTGGAGGCGGTGGCGATTTGCCTGCTGCACTCCTATCAGAACGCGGAGAATGAGCGGCTGGTGGTTCAGGCGCTCGATGGGCTCGGATATGTTTGCGCGTCGCACGAAGTGTCGCCAGAGTTTCGCGAGTTCGAGCGGGCGTCAACCACGGTGATCAACGCTTATGTCGGCCCGCTGATGGACCGCTACTTGGGCGCGCTCGAATCGGCGTGCCACCACCGCCTGTGGATTCTGCAATCGAACGGCGGATACCTCGCTGCGTCGCAGGCGCGGAAACACGCGGTGCGCACAGTGTTGTCGGGTCCGGCGGGCGGCGTGATCGCGGCGATCGACATGGCGCGGCGTTCGGGATTTCGCCGCGTGCTGGGGTTCGACATGGGCGGGACTTCGACAGATGTGAGTTTGTGCGATGGGGAGCCGCGACTCACGACCGAGGCATCGATCGACGGATTCCCGGTGCGCGTGCCGATGCTCGACATCCACACGGTGGGCGCGGGCGGCGGGTCAATTGCGCGTGTGGATTCGGGCGGATTGCTACGAGTGGGTCCGGAGAGCGCCGGTGCGGACCCGGGACCGGCATGTTATGGAGTGGGCGAAGCGGCGACGGTCACCGATGCGCATGTGGTGCTGCGCCGCATTTCGGCGGAGCAGTTCCTGGGCGGGCAGATGCGCATTGACGAGTCGCGTGCGCGGGCGGCGGTGGAGCGGGTCGGGAAGGCGCTCGGACTTGGAATGGATGAAGCGGCAGCTGGGATTATTCGCGTGGCGAACGCGAACATGGAGCGCGCGATCCGTGCAGTCTCGATCGAGCGCGGATTCGATTCGCGCGACTTCGCGCTGGTGGCGTTCGGTGGAGGCGGTGGACTGCATGCGTGCGAGATCGCCGCGAACATGGAGATCCGGACGGTGCTGGTCCCGCGATATGCCGAGGGGCTTTCGGCGCTCGGGATGCTGCTGGCGGACGCGGCGCGCGATTACTCTTGCGGTGCGCTCGGCCGGAGCGATCTGGAGGCTCGGTTCCGGGAACTCGAGAAGCAGGCCCGGAGGGAGTTGCGTGGAGCATCGCTCGAACGCGCTGCGGATCTGCGCTACGCGGGGCAGAGCTACGAACTCACGGTTCCTTGGCGCGGTCTCGACGACGCGCGACGGCGGTTCCATCGTGAACACGGGCGGGTGTATGGGTATGCGAGTCCGGAACGCTCGGTGGAGGTTGTGACGCTTCGGGTGCGCGCTACGAAGCCGACCGCGAAGCCGCGGTTCGAAACGTTCCGCGCGCGGCGTGCGGGGGATCCTGCGACGCGGCGAGTGTTCGTGAGCGGGGGATGGTCGCGTGTGCCGGTGCTGCGGCGTGAGGAAGTGGGCGGGCGCGGTCCGATGATGATCTTGGATTATGGGAGCACGACGCTGGTGCCGGCGGGTTGGTTGGCGAGGGTGGATCGGACTGGAAATGTGGTGATCGAACGGGGATGAACCTCCGTTGGGAGGAGGCTCGGACTTTGGGAGGGGCGGACGGAGTCCCGCCTCAAGCTGAAGTCTGCCCCACATCGCGGCGGAGCCGCAGAGATCCGGGCCTTACTCGCTACAGCGGCGGAGCAGTTCGAGCGCGATCTGCGCGCGCCGCACGCGTTCTCGCGAGAGTGCGATCGCGGTGTTTTCGATGTGGGTGCCGCAGGGGTAAATGTCAGGTGAGTTGCGCAGGCCGAACTTCAGGTACACGGGCGCGGCCACACGCACGATCTCGCTCACTTCCCAGTGCCGGATGAATCCGCCGATGTTGTCAGGCGCTTCCACGTAGAAATCGATGGGCGCGTCAATGGCCGCACGAATCGATGCGATCTGCGGGAGCGTGAGGTCCGAGGGGATGTTGATCGTGGTTGCGCCGAGGTCTTCGAGTAGCCGTGCCGAGGCTGGATTCGCTGGCGCCATCATCACGGAAGTCTTGATGATGAGGTCCGCGGGTAACTCGCCGGTCTGTTTCATCTTGCCGATGACCTGGAGCGAGCCGATGTCGGAGACGAGGACACTGCGCAGGCCGAGGTCGACGCCGCGTTGCAGGTCCATGAGTGCGAAGCGGAGTTGATCGGCGCCGCGAAGCGCGAGCCCAAGCGTTTTGCCGGCGGCCGAGAATACCTGCGCTCCGATATCGAAAGTGGCGCGGGGTCCGATGAAGAGGTTGACTTCGATGCCGTGATCGCGGCCGAGGGCGAGCATCTCGCGGATTTCGTCGTCGGTCATCAGCATGATGCCCGAGCCCTGCGACACGCGGTGCAGGGGCACGTTCCGCTTCTTGGCTTCCTCGATCACAGCGGCCAGAGCGCGCGGCCCTTCTGTGGAGGGAATCTCGATCTTCCACGCCGCTCCGTCCGCGAAGCGTTTTTGCGACGAGGGGTTGTCGGCAAGATCGCGTGCCGGCAGTTTCAACGCGGCGAGAGCCTTCGATCCTACTTCCATGGTTGGCGATCCTCCTCGATGGTGTATCCTTCCGGCGAGATGGCAGCCTTCAACACTTCCGATTGCTTGCCGTGGTTCGCGAAGATGTCGCGGACGTGCTCGCAAACGTGCTCGCAGCCACGTTCGTAGAACACGAGCACGGATGGACCGGCTCCGCTCAACGCACAACCGAGCAGTCCGGGTGCGCGCAGTTTCAGGATCTGCTCGAGTCCGGGCACCAGGCGGCAGCGATACGGCTGATGCATGCGATCTTCGAGCGCGGCCGGAAACGCGGAAGTGGTTCCGCTGATCAACGCGGCGATCAGCAGCGCCGAGCGCTGCACGTTGAAGATGGCGTCCGCGCGCGAGTATCCGGTAGGCAGCACGGCTCGAGCCTCGTGAGTGGGCAGGGCGAAATCAGGTACGACAACGGCCACCTGATACCGCTCGTGGATCTCGAGCCGGACGGCGCGCGCGACGTTGCCGCTATCGAGCGCGGTGGCTACGATCGAGCCGAGAACGCAGGCGGCGACGTTGTCGGGATGGCCTTCGATGTGCGCTGCTTCGTCGAGAATGCGCGGGGGTTTCCATTTGAGGTCGAGCAGGCGGTTGGCAATGACCACCCCAGCGGTCAATGCCGCAGCCGAAGATCCGAGGCCCTTGCCGAGCGGGATGCCGTTGTCGATGTCGAGTTCGATCGAGGGAAGGGAAGTGGCGTGCTGCTCGGCGACACGAGCGGCGGTTTGCCAGATCAGGTTGGACTCATCGGCGGCGATCTTGTCCGCGTCGCGGCCGGTGACACGGATGCGGAGCCGTTCCGACCGCCGGAACCGGCAGACCAGATGTACGGACAACGCGAGACCCAGCGCGTCGAAGCCGGGGCCCAGGTTGGCGCTGGTCGCCGGCACTCGAAGGCGCCAACTCATCCGATCGCGACCTTCCTCCCGGTTCGGCAGGATTTGTACACCGCCTGCACGAGTTCGAGGGCGCGATAGCCGTCTTCGCCGGACACGGCCGGCTTCTTGCGCGACTGAATGGCGTTGCCGAAGTCGAGGAACTGGCGTTCGACGGGAGTGACGGGGATCGCCATGGGATCGGACGCGCCAGACTTCACGATTTGCTCCACCGGCGCGGGGTCGCCCGAGTCGTCATGCACGTCCCAAGTAGTGAGCTTGTCGCCGGTGAGCACCGCCGTGCCTTTGGTCCCGTGGATCTCGATTCGCTCGGAGTAGCCGGGATAGAACGCGGTGGCTGCCTGGATGACGCCTTGCGCGCCGTTCTTGTAACGCATCAGCGCGGTGACCACATCTTCGGATTCGATCTTGTGGACCGAGCCGAGTTGCCAGTAGCCGAACACTTCTTTCACGGGGCCGATCAGCCACAGCAGCACGTCGACTTGATGCACGGCTTGGTTGATGAGCGCGCCACCGCCCTCCACGTCCCAGGAGCCTTTGATCTTGCGCGAGTAGTATGCGGCCGTGCGCCACCACTTCACGTACGCGTCAGCCTGCAGGATCTTGCCGAGACGGCCCGCTTTGAGCGCCTTGGTGAGGAAAAGCGATGAATCGTCGAACCGGTGCTGGCTCACCACCCCCAGCGTGATGCGCGCTTTCTTCGCCACGTCGATCAACTTTCGCGCGGTCTTCAGGTTCGTGGAGATCGGCTTCTGGAGGAGAATATGCTTCTTCGATTCCGCGCAAGCGAGCACAGGTTGCAGGCGGAAATCGGGGAACGTGCAGACGTCGACGTAATCGACCTTCGGATGCCGGCAGACTTCCTGATACGTCTTGACGAATTCGCAGTTGTTGGCTTCGGCGAACTTTCTGCCAGCTTCTTCGTTGATGTCGGTGCAGCATACGATCTCGTAGCCGATGTTCTTGTACGCGCGCGAATGCATGCTCGAGATCGCGCCGGTTCCGATCAGTCCGACTCGCAAGTGAATGGGCTCCTGGTTGAGGTGAGACTCGGTGAGGCGAATTGGCAGTATAGCAAGGGCTACGCGGCGCGATTGAGGATCTCGGCGATCTTGCCGGGGTCGTTGGGGACCACGATCGGCTGGTTGCCGAAGTTGGCCACGATGGGCTCGCCGGCGGGGGTCTTCAATTGACCGGTGTGATAGCGGTAGATGTAATCGGGATCTTTGAGAACGTTGCCCGTGAGCACGGCGACGACATCTTCGCCGGGCTGGATGGTCTTGTTCGCCACCAGTTTCTTCAAGCCAGCGAGCGTGGCTGCGGAAGCTGGTTCGCACCCGATGCCGCACGCGCCGATCACGGCTTTGGCGTCGGCGATCTCCTGCTCGGTAGCCTGTTCCACGACGCCGCCTGATGTGGCGACCTCGTGCCAGGCCTTGGGCCACGACACCGGGTCGCCGATCTTGATTGCGGTTGCCAGAGTTTCTGGATGCTCCACGGCAGTGTAAGCGGTTTCGGACGGCGCCTTCATGAACTCGTAGAACGGCGCGGCGCCCGATGCCTGCACCACGGCAAGCTTGGGTAGGCGATCGATGAATCCGAGTTGGCGGAGTTCGCGCAGGCCTTTGCCGAACGCCGACACGTTACCGAGATTGCCTCCAGGGACGACGACCCAGTCGGGCACTCGCCAATCCCGCTGATCGAGCATTTCGACCATGATCGTCTTCTGGCCTTCGATGCGAAACGGATTGATGGAATTCAGTAAGTAGATGCCGAGTTTTTCGGCCAGCACGCGCACGAGCTTCAGGATTTGATCGAAGTTGGCTTCCACTTGCAGAGTAAGTGCTCCGTATTCGAGCGCCTGCGCGAGCTTGCCGTAACTGATGTTGCCATGCGGGATGAAGATGATCGGCTGGAGTCCCGCCGCGGCGGCGTAGGCTGCCATCGAGGCAGACGTGTTTCCGGTGGAGACGCAGGCAACACGCTCCATGCCAAGCTTGACGGCTTGCGCGGCGCCGCATGTCATGCCGTTGTCTTTGAACGAGCCGGTGGGGTTGAATCCCTGGTGCTTGAAGACGAGGCGGTCCATGCCGGCGTATCGCGCGGCTCGGGGTGCGGCCAGGAGCGGGGTGTTTCCTTCGCGCAGTGTCACCGCGCACGCACTGGCGTCGGCGAACTGGAGTAACTCGCGATAGCGCCAGACTCCGCTTTGGTCGAGTGGCGCGTTCGACATGCGGCGCTCGCGCCAGAGCTTCTTGGCCGTGGCCGGATCGAGGCCGGAAAAGTCATAGGAAGCTTCGAGCAGTCCACCGCAGGCGGGGCAGTTGTAGATGACTTCCGTGATGGGATAACGGGCGCGACAAGACGTCTGGAAACAGACGAGTTCGGGAACGGGCATGGAACCCTGATTATAGCGATGCGGCCAAGGCGGGATCGTCAAAGAACCGCTCGTCGAACCTGAACGGGACCACGGATTTCACTGATACGAAGTCCGGTTTGAAAGCCGTCGCGCGAGGGTAGAGGACCACGTTGTATTCGGGGACGAGCACGGACGGGGCAACCAAGGCAATCGGATCCTCGCCGGATCCCGAGAGTACTTCGCCGAATCGGGTGAACCAGGCGGCGGCTTCGTCGATTGACCGGCGGACGACGATATCGGCGCCGGCTTTGAGCTCGATCGTGACCATCGAGTAGCCGAGCGGCCGCTGCGTGCGGGGCATATGCACCAGGACCTCGGTCAATGCAAGTGCTCGAGACGTAGCAGCGTAAACCGCGCGTTGGCCCTTACAGTTCCAGAGGCCCGTTGTAGACGAACGGGGCCAACTGGAGACCCGATGGGGTCAAGAGAAGATGCCGTGTTCGATCTTACCCAGCACGTGCAAGACCGGAGGCAGCCCGTTACGCTCGAATTCCTGGAGCGGCGTCCGCTTTTCGAAGTCATTACTCGGGCTCGAGAGCCATTTCGTTGCTTCCAGATCGCTGCCGAGCACCTCGACAGTGCGCGCTACCAGGCCTTTATACTCCTGGTATTGCCATTCGATCCGGACAGCGGGCGGCGCAAGGGCGGGCTGTGGTGTTGCCATACCAATCTCAATTCTACTCACCCGCCCACCGCGTGTCTATAGCTCTCACACCCCTACCACGGGATATCCCCGTCTCATGGTGAACGCCGATCCTAGAAGATCAGCTTCACGGCCAGTTGCAGAATCCGCGGATCGAACGTCGACTGCACCCAACCAAACGTCGTCGACGGGACCGCTGGATTGAACAACGGCCGGAAGGCTCCGCCGCTATAGGTGTACCGCGTGGTCAGCATCCCGTTGATGTTGGCTCGATTCGGAATGTTGAAGGCCTCGCCAATCAACTGCAGCCGGACCCGTTCCGCCCACACCGGGATATCCTTGGACACCCGAACGTCAACGGTAGCGAACTCGGGCCCGCGGATTGTGTTGCGGCCAACGCCAGGCGACCGGTCATTTGCAGTGTTACTATCGTTGCCGGGGTCGCCGGTGGTGATGTCGTAAAATGCGCGTCCAGACTGTGCTTGAGTAAGTAGTCCGAGGTGCCAGTACCCCAGGATCGTTCTCATCGCACGGTTCCCTGCCTTATTGCCGTACGCGATGTCCCAGTTCCCCGACAAGACCAGCCGATGGCGGATATCTGCCAGTCCAGGACCGCGATCGAGGTTCGGCAGGAGCGTGTCCTGCGCCACTTTGGCGTCGTCGCCGGCGTTGCCTGGGACCACGGACGTTCCATCGGGCGTGGTGTCGATCACTTTCGAAAGCGTGTATGATGCTTGCACTTGGAAATTCTGCGCGAACCGGCGTTGGAAGTGCACGAAGCCGCCGTGATAGATGGAGTTTCCACCGCTGTCGAACAGTGAGATGCGTCCGAAAGCGGGATTGGGCCGGGCGGGTCCGGCGGTGCCCGGATGGCGCGCGAAAGTCATCGGAGTGCCTTGCGCCGCAGTGCAGGCAGCGAACGTGGGGCAGAAAAAGCCGGCCGTGGGAACGGACGGGAATAGGTTGATGTCGCGAGTTCGGGTCAGGTGCGTTCCGTTGACACCGAGGTAGCCCAAGGTGACGCTCGCCTTTCCACCAACCGCGATCTCGGTTTGCAGGCTGAACTGCTGGGTCCGAGGAGTCTTGAAATTCGGATCCGTCACATAGATATCCGGAGGCGTGCCTGGTCCGGGCGCCGCCTTCAGCACATTCGGGTATGTGGGAATGTTCGAGGTCACCAGATACTGCGCCGAAGCGAATCCGTTGTTGAGGATCGCCGTGCTGAGAAGGAGACCGGGCGTGCGCCCATAGTAGATACCGTAGCCGCCGCGCACAACCACCTTTTCGCTCTGCGTCACCCGATAGGCGAAGCCGAATCGCGGACCGAGATTCTTCTTGTCGGTCGGGATCCGATCGGTTCGAAGGTTGGCCGCCGCCAGCCCCGCGTTCGGATTGTTGTAGTCCGGTTGCCGGAAGGCGAAGTAATCGTAGCGGAGGCCGTAGTTGAGAGTCAGCCGGTCCGTAACACGCCACGTGTCCTGCGCGAAGAAGGCCCACTCGTTGACGTCGGGGCGGCTGATCGGGAACTCCGTACCGGATCCGGGAAACGACTGCCGGAATTGAGACGGCCGCTGATTCAGAAAGTCGTCATAACTGTTGAACGTGAATCCGCCGGCGAAGAATCCAGGGAAATAGTTCTCCGCGCGGAGGAAGTTGAAGTCGAACCCGAACTTGAACGCATGGCGCGAGCGCAGCCAAGACACGTTCGCCGTAGGCTGATACGCGTAGGTGTTCGTGTATCGCGGACTGAAGTTGTTGGCTCCGAACACGATGCCGTTGATGATGTTCACCTCGGGACCTTTGGTGTTCGCATAGCCGGGCTGCTTGTCCTGCACGAGGTTGAACCGGCCCTCGACGACTACATTCGATCCGAAAGTGCGATTGTAGGTCGCGGCCAGGTTATCGGTGTTGACTTCGTTGTTCCCCGAATGCTCCTCGGCGATGTTCGAACCGAACGACTCCTGGTTCAGCCCCGTGTACCGGCTCATGTTGTAGCGAACGCTGAGGCGCTCGCGGTCGGAGATGTTCCAGTCCATCTTCACCAGGCCCAGGTTGTTCTGGAGCCCGATCAAATACGGTGTGAGGTACTTGCCGAACGGACCAGACGCTCCTCCAGGCGGTGTGATGTTGGGCACCACCACCTGCGACTGTTTGTTGCGCTGGCCGTCATAGCTGAGGAAGAAGAACAGCTTGTCCCGCTTGACGGGACCACCGAGCGTTCCGCCGAATTGGTTGAAGTGATACGGATTCTTTCGAGCGCCATTGCGGTTGTTGATGAAGATGTTGGCGTTCATGCCCTTGTCGCGATAGAACTCGAATGCTTCCCCGTGAAACTGATTCGTGCCCGACCGGGTGATCACGTTGATCACACCGCCGCTGGCGCGGCCCTGCTCGGCCGGAAACGAGTTCGTGCTCACCTGGAACTCTTGCACCGCGCCTTGGCTGAATGCAGGTGGACGAAGTCCCGTTCGTCCCGTGGCTTGTCCGTAGAAGAGGTTGTTCGAATCGGCCCCGTCGACGGTCACGGCATTGTTCGGACCACGCTGTCCCCCGAAAGAGAAGTCGCCGCCGCGAGTGGGATCTTTCACCACGCCTGGCGTCAACAGCGCAAGGTCGATGAAGCTCCGCCCGTTGAGCGGAAGATTGGCAACCGATGCGGAATTGACCGTGGCCGCCGTGCTCGAACGCGAGGTCTCGATTACTGGAGTCTCGCTCGACACGGTGACGGTTTCAGTCGCCGCACCGATCTCGAGGCGAGCATCTACGGTCACCACCGCGCCCACGGTCAAGGTGATGTCCTTTCGAACTGCGCTCTTGAATCCGGACATCTCGACGGTCACCTCGTAAGTGCCCGGCGGAACTCCGCGGAAGCTGTACAAGCCGGCGGATGTGGTCGGCATCGAGCGCACGAATCCGGTTTCGAGGCTGCGAACAGTTGCTTTGGCGTTGGCCACCGCAGCCCCCGTGGGGTCTGTTACGGTTCCATTGAGGGTGGCGCTGGCGATCTCGGACTGGGGGAAGGCGCAAGCTGCGAAGAGTAGCGAAAGAGCGAAGCGAGTAATGGGCATACAGCGTGTTTCCATTGTTCTTTTCAGTCTACCAGTCAGTTGTGAATATCCAGTTTCAGCCGCGGCAGCCGCTATACTGGCCGTTCATGATCTCCGTTCACTTGGCTGGCGGGCTCGCGAAGGTCCGGCGGTCCGCTGTGCCCGCGCGAGCCGAGGGCTTCTCGCTCATTCGCCTGCTCGCTGCCGGTATCTGCAATACCGACCTCGAGTTGCAACGCGGCTATTACGGTTTTCGCGGACGCCCCGGACACGAGTTCGTGGGCGAGGTGGTGGCGTCAGACACGAAGGCTCTGATCGGCAAACGCGTGGTGGGCGAGATCAATCTCGCTTGCCGCCGGTGCGAGTGGTGCTCGAATGGACTCGGCCGCCATTGCCCTGCGCGCACGGTGCTCGGAATCGTTCGGCATCCCGGTGCGTTCGCGGAGTTCCTCACTCTGCCAGATGCCAACCTCCATGTGGTGCCCGCGCGGATCTCCACCGAGCGTGCGGTGTTCGTGGAACCTGTGGCTGCCGCGTGCGAGATCCTCGATCAGGTGAAGATTCCGAAGGGCGCCAAGGTCGCGGTACTCGGTGACGGCAAGCTTGGGCTCTTGATCGCACAGGTGCTCACGATTCACGGAGCGCAGGTGATGCACTATGGCCGGCATCGGGAGAAGCTCGCAATCTCCGCTGCCGTTGGCGCCGCTACTGAGGTGGTGCGAAAGCGGCTGCCGCAGGCGGAGTTCGGCATCGTGGTCGACGCGACGGGTTCGCCGGCGGGGCTCGAAACCGCCATCGGAATGACGCGCCCGCGCGGAACTGTCGTGATGAAGTCCACGGTGCATGGAGCTGTTTCGTTCAACGCGGCCACGTCGATCGTGAACGAGATCACGCTGGTCGGCTCGCGCTGCGGCCGGTTCGAACCCGCGCTGCGGATGCTGCCGAAACTGAAGCTCGACGAGATGGTCGCCGCGCGGTACCCGCTTTCCCTGGCGCCCGCTGCCTTCGAGCGAGCAGCC
Source organism: Bryobacteraceae bacterium (assembly GCA_046331625.1). GTDB lineage: Bacteria > Acidobacteriota > Terriglobia > Bryobacterales > Bryobacteraceae > JAXLQL01. The sequence goes on from JAXLQL010000003.1 coordinate 408,046, forward strand.
TCGGCGGGCGTGCTGAAGGTGTTACTGACGCCCGCGTGAGGCTGGCTGCTGCTGCGTCATGCAATGGAGCGTTCCGAGCCCGAGCACCAGGTCACGGCAGTGGATCCCCACGACGCGACGGCGCGGAAACAGCGCCGCAAGCGTGTTCAGCGCTTCGGCATCGCGCGGATCGTTGAAAGTGGGCACCAGCACCAGCTTGTTTGCGATATAGAAGTTCGCGTAGCTCGCTGGCAGCCGCTGACCGTCAAACCAAATGGGCTCCGGCATGGGCAAGGTCGCGATGCGCCCGATGAATCCCTGTTTCGCCATCCGCCGAAGGAGTTCGAGATTCTCGCGCAATGGCTCGTAGTTCTCGTCGCGCTTGCTCGACTCCACCACCGTCACCACCGTGTGCGGATCGGTGAAGCGCGCCAGGTCGTCCACGTGCCCGTGCGTATCGTCACCAGCGATGCCGCGCTTCAGCCACAGCACTCGCCGGATGCCGAGCCAGTTGGCGAAGATGACTTCGAGATCCAGCCGCGCGAGCCCGGGGTTGCGCGCTTGCACGTCGCTCAGCAAGCACTCCTCGGTGCTGAGCATGAGCCCGTGACCGTTGACGTCAATGCTCCCGCCTTCGAGCACCATGTCAATAGGATGCTCTTCGATCCCGAGCTTGCGCGAAACGAAATGCGGCACCGCGTTGTCGTGTTTCCAGTTCGAGTACTTGGCCCAGCCGTTGAACTTCCAGTTGGTGATGGCGACGCCTTGCTTGGCCTTGCGCACGAAGATCGGAGCGAAGTCGCGAGCCCAACTGCGATCCGTCGGGCAGGTGTAGAAATCCACCGCGGCCATGTCGACGCCGCACTTGCGGAACACGGCCGTGGCGGCGCGGCGCTCGCTCGCATCGCGTACCAGCAGACGCACACGCTCCACTCGCGAGAGATGCCGCGCGATGTCGCCATAGACCCAAGGGATCGGCTCGAACTTCCCCGGCCAGTCCGATTGCTCGTGCGGCCATGCGAGCCAGGTTGCTTCATGCGGTTCCCACTCGGCCGGCATCCGAAACTGCATCCCCCTCATTCGCCCAGCCACCTGCTCGTCAGCGGAGCAAATGCGTCAACGCGCCGGTCCCGGAGGAAGGGCCAATTGCGGCGCACATCTTCGATTCGGCCGCGGCTGCATTCGGCGATCAGGATTTCTTCTTTGTCCACCGGCGCATCGGCCACCAGCACACCGAATGGGTCCGACACGAACGACGAGCCCCAGAACTCGATGCCGCTCTTGGCATCGGGCCGCGGCGGCGGACCCTCGTATCCGCAGCGATTCGGCGCCGCCACATAGATGCCGTTGGCGATGGCGTGGCCGCGCTGCACGGTGCGCCATGCGTCTCGCTGCGAGGATCCGTACTGCTGCTTCTCCATCGGATGCCAGCCGATCGCCGTCGGATAGAAAATGATGTCAGCGCCGCCGAGTGCGGCTAGCCGCGCGCCTTCCGGATACCACTGGTCCCAGCAAATGAGCACGGCGATCCGGCCGTAGCGCGTGTCGAAATTGCGGAAGCCTAGGTCGCCTGGTGTGAAGTAGAACTTTTCGTAGTAGAGCGGATCGTCCGGGATGTGCATCTTGCGATAGATGCCGAGCGTGGATCCATCGGCGTCGATCACCACGGCGCTGTTGTGATAGAGCCCGCGGGCGCGCTTCTCGAAGATCGGAACCACGATCACCACTTTATGTTTCGCGGCGACTTTGGCCAGCGCCTCGGTCGAAGGCCCTGGCACGGTCTCGGCCAAGTCGAACAGATCGGGATTCTCCTCGCGGCAGAAGTACTGTGAACGGAACAACTCCTGCAAGCAAACGAGCTGCGCTCCTTGGCGGGCGGCTTGACGGGTACGGTCGACTGCTTTGGCGAGGTTCTCGGCGGGGTCTGGCGAGCAGGTCATCTGCACCAGCCCCACACGAAACGTGTCTGCGGAAACGGGCATAGTATCATTGTGCCTTGTGCCCGGAATTCTCCGCCATGTTTTTTTGTGGATCGCGGTGGCGCAGGCCGCTGTCCCCACTCCGGCAGAGTATCTGGGCTACACGCCCGGCGAAGACTTCAAACTGGCTGACTACGCGGACGTAACCGGATACTTCCAGCGCCTCGCTCGCGAAAGCGATCGCATTCGCCTGGTGGAGTTCGGCAAGAGCGCGCTCGGCAAGCCGACGTACGTCGCGTTCCTCTCCTCGGCGGAGAACCTCGCGAAGCTCGACCGCTTTCGCGAGATCAGCCGCAAGCTTGCGCTCGGCGAGGCTTCCGAGGATGAGGCGCGGCGGCTCTCCGAAGAAGGCAAGGCGGTCGTGTGGATCGACTCCGGGCTCCATGCGAGCGAAGTGGCTCCCGTCCAGCACTCCTTCGATCTCGCCTATCGAATGACCACGGCGGAGGATGCCGAGACGCGCCGCATTCGCGACAAGGTGATTCTCATGCAGGTGCCCGTCATCAATCCAGACGGGCTCGATTGGATCGTGCACTGGTATCGCGGCAACGTGGGCACGCCACACGAACTCGCGCCGCTGCCATGGCTCTATCAGAAGTACGCCGGGCACGACAACAATCGCGACTGGTTCATGCTCAACTTGGCGGAGACACGCAACGTCTCGCGTCTGCTGTTCCAGGAATGGTTCCCGCAGATCGTCTACAACCAGCACCAGGCCCCCGCGTTTCCGGCGCGCATTTTCGTGCCGCCCTACGCCGAGCCGTTGAACCCGAACATCCCCGCGCCCGTCATGGAAGGCATCAACGGCATCGGCGCCGCAATGAAGGAGCGATTCGCGCGAGAAGGCAAGACCGGCGTGCTCTCCTATCACGGCTTCGATGGTTGGTGGAATGGCGGATTGCGAAGCGTGCCCGCGTTTCACAACATGCACGGGATCCTCACCGAAACCGCGCTCTACGGGTTCGGCACTCCGGGCCGCTACAAGAAGGAAGATCTGCCGGATCGCTTCGCCAACGGCATGCCCACGCGCGAGGCGAGCGTGTTCTACGAGCGCCCATGGCTCGGCGGCAAATGGGGCACACGTGACGCCATCGAGTACATGCTCACGGCGGACTTCGCGATCCTGGAACTGGCTGCCGCGCGATCGAGCCACTTCCTGTACAAGTCTTGGGAAATGGCATCGGCGGCCACGGCATCCGGCAAGGCGGGCCGGCCCTACGCCTATGTCATTCCATCTGAACAGTGGGATCACCCGAGCGCGCTCGACATGCTGCGCCGCATGCAATGGGCGGGCGTTCAAGTGCAGCGCGCACGCTCGGCGTTTCGCGCGGGCGGCAAGGATTACGCCGCCGGGTCGCACGTGATCTTCGCGGGGCAGCCCTTCCGTTCTTATCTAGTGGATCTGCTCGAACCGCAGAAGTACCCGGAGATCCGTGCCGGCCAAGCGGGACCGACCAAGCGCCCCTACGATGTCGCCGGCTGGACGCTCAGCATGAACATGGGCGTCACCGCCGCTCGCGTGGAAGACACGTTCGCCGCCGACCTCGAACCCGCCGGAGCGATCGAAACAGCGACCCCTTCGCGCGATCATCGAGAGAATGCGAGCTTCGTCTGGTTGGCCGCGCAGTTGGCCAATGGCCGCGAGGTTCGGCGCAAAGCCAATGGAGAGTTCGCCACTACTGCCGATCAGGCGGCCTGGTTGATGGCGGCGCCGAGAGTAGGGCTCTACGAGCCCTACGTCTCGAACATGGACACCGGCTGGACCCAATACGTGCTCGACGAACACCGCGTGCCGTACTCGATCATCCACAATGGCGACTTCGTCAAAGACGATCTCCGTGACCGCTTCGACAGCATCGTGCTCGCGTCGCAGAGCGCTCGCGCGATCGTACACGGCGCGCGTTTGGGCGAGCACCCGGCGCGAAGCAATCCGATCCCCGGCGAAGAGAAGGTGGTGCAGCGTCCCGAGTTCAGCGGCGGTATCGGGCTGGCCGGCCTCGCGAACCTCGAAGCGTTCGTGCGCGTCGGCGGCACGTTGATCGCACTGGATGACGCCGCCGAGTTGCCAACCGAGAATTTCCCGCTGCCGCTACGGCCGTTGATCCGCGAAGGCGGTGGATTCTACTGTCCCGGCTCACTGATCCGCATTGATGTCGATACGTCGCATCCGCTTGCAGCGGGCATGCCTGCCGAAGCGTACGCGTTTCTGACCGGCGGGCAAGCCTGGGAGTCGACGCTCGCGCCTGCGTTCGAGCATGGTCCGCGCGAAGTGAAGACGGTGGCTCGCTATGCCTCGTCGAAGCTGCTGGCCAGCGGCTGGATCTCGGGCGAGAAAGCCGTGCTCGGCAAACCGATCCTGGTGGAAGCACGTCACGGCAAAGGTAAGGTGATCCTGTTCGGATTCCGGCCGCAGTTCCGTGCCCAGTCCACTGGCACATTCAAATTCCTGCTGAATGCCATTTACATGGCTTCCGCCAAAGGCTTATGAAAATGTTTCGCCTCGGAGTCTCCTCCGATTTCTACACCGAAGCGCGCGAAGCCGCCGAGCAGGTGTTGCGCGCGAAGTTCTCCGGCCACGCTGGCATCGAGATAGTGCCTCTGCCTGCGTTTCCGAATCACCAGTCCACACCGGATGCATTGCGCGACCTCGACGCCGTGTTCGCCCTGGCCACTCGCATCAATGACGCGAGCCTCGAAGGCGTGGAGCGCCTGGCGTGCGTGGCGCGCTGGGGTGTGGGCTACGATCGCATCGATACGGATGCGCTCACTCGGCACGATGTGGCGCTGACCATCACGCCGAACTCGGTGAAGCGCCCCGTCGCCGAAGCCATCTTCACGTTCGCGCTGGCGCTTGCGAAAGATCTTCCCACGCAGGATGCAACAGTGCGCGCGGGTAAGTGGCGTGGAGCGCTCCCCCGGTTGGGCGTCAGCCTCGCGGGCAAGACGCTTGGCTCGGTGGGCTGCGGCAATATCGGCCAGGAGATGTTCCGCATGTCGCAGTCATTCAACTTCGGCCGGCGCATTGCTTGCGATCCGAACGTCACGCAGGACCAAGTGGCGGCTCTTGGCGTCGAGATGGTCGACATGGACACCGTCTTCCGCGAGAGCGACTTCGTCACGGTGAACGTGCTGCTCAACAAGAGGACCGAGAATCTGGTTCAGGAGCGTCATTTCCGCTTGATGAAGCCCACTGCGTATTTCATCAACACCGCTCGCGGACCGATCGTCGAGCACGCTGCGCTCGTCAAGGCCCTGCGCGAGAAATGGATCACCGGCGCCGGCATTGACGTCTTCCCCGTGGAGCCCGCGCCGAAAGACGATCCGCTCTTCGCGCTCGACAACTGCATTCTTGCGCCGCACGCGATGGCCTGGACCAACGAGCTTATGCAGAACAACGGCAGCGAAGCCTCCGATGGCGTTTTGGCGCTGTCCCGTGGGGAAGTGCCGGCGTCAGTGGTCAATCGCGAAGTGCTTGACCGTCCCGGGTTCCAAGCAAAACTGGAGCGTTTCCGATGATCGTCGTACCCGATGACTTTCCCGTGGTGCTCGGTTCGAGCGCGGCCTATCAGGGATTTCGCACACGCCATGACGTGAAGTACTTCGATACTCTGCCCGGCTCCGAGGCCGCTCTTCTCGAGCGGATCGGGGGCGCGCCCATCGTGATCAATGTTCGCTCTTCCACGCGATTTCCCGCGAGCGTGTTCGCGGCTTGTCCGGCGATGAAGCAGCTCTCGATCTGGGGCACCGGCACGGACAATGTGGATCTCGAAGCCGCGCGCCGCCACGGCGTGTGCGTCACCAACACTCCCGGCGTTGCGGCATTCTCGATCGCCGAACATTGCCTGGCGATGATGTTGCTACTGGCGCGCAAGATTCCGCAACTCGACGGATCGGTCCGGGCGGGCCAGTGGCAGAAAGGGCAGATGCTGCAGATGGCGGGCAAGACGCTCGGTATCATCGGGCTCGGCGCCATCGGCAGCCAGTTCGGTCGGCTCGGCGCGGCTATCGGCATGCGTGTTATCGCCTGGACCATGAACCCCGGCCCCGATCGCGGCTTCGAACAAGTTCCGCTGGAAATGTTGTTGCGCGATAGCGACGTGGTGAGTCTCCACCTGCGCCTTTCGGAGAAGACCAACAAGCTGATCGGCGCGCCCCAACTGGCTCTGATGAAGCCCTCGGCGATCTTCATCAACACCGCTCGCGGAGCCATCGTTGACGAAGCCGCCTTGGTGGACGCGCTGGCCGCGCGGCGCATCGCCGCCGCCGGACTCGATGTCTTCGAAGTGGAACCCTTGCCCCCTGGGCACGCCTTGACGCAGTTGGACAATGTCGTGCTCACACCGCATTGTTCGGGTGTCACGCCGGAAACGCTCGAAGCGGGTCTGGCGATGTCGCTCGACAATGTGGAGGCGTTTCTCAGAGGGGCGCCCGAGCACGTCGTTGTTTGACGGCGCACGCCCGAGACCGTTACGAAGTTGGAGAATGTCGTGCTTACATCGCATTGTTCGGGTGTCACGCCGGAAACGCTCGAAGCGGGCTTGGCGATGTCACTCGACAATGTGGAGGCGTTTCTCAAAGGCGCACCCGAGCATGTAGTGGTGTGACGGCCTGCGCGAGATCGCGGATCAATGGGTGAAACGGCGCATTCGTGGCATTCGCTCGAACCGGAGACGGTAGAGCGCGAACTCGCAACGGCCGTTCACGCGGGACTCACTGACGCCGAGGCTGCAGCGCGCCTGCTCCGTTTCGGCGCCAATGAACTCGTCGAGCGCGGAGCGCGCAGCCCGTGGGCCATCCTTTGGGAGCAGGTCACGGCTCTGATGATGGTGATCCTCATCATTGCGGCGGGCGTATCGGCGGCGTTGGGTGACTTCAAAGACACGGTCGCCATCGGAGCCATCGTCGTCTTGAACGCTCTGCTGGGCTTCACTCAGGAGTACCGTGCGGAGAAGGCGATGGCGGCGCTCAAACGGCTCGCCGCGCCGGTCGTGAAAGTGCGCCGGGGCGGCATCGTTCGCGAAATCGCCTCGCGAGATCTCGTTCCTGGCGACATCGTACTGCTCGAAGCCGGCAATGCGATTTCAGCCGACTGCCGTTTGGTGGAACTCGCCGGGCTCCGTACGCACGAAGCTGCGTTGACCGGTGAATCCGAGCCCGTGGAAAAGAACCCGGCTGCGATGACTCGCACCGATACCGCCCTCGGTGACCGCGTCAACATGGCCTACATGGGCACGTTCGCGACAGCAGGCCGCGGCGTTGGAATCGTCACCGCCACCGGGATGTGTACGGAACTCGGCCGTATCGCGAGCCTGCTCGAGGAGGTGGAGCCTGAAGCGACGCCACTGCAACGGCGCTTGGATCATCTCGGCAAGTGGCTCGCACTGGTCGCGCTCGGTCTGGTGGCAGTCATCTTCGCGCTCGGGCTGCTGCGCGGCGAAGATCTCAAACTGCTATTCCTCACGGCGGTGAGCATCGGCGTGGCTGCGGTGCCGGAAGGGCTTCCCGCCGTGGTCACCATTGCGCTGTCACTCGGAGCGCAGCGCATGCTCGCGCGGCGTGTGCTGATTCGCAAGCTCCCCGCTGTGGAGACGCTCGGTTCGGTGACGGTGATCTGCTCGGACAAGACCGGCACGCTCACCGAGAACCGAATGACCGCCGTCGTGTTGCAACTTCCCGATCGCATGCACGATCTCAGGTCCGGACAGCCACCGCTCGATCCGGCGCTTCGGCTCCTGCTCACCGGCGCGTGCCTGTGCAATGACGCTTCGGTCCAGAAGGACCAACACATCGGCGACCCCACCGAGACCGCCCTTACCGAGGTGGCTCAGCGCTTCGGTTTGCTCAAGCCGGATCTCGAGCGACTGCAGCCCCGCATCGCCGAGTTGCCGTTCACTTCGGAACGCAAGCGGATGACGACGGTGCATCGCGAGCCAGGGGGCGGTGTCGTGGCGTTTACGAAGGGCGCCGTGGACGCGCTCCTCGACATCTGCCCCCAACTCGACGCCGAGACGCGCCACCGCGTCGCCACACAGAACGAGGAACTCGCCCGTGGCGGCATTCGCGTACTGGGCGTGGCCTTCCGCGAGTTCGAAACGGCTCCTTCCCTGGATGACCTCGAGCGCGACCTCGCCTTCATCGGCATGATCGGAATCGCCGACCCGCCGCGCGCCGAAGCCGTGCCTGCTGTGGAGCGTTCCAAAACCGCCGGCATCCGGCCCGTGATGATCACCGGCGACCATCCGCTTACCGCACTCGCGATCGCGCGGCAGCTCGGCATCGCGAATGAGCCCGCATCCGTCACCGGCCCAGAGCTCGACCAGATCACCTTGAGCGAGCTCGAATCGCGCGCCGAATCCGTGCCGGTCTATGCGCGCGTCTCGCCCGAGCACAAGCTGAAGATCGTCGAGAGCCTCCAACGTCGCGGCCACATCGTGGCGATGACCGGCGACGGAGTCAACGATGCGCCGGCGCTCAAGAAGGCCGACATCGGAGTCGCCATGGGGTTGTCCGGCACGGACGTCGCCAAAGAAGCGGCGGACATGGTCCTTGTAGATGATAACTTCGCTTCCATCGTGGCGGCCGTGGAAGAGGGCCGCACCATCTACGACAACGTTCGCAAGTTCATCCGCTACATTCTCGCAACGAACTCGGGCGAGATCTGGTTGATGCTCGCCGCGCCCTTCCTCGGCATGCCTCTGCCGCTGTTGCCGCTGCAGATCTTATGGATGAATCTGGTGACAGACGGGCTTCCCGCGCTGGCTCTCGGCGTGGAGCCGCCCGAGCGCGACACCATGCGGCGCCCGCCCTATCCTCCGAACGAAAGCATCTTCGCGCGCGGACTTGGGCTCCATGTGCTTTGGGTTGGCCTGCTCATGGCTGCTCTCTCGCTGGGCGCCGGCTATTGGTTCTGGCACGCGAACGATCCCGCATGGCGCACCATCATCTTCACTACGCTCACGCTGTCGCAGATCGGTCACGCACTTGCGATCCGCAGCGAGCGCGAGTCGCTACTCTCTATCGGACTGCTGTCAAATCCCGCGTTGCTCGGAGCCGCGAGCCTGACCGTGGTCCTGCAGGTGGCTCTCATATACGTTCCATTTTTGAGCACGTTCTTTCAGACGCATCCTCTGTCGGTGGCGGAACTCGCTTTCGCCCTGGCTTTGAGCAGTGTCGTGTTCTGGGCGGTGGAGCTCGAAAAGTGGGTGCGCCGAGTTCGATAAACTCTGCCCATGGGCCTGATGAAACATGCCGTACTCGCAGCCGGCTTTGCCGCGTTCGCCGCAGCGCAAAATGATCCAGGGCAGCAACTCTACACCGCGCACTGCGTGGTGTGTCACGGCGCAACCGCCGAAGGAGGCTCCGGCCCGGACCTCACCTCGGTAGCGTGGCACGCTTCGGTGACGGATGACCAAATCGACCGCGCAATTCGAGACGGTAAGCGCGGCACCGCGATGCCCGCGTTCGGCGACAAGCTGGATGCCACCGCGAGCCTGTCCGTCGTCAAGCACCTGCGCAAGCTTTCGGCTACGGCCATGCAACCCACCACCACGGTACGCGCTCCTGAAATCAACGTTGCATCTTCCCGGCTGGTAGACGTCGAACGTTCACCTGACGAGTGGCTGATGTATGGCCGCGACTACGGCAATCGCCGCTTCTCTCCGCATGAGGAAATTCACGTGGGCAACGTGAAGAACCTCGTCCCGATGTGGAGCTTTCAAACCGGAGTCCCCGATGGACTGCAAGCCACGCCGCTCTTCGTCAACGGCGTGCTGTATCTCGCCACGGCGTGGAATCACGTCTTCGCGATCGATGCTCGCACGGGCGCGGAGATCTGGCACTATCGGCGACGACTGCCCGAGAAGATGAAGTATTGTTGCGGTCCGGTGAATCGCGGCGTCGCCGTCGCGAACGGACTGCTCTACCTCGGAACGCTCGACGCGCACATGGTGGCTCTCAACGCGCGCGACGGCCGCGTGGTGTGGGATGTCGAAGTAGGCAAGGTGGAAGACAACTTCAGCATCACATCACCGCCGCTGATCGCAGGCAACAAAGTGATCACGGGAATCGCGGGCGGCGACTTCGCTTCGCGCGGATTCATCGCGGCGTACGATGCTGCTTCCGGCCGGCAGATTTGGCGCTTCCACACGATCCCCGAGCCGGGCCCCGAGTCGCGCGACACCTGGAGCGACGCCTGGAAGACGGGCGGTGCGGCCACGTGGATGAACGGCTCGTTCGATCCCGAGTTGAATCTCGTCTATTGGGGTACCGGCAATCCGTTCCCGGTGATGGATGGCGGCGCGCGCAAGGGCGACAATCTTTACAGCGATTCGGTCGTAGTGGTGAACGCGGATACGGGCAAGCTCGCCTGGTATTACCAATACACGCCGAACGACGTTTGGGACTACGACGGAGTGAATGAACTCGTCTTCATCGACGATCTCGATTTCCGCGGACGCAAAGTGAAGGCCGTGGTTCACGCCGATCGCAACGGGCACTTCTATGCGCTTGATCGCAAGACCGGCGAGTTCCTCTATGCCAAAGCGTTCGTGCGCGCCGATTGGCTCACGGGGTTTGACGACAAGGGTCACCCGATGGTTCGACCGAGCGCGATCGCGTCATATGAAGGCACGCAGGTCTGCCCCGGTGCGGCGGGCGGCAAAGAGTGGAACGCGATGTCGTATAGTCCACTGACGCGGCTCGTGTACGTGCCGGTGATCGAGAACTGCGCCGTGTTTTCGAACTACGGCGTGGAGGCGAAGAAGAAGGGGCTCGCGCCGGGTCCGAGCGGATTCCGCTACCTGCCCGGAAAAGCCTACGGCAAGCTGAAGGCGATCCGCGTGGATACGGGCGAGTCCGCGTGGGAAGTGCCGTTCCGAACTCCCGCGGGCGCGGGAACGCTCGTGACTGCGGGCGGATTGGTCTTCTCGGGCGAGGCGGAAGGAAGCTTCGTCGCCTACGACGCGAAGTCAGGCGAGCGGTTGTGGTCGTATCAAACGGGCTCGGGAATCCGCGCCGCGCCGATCTCGTATCGGCTCGACGGAAAACAATACATCGCCATCGCGTCAGGGCTGAGCGGCGCCATCGGCGGATACACAGGCGCGGGTGCGCCGTGGATGAAAAACTATCGTTCCGGTGGAACGCTCTACGTGTTCCGGTTGTTCGAAGCAGGTGCCTCGTCGGATTTCCACGGTGGCGCGCGCTGACGAGTGTCCCTTTTCTCTCTCGTGTTCCGCTAACATCGTTAAGACCCGCCGAGGTTCCCACTCTCGCCGCCCGCTAGGGCGCGTGTATGCCGTTCCAAGGAGCCTGCCATGCCCCAACATTTCATTTTCGGAGAGACAATCGTCTCGCGTGAGGAACTGATTGCCCGCACTTCGAAACGCACCGAGACTACGGAGCGCTTCACGAGGGCGTTGCACGCAAACGACTCTCGCACCGACATCACGATCCCGTTCTCCGGTGGTCACGTTTCGCCAGCGGCAGTGCTCGCCGCCGCTCCCACAGCGGGAGCCTTTTCTCCCATCGGCACCGGGCTTCCAGCACTGGTCATGATCCGCCACGTCTATACCGGACGCTTCCCGAAGAGCGTATTCGGCGGAGGCCGGAAAGAAATGCTGCTCACATCCGCGGTGAAGGACATGGTCACTTTCAACGCAGCTCCGCGCGCCTTGAACGTTTTGAAGAAACGAGTGCCCGCCAAGTCGAACATGATGGGGCCGAGCGCCACGGAAGAAGGGACGGCAGTGGTGTTCTACTCACCCGCTGTGACCTCTCCATCGACATCCATCGCATTCGATATCTTCTTCAACGATTTCAACAATGAGTTGGTGGGAAAGGTCGGCGACGCTTTCTCGTCCGCCGCGGGACTTCCCATCTTCGGCCCGTATTCGGGCGTCCTGCTGGCCGCGGGCCTGGCGATCAAACTGGGCGGAAACCTGGCTGATTCGCTCGTGGATGGAGGACCCGAACAGACCTTCTCCGACAACCTCGACTTCGAAATTCCTGGGGTGGAAGTGCCACTGGCCGGCTACCGCATCCTCTGCTCGCAAGATCTCAATCTGACAGACTTCGATTTCAAGATCGGCAAAGGACTGGTCGACAAAGCGACCGGCACTGTCTACGACGGCGACGAACCCTATCTCGTCTACCTGGTAGACGGCAAGAAGAACGAGGCTTTCGCAAAGTTCACGCCGACGGCTGTCGCGGCTTCCGTCTTGAGCCGCTTCTACAACCAGAAGGGCGGCACCGAGGTCGCCATCGATACTGTCGTGGACGGCCTCCGGCTGGTGAACGACATGAAGTTTCGCGGCCAAGCCGAGGACCTGCAAAAGAAGATCGACGCGCTACCTGCGGATGACCCCGAGCGCGAAGCCCTTACCAAGAAGCGGAAGGCGCTCATCGCCAACATCGTGGAAGACGTGCTGAAGCCGAAGGCGTAACGCGCCTACCGGCGCAGTTCCGCGATCACCTGGCGGCAGTTGATCACCTTCTCGGCGAGATCGAGCGGACGATAGTAGTAGTGATTCGATGCCTCGTATCCGATCGTCGACACCGCTCGCGCGATCGGATACAGGCGCTGCGCAAGTTCGATCTCGGCCTCGGCCAGCTCAACCATGCGCGCCTTGTTGCCGGCATCGCGCATGCGATAGAACTCGATCTGATTGGCCGCGCTCTGAAAATGAATCTGGCACGCCTCGGCGATCATCAGGTCCGTGCGCGCGTTCTCGCGCTTTACCGGCGACGCCAGCTTCGCCGCTTGCCGGAAGCGCGGCAACCCAGCGGACCACTTCCCTGCCAGCGCCTGCAACTGCTTCTGCGCCACCTCGGGCGGATAGGCTCCGCACCAGGCCTTGTATGCATCGTGCGGAAACAGGATCATTCCCGGCGATGCGCCGGTCGGTTGCAGCCGCAACAGATTCGCCGGACCATGTTGCGTCGGCAGAATGTACACGTGCACGCCGTAGGGAAACTCGCGGAACGCCTCACTAAACGTGCTCCACGCCTGAATCGCATCGGCCGCTGCCGCGCTCCCATATCGCCGGCGCGCCACGCGTTCGAGAATCTCCCCGCGCGGCGGCAGCGGATCGCCGTACATCATCGCCGCGGCTTCCAGGTTCGGTGACGCGTAGCCGCCGCAGGTCCACGAAGGCATCAGTCCGGAGATGCCAGCCTTGCGGAGGCCCTCGAGATGCTCGAGCACCAGTTGCGGAACTGGGATGAACGGTACCGCTGAAATCTCCCACGTGTTGTTCAACTGGACCTTTGCGAGCGACCCAACACCCGCCTCGCGCGCCACCTTCCAATTCCGGGTCGCCCGCGGACCGGGCCCAGGCACCGACATCGAATACTCGCCGACCTTCGTCTTGACGCCGCCGCGTTCCACCGGCTGGCTCCATTCGCTGATGCTGACAATTCGGCTGTCTTTTGCGAGCAGCGGGATTAGCTTGTCGGCCATATCATCGGGCCAGCCCCAGTCATAGTGGATCAACTCCGCAGTCTTGCTCCCCTGGCGAATCCCGTCGTGCATTGCCTGGAACAGTTCCGCCAACACCTCGTAGCTCGGGCGGCGCGAGCATCGAGGGCAGCCTTCCGCTGTAGGCACTTCCTTGCGCCACGCACCTCCATGCGAGAAGCAGTTGGTGTGATTCTCCGACATCGAGATAGTGAAGACTCCGCCCAGCTCGGGCACTGCGCCGAACACGTGCGCGAGACTTGCGGTGATCCACTGCCGAACCTCGGGCGCGCTGGTGCACATCGCGAACAACTCGCGATACGGCGTGCCGCGCATGGCCTCGCGTTTCGCGAAGAACTCGGCTGACATCGAGCGCGGTTCGTTCAGGTAAAGATAGATCTTGACCCCGAATCGCGACGCGCGCTCCACCAGCGCTTTCAGATTGCGAAGCCGGATCTCGCTACCAGCGCCGAATTCAGGGAACGTGGGCGAGGGCGCCATCGAATTGAGAACGGCCTGCATCCACACGCCGTTGATCCCGCCGCGCGCGAGCTTCTCGAGATACCCATCGGGAAACGGATCAGCTTCGGGCTCGAGCAGCGGATCTCCGTAGAGCGCGAAGTACGAATAGAGATACCGCGGATTCCACACCGCTCGCCGCTCGGTGACGCCGATGCGCAGGAACGGACCCTCGCGCTCGTCCATGCGATCCTGCAGCTCATACACAGCCTGCGCGATTCCGGCTGGATCATGCGCTTCAATCTCGATCGAATCCGCCGCAACTCGGATGCGCCAACCTTCGCTCGTGCCATCGGTGGAAATTCGCGCCCGAATCGGCTTCCCGCCCGTACGGCTCGCCCCCATGGCCTCGCGCAAGTAGCGCTCCAGCCGCTTCATCGCATCCGTAGATCCTTCCACCTTCCAGCCCGCCGAAAGATCCACTTCACCGGAACGGACGCGCGCATCGGCACTCCGCCGGCGCGGATACGCCGTGCTCGACAGCTCTTGGATGAAGTGCATCGCCGGTTGCGAAGCAGGCGCCGCCAGCCGAACCATCGCTGCGATCTCGGCCGCGCGCGTACGCTCCTCCGCACTCGGCGCACGATAGACCAACGCCTCACACCGCGGCTTCGCGTTGCCCAGCTTGTGATCGAGAAAATCGTCTTCCTTCAGCGTGAAGTCGTACTTGGCGCGATCCCATCCAAGAAGGTCGATCAACTGCTCTTCCGGAAGCAAGTGCCAATTCTGCCGGATGACCGTGACGTAGATCCGCTTCAAATCCGGAGGCTCGGGTACATTCGCGAGTCCCATCTGCCGCCCGAGCGCAATGATGTTCGCCGCGCTGGTCCGCAGCAGCGCCGCCATGCGCGTCACGCCCACCAGTTCCCAATTGCGCCATACGAACTGGTAGAGGCGGCTCGGAAAATGCGGCTCGGCGATCGCGTTCGTTGGGGGCAGTGCGCCCCACAACGCGGAGCCCGCGCCCAGCGAGAGAAGTTCGCGCCGTGTCATCTGACCCTCAGGATCCGGTGATTGTACGAGTCCGTAATGTAGAGTGTCCCATTCGGATGCACCCACACTCCATGCGGTCGCGATAGCTCCGTGGCCAGCGGATCGCCAGCCACAATCCGGTCGCCTGGCTTACCCGTGCCCGCGATCGTCACCGTGCGGCCGCTCTTAACCGAATAGCGCCGCACCAGATGATTCTCGGCGTCCGCAATGATGACGTCTCCGTTGCGGTCAATGCATAGATGCTTCGGGCCGTTCAGATTCGGCTCGATGCTCCCCGGCTTGATCAGCGTGCGGATGCGGCCCGCGCGATCCACCACGCGCAGCGCATTGCCCCGCCGCTCGAGAATGTACACGTTGCCCCGATCGTCGGCGGCAACCGCGCGCGGATCCACCAGCGGACTCTTGGCCGCATCCGCGCCGTCGGTGGGCTCGGCCGACTCGCCCGTTCCGGCGATCGTGCTCACGATGCCCGACTTCAGATTCACCATCCGCACCCGGCGATTCGTGAGGTCGGCGATGTAGAGCTTGTCACCGGCCGGAGCCAAGTCGATCGCGAAGATGCCCTTGAACTTCGCCTGCACTGCTGGACCGCCATCGCCCGCAAATCCAGCATCGCCGGTGCCCGCCACCGTTACCAGTTCGCGAGTCTTCAGATCCATGCGGAGCACGCGGTTGTTGTGCGTGTCAGCGATGAAGAGTTGCTGATTCGGCGCGATCACCACGCCGTGTGGCTCGTGCACGTCTTTGTCCGTGAGCAACACCGTGGGCTTTCCATTGGGATCGAACCGGATCAGGCGGTTGCCCTTGTACTCGATCACGTACGAGTTGCCCGCTTTGTCGAAGACGATGCCGAACGGCTCGACGAACTTGAAGTCCGCCGCGAAGGGCTCCACGCGGGCCAAGAGAGGGAGAGCGAACAGCGCTGCGAATGCGGCTCGGGCAAGCATCAGAGCTACTGTATCCTAGTCGCCGTAAATTTGCTGTGCCTTCAAAATCGGAACGACTCACCCAAGTACACGCGCTTCACTTCGATGTCGTGCCCCAGCGCCTCGGGCGTTCCCGACCGGAAAATGCGCCCGTTGTTGATGATGTACGCCCGGTCCGTCACCGCCAGGGTCTCGCGCACGTTGTGATCCGTAACCAGGATCCCGATCCCCGAATTCTTCAGATCGAAGATGATGCGCTGCAGTTCGAGCACCTGAATCGGATCGATGCCCGAGAACGGCTCGTCGAGCAGCAGAAAGCTCGGGTTGATCACCAGCGATCGCGCGATCTCGACGCGCCGGCGCTCGCCGCCCGAGAGCATGTAGCCCTTGCTCCGCCGCACCGTCTCGAGCCCTAGTTGCTCGATCAACTGGTCGCGCCGCTCCCGCCGTTCGCGCCCGTTCATCGGCAGCGTTTCGAGAATCGCCATCAGGTTCTCCTCGACGGTCAGCTTGCGGAACACCGATGGCTCCTGCGGAAGATAGCTGACGCCTTGGCGCGCGCGTTCGTACATGGCGAGGTCGGTGATGTCCTTGCCATCTAGCACAACACGTCCCGAGTCCGGTGAGATCAGCCCAACGATGATGTAGAACGAGGTCGTTTTCCCCGCACCGTTGGGGCCGAGCAACCCCACCACCTCGCCCTGGGAGACCGACACCGATACATCGCTTACCACTTTCCTGCGGCGATACGTTTTCGAGATCTCAGCGGTTTCGAGCTTACGCAACGGGATGAAGGCCTGTTCATTCACGAGGCTAGCATCCGGGGCTCGCGCGGGTCAAGACGCTTCTGCCGGAAGGTCTTCCGCCTGAGCGAATTCGCGCCTCCCGGCCTACCGCATCGACGCGTTGATCTTCTCGAGCGCCGATTCGTTCGGGATCAGTTCCAACTCGCCCAATTGATTCAGCGGCCGCGCAATCGTCCCCAGATTCGCATGCAGGTCAGACGACTCGGGGTCGAGATACAACAATCCCGTCACCACCTCGCCCTTCGCCCGTTGTGCTTCCAGATACGTCATCGCGCGCAACCGGTCCGTCGGATCGTAGTCGGCTTCGAGCTTCCGCAGCCGCAGAATCGATCCGTCATGCTGCGTCACCTCGCGGACCTCGCCTGGCGCATACTGCGCCGTGATCGGTTCTCGCGTCAGGATCACGTCGAGCATGTTCACGGCCTCATTGTGCTCGCGAACATAATCGTAGCTCTTCGTGGAACCCGGGTGATTGTTGAACGCCACGCAGGGCGAGATCACGTCGAGAAACGCCGGACCGTCGTGCAACAGCGCGCCCTTGAGCAGCGGCACCAGTTGATCCTTGTCGCCGGAGAATCCGCGCGCCACGTATGTCGCGCCCAGGTTCAAGCCGAGCATCACCAGGTCGATCGGCTCGTCCATGTTCGCAGCGCCGCGCTTGCTCTTCGAACCCTTGTCCGCCGTTGCCGAGAACTGGCCCTTCGTCAATCCATAGACGCCGTTGTTCTCCACGATGTAGGTCATGTTCACGCCGCGCCGCAGCACGTGCGCGAACTGCCCCAACCCGATCGAAGCCGAGTCGCCATCGCCCGACACGCCGATGTAGATGAGTTCGCGATTGGCGAGATTGGCGCCCGTCAGCACCGACGGCATGCGGCCATGCACGCTGTTGAACCCGTGCGAATTGCCGAGGAAATACGTCGGTGTCTTCGACGAGCAGCCGATGCCGGAAAGCTTCGCCACACGATGCGGCTCGATGTCGAGCTCGAAGCACGCCGTGATGATCGCCGCCGTGATCGAATCATGTCCACATCCGGCGCACAGGGTCGACACCGGCCCTTCATAATCGCGCCGAGTGAACCCGAGTTTGTTCGTCGGCAGCTTGGGATGGTGCAGTTTCGGTTTGGCGATGTACGTCATTCGGCCACCTCTTCCACGGTCACGGGCGTCAGTCCCTCGGTCTCATGGGCGATCGCGTTGATGATGAAGCGCGCCGTGATCGGCGTGCCGTCGTAGTGCAGCACCGGAACCAGACGCGCCGGATCGATGCCGCATTCGTTCACCAGCAACATCCGCAACTGTGCGTCGCGATTCTGCTCCACCACGAACACGAATTCGTGCGCTCCGATGAAGTCGCTCACTTCGTTCGAGAACGGGAACCCGCGCACGCGCATGGCGTCGATGTGCACGCCCTTCTCTTCCAACCGGTCGAGAGCTTCGGCCATCGCCGGGCTCGTCGAACCGTAGTAGATCGCGCCGAGCCGCGTCGGCTTCGGAGCATTGCGAACCAGCGGCTTTGGGATCAGCGTCTTCGCCGTATCGAACTTCTTGAGCAGGCGATCCATGTTCCGCTTGTAGACGTCGCCCTCTTCGCTGTACCGCGCGTACTCGTCCTTCGACGTTCCGCGAGTGAAGTAGGCGCCCTTGGTCGGGTGCGTGCCCGGATACGTGCGATACGGGATGCCGTCGCCGTCCACGTCGAGATACCGTCCGAACGTCTTGCCGGACTCCAAGTCTTCGTACGTCATCACCTTGCCGCGATCGAAGGCTTTCGAGTAGTCCCACGTGAGCGGTTCGCACAGCCGCTCGTTCATGCCGATCTCGAGATCGAGCAGTACGAAGATCGGCGTCTGCAGGCGATCGGCGAGATCGAACGCGAGCGCGCCGAACTCGAAGCATTCGCGCGGATCCTCGGGCAGCAGGAACGGATGCTTGGTGTCGCCGTGCGAGGCGTACGCGCAGGAGATGAGGTCGCACTGCTGCGTGCGCGTGGGCATACCGGTGGAAGGGCTCCCGCGTTGCACGTCGAACAGCACCGCGGGTACTTCGGCGAAGTACGCGAGGCCGAGGAATTCCTGCATCAGCGAAATTCCAGGACCCGCCGTGCACGTGAAGGCGCGCGACCCGTTCCACGCCGCGCCGATCACCATGCCGATCGACGAGAGCTCGTCTTCGGCTTGGACGATCGCATAGCGGTTCTTCTGGCCCTCGGGTGCGTCCGGATCCTGGCGGTGCTTGGCGCAGTGCTTCATGAACGCTTCGGCCAGCGAAGACGATGGCGTGATGGGATACCAGGCGCAAACCGTAGCTCCGCCGAACACGGCCCCCAGCGCCGCCGCATTGTTGCCCTCGAGGAAGATCTTCCTGCCGATCTTGTCGGACTTGCGCAGTCGCAGCGGCAGCGGCTCGAGATTCTCGATTGCCCAGTTGCGGCCCAGGTTGAGCGCGTTGAAGTTGGCGTCGAACAGCGCTTCCTTGCCCTTGTACTGCTCGCCGATCAGCTTCTTGATCACTTCCGGATCGATGTTGATCAACGCCGAAAGCGCGCCCACGTACATGATGTTCTTGAACAACTGGCGCTGTCGCGGATCCTTGTAGGCCGAGTTGCAAATGTCGGTCAGCGGCACGCCGATCACATGGATGTCATCGCGGAAACGCGACGCCGGCATCGGCTTGGTGGAGTCGTAGAACAGGTAGCCGCCCGGTTCCAGCGACGCCACATCCTGAGCCCACGTCTGTGGATTCATCGCGACCATCAGGTCCGTGCCGCCGCGCGCGCCCAGGTATCCGGCTTCGCAAATCCGAACCTCGTACCACGTGGGCAAACCTTGAATGTTCGACGGGAAAATATTGCGCGGCGTGGCTGGAATGCCCATCCGCAAGATCGATCGGGTGAACAGCGTATTCGCCGATGCCGAACCCGATCCGTTTACGTTAGCGAACTTGACGACGAAGTCATTGACGCTCGAAATTGCTTTTGCCATCCACTACCCCGCGTGAGCCATTTCCAAATAGAACTTCTGCATGTCCCAGGCTCCGGTGGGACAGCGTTCGGCGCACAAGCCGCAGTGCAAGCACAGGTCCTCGTCTTTGGCCATGATGCGCCCGGTCTTCAAAATGCCGGAAACATAAACGTCCTGTGACGTGTTGAGCGCCGGCGCGCGCAAGCGGCCGCGCAGTTCCTTCTCTTCACCGTTGGCCGTGAAACTGATGCAGTCCATCGGGCAGATATCCACGCATCCGTCGCACTCGATGCAGAGCTTGGTGCTGAACACCGTCTGCACGTCGCAGTTCAAGCAACGCTGCGCTTCCTGGAACGCCAGTTTCTCGTCGAAGCCGAGCTCCACTTCCGCCTTGATGTCGGCCAACGCCGCTTTCTTTTCGCGATGCGGAACCTTGTAGCGCTTGTCGTTGGAGATGTCGTTGTCGTAGCTCCACTCGTGAATGCCCATCTTCTGCGAGATGATCTTCACGGCTGGAGCCGGCCGGTCTTTCGGATCGAGGCCGTGGCAGAAGCGGTCGATCGAAACCGCGGCTTCATGCCCGTGCGCCACCGCCCAGATGATGTTCTTGGGGCCGAACGCCGCATCGCCGCCGAAGAAGACATTCGGTATGGTCGATTGCATCGACTGCTCGTCCACCTTCGGCATGCCCCACTTGTCGAACTCCATGCCGATGTCGCGCTCGATCCACGGGAACGCGTTCTCCTGGCCCACCGCTACCAGCACATCGTCGCATTCGAAGTGCTGCTCCGGTTCGCCTGTCGGCACCAGGTTGCGGCGGCCTTTTTCGTCGTACACCGCCTTCACCTTTTCGAAGCTCATGCCAGTGAGGCGGCCGCCGGAGAGGAGGAACGCCTTGGGCACGAGAAAATTCAAGATCGGAATGTCCTCGCTTCGCGCGTCTTCCTTTTCCCAGGGCGACGCCTTCATTTCGTCGTAGCCCGACCGCACGATCACCTTCACGTCTTCGCCGCCCAATCGCTTCGACGAACGGCAGCAATCCATCGCCGTGTTGCCGCCGCCCAGCACGATCACGCGCTTGCCGATCTTGGTGGTGTGCCCGAACGAAACGCTCGACAGCCAATCGATGCCGATATGGATGCTCGCCGCCGCTTCCTTGCGTCCTGGAATTTCGAGATCGCGCCCGCGTGGAGCGCCCGAGCCCACGAAAATCGCGTCGAAGCCTTGGCCGAGCAGCGCCTTCAAGCTCTCGATGCGATGGCCGTACCGCATCTCGGGCTTCATCGCCGTGATGTAGCCCACCTCTTCGTCGATCACCGATTCCGGCAACCGAAATTTCGGAATCTGCGTACGCATCATGCCGCCGCCGAATGGATCGGCTTCGAATACCGTCACG
Organism: Bryobacteraceae bacterium; assembly: GCA_046331625.1. Lineage (GTDB taxonomy): Bacteria > Acidobacteriota > Terriglobia > Bryobacterales > Bryobacteraceae > JAXLQL01. Next base: position 429,059 of record JAXLQL010000003.1, read on the forward strand.
TGGTAGCCGATTGGCAGCAGATCGCGGGCCACCGTGAGTGACGCGGGCCCGGCGCCGATGCATGCGATGCGCTTGCCGTTCGGCGGCTGCACCTTCGGCATGCGATCGTGCACGTCATCTTTGTAGTCATAGGTGACGCGCTTCAACCGGCAGATGGCGACCGGATCTTTCTCCACGCGTCCTCGCCGGCACGCCGGCTCGCAGGGGCGGTCACACGTTCGGCCCAGGATCCCCGGAAAGACGTTCGACTTCCAGTTGATCATGTAGGCGTCTGAGTAACGCCGGTCCGCGATCAGTCGAATGTACTCGGGAACGGGAGTGTGTGCGGGGCAGGCCCACTGGCAGTCTACGACTTTATGAAAGTAGTCAGGATTGCTGATATTGGTTGGATTCAAAATCCTTCCTCCAACGGCCCAGGCACACCGCTAGAGCGAGCACCCGGGCGCAATTGCACTAGTCTATCGCATTACGGATGGATGAAGCGTTGTCCTACTTCAAGCCTAGCGCTTTCCGGATCGCCGTGACGGTTACGTCGGCGCGGTAGTCCACTGCCTTCTTCCCCAACGCGATGGTCTTGTCCACCGGATCGAGCGCCACGCCGTTGATCGAGAACTTCCCCTTGGCGCGCCGCTCGCGCATGTGCACCGCCGCCGGATCGGCCACCATCATCATCGCCGTGATGGCGAAGTTGTCGTGATGGCCTTCGTCAGTCTCGCGAATACCCTGCGAAACGAGCCATTTCGATAGCGTCCCGTTGTCGTAGAAATCGTAGTATTCGGGAATGAAGTGAATGGTGGGCGAGCCGCCCCACTTCTGCGAAAGCTCCGCCGCCACCGCTTTCATGCCGGCCTGGTTGCCGCCGCTGTCGCCGATCAAAATCAGATTGCGGAATCCGTGCGTCTTCAAACTCTCCGCGATGTCGACGAGCAGCGCGCGGAAGGTGCCGGCGCTGACGCTGATTGTGCCCGGATACTTCATGTGACCAGACGGCGGCGAGATGTTGCCTTCCGGCACGAACGGAACGATCGGCGCAACCAACGCGTTGCCGAGCTTCCGCGCGATCGCCTCCGTGGTGGCGCGCAAAACATAATCGTGCTTTCCCGTGGCCAGGTACGGACCGTTCTGCTCCACGCCCCCGGTGGCGACGATCGCCGTGGTCTTGCCGGCCCGCATCGCGTCGCGAACCTCGAGCCACGTCAGTTCTTCGATGAACACCGAGTCGCGCGCTTCGATCGGACGAGGCATGTTCGGATCCGGCGCCAGCGCGCTCGAAGTGATGCCGGGGCGATTCTGCGATAGCGCCGCAAACGTGGCGGCCAACATGCCGAGTGCAAGTTTCACGCGAGCCAGTATACCGCTTCAACGTCCGCGACTCGTTCCGGCCTTCGACTCGCACCAGGCGCCCGATCAGATCAGCCTGCCCAGCGCCACAGGAGCCACGGGCGGCCTCACGGACTCCGCTCTCCACCCCGTCAGGAACTCCACCGCGGGGCCGCACACGCGGCCCTGGCACGGCCCCATCCCACACCGCGTCTGTAGCTTCGCGCCGCGCCACGAACCATGCTCGCGAATGCGCCCCAGCGGAACATCTTCGCACCGGCAGACGATCGTGTCAGTCGTCGCGAGGTCTCGCAACTCGGGGCGAAGCGCGAACGCGTGCTCCATCGCTGCTTGCAACTGTCGCGACTTGGTGCGCGCGGGCCCGAGCGATTCCGCGCGCTCATCGAGCCCCGCTGCATAGCATCCGGCCGCGGCGCCTTCGTTGATCGCGCATTCGACGCCGCCGATGCCGATCGCTTCGCCTGCGCAGTAGATTCCCGGCACGGAAGTTTCGAGGCGCTCGTTCACCACCACCGCTCCGTCACCAATCGCGCATCCAAGCAAGGCGGCCAACTCGGCGTTCGGAACCAGGCCGAATCCGCAAGCAAGGTAATCGCAATGTTCCATCCAGGTCTTGCCGCGCTGCTGCAACGTAACCAAGCCGGGCTCGGTGCGCAGCGGCCAGCAGGAAAAGTAGTATCGCGATGCCACCAGCCGAGCCCGAAGCCACGCACCCTGTAGGAGCTTCCCCGGATGCGAGGCGAGCATCTGCGTGAACCGTGCTATGCGGCGCCATCCAGTCTGTTCGCACACCACCGGGACGACAGCGCCTCGCGAGCGCAAATACTGCGCCACAGCCAACTGCAAAGGTCCACTCCCCGCCACCACCACCTTCTTGCCTTCGATCGGCCAGCCGCCTTTCACCAGCGCTTGGAGGCCGCCCGCTCCGAACACATGCGGCAGGGTCCAGCCGGGGAAGGGAAGAAAGCGTTCGCGCGCGCCGGTGGCGAGCACCAGGGTGCGGTAGCGAATCTCGAGCGTCTCGCGGCTGCGCTCGGCGAGGAGTGCACGGTTGGCAGTGCAGCCGAACACCCGCGTCGACGAAAGCAATTCCGCCCCACAATGTTCAAAACGTTCGAGCCAGGGATTGTCGGTGACGGCGCGCCAGATCTGGCCGCCGGGCGCGGGGTTGTCGTCGATCACGCAGACTTCGGCGCCCGATCGCGTGGCCGCGCAGGCCGCCGCGATGCCCGCGGGGCCCGCCCCGACAACTGCGACGTCGTATTGGCGTTCAACGGCCATCGGTGCGGATCTCCATCCCGTTGCGGCATTGCATCTGGCACGATCGCGAATGCGGCTCGCCGTCGATGGTCACACGGCATTCCATGCAGACACCCATGCCGCACAGTGGTCCGCGCCATTCGCCGCCGGCAGAGCGCCGAAAGCGTCCACCCGCGATCGCAATGGCCGCAGCGACCGTGGTGCCACGCTCCACGGTGTGAGGCTGCCCGTCAATACTCAAGGAAATCGGCATGGCGAATATGGCGCCGGGTCGATTGCAGGCGTTCGTTTCATGATGGCATCGGCAACAAGGCGAGCAGTGCCGGGCGCGGTCGTGATGCCCAGGCCTTCATGGCCCGTTGCGAGGCAGACGCCCGGCCACCGTGGATCGAACCCGATGAGTGGCAGTCCATCGGGTGTGGCGGGCCGAAAGCCGGACCACGTGCGGATTACATGCAACAGCTCGAGTTTCGGCATGTACTCCACCGCGCGAGTTAGCATGCGCCGCAGCAGCGCGAGATCGATCGCTGGATCGTGGTCGCCGTAGCGGCGCGAAGAACCCACCAGCACCTGTCCCGTCTTGCGCGGCTGCACGTTGAACGCAACCGATTCCGTGTCACTGCCGTGAGCGCTCTTCAGGTATCCGAGTTCTACCAGTTGATGGCGCAGAAAGCCGGGGTATCGATCCGTAATAGCAAGTTGGCCCTTGCGCGGTTTCACCGGAAGACCGGGGAGCAGGCCCGCCGACTCGACGCCGCAAGCGCAGATCGTAGCGCCGGCTGAAATGCGCGAGCCGTCACTGAGCGCCACGCCGCCGTTCTCGAAACCCGTGACGCCCACGCCGCTCAGCACGCGCGCCTGGCTCGATTCGAGCAGGTGTGCCGTGGCGCACGGAGCGTAGATCACGATGTCACTCGGAACCCGCAGCGCGCCCGCGAGACCGCGACGCAGATTCGGTTCGAGCAACGCGAGGTCGCGCGAATCGAGGACTTCGGTTTCCACGCCGTGCCGGCGATAGTAGTCGAACTTGCGATGCACGGCCTGCATTTCTTCGTCATCAGCCGCGATCCACAACGTGCCGCAATCGTCGCGCTCGGCCTGTGCGGGCAAGTCAGTCTGCTCCCAAAGCTTGCGCGAGTAGTTGCTGAGCGCGAACTCGGCTTCCGAATCATCCATCACGACGATGTGGCCCATTCCCGCCGCGGTGGAACCGCTTCCCGGCTCGCGCGGATCCACCACGATGACGCTGAGCCCCTCGCGAGCCAATTCCGCCGCGCAAGCAGCGCCCACGATCCCCGCGCCGGCCACCACGGCGTCAGCGGTCATCGGCGGATGCCCATCACGAACGGATCGCGCTCATCGAACACGAGCGTCGACTCGGCATTGACCCAGGCCGAGCCACGAATGGTGGGAATGATGCGCTCGCCATCACGGCGGTACCAGCCTTCGAAGATGCCTCCGGCGATGCCCTCCTGCCTCCAAACTTCGCCTTCGCGGAGCTTGCCATCGGCGGCGAGACACGCGAGCTTGGCGCTCGTCCCAGTGCCGCAAGGCGAACGGTCATACGCTTTGCCGGGGCAGAGCACGAAATTGCGGCTGTCGGCGATCGCGGATGGTGAGAATAGCTCGATGTGATCGATGAGACCGCCGCCCGCGCCCGTGATTCCTTCGCGTTCGAGCTCCTGCCGGATCCGCCAAGTGAACTCGGTGAGCGCTTCTGCGTTGTCCACTGCGAGCCGCTGCCCGTGATCGCTCACGAGATAGAACCAGTTGCCGCCCCACGCGATGTCACCGCGAACTCCGGCGACCGCCACGTCTTTCGCGTGCCGATAGCTGGGCACGTTCTCGATGGCCACCTGCCCCGACTTCTCGACAACCGCCGTGACCGTTCCCACCGGAGTCTCGATGCCGATCGAGCCGGGCTGGATGTGTCCAAGGTAGGCGAGCGTGGCTACCAGGCCGATGGTTCCGTGCCCGCACATTCCGAGGTAGCCGACGTTGTTGAAGAAGATGACGCCGCACGTGTTGGCCGGATCGTCTGGCGTGCACAGCAGCGCTCCCACCATCACATCGGATCCACGTGGTTCGTTCACCACAGCCGAGCGGAAGTCGTCATGCTCGGCTTGGAATCGCGCGCGCCGTTCGGCCATGGAGCCCGACCCGAGGTCTGGGCCGCCTGAGATGACGACGCGCGTGGGTTCGCCGCCGGTGTGGGAGTCGATCACTTGAACGCGTCGCATCGGCTACCTGCCGGAAATCTCATGTGGGGCAGGCTTTAGCCTGCGCGGGACTTCAGTCCCGCCGGCCAAAGCAACGTAACCCGTGAAGCGAGACTGAAGTCCCGCGCAAGCCGAAGCCTGACCCGCATCGCCGCAGAGCCGCAATCGCAGCGCGTCATCGCGCAACCGGCGTGTGAACAAGGGGAGCGTTCTACGAGAGCATTCGCCCGCATCGGAAGCGGGACTGAAGCGTGTACGGCGGAGCGCCGATCCAGGGGCCTGAAACTCGCCCCCGAGCGGCGGGACTGAAGTCCCGCGCAGGCTGAAGCCTGCCCCACAGCCGGCCGCCGAGTGCTCCACCAGTGGATGAGTTTCTGGAGAGTTCCGCGCAGTCTGAAGCCTGCCCCACACACCGGGTCCAAAATCTTCGCGGCCGGCGAAGAAACTGAAGGATAGTCGTGCATGGCGAGGATCGGACCTGCGTCTCACTAGCTCGCCAGGACCTCATAACACTGCGGACCCAAGATCCGTTCGATCTCCGCGCAGAACTCCTTGTCCGGCCGGATCCGCGACTCCACATCCAGAATCACCGCGAAATCCCGCGACTTCTCGAGGCGCAGGCGCACCTGCGCCTCACCCGGCTTGCGCCCGAACAGCGACGAGAGCTCCGTGACCCGATCTTCTGACTTCTCGTTCAATACCACCTTGATCGAAACCAAGCGCGGCAATTGAATTCCAGCCACTTCGAGCGGAACCAATTCCTTCACGGAAACCCGCGATGGCGCGTTCTCCTCCGGCATGGCCGTGCCGCGGACCAGCACCGGCTTGTCCTCCGCCAACTCCTTGCCGAGTTCTTCGAACGCGCGCGGAAACAGCAGGCAATCGGCTTGGCCCACCAAGTCCTCGAGTTGGAACAGCGCCCATGGCTTGCCTTCCTTGGTACGCTTCCGTTGGATGCCCGTGATCACTCCGCAAATCGCCACGTCGGTACCGCGTTCCAGTCCTTCCAACGTGGAAGAGTCATGCGTTGCGAGATCGATCACCTTCTCTCGAAAGTCTTCGAGCGGATGACCGGTGACGTAGAACCCGATCATCTCCTTCTCGCCGAGCAGCCGCTCTTTCTTCGTCCAATCCTGCACCTTCGGGAGCGGCACTTCGTGCGACTCCTCGGCCATCATCTCGCCGAACAGCCCCACCTGGCCGCTTTGCTTGTCGCGCCAAGCCCGCTGCGCGCCTTCCATCGCCGAATCGATCACGGCGAACAGTTGCGCGCGATTGCCCGTGAGCGAATCCATCGCGCCTGCTTTGATGAAGCTCTCCATCATGCGGCGGTTCACCGAGCCCGGGTCGACGCGCTCGCAGAAATCGAACATCGTCTTGAACGGACCGCCCTCGTCGCGTGCGGCCACAATGCGCTCCACCGCGTTCGCGCCCACGTTCTTGATCGCGCCCATGCCGAAGCGGATCGCACCCGAATCCGGCGCAAAGTTGAGCACGCTTTTGTTGACGTCGGGAGGCAGCACCTTGATCCCCATGTCTCGGCATTCGTTGATGTACTTCACCACCTTCGCCGTGTTGCCCGTTTCCGACGTCAGCAGCGCCGACAGGAACTCCACCGGATAGTGCGCCTTCAGATACGCGGTGATGTAGGCAAGATAAGCGTAGGCGGCCGAGTGCGACTTGTTGAAGCCGTACTTGGCGAACTCGGCCATCAGGTCAAACACCTTCTCGGCCTTCTTCTCGTTGATGCTCCGATCACGCGCGCCCTTCAGGAAGCGGATGCGCTGTGCGTCCATCTCTTCCTGCTTCTTCTTGCCCATCGCGCGTCGCAGGATGTCGGCTTCGCCGAGCGAGTATCCGCCGACGCGGCTCGCGATCTGCATCACCTGCTCCTGATACACGATGACGCCGAACGTTTCCTCGAGGATCCCCTGCAACTCGGGCAGATCGTAGGTGACCGACTTGCGCCCGTGCTTGCGATCGATATAGTCATCGATCATCTTCATCGGACCCGGGCGATACAACGCGTTGAGAGCGATCAGGTCCGTGAGACGATCCGGCACGTAGCGGCGCAAAATGTCCTTCATGCCGCCCGATTCAAACTGGAACACGCCCGACGTGTAGCCCTTGGAAAAAATCTCGTACGTTTTCGGATCGTCGAGCGGGATGTCCTCGATCACGATCTTCTTGCCGTGATGCTTTTCGATCAGCCCCGACGCCTCGTGAATGATGGTGAGCGTGGTGAGGCCCAGGAAGTCCATCTTCAGCAGGTTGAGCTTTTCGAGCCCCACCATGTCGAACTGGGTCACGACTTCATCCCGGTTCGTCTTGTACAGAGGAACCAGTTCCTTCAGCGGCGTCGACGAGATCACCACACCGGCCGCGTGCATGCCCGCGTTGCGCGCCATGCCTTCGAGCTTGGTGGCCATGGTGAGCACTTGGTCCACGCGCGAGTCCTGCCGGCGAAGTTCGCCGAAGCCCGGCTCGAGTTCGAAAGCTTCCTTCAGCTTGATGTTGAGCGGCTGCGTGGGAACGAGCTTGGTGATCTTCTCCACTTCGCCGAACTGCATGTCGAGCACGCGGCCCACGTCTTTGATCGCCTGCCGTGCGCCTAGCGTGCCGAACGTGATGATCTGAGCCACGAAGTCGCGCCCGTACTTCTCGGTGACATACTGGATGACTTCGCCGCGCCGGTTGGTGCAGAAGTCGATATCGATATCAGGCATCGAGATGCGCTCGGGATTGAGGAAGCGCTCGAACAGCAGATCGTACTCGAGCGGATCCACATCGGTGATGCCGAGTGCGAATGCGACCAGTGACCCCGCCGCCGAGCCGCGCCCCGGACCCACCGGAATGCCCTTCGCCTTCGAGTGGCGAATGAAGTCCCACACGATGAGGAAGTATCCGGAGAACTTCATGTGCTGAATCATCCGGATTTCGTTGTCCAGCCGCTCCGCGTACTCGGGCAGGCGATGCTTCAGCCGGCCCTGAGCTTCGAGCATCTCGAGGCGGCCGCGGCGGTGTTCGAAGCCCTGCCGCGTTGCGTACTCGAAGTAGCTGTCGATGGTGTGCTCGGTGGGAACTTCGAAGTTCGGGAACGGGTTCTTGACCTTCTCGAGTTTCACCTGGCAGCGTTGTGCGATTTCCCAGGTGCGGTCGAGCGCGTTCTCCACCTCGCCGAACAACTGCATCATCTCGGCGCGCGACTTCAGATAGAACGCGTCGGTCTGCATCTTCATCCGCTTTTCGTCGCTCAGCGTCTTGCCGGTGTTGATGCAGACGAGGATCTCCTGCGCGAGCGCGTCGTCTTTGCGCAGGTAGTGGGAGTCATTGGTAGCGACGAGCGGAATGCCGCTCTCCTGCGACAAGCGATAGAGAGCTGGCAATACGATCTTGTCTTGATCGAGCCCGTGGTCCTGGATCTCGAGAAAGAAGTTGCCCTTGCCGAACATGTCCTCATACTCGTGCGCGAAGCGGCGCGCGTCGGCGTAGCGCTCGTTGAGGATGGTCTCGTTGATGTCGCCGCGCAGGCAGGCCGACATGGCGACGATGCCTTTGCTGTGTTGCGCGAGCAGATCCTTGTCGATCCGCGGCTTGTAGTAGAAGCCATCGAGATAGGCGCTCGAAACGAGGCGAGTGAGGTTCTTGTAGCCTTCCTGATCCTCACACAGCAGCACCAGATGGTTGTATCGATTGGCTTCGGTCTTGACGGTGTGCGGCTGCTGCGTGACGTAGACCTCGCAGCCGATCACCGGATGAATGCCCTTTTCCTTGGCCGCGTTGTAGAACTCGACCGCGCCGAAAAGGTTGCCATGGTCGGTCATGGCGACGGCGGGCATTTCGAGTTCGGCGGCGGTCTTCATGAGCTGCGAGATTTCGCAGGCGCCGTCGAGGAGGCTGTAGTCGGTGTGGCAATGCAGGTGGACGAAAGGTTTCTCAGGCATCGTTCTCCAGCACGCACCAGGGGGAGGAATGGGCGCGGTATCTGACTGCTATTGTACCCAAGGCACTGCTACGAATACTCGCCGCTCTTGGCCTTCTCGACGAGTTCGACTAGGCGGCGATACGCGAAGCCGGATTGAATCAGGTCGGAGGGCGGGAAGCCATCCAGGACGGGGTTCGGAGTAAGCAGGAACTTGGGCAGATCGGCTGGGGCAATGAGCGTGTCGATGTGGATGAGGAGGTCATCGAGGCGGCGGAGTTTTTCGGCATCCACCTCGGGATCCGAGAACCCGAGCAAGTGTGCCAGTACGTCTCGATCTGCTGGTTGTTCTCGAATGGACCTCATCTTCTTCTATGGTGCCTCAACCAGGTCTGTCAGCGCACGGCGATCGTCACCCGTTGCTCCAGGCTCGAATAGTACCCCGCCCAAGCGACCACGTTCATGTTTCCCGTTCCAGCCGAAGCGGGAACGCGGAAGTTCACCTGCACCACTCCCGCCGGAAGCCCCGGAGCTTGACCCGCAAAAAGCACCTCGGCCGCGAGCCCCGGATACCGCTCGGCGACGCCGGGTCCTGAGACGGTGATCGAGACCGGCAAGACAGGCTTGGGAAACGGCGGCTGCAGCGGACCTCGTTCGCTCACGTTCATCGGCAAGTCGAATGCGCCCGCGCCGGTCATGTACACGGTGACGATGGACCCGTGCTCGGCGGGATTGGCGGCCGAGTTGATCGAGCCGTCTTGATTGAGAGCCGCGAGTTGGCCCGAGGGTGTCGCGAAGAGTCCGGGCACAGCTTCCGTCACGGGGATGTCGAGTGGACCCACCGTCTGGCTTCCGTTGCGGATGGTCATCTGCGTGAAGCTCCCCAGTGGACCGATGCCAAAGGGGACGATCGTGTTGATCTGGTTCTTGTCCGCGAACAGGATCGGTGCTGGCTTGCCATCGAACTGCACGGTGAGCGGAGCGGTCGGGTTCCACTCGTTCGCGAAAATGGAGATCAGTTCGCCGGGTGCGACCGAGCCGTTGGGCCCTCGAGGATTGCGACCTGGGCGAAGGCTGGCGGCGCTCACCGCGGCGAGGCAGTTGGTACCAGCGCGGGCAGGGACCGAGAAATCGAGTTTGACGGCCAGCGAGTCAGCACCGCCTGAATATCCAGTCTGGAAGGCGCCTGGAGTGTGCAGGAAAGGCGCCGTTTCCGGGGCATTCACGTATCCTGCCGCGAAGACGGTGTTCCCGGGTCCCATGCTCAGAGTCCGGGGAGCGAATCCAAGTGGGCTCGATGCGATTACCTTCGTCCCTTCTGGGTTGATAACCGTCACTCGCGAACGGATCGCGTAGCATGGTGGATTCGATTCGAACCGGAGCAGAGCTACGTAAGTGTTGTTGTCGCGGTCGGTTGCGATGGCGGTTGGGACTTCGTCGTCATTCGCGGAGTACGTCGAATAGATGATGGCACCCGTAGCATCCCGCTTTATCACGTATGCGGTGGGGTTGATCGTGGTGCGGCTGGGACGGAGCGAGCCTGGAGTCGTCGTAAGGAATTGAATCGTGCCCGTCATGTGGACAGAGTCTTTCGCGTCAACCGCAATGTCGGCCCCATAGGAGTTGAAAATCGCTACACGCGAGCCGCCACCGCCAAACGCATTGTAGAAAAGCCTCCGCGAGCCGGTAGAGTCAAACTTGGCGATCAGGCTCGAGCTCCCGAGGGTCCGATCGTCCGGCGGAGGCAGTTTAAAACCGTTGCTCGTTCCGGCCACCCATGCGTCGCCGTGGCTGTCGACTGCTATTGACGTACCCCGACCGCCACCCGTGCCCATGTAGGTGCCAAAAATCGGTCCCCCACCCGGACTCAGCCTGACCACGAATCCATCCGAGCATTGCGTTCCCGAGGGGCACGGCAGAGAGGGCTGGTACGCCGCTGAAGTCGTGGCAAGTCCTGGCGAAGCGGCCCCCGTCACGTAGGCGCTTCCGCTGGCATCCACCGCGATCCCCGCCGCTACGGCATTCCGAACCGGAGCAATGTAGAGCAACTTCCCATCCGCCGGACTCAGCTTCAACACAGCCGACGCCGTCGCATTCGACGTCGACACGTACACCGTACCGCCGCGATCCACCGCCACGCCCCGCACCGGCATCGGCGTGCACGCCGTCCAAACCGCCCCATCTCCACCCGGCTGCAGTTTGATCACGAACCCCCGCTCGCTCTCGTTCGACGTCCCCGCCGGCTGAATCGAACACGGAAATTCACTCGCGTTAAACCATCCCGCCGCGTACAGGAAACCCTGCGCATCCGCCGCCACACTCGTCGCCACCGCCGACGGCCCCAGAAAAGTCGCGTACCGAATCAGCGGCGGATCGGCCAACGCGAACACGGCGGCCGCGCTCAGCCCAGTCAAAACAGCAATCCTCACGGCTCGATCTTAACCGGAAATCGCCTCCGAAGCCAAAAACATTTTCGGTGTCATTGTTTTCGCCTCTGCCGGGTCTTAGAGTAGTAACAATGAAGCGAGCCGCCCTTGCAGCCGCCCTGGCGATCCTGTTCTACATCGCCAATCGCGGCGCATATCAGGGCTACTTCTCCGGCGACGACATCGATTCGCTCGCCTGGACCACCATCACCGGCTGGGACATCTACTACGAAGGCGCCGCCTCACCCAAAGTCTCGCTCGACAATTTCCGGCCCATCGGCCACTTGCTCTATCGCGTGCTCGGCAAGACCGCCGGCCTCCATTTTCCCGCTTGGGTGGCAGCCATACAGGCGCTGCATTTGCTCAACTGCATTCTGCTGTGGTTCGTGATCCGGCAACTCGGCCTCGCCGAATTGCCCGCCTTGGCCGCCACCCTCTTTTTCTCGTTTCACCCCGCGCTGTTCGATGCGTTTTGGAAGCCGATGTTCCTCTTCGACCTCACCTGTTGCGCCTTCTGCCTCGCTGCCTTTCTCTGCTACCTGCACGGGCGCATCGTACTTGCCGTGCTGGCATTCTGGCTGGCGATGAAGTCGAAGGAGATCGCAATCTTCCTGCCCGTGGTTTTGGCTGCCTACGAAATGTTCCTCGGCGAACGAAAGTGGCGCAGGCTCGCTCCCTTCTTCGCCATCTCGCTGCTGTTCGGCACCCAAGCCATCTGGAACAACGCCGCGCAAAAAGGACCGTACCGGATGCAACTGACCGCATCGAGCGCCGCCTCCGCGGCGTGGTTCTACGCGCAGCAGATCTTTTGTTCCCACTGGACCTGCGCCGGTTTCGCCGTGCTCCTGATTCCGGCCATCGCCACTCGCGAGCGCCGCGTGTTCTTCGGATTGGCCGCGGCCGCGTTGCTGCTGGTTCCGATGCTCCTGTTTCCGGGCCGCGCCTTCGCCGTCTACTGGTACGTACCGTTGACCGGCATCGCCATCGCGCTCGCGGCCGCCGCGTCGAATTTCCACCAGCTCTCGGTCTTCGGCGCGCTCGCCATCTGGCTCATCTTCTCGTACAACCATTTGCGCGACTATCGCAAGCGCGAGCTCAACGAGTCCGCCGAGATCAGAAGCTACGTGGAACAAGCGTTCGCCGCCGCCCCCCAACATCCCGAGTGGGCCGCGTTCCGCTACGATGGGTCGCCGCCAACGCTGCAATCGTGGGGCGTGCTCTCCACCTGGAAAATGGCGGCCGGGCGCGACTTCCACGGGCAACGGTTCTGGCTCGAAGACGGCTGGCACGAGAAGCCTTTGCCCTCGATTCCCGTCTTCACCTGGGACAACGCGAGCCGCCGCCTCAGCATCTCGCTCTTCGATTCGAACCGCACGCCCGCGCCGTTCATGCGCCTCGCCGATCTTGCCGCCATCTACCAACTCGGCCGCGGATGGCACGGCTTCGATCGCGGCGCCCGCAAGCTCGGCGCGCGGGCCACGGCTACGCTCGCGCCCGATCCTGAGGCTTCGATCTTCGCGCTGGCGTGGCGAGTCGACGGCATCTCGCGCGCGGAGGGCAAGCTTGACCTGGTCGTCTCGTTCAACGGCGTCGAGTTCGGCCGCTTCCCCTGCGAGCGCGATGGAGAGTTCGCTACCACGTGGCCCGTCGCCAAGCCGTTCTCGCAGCCGGTGGAGATGAGTCTGCACGTCGAAACCCCAAAGCTGACTGAGCAACTTCCCGCACCCGAACAGTTGATCTGGATCGAGAGCTTCGGGTTTCAGCGTGCCACGCGGAGCCCAGAAAAGGCGACGAAGGTTACCATGGACCACAGTGGTCGCCTCAGTGGAGAACTCGCCCGCGCTGCCCAGCAGTGACTGGTCCAGCGCCGGGGCTCTGCGCCGCTATCTGAAACTCAGCACCGAGTGGCGCCTGCTCGGCCACGATGCCTCGTCCGCCTACGCGTTCGCCGCCTTCGGGCTCCCCGAACTGCGCGAAGTCCGATCGGTGATCGTCGTGCGTGACGGCGCGGACTCGGCCGCCATCACCTGCACCCACGAAGACGAGCACGCCCCGCCGGACATCGATTCGCTCGACTTCGCCGGCGTGCGTTGGCGCGACTGGGCCGCGCTCTTTCACGCGGAAAAGCGCGCCGCGCAGGGCGCCGTCTCGTTTCGTGTCATGGGCAGCAGCGAACTCCGCTTCCTCATCACTGGACTCGCCCCTGGCCACTGGGAGATCTGGCGCGACGGCTGGATCGAAGAAACCGGCTGGCACGTGGAGCCCCGCAAGGGGTTGCTCCATTGGCGAGGCCGGCCGGGCAGCTTCTTTCTGCGGCGCCTCGCCTGACGCCCGGCTCAGTTCCCCAAAAAAGAAGAAGCCCACGGCCGGAGCCGTGGGCCTCGTGGACCGAAAGCTCGAGCTAGAAGCGCAGCTTCAATCCGAACTGCTGTTGCCGCATCGAAGTGGTCAAGCCGCGGATTTCGCCGTCGCGAGTTCCGTTGGGCGTGATCTGCGAGGGGCTCGAGAAGCTGACCCCGTTCGGGTTGCCGAACCACGGCGTGTTGAAGAAGTTGAACGACTCATAGCGGAACTGCAAGCCCAGCTTTTCGGTGAGCTTGAAGTTCTTGTACATCGAGAAGTCCACGTTTCGCTGTCCCGGGCCGCGCAGCAGGTTGATGCCCGCGCTGCCGTAGTGGCACAGGTCATTGCGGCCAGCCACCTGGCACGTCACCCGCTGGAAGGCCTGCGGATTGAACCAGAGCTTGCGAGTCGGGTCGCTGAGCTCGGCTTGGCCCACCAGATCGGGCCGCACCGGCGCGAGCGAAAGCCCGATGTCGCCGGCTCCCTGCCCCAACGTGTATGGGAAGCCGCTGGCGATCGTGACGATCCCGTTGGCCTGCCACCCGCCGAGCACGTGTCCAGCGATGCCCTTCAGGTTGCGCCCCGGCAGTTCATACACGAAGTTGGCCACCGTGCGATGCGTCTGATCGTAGCTCACCAACCCGCGCGATCCCCGGCGGTCGAGTGCATTCTGGAAACTCGCGCCTTCCTGGCCACCGTTGTCGCCATCGCCGTGCGTCTTCGAGTACGTGTAGGCGATACCGAACGTCAGCCCGTAGTTCGAACGCTTGTCGAACCGCACCTGCATGCCGTGATAGAACGCCTCGCCGAACGAATCGATGTAGCGGATGCGTCCGGTAGCTTGCACGCCCAACTGCGGAGCGTTGGGATCGTAGAAGGAAGGATACGGGCGGTTCTGCTGGAGGAACGTGTTGGTCAGCACTCGCGGGTCGTTGTAGTTGATCACCGAGTTGCCGACGTTGGTGCCCTTCGATCCCGCGTAGCCCACCGTCAAAGCCGTCTTCCAGGGCAGCTCGCGCTGAATGTCGAAGCTCCACTTCCAGACGTTGCCGTCTTTGTAGTCTGGCGGCACGAACAGCACGTCGATCGGCCGCACCACCGCGATGCCACCGCCGCGCGTCAGGAAGGGATCGTCGAAGGTGAGAATGTTCGACCCTGGAGCATAGCGCTGGGGCGTGAACGAGAACGTCCCGGTGGGACCGTTGCTCGGCACCTGAGTGCTCGGCAGCAGTTGCATCGTCGCGTTGTAGACCTGGCTGCCTGCCTTCGGCGGCATCAGGTTGAAGATGGTGAACGTGTTCAAGTGCTGCAAAGAGTCGAACCAGCCCACGCCGGTCCGGATCACCCACTTTTCAGCCGGGCGGTATGCGATACCGATGCGCGGCATGAAGAACTTCACTTGTTGCCGCCACAGCTTCACGGCCCCGCTGGAGTCCACTTTGCCCGGGTAAATGGTCGGAATCACTTGGTTGGTTCCGGGCACGGTGTAGCCGTTGCCGCGAGAAGTCCCGGCGCTGAAACCCGGAATGTCGAGCGTCCGCTGCAAGCCTTTCGAATCGACGTTGTTGCCGTTGTAATCGAAGCGCAGACCGAGGTTCAGGGTCAGCTTCGAGTTCACTTTGAAGTCGTCGTGGATATAGCTCCCGAAGCGATTCACGCGCGGGAACGTCAGCGGAATTCCTTCCGGCGTCTGCGTCGTGCTCGGGCGGCCCAGCAGGA
This sequence comes from Bryobacteraceae bacterium, assembly GCA_046331625.1. Lineage (GTDB taxonomy): Bacteria > Acidobacteriota > Terriglobia > Bryobacterales > Bryobacteraceae > JAXLQL01. The sequence goes on from JAXLQL010000003.1 coordinate 444,289, forward strand.
AGCACGCGAAGGCGTAACCGCAAGTGTTGCCGCTGAACCCAAGCAATCCTTCTTCGAGGTTGGCCGCGCCGCGCTCCATCGCGATCCGGTAGAATTCGGCGCCCATCTTGAGGTTGTGCCGGCCGCGGAACCAGCTCACGTGATCAGAGGGCTGGTAGGTGTTCATGTTGTCGTAGCCATTGCCGTTGGTCAGTTCCTGCAATGTGAACGGCAGGCCCGTGAACTGCGGAATGCCGTGCTCGCGCGGCGTCAACTTGCGGTTACCGTCGCCGGGAATCGTGAACGTGCCCACGCCGAGCGCGTTCTGGTCGAACGACGTGTTGTCCGTCCTCGGGTTCCGCGTGATGTCGTCGGAGATGTTGAAGCCGAACCGGACTTCATTGATCAGCGACGGGCTGAAGGTGTGGATCCACTGCGTCGCCAGGTTCGAGACCTTCGAGTCCACAAACACAGGCAGGTTCGGGTTGATGTTCGTCCTCGTCAGGCTGGAACGGTCGATCGCGATGCGTCCGAAAACACGGTCGCGATCGGAGAAGTTGTGGTCCACGCGCGCAAAGTACGTGTTGATGTCCACCGGCTGCGAAACCGATGCGCGTGCCGTGAAGTCCTGCGGATCCTGCTGAACGAAACTCGCCCGCGGAATGTAGGTGTCCAACACCTTCTTCGCGCCCGGTGCGATCTGCGATTGCGGCAGGATATTGTTCGGGAACGGCGTGCCCGTTGCCGGATCGTAGATGATGATCGGATTCACGAAACGCCCGTTGGCCGTGTATCCGCGCGCGAACTGTGAAAAGTCGCCGTTGCGGAACGCATCGATCGGGAACGCGGCTGTCTGCACGATTCCTTGCCGCGTCCGCCGCGACTCGTAGTTCACCGCCCAGAACGTCTTGTTCTTGCCGTCATAGATTTTCGGGATCGTCACCGGACCGCTCAGCACGAATCCGAACTGGTTCTGCCGCAGCGTGTTCTTCTTGGCCCGCGTCGATCCCGGCGCCAGTTCGAAGTTCAGGAAGTAGTTCTCGGCGTCGAAAACGTCGTTGCGCAGGAAGTCGAAGAACGTCCCGTGCAACTGGTTCGTGCCTGACTTCATGGTGATGGTCACCTGCGCGCCACCGCCGAAGCCGTACTCGGCCGAGTACGAGTTGGTCTGGATCTTGAATTCCTCGATCGCCTCGATCGACGGAACGAAGTTCGTGATGTGAATGCGCGGGTCCTTGGCGTCCACGCCGTCGAGCGACACCACCTGGCTCGTCTCGCGCTGCCCGTTGGCGATCACGCCGAAGCCCTGCCCCGGAATCGGGAAGCCGCTAGACCCGTCGGCGCGCCCCGTGCGGATGCCGTACTGCACACCCGGCGCGAGCACGGCCAAGCTTTGCATGTTGCGTCCGTTCAGCGGAAGCTCCACGATGCGGCGGTTCTCGATCACCGCGCCCACCGTCGCATTTTCCGTGTTGAGCAGCGCCGCGTTCGCCGCCACTTCGATCGACTCGCTCACCGAGCCGACATCGAGTTTGAAGTCCTGGCGCACCTGAGCGGCGGTTTCCACGCGGATGTTGCGCGCCGTCTCGCTCTTGAAACCTTGCATCTCCACCTTCACGTCGTAGTTGCCCACCAGCACCAGCGGAAACGTGTAGTTGCCCGTTTCGTTGGTGGTGGTGTTGGCGGCTACGTTCGTGCCGAGATTCGTCAGCGTTACCTTGGCCCCGTTCACCACTGCGCCCGTGGTGTCGGTCACCAAGCCCTGCACGGTCTGCGTGGTTGACTGGCCCCACGCCATTCCGGCCAATAGCAAGCCGGCTAGCGATCCGTTGAGGATCCTTCTGCTCATGTGACTCTCCTTTTGATCTATACCCCTGAACTTCTGAAGCGAACGCTCGCCTTTGGTCTGACTGAGCCCTGGTTCGATCTTATAACACTTCCGGCCGTATCGGTGAGGCCGATTACAGTCGCACCGGCAAAGCCCCCCCGCGGGGCCCGGCTTGGCGCTATCCCGGCTGGGATCAGTACTTTCGGACAGGCAGCGAAATCTGGTATGAGTAGTAGGCTAGCAATATCCGCTCTGAGGGAGGGACGATCCCCTGGTTGCAGGAGACGATCCACCCACCGGCGACGCCGAGTCCCGCGTGCTCCTCTGAGCTCCAGGAGGGATCCGGAGTGCGTCCTCTCGCCGTTGCCGCTATTCTGTGCCTCGCAGGCACGCTTGCCAACACCGCATTTGCGCAATGCGGTGGAGTCGGAGTCAACAACATACAGTGCGAAAACGCACTCCCGGGCGACCCCGTAACCGCCTGGGACACCGGTCCTGTCTCTGACCTCATCGAAGGCTTCCCCACTGACATCAGCGTCAACAAGGGGTCCACCGTCAACTTCAAGATCCGCGCTACTTCCAGCTTCCGCGTCGACATCTATCGCATCGGCTTCTATGGCGGTCAAGGAGGGCGGAAGATCGCCACCGGAACCGCATTACCGGCAGCGAGCCAGCCGGCATGCCAGTTTGACTCGCCCACTCGCATGGTTGACTGCGGTAATTGGTCGGTCACCGCGTCATGGGCCGTACCCACCACAGTCGTCTCTGGCCTGTACGTGGCTCGCGCCATCATCCTCGGCAATACGTCCACCAGCAACATCTACTTCATCGTCCGGGATGATTCATCCACCTCGGATATCCTCTTCCAAACCTCCGACACGACTTGGCAGGCATACAACTACTGGGGTGGATACAGCTACTACAGCGGCTCGCCCGATCGCGCCTACCGCGTCAGCTACAATCGTCCCTTCGCCTACAATCGCCAGAGCTCCGGCCAGAGCTTCTTCTTCAGCGCCGAGTACCCGCTGGTGCGCTTCCTCGAGTCCAACGGCTACGCGGTCACCTATACCAGCGGCGTCGATTCGGACCGACGCGGCAGCCTCATCCGCAATCACAAGGTCTTCATCTCCGCTGGGCACGACGAATACTGGTCCGGCCCGCAACGAGTGAACGTCGAGGCCGCCCGTGCCGCTGGCGTCCATCTCGCCTTCTTGAGCGGCAACGAAGTCTATTGGAAAACGCGCTGGGAGAACAGTCTCACCGGCGAGCCGTACCGCACGATGACTTGTTACAAGGAGACGCTGGCCAACGCCAAGATCGACCCCAGCTCCACCTGGACCGGCACCTTCAAAGATCCTCGCTTCAGCGCCGACGGCAACAACCCCGAGAACAAGCTCACCGGACAGCTCTTCGCCGCCGTCTACAGTGGAGATCTCACCGTGCCTGCGAACGAAGGCAAGCTTCGTTTCTGGCGCAATACATCGATGGCCAACCTCGCCGCGGGCACTTCGGCCACCATCCCAGGCATTATCGGCTACGAGTTCGATCGCACCGATGTCGATAACGGCGTTATCCCCCCGGGGTGGATGAAGTTGTCGCTCACCGCAGTGGCCAGTTCTCCGCTCGAGTTCAACTATGGAGCGGCCACTCTGGCCGGCAGTTCCACGCACTCGTTCACGCTTTATCGCCACTCGAGTAGGGCCTTGGTTTTCGGAGCCGGGTCCGTTCAGTATTCCTGGGGGCTCAACGACACGCATGACAACGCGGGCCCTGCCGTGAGTATCCCGCTGCGCCAGGCCACCGTGAACCTGCTCGCCGACATGGGCGTGCAGCCCGCCACCATCAACGCCGGCCTTTCCTTGGCCACCGCTTCCACTGACTTCACCGCGCCTTCGTCACAGATCGCCTCGCCTGCCGCCGGCTCCACGCTCCCGATCAACACCGCCGTGACCATCAGCGGCACCGCTTCCGATACCGGCGGGCAAGTGGGAGGCGTCGAGGTCTCTTTCGACGGCGGAACCTCGTGGCATCCCGCCACCGGGCGCGCCTCGTGGTCCTACACCTGGACGCCCACCGCCTCCGGATTCTTCACGCTGCGCAGCCGCGCAGTAGACGATAGCGGCAACATCGAGACGCCCTCTGCCGGGCGCACCGTCACAGTCGGGAACACCTCCGGCTTTCCTGCTACGCCTTCGAGCTTGACCGCATCTCCCGGTAACACGCAAGTCACGCTGAGCTGGGGATCCGCTGCAGGAGCCTCGAGCTATCGCCTCAAGCGCGGGCTCTCCAACGGTGGCCCCTACACCACCGTCGTTTCCGGTTTGACCGCTACTGCCTACGCCGACACCGGCCTCACCAACGGCGTCACCTACTACTACGTGGTCACCGCCGTCAACAGTGCTGGCGAAAGCGCGATTTCGAACCAAGCCTCGGCGGTACCCGGCAGCGTCTCCGGACCTCCCGCGCCCGCTGGCTTGACCGCCTCCGGCGGCAACGGCCAAGTGAGCCTCGGCTGGACTGCTTCGTCCGGCGCCTCCAGCTACGCCGTCAAGCGATCCACCACCAACGGCGGACCCTATACCGTAATCGCCTCGTCGGTCACCGCCACCTCGTACCTCGACTCGGGCTTGACCAACGGCACAACCTACTACTACGTGGTCTCGGCGTTCAATTCCGTCGAAGGGCCGAACTCCTCCCAAGCGAGCGGAACGCCGCAAGCTCCGGCCGGTTGCTCCACCTGCACTTCGTTGTGGCCCACCAATCCCGTGCCCGTGGCGTTCCAGTCAAAGAGCGACTTCATCGCAGTCGAGGTAGGCGTGCGCTTCCGGTCAGACGTTGCCGGAACGATCCGCGGCATCCGCTACTATCGCGGACCGCAGAACGCCGGCGCGAGCACCGGCAAACTCTGGTCGGCCTCCGGAACGCAGTTGGCGGTGGCCAGCTTCGCCGCCCCTACAACTACCGGATGGCAGCAAGTCTTGTTTTCGAACGGAGTCGCCATTTCCGCCAACACTGTCTACACCGCAAGCGTGTTCTTGCCCACGGGCGGCTACGCGCAAGATCCCGGCTACTTCGTCAACACGTGGAACAGCGGAGTGCTTCACGCCCCGGCCGACACCGCTGGCACTCCCAACGGCGTCTACTTCTTCAACGGATCGTCGAGCGGTTTCCCCAATACCGGATGGCAGCAAGCCAATTACTGGGTGGACGTGCTGTTTGACCAGGAGCGCAGGTGCAGGCTCCGCCCTCGGGACTTTCGGCCACAGGCGGCAATGGACAGGTGGCGCTTTCCTGGACCGGGGCCGCGGGTGCTTCGACCTACAACGTGAAGCGTTCCACCGCCAACGGCGGACCGTATTCCACAATCAACACCACCGCCAACACCGCCTTCAACGATACTTCCGTGTCGAACGGAACCACCTACTACTACGTGATCACCGCCAGCGGCTCGCCCGGAGAAAGCGCCAACTCGAACCAGGCCAGCGCAACTCCGCAGGTGGCCGCCCCATCGGCGCCGCAGGGGCTTACGGCCACCCGGGGCAACGGCGTCGTATCGCTCGCGTGGACCAACGCGGCCGGAGCCGCCACCTACAACGTGAAGCGCTCCACCGCCAATGGCGGACCCTACGGCCTCGTCACCAACACCGCCGGCACCTCATTCAACGACACCGGATTGACCAACGGCGTCACCTACTACTACGTGGTGACCGCGCAAAACGGCGGCGGCGAGAGCGGCAATTCCAATCAGGCCAGCGCCACCCCGCAAGTCTCCGCTCCCGCGGCTCCGCAAGGGCTCATTGCATCGGGAGGCAACGGAGTTGTCTCGCTCTCATGGTCGAGCTCGGCCGGAGCTTCCAGCTACAACGTGAAGCGCTCCACCAGCAACGGGGGACCCTACGGCCTGGTCACCAACACAGCCAGCACTACATTGAACGACACTGGCCTGGCCAACGGCGTCACCTACTACTACGTGGTCACCGCGCAAAACAGCGGGGGCGAAAGCGGCAATTCCAATCAGGCATTCGCCACTCCGCAGGCCGCCGTACTTCCGGCGCCCACGGGGCTCACCGCCAGCGGCGGCAACGGCCAGATCTCCCTCTCTTGGAACGCCGTCAGTGGCGCCTCCAGCTACACGATCTGGCGCTCCAACACCAACGGCGGACCCTACGGCCTGCTCACGGGAACCTCCGGTGTCACCTTCCCCGATAACCTCGTCACCAACGGCCTCACGTATTACTACGTGATCACCGCGCAAGGCTCCAGCGGCCCGAGCGCCTATTCGAACCAAGCCAGCGCCACGCCCCAAGCTCCAGCCTCCGGCTGCTCCACCTGCGTATCGCTCTGGCCGTCGAATCCCCGGCCCGGGGCGTTCGAGTCCAAGGCCGAGTTCATCCCGGTGGAAGTGGGTGTGCGCTTCCGCTCTGACGTTGCGGGAGTCATCCGCGGCGTCCGCTACTATCGCGGATCGCTCAACAACGGGACCCACATCGGCCATCTCTGGGATTCCGGCGGAAACCTGCTCGCCTCGGCCACCTTCGTCAACGAGACCACCAGCAGTTGGCAGCAAGTCTTGTTTAGCGCCGGCGTGTCTGTCTCGGCGAACGCCATCTATACCGCCAGCGTCTGGCTCCCCAACGGAGGCTATTCGCAGGATCCCAGCTACTTCGCCCGCAGCGCCGATAACGGTGTGCTCCACGCGCCCGCCGATTCACCGGGCGCTCCCAACGGAGTCTACTTCTACAACGGCGCCAATAGCGGATTCCCCAACAGCACCTGGATGCAGTCGAACTACTGGGTCGACGTGCTGTTCGACCCCTCGCAGCAGTCGCCGCCTTCCGCTCCGGCAAGCCTCAGCGCCACGCCCGGTAACGGAGTGATCTCCCTCTCCTGGCCTGCCGTGAGCGGCGCGTCGTCCTACAACGTCAAGCGATCCACGGTCAACGGCAGCGGCTATGCCACCATCGCCAGCACTGCGGGCGCCACCTACCCGGACACCGGCGTCTCCACCGGGACCACCTACTACTACGTGGTCACCGCCATTGCCTCCGGCGTCGAAAGCGGGAACTCGCCCCAAGCCAGCGCCACTCCGTCCGGCGGCGGTTCGGCTCCTGCGCCTCCTTCCGGCCTCACCGTCACGCGCGGAAATGGCCAGTTGGCCCTCGGCTGGACTGGCGCCGCCGGCGCTTCCAGCTATAACGTCAAGCGGTCCACTACGAACGGCGGACCCTACACGACCGTCGCCTCCGGGCTCACCGCCACGGCATATCTCGATGCCGCGGTCACCAACGGCGTTGCCTACTACTACGTCGTCACGGCAAGCAATAGCTTGGGCGAAGGCTCGCCTTCCGTCCAGGCGGCGAACGCACCGTTTGCCCCATTCAAGGAGGACTTCGAAGGAAGCCCATCCTTCCTGTCTGACTACGCCTACGTGGCTCCGAGCAACAACAAGGTGCTCTACTCCCCCGGACTGTACTCCATCGCCACGAACCCGCAAACGGTTCACGATTTGTTCTGCTCCTACGGAGACCACACTTCCGGCTCCGGCAAGATGATGGTGGTCAACGGCCAAAGCGCGGTGCAGACCGCTTGGTCCAAGACGATCTCGGGTCTCGCGTCCGGCCAAAGCTACACCATCTCGCTCTGGGTGGCCAGCGCCTACCCCCTGAATGCGGCCCAGTTGCAGGTGACTGCCGGCGGGGCTACGCTCTACCCCTCGATCATTGCGCCGACATACGCCGGAGTCTGCCCGGCTTCGACGTCCAATGTATGGCAGCAGTTGCAGGTAACCTTCGTGGCTCAAGGATCCTCGGCGACCATCAGTGTAATTGACCTCACAACGGCTGCGGATGGCAATGACTTCGCCGTCGACGACATCGAGGTTCGGTAGAAAAAAGGTACGTCTCGAAATCCGAACGGTCGTGGCGCGCGTACCAGTTCGTGATACTATTTTGCAATTCGTGCTACGATGCGTGCCTCCTCCATACTCCGGCCCTTCCGTGTAGGGCGGGCTTCAGCCAGCGCGGGACTTCAGTCCCGCTGCCCGACCCTCGCACTCATCTGCATTGCGCTCCCGCTCTTCGCCCAACAGCCGGGTCCCGTCCCCCAACCTCCGCCAATCAAAACCAGCATCGTCATCACCGCCTCCCCCCTCGAACCCGGCGTCGACCGCCGCAACGCCGAAGTCTTCGAGCAAACCCTCTTCTCCCGCGACGACCAGGTCTTCCATCAGCTCAACGCCGGCATCAACGCCGGACAACACGAAGGCGGTGGAAAATCCATCGAAGTCCGCCGCTTCGGCTTCAACCTCGACCATGGCGGCGTCAACGGCGGCCTCAAAGTCCTCGTCGACGACGTCCAGCAAAACCAGTCGACCCAAGGCCACGGACAAGGCTACCTCGGATCCCTCAAAAGCCTCACCCCCGAACTCGTTCAAGAAGCCCAGATTATCAACGGACCCTTCAGCGCCGAATACGGCGACTTCAGCGGACTCGGCGTGGTTCACATCCGTCTCCGCGAATCCTTCCCTGACCAGTTCACCGCCCGCATCCAGGGCGGATCGTTCAACACACAGCGTGGATTCCTCTCGTTCAGTCCCGACGTCCGCAACGTCGATTCCTTCCTCGCCTACGAAGGCTCGCACACCGATGGCTCATTCGTGAAGCCGCTCGCCTATCGGCGCGACAGCGTCACTGGCAATTTCACCCGCCGCCGGAACCAGCACCAGAGCTACGCCTTCAAGTGGAATGCTTCGCGCTCTGGCTACGACTCCTCAGGCCAGATCCCCTTCAGCGAGGTCGCCGCGGGCCGGCTAAGCCGCTTCGGCTACCTCGATTCCGGCGAAGGCGGCAAGTTCAACGCCGCCACGCTCGCCGGATACTGGCGCAACGAAGGCGCCGCTGGCGATGTCTGGAAGCTCGACGGCTTCGTCAGCCGCTCGCTCTTCGATCTCTACTCCGACTTCACCTTCTTCCTCAACGACCCCGTCAACGGCGACGCAATTCAGCAGCACGATTCCCGGCTTCAGCAGGGAGCCAACCTCCAATACCAGCGCCCCCATCGGATGTTCGGCGTGACGGAAATGTTTACAGCCGGGGTGAATTTCCACGCTAACCAAATCAATGTCGGCCTGTACCCCCGAATTGGCCGCGAACCGCTCGGCGTCACCGCGCGCGATCACGCCAACCTGACCAATGCCGCCGGCTACATCCAGGATTCGGCCAGCCTCCTCTCGGGAAAGCTGCTCCTCGGCGGCGGCGTCCGCTATGACGTGTTCCGCTACGATGTGCGGGACCTGCTCGATTCCCCCACCCGCGCGGCCCGCAATTCCGGAAATTGGCAGCCGAAGTTCAGTGCCGCTTTCACGCCTCGGCGTTCGCTGCCCTTTACGCTCCACGCCAACTACGGTCGCGGAATCTCCTCCCTGGATGCCCGGAGCATCGTCAAGTCACCCGGCAGCCCCTTCGTCGCCACCACCGATTTCTTCCAGGCGGGAACCTCCCACCGCTTCTCCCGATTCGGCGTATCGACTGACGTCTTTCTCATTGACCGCTCCCACGAACTCGTCTACGTTGCCGACGATGGTACCCTCGACCTGCTTGGTCCCAGCCGCGCATATGGCTACGAGGCCAAGGTCTCGGTGGAAATCACCCGCCGGCTCAGCTTCAGTGGCGGTGTCACCAAAGTGGGCAACTCCTTCTACCGCGGAACCGCCCCGCGCCTCTACGTCGATCGCGCACCGCACCTTACCGCCAATGCTGGCGTGACGCTGGCCAACTGGCGCGGCTGGAGCGGTTCCCTCCGCATGCGTGCCATCAATCACTACCGGCTCGACGGACTCGACCCGGGAACCCTGGCGTCCGGCCACACTGTATGGGATTTCAGCCTCGTCCGGCGCATCTCCCGCTGGGCCGACTTCAACCTCGCCGCCGACAACCTCCTGAACCGTGCTTACTGGGAAACCCAGAATTACATCGAGTCGCGGCCCCACCCTGGAGTGGGTGCGGCCTTTGGAATCCACGGAACTCCTGGATACCCTAGGACTTTTACCGCCGGACTCACCTTCCGTTTGCGCGGCAAGTAGCCCTCGCTATGCGGGAGGGGTATATCCGCCAATCCGCGTTTGCCCGTATTGATTTGAAATGAATTCACACAATTCTCTTGCATTTGTGGTCGGGCGCGAATATGCTTTGAGGTAATGTAGTTCACACAGGTGCGAGTGCGGAACTGCAGGCAGAGGGGCCCGTGGACAGTGAACCCCGGGACGGAGTGCACCCGCGCGTTGTCGCGATTGGTTCGTCAGCTGGCGGTCTGGAGGCTTTGAAAGCAGTCGTCGGACACTTGCCGTCCCCAGCTCCGTTCGCCTATATTCTCGCGCAGCACCTGTCGCCGCACCACACCAGCATGTTGCGCGTGCTGCTGGCGCGTGACTCTGCGCTTCCGGTCTCCGAGGCGGCGGATGGAGTGGCGATCGCTGCCGGCAACATCTACGTGACCCCGCCCAATTCCAACGTCTTGGTCACAGACGGCCACATCGTTCTCCGAACTGCCTCTGAGCAGGGGTCCAAACCTTCCGTCGACCTCCTCTTTCAGTCCCTGGCCCGCGAATGCGGCCCGTCTGCCATTGCCGTGATTCTCTCCGGCAGCGGCACTGACGGCTCGCGCGGGGTCCGAGCCGTAAAATCGGCCGGAGGCCACGTCATCGTGCAGACGCCCCCTTCGGCCAAGTTCACCGGTATGCCCCAGGCCGCAGTCGACAGCGGTTGTGCCGACGTGATTCTCCAGCCCGAGGAAATCGGACCCCATCTGGCGCGCCTTGCCTCCACCGAACCCGAGCACTCGCCTGTTCCCTCTCCGGAGGAATCCGTCAACCAACGCGTGTTCGCCGAAACCGGCATCGATCTGGCCGCCTATAAACCCAAAACCGTCCGCCGCCGTCTGCGGCAGCGCATGAGCATCACCGGCGCGGGAACCATCGCCGAGTATGCCGCGCTCCTCGAACAAAAACCCGAAGAAATAGGCCGCTTGGCCCGAACCTGTCTCGTATCCGTGACATCGTTCTTTCGCGATTCCGAGGCTTTCTCCCGCCTCGGCGAAATCCTGGTCCAGTCCTCCCCACCCGGATTTCGCCTCCCCGTTCTCCGCGTCTGGGTCCCCGGCTGCTCCGGAGGTCAGGAGGCGTTCTCCCTCGCCATTCTTCTCGATACCGTCCTGCCTGAACGGAAGGTCCAGGTCTTCGCCACCGAACCCTCCGACGAAGACATTGCCAAAGCCCGCCGCGCTCTCTTCTCTGCGGAGGAGGTCGCCTCGGTTCCCCCTGACCTACTCGAAAAATACTTCCGCCCCAGCGCTTCCGGCTACCAGGTCGACAAACGCATTCGAGATCGCGTCGTCTTCGCCAAGCACAACCTGCTCCGCGATCCGATCTTCCTCAACCTCGATCTCATCAGTTGCCGCAACCTGCTGATCTACTTCAAGCCTGAAGTCCAGCAGGATGCTCTCCGCAAATTTCACATGGCTCTGCGCAAGGGCGGAGTGCTCTTTCTCGGCAAGTCCGAACACGCCAACCTTCAGGGCTTCGAAGCCGCCGACAGATCCAACCGCATCTACGTCAATATGGAACCCACCGAAGGGGAACGCCGCAACGCGCTCGTCCGCGGCTGGATGCCCCCGGAACCGCCCGCTCGCACCGAAACTCCCAAAGCCGAAATCTCCGCTCTCGGCCAGACTCTGCTTGACCACTGCACTCCCGCGGCCGTCCTGGTGGACGCGAACCTCCGCGTCATCGAAACCAGCGGCGATGTCTCCCGGTACTTGACCCTCAAGCCCGGGCGTGCGGACCTGAGCTTACCCGCCATGGCGCCCAAGGAAATTGCCAGCGGACTTCGCGCCCAGATATTCCGCTGCCAACGTCTCGGCGTTCCCACCCGCGGAATCGAACGCGCCGTCAGCGGTCCCAATGGTCCGTTCAGCCTTCGCACTGAGGTGATCCCGGCCGCTGGGCGAACGCCAGCCGGCGAGGCCTTCGTCGTCACCTTCCAGGAACCACCCGCGGCGGCCGCTAGGCGCAAGCCTTCGGCTCAGGCAGACGACCACACCGTCGCTGACCTCGAGCGCCAACTCTCCACTGCGCACGAGAGCCTCCATTCCATGGTGGAGCAACTCGAAACGGCCAACGAGGAACTGCAGACGCTCAACCAGGAGTTGCAGTCGGCCAACGAAGAAATGCAGGCTTCCAACGAAGAGTTGCAGGCCTCGAACGAAGAGATCCAGTCCACCAATGAGGAACTCGTCACCGTCAATGACGAGCTCGAAAGCAAATCGAGCGAACTCGTCCGCCTGCTCGAGGACTTCCAGGAAATCCAGGACAGCATCGACTCTCCCATCCTCGTGCTCGATGGCGATGGCAACATCCGATACCTCAATCGCGAAGCAACCGCGCGCCTCGGCATCACCCCCGCCATGATCGGCGCCCGGCTGACGATTCCTTCCCAGCCGCGCCTGACCTCGAGCCTCAAAGCGCGAGTCGCGCGCGTACGCGACGGCAGCCCCTCCGACATGCTTACCGGTATCGGAGATCGCCGCTATCATATCCGGCTCCGCCCCCAACGCGGCCAAAAAAGCACCGGCCCCTACGGTCAGGTGATCCACTTCCAAGATGTCACCGAACTGCACCGCATGGTGGGCCGCAACCGCCGCGCCGAGACCCGGCTCCGCGAACTCGTCAGTAGCCACAAGGCCGTCTTCGACAGCATCCCGGCTCATGTCGCCGTGCTCGACGCTCGCGGCGTCATCGTCGCCGTCAACCAGGCTTGGATCCGCTTCGGCGCCGCGGAGGGATTGCCCGGCGCGGAGTCCTGCGTGGGTCTCGACTACCTGCGCGTCTGCGACGCCGCCACCGGCCCCGACGCGCAAGGAGCCCACGAAGTGGCGGCTGGCATCCGCGCGGTCCTCGCTGGAGCGACCGATCTCTTCACGCACGACTACCCCTGTCACGCGCCCAACGAACGCCGATGGTTCCAATGCCAGGTGGCGCAGTACACCCACGCCGGAGTCCGCGGCGCCGTCGTCACCCACATCAACGTTACCCCGGAGATGAAACTGCGCGAGGAACTCGCCCGCCAGGCCGCCGCGCTCCACTCCTCCGTCAACGCGATCCTCATTCTCGATACGCAAGGCCGCATCGACTGGGCCAATGAATCACTTGCTCGCATGAGCGGATTCGAGATTCCGGACCTCATCGGCAAAACCCCAGACGTTCTCGAGGCGTCGGCCAGTTCGGGCTCCCTCCAGAGGATGACCGAAGCCTGCCGCAAAGACGGACGCGCTCAAGATGGAGAGGCCCGCATGCGCTCCAAGGGGGGGGAGGAATACACTGTCCGCCAGAGCGCCACCCCCATCCTCGACGCAGCCGGCAAGATCAGCCACATCGTCGTCGTGCAAGAGGACATCACCCAGCACAAACGCACCCAGCAGCAGATGGTCTACCTCGCCGAGCACGACGACCTCACCGGCCTCAAGAACCGCAAGAGCTTCCTCGAATGCCTCCACGAAGCCATCGGCCGCCACGCCCGCACCGGCGGACGCATGGCCGTGCTCTTTCTCGACCTCGACCGCTTCAAAGACACCAACGACACCCTCGGCCACATGATCGGTGACCGCATCCTCGTCGAGATCGCCGCACGCCTCCGCAGTTGCCTCCGCGAGTCCGATACGCTCGCCCGATTCGGCGGCGACGAGTTCGTCGTGCTCGTAGAGCAGTTGGCGGAAAAGGAGCGCGTGATGCTCGTCGTCGAGCGCATCCTCAACAGCTTCAACCGGCCCCTCGAGATCGAAGGCCGCACCATCTTCCTCACCTCGAGCGTCGGCGTCACGGTTTTTCCGGATGACGGCGCCACTGCCGAAATCCTCCTTCGCAATGCCGACATGGCCATGTATCGCGCCAAGGCCGAGGGCCGCCGCGGCTATCGCCTCTATGACCAGAAGCTCGAGTCGGAAATCAGTCAGCGCTTCAATATCGAACGCGAACTCAACCGAGCCTTGGGTACCAGCGACATCTGGCTCGCCTATCAGCCGCAGATCGACCTGCGCTCGGGCGCCGTCATCGGAGCCGAGTGCCTCTTCCGTTGGAACGGATGCGCCGCCCACGACATCGCCGTGGGCCGGGTCATCTCCATCGCGGAAGAGTCCGGCGCCATTCTCCCCATCGGCCAGTGGGTGCTCCGCGAGGCCATTCAGCAACTCCGCCGGTGGCAGGACAAGGGCATTTCCTTGCGAATGTCGGTCAACCTTTCCGCCGTCCAGTTCCATCAGCAGGATGTTTTCGGAATCGTGACCGATTGCCTGGGGACGCATGGGCTGCCCCCCAAGGCGCTCAAGGCCGAAATCACCGAGAGCGCGTTGCTGCATCGCTCCGTGCGTGTGCGGGAAATGCTCCATGCCCTCCACGGCGCAGGAATAGGACTCATCCTCGACGACTTCGGCACCGGCTACTCGTCACTGAGTTACCTCCAAAGCTTTCCCATCGAAGCCGTCAAGATTGACTCATCGTTCCTCAGCGGCGTCGGGCGCAACAAGAATGACGAAGCCATTGTTCGCGGCATCATCCAAATGGCTCACTCCCTCGGCCAGAGTGTCATCGCCGAAGGTGTCGAAACGGAAGAACAACTCGACTTTCTGCGCCAGTGCCAGTGCGACTATGCCCAAGGCTTTCTACTCGCGCGGCCGCTTCCGCCCGCTGAGTTCGAGGCATTTCTCGGCGAGCGCGCCCAGGCGGCCTCGGCCTGACCTCCTCACGCGCTCGAGCGGCCAAGGTCACCCGTGACAGATGACTACCGGGCAGTGCCGCACGACTGCCTTTCGCCGAAATGCGCGACGGACACGGTCCCGGGCAGCGAAGGCGCCTCGGAGCCGTCACCGCAACGGCGAATCGACTCCGCAGCTTCCCCTGCGCTCCTGAATGACAGGTCCCGGAGATGAAAGAAAGGCTCCCGTTGATTGGCCGATTGGTAAATTGCATCCGGCGCAAGATTCCGCGGTTCGCCTTGAACGTTGGCCTTCAGTTTCCTCGCAGGCCGCGAAGATTTCAGCCCGCGTGTAGGGCAGGCTTCAGCCGCCACCGGCACCTCGTGCCCAAACCCTGGCGGCGAACTTCGAACCCCTCGGGTCGCGCTCAACCGGCCTTCAGTTGTCCCGCCCCTGAGGCGGCTAAATCCCCCCCCCTCGAATGTTGCGCCGAAAGTAATGGACGATTCGGTGCAAGCACTCCCAGTCCCCCCTACGGCTTCTTGAAGCCGGATTCGACCTTGTACGCTTCGAGCGCGTTATAGACGATGGGGCAGTAGCAGGCGCGATCGATCATCTGCCACATGCGGAACTCGATCGATCCGTTGCCGCGGATCAGGTGGGGGAAATCGACGCACGTAGACGGCCGCGACTCGTACACCGTACACATCGTGCCGTCGAGGAAGATGCATCCACCCTCGTTGCGCTTCAAGATCAAACCCTCGTCCTCGGATTCCTCGCAGTACTCCTGGACGAATTGCGAGACTTTCAGTCGCAGAAATTTCGCCAGGTGATCCACATCGCGCTCGAGCAACTTGACGGTCGCTTCGCGGCAGCAGTTGGCGCACTGGGTGCAATCGATCTGGTCGTGGATGTCCTCGGCGATCCTGCGGAAGCGCTTCTCGTTCGATCCGTGCGTCTTGAGGAACTTGCGGTACTGCTCGTTCTCTTTGCGCTTTTGTTCGCCTAGGCGGCGGATCTGCACGAGGTCGGTAATCAGTGGCACTCCTACTTAATGTACAATCGCGTTCATGAACGCCACTCGACGTGACTTCTTTCGTACGAGTCTTCCCGCCGGCGCAAGCTGGATGACGCTGGTCCAGACGCTGCGCGCTGCCCCTTCGAATCCGGCTCCTGGGAACGAAGAATACTGGCGCATGGTGAAGCGCCAGTTCCCGCTGCAGGATGACCTCATCTACCTCAATGCGGCCAACGTCTGCCCCGCCTCGCGCGCCGTGCTCGATCGCCACCTCGACTACATGCGCGACTTCCAGGCCAACCCCTCGTTCCAGAACCGCGAGAAGTACGATGCGATCGCCGAGCGGACTCGCTCGAAGACGGCGCAGCTTCTCAACGTGGACAAAGACGAGATCGCGTTCATGCGCAACACGAGCGAGGGAAGCAATCTCGTGGTCCGCGGGATCGATCTGAAGGCCGGTGACGAGGTGGTGATTACGGCGCACAATCATCCTTCGAACAACGATTCGTGGAAGGTGCGGGCCAAGCGTGACGGGCTGGTGATCAAAGAGGTCCCGGTGCCTATCCCCGCACGGAGCAGTCAGGATTTGTTTGATGGAATCGAGAAGGCCGTGACGGCCAAGACGAAGGTGATTGCGATCACGCACGTCACCAGCACCACGGGAATCATGTATCCGGCGAAGCAGATCGCGGAACTCGCGCGGCGGCGCAACATCTGGATGCACCTGGATGGCGCGCAAACGCTCGGGGCGCTGGATGTCGACTTGGCAGCGATCGGATGCGACTCCTACGCTGGTTCGTCGCACAAGTGGATGATGGGTCCGCTCGAAGCGGGCGTGTTATTCGTGAAGGCCGCGCGGATCGCGGAGTTGTGGCCCTCGATCGTGACCGCGGGCTGGAGCGATCATCTGGTGGGCGCGCGCAAGTTCGAAGTGTTCGGACAGCGCGACAATCCGCGTCTGGTGGCCGTGGAAGCGGCGGTGGACTTTCTGCAGTTGGTCGGGATGAAGAACGTCGAGCCGCGCATGCGGATGCTGGCTACGCGTGCGAAGGACAAACTGCGCGAGATCGGCGGCGTGAAGCTGAAGACGAACGTGGAGCCTGAGTTGAGCGGCGGCGTGATCAAGTTCATGCTCGACAAGATGTCTGTGAAGGCGGCGTACGATACGCTGTACTCGCGGCATCGGTTGGCGATCGCGCAAACGGCGGCCGGCGATGCGATGGGGCTGCGACTTTCTCCGCACATCTACAACACCACCGATGACGTCGACCGCGCCGTTGCGGCGGTGCGCGAAACCGCGGGCTGATGGAGCGTTCGCAACTCGAGCACTACCTCGCTACGGCAAGCGATCCGGCTCTGATGGTGGCCGCCCTCGTGGTGGCCTTCTTTCTCGGAGCCGCGCATGCGTTGACGCCGGGCCATGGGAAGACGATTGTCGGGGCTTACCTGGCCGGATCGCGGGGACGCATTCTCGACGCGGTCTACTTGGGCGGCGTGGTCACAGTGACGCATACGGCGTCCGTGTTCCTGATCGGGTTGATCACGCTCTACGTTTCGCGCAGCGTTTCGCTTGACCGGATCTTTCCATGGATGTCGCTTGCGAGCGGCCTGTTGATCGCGGTGATCGGCGCGTGGCTGCTGTACGTGCGGCTGTTCGCGTCCGGCGGAGGTGAAGCGCACTCGCACGAGCCGCCTTCGAGAGGCAGTTTGCTGTCACTCGGGATCTCGGGTGGCCTGGTGCCGTGTCCGGAAGCGCTCGTGGTGCTGATGCTTTCGATCACGCTTCGGCGCCTGCTCTTCGGCATGGCGATGCTGACGGCGTTCAGCTTGGGATTGGCTTCGGTGCTGATCGCGATCGGGATCGGGATGGTGATGATGGGTCCTGCGGTGCGCAAGATGAGCGGGAGCGCTCCGTGGCTCGACCGGCTTCCGGCGTTGAGTGCGCTGGTGGTGACGCTGCTCGGGGTTGTACTGGTGGTGCAGGCGATCGGCAAATTCTGAATCATGGCTGACCGAATTTATCTCTCTTGTTGGCTTCGCGGCTTCACGCAGCACAACATGCTGGCGAGCTTTGAAAAGGTGCTGCGCAAGTTTCCCTACTCGCGGCTGGCTCCGGTGGTGACGCTCCGAGTGTATGCGGTGGAGTTCACCGAGCCGCCGCAGATGGAGGAGCATTTCGAGAACGAGATTCATCCGGGGCAGATCATCGCGCGATGCCGCGAGTGGGAGAATGCGGACTGCGCCTACCAGGTGGAAACCTCTTGGGACCTTTGGCTCTACGATCACGGTAGCTGGCAATTGGCGCCTACCACGATCACGTTCACGTGCTTCGGTCCGCTGTTCCCGAGCGAGCTTGGCGAACAACTGCTGGTGGAGTTCGGGCTCGATTCGAAGTTCCTGCCGCAACCGGGGCTTGAAGGCGGCACGGTGCCGGTGCGTTCGAACATTCGGAGCTTGCTGCATCTGGTGCAGGACATCGCGAAATCCCTGCCGCTCGAGAAGAAGACACTGTGGTCTGAGAGTGGAGAGAACCTCGCGGAAGAGCTTCAGCGGGCGCTTGAATAGTACCCACGGTCCGCGACCAGCTACGCTGCCAGTAACCCTACTTTCTCAGGCTCTGCGCAACGGTGATTGCTATGATGGTGGTTCCGGAACAGGTAGCGCGCAACGGCCCAGTGCGCGTCTCGCCCTCCGTGTGGACGCCGAAATCAACGCGCGCTTCTGAACGCGCCAAACGAGATTCATGGCTGCTGCTCTTGCTACTCCTGGGGGACCACCGTTGGCTGAATTGATTGGCCAAACGCGGGAAGTGTGCGTCGCCGCGCTCGGCTCCGAGCCCTTGCGCGAGGCCGCCGAACGTCTGGAACAATCGGGTTTTCCGCGTTCGTCGTGGATCGGTCTGGTGGAGCATTTCTGGCGGGAGGCTTCGTTCCCGGCGGCGCTGGTACCGGTGATTGAGACCGCCCCCCCCACCTCGGTAGCGCGGCGGTTATTGCTCGAAGCTGTGCTCCGGGCGCTGGACGGGTTCCCGGAAGAGCGCTTGTACGAAGGCGTAAAGACGCTACTGTGCGATGAGTTTCAGTTCATCGCCGAACCGGCAGCAAGTCTCGCGACCTGGTTCGATCATGGCAAGTATCCGCTGCGGATGCTGAGCGGCTACGTGTTGCTCGAGCGGTATCCGGCGGGGCAACTGGTGTTCGAGCCGAGTGGAATGCCGCGCTCTTGGATTCCGAAGATCCGGCCCGCCGATCTGCCGCGGTTTCTGATGTACTTTCTTCGCGAAGGCAGCTTCAGCCCCTACTACTTCGTGCATCTCGGGGTGCGCCGCGGCAAGCTGCCGATTCTGATCGAACGCGAGAACGACAAGTCATACTACTTGATGGCCAAGACGATGGAGCTGCGGCCGGAGATCCGGGGCATCCTCGCCTGCTCGTGGCTCTACTACAAAGACAATCACGTTTCGGTGAGCAAGAATCTGCGCTGGGTGACGGAAGAGATGGAGCGTAACGGAGCGCTGGCGACGCATATCGGCGAAGCCGCTCCCGACACCGGTTTCCTCACTGGGAACCCGAAGCGCAAAGAACTGTACGAATCCGGTGAATGGCGTCCCAAGCAGGGCTTGGTAATTTGGCCGCGCAAACAGATGCTCGAGTGGGCGGCGCGCCGCCCGGAACTCGCCGACGCGTAGGACCCTTCCTCAATGAACCCGACTGACAAACTCAAGCAAGCATTTCATGAATCGATCGGCGTCGCGCTCGACACCGACTTCGCCACTGTCAAGTACGGCGAAACCCCGAACTGGGACTCGGTGGCTCACATGGGCCTCGTGGCTGAAGTGGAACGGCAGTTCGATGTGATGATGTCGACCGAAGACGTGATCGACATGAGCTCGTTCTCCAAGGCTCAGGAGATTCTTTCCCAACGCCATGGCGTCTCCTTTTGATCTCGAAGGGCACGTCGCGCTGGTTACCGGCTCCACGCGTGGAATCGGTTGGGCCACGGCGCGCGTGCTGGCGGAGCACAAGGCTACTGTCATCGTGCATGGGCACTCCGATGCGGAGGCGGTGAAGGCCCGCGCGGCCGAGTTGGCGTCGGCGTTCGGTGTGGCAACGCATGCGATCTGTTCCGACGTGGCGGATCCGGCGGCGGTGAAGGCGTGCTATGCCGAGATCTTCAAAACATTCAAGCGATTGGATGTTTTGGTCAACAATGCCGGCATTCTCGAAGCGGCGATGCTCGGGATGGCGCCGGAGGCGATGCTGCGGAAGACGCTCGACGTGAACACGCTGGGCGCGATCCTGCATTTGCAGGAAGCCTCACGGCTGATGGCGCGCAACAAGCGCGGGTCGATCGTGAACATGACGTCGATCATCGGCACGCACGGCTGCGAGGGGCAGGCGGTGTACAGCGCGTCGAAAGCGGCGCTCATTGGATTGACGAAGTCCGCGGCGAAGGAACTGGCGCCGCGTGGGATTCGCGTGAATGCGGTTGCGCCAGGGATGATCCGGACCGATATGACCGATGCGATGTCTGAGAAGGTCCGCGAGCAGACGCTCGAGGGGATCAAGATGGGGCGGATCGGCGAGGCGGAAGAAGTGGCGCTCGCGGTGTTGTTCCTGGCGTCCCCGGCTTCGGCCTATGTGACCGGGCAGGTGCTGGGAGTGGACGGAGGGATGGTCGTCTGATCTCGCTGGCCAAAGGCGATCCTGAGGCGCCGGCGCTGGTGGCGGCGCACGGGGAGAAAGTTTGGACGTACGCGGCGCTGTGCGGCGAAGTGGCCGCACGGGCGGAGCGGTTGCGCGGAAACAAGTCGCTCGTCTTTTGTTTTTGCGAGAATGACGCTGAAACGGTCTTCAACTATCTGGCGGCGGTGGAGGCGGGGCATGCGGTGGCGCTGGTCAACGCGGGTCTGCACGTGGATCTGCAACAGGGGCTGATCGAGCGGTATCAGCCGGATTGGATCCTGCGCGGGGCGGAGTGGATCCGCAAGGAACAGCCTTCGCGCGAGATTCATCCTTCGCTCGCGCTGCTGTTGGCAACGTCTGGGACGACGGGGAGCCCGAAGTTTGTTAGGCTCACGCGGGCGGCGGTGGAGGCGAATGCGGAGTCGATTCGGGAGGCGCTGGGTATCGCGGCGGCGGACCGGCCGATCACGAGCCTGCCGCTCTACTATTCGTACGGGCTTTCGGTGCTCAACAGTCATCTCGCTGCCGGGGCTTCGCTGGTGCTCACCGGTGAAAGCGTGATTTCGCCGCGGTTCTGGGAGGTGTTTCGCGGACAAGCTTGCACGTCCTTCGCGGGAGTTCCGTATACGTACCAGATGATGACGCGGCTCGATGTCGACAAGCTGGCCGTGCCTTCGCTGCGGACAATGACGCAAGCGGGCGGAAAGCTGGTGCCGGAGTTGATTGCCAGTTTCCACGAGAAGATGGCGCGCCGGGGGGGGCGGTTCTTCGTGATGTACGGGCAGACGGAGGCGACGGCGCGGATCGCGATTCTGCCGGCGGATGAGCTGCCGCGGAAGCTCGGTTCAGCGGGGCTCGGGATTCCGGGGGGACGCATTTCCATCGATGAGGGCGAAGTGGTCTACCATGGTCCGAACGTCATGATGGGCTATGCGGAATCGCCTGCCGATCTTGCGCTGGGAGATGAGCTTCAGGGCACGCTGCGCACGGGGGATCTGGGGCGGCTGGATGATGAAGGGTTCCTCTATATCGATGGCCGCGCGAAGCGGGATGTGAAGCTGGTGGGGCTGCGGATCAATCTCGATGAGGTGGAGGCGATGCTGCGGCCGCATGGCGCGACCGCGGTGGTCTCGGCCGGCGACAAGCTGGCGATCTACTGTGAGTACGGCGACGCGGAGCAGTTCGGCCGGCTGCGGAACGAGTTGGCAACCAAACTCGGCCTCGCGGTGCGCTTGTTCGAATTCCATCGCGTGGAGAAGATTCCCACTACGCCAACGGGCAAGATCGACTATGCGCGGTTGAAGGGAGCGGCATGACGCGCGACGAGATTCTGGCGTTGCCGCAGTACAGCCTCGCGCAGGAGAAAAAAGACCGGCTGCTCACGCCGCTGCTCGTTGAATTGACTGCGTCGCACCGGCGGCGGTGCGCGGCCTACGATCGCGTGGTTGCGGCGGTTCGGCCGAACGGCGATATCCCCTTCCTTCCCACGAGTTTGTTTAAAACATACGAGCTCAGAAGTGTTCCGGAGGCGGAGGTCTTCAAGACGCTCACGTCGAGCGGTACCACGGGCCAATCGGTGAGCCGCATCTTCCTCGACAAAGCCACGGCGCTGCTGCAGACCACGGCATTGTCGAAGATCATGACGCATTTTCTGGGTCCGGAGCGGCTGCCGATGATCCTGGTGGAGACAGCGTCAGTGGTGAAGAACCGGGCGATGTTCTCGGCGCGAGGCGCGGGTTTGGTGGGCATGATGAATTTCGGGCGGCAGCACTTCTACGCGCTCGACGATCAGATGGCGCTCGACGAGGCGGGGCTGCGCGCGTTCCTCGAGAAGTTCGGCCGGCAGCCGTTCCTCATTTTCGGATTCACGTTCATGGTTTGGCAGTATTTCCACGAGCGCGTGAAGGCGCTCGGGATGGATCTTTCGAACGGGATTCTGATTCACTCCGGCGGCTGGAAGAAGCTCCAGGAACTCGCGGTGAGCAACCGCGTGTTCAAGCAGCGCCTACGCGACGCGACGGGTCTCGCGCGCATCCACAATTTCTACGGCATGGTGGAGCAGGTGGGCGGCGTGTTCATGGAGGGCGAAGACGGTTGGCTCCATCCACCGAACTTCGCCGATGTGATCGTGCGCGATCCGATGACTTGGCGCGAGCAGCCGGTGGGCGTTCCGGGCGTGATCCAGGTGCTGAGCATTCTGCCGGAGAGTTATCCGGGTCACTCGATCTTGACTGAGGATCTCGGGGTAGTTCACTCGGTGGATGCAGGCGTGATGAAGGGCAAAGCTTTCTCGGTGATCGGGCGCGTGCCGAAGGCGGAACTGCGCGGTTGCAGCGACACGCACGCGGCGGAGGCGGTTCGGTGAAGGTCCGGCAACTGGCGCCCGTCGATGCTGGCGTCGAACTCGGTGATGTGCTCCGCGCGCTTTCTGTGCGGCCTTCGGTTCGTGCCTTTTCCGCGGACGTGCTGGCGCTGTGCGATGCCTTCTCGCGGACATTGTTCAAAGATCCGGAGGCGCGGCAGCACCCGGAGTTCCAGGCGCTCGCGTTTTGGATGCGGCGAGCGGAGCTGACGCGACTGGCCGAGAGCTATGCTGCGCTCGCGACGCCTTCGACTGTGTTGGTCCCGCGCGGACTGGTGTTTCACCTGCCGCCCTCGAACGTCGACACCATCTTCGTATACTCGTGGCTGCTCTCGGTGCTGGTGGGGAATCGCAACATTATTCGGTTGTCCACGTCGGCGGGAGCGCAGTCTTTGCTTTTAGCGCGGCTGTTCGCGCGGGCGCTCGCGGAGGGTCCCGAGTCGATGCGGGCGTCGAGCGCGATCGTCCAATATGGCCATGAGGCCGAGATTACGCGCGCGATTTCCGAGGCGGCTGATATTCGCGTAATTTGGGGTGGCGACCGGACGGTGCAAACGATTCGCGCGATCCCGCTGGCGCCGCATGCGAAGGAGTTGGTGTTCCCGGATCGGTATTCGCTGTCGGCGGTGAAGGCCTCTGCGTATCTCGCTCTGGATGAGGCCGGTCGCAAGGACCTCGCTTCGAAGTACTTCAACGACGTTTACTGGTTCGATCAGATGGCGTGCTCATCGCCACGATTGATGCTCTGGTGCGGAGCCGGGGACGAGTCACGCAACGCGGCGGAAATGTTTTGGGGTGAACTGGCGGCTCACGTGGCGCGCAAGGGGTATCGGGTGGAGACGGCTACGCGGATCGAGAAGTACACGCACGCGTGCGGCGCCGCGATCGACATGCGGGTGGCCGGGTATCGCGAATGGTCGAGTGAGTTGACCGTGGTGACGCTCGCGTCGCTCGAGGGCCTGCGGCGCGAGGCTTGCGGTGGGGGGATGTTGCTCGAGGCGTTCGTGCCAGCGCTGGCGAATGCAGCGCCTCATCTTGAGCGGCGCGATCAGACACTAGGGCAGTTCGGATTCTCGGCTGAGGAACTTCGCGAGTTTGCCGCCGTGGTGAATGGCGCGGCGATTGATCGCGTGGTGCCGATGGGGCAGGCGCTGGATTTCAATCGCTACTGGGATGGGTACGATTTGCTCGAGGAGATGAGCAAGCGGGTGTACTTGGGTTGAGGCACTGAAGTCCCCGCCGATTGGAGCGCGGGCTATGACAACTCATCGACGTCGAGGAGGTCTTTCGGCCGACCCGCTGCAAGTTTGTTACGGATCAGGTCCTCACGCGAGATCATCGGGATCATCAGGTCGCCGGCTGCGAACTCCAGGCGGCGAACCCAGCAATCTTCGAAGTCAACATCAGCAATCCACTTGAACACTCCGATTCGGAGTGGCGACACTCCCAAACGAAGACTGGTGCGGTCACCGCTGAAGTCTTTCGAGGACAATGTTGGGTAGCCGAACTGCCGCATTGCGTCGACTGCGCGCTCCTGGTTGCCAGCGTCCCGCGCGACCCAAACGTCCATGCCGGAAGTGTTGCGAGAATAGCCGTGCGCGTTCACGGCATATCCTCCTATCAGCAGGAACCGAACGTCATGCCTGACGAACAATCTCAAGAACTCTTTGAAATCCTTGGGTATCTGGGTCGTATCCATGGAAGATCTGCCGGATCAGCTCGAGGGCCGCGAGGCGTTCCTGAATCGTCTTCGTGCGCCAATACTCTTTTGCGTCGTCTGGGGTCTCCGTGGTGGCGACCTCGAAGAACGACTTGTCCATTCGGACTTCGTCTATCAGTGCCATCGCTGATCTTCCATCGTATCGCTAGTTCGAGCCTGCCTGCGCCTTCGCCACTTCCACCGCGAACACGTACGTCTCTCCGAACATGTTCGAGCGGAAGACCACCCACTTCTGGTCCGGCGTGAAACTCACGTTCGGTTCGAGCCGGTATCCATGCTTCGCCATGTTCACGAGTTTCTCCGCGCGCAGCACGCCGGGCTTGGCGAAGCTCTTGTCCTCGATCCCGCGATCGGCGATCAACTCGGGACGGAACAGGTAGATCCACTGGCCGTTCTTCGCACGCGCCACTTGCCCAGGATCGCCGCCATCGCCGCAGACTAGCGTTCCGTCTCGCGACACGTTGAAGTGAATCGACCACTCGTCCCGCTGCAAGTGATACCACGTGCGCTCGCCCGTATCCACGCGATAACCCGCGAGCCAGAAATCTTCGCCGCGCGGAGTCTGCAGGTCATACCAGATCGTCTTGCCGTCGGCGCTCCAGAATTCGTGGCCGAAGATCTCCATCGCCATCGTCCGCGTGTGGATCTTTTTGACGCCGGTGCCGTCTGTGCGAATGGTCCAGATGCGGTCCACCTTGTGCCACGGACCTTCATGACAAAACATCAGCAACGAGGGATCGGTGGGCGAGAAGAGAAGATGATTGAGCCAGTCATTGGCGCGATGAATCGTCTTCACTTCGCTGGTCTTGACGTTCAGCGTGAAGAGGCCCATCGGGAGCCGCGCCGCCCAGCGGCGCTCCATCATCTCGCCCTTGTTGCGCGGTTGATCGAGCGGATGGCCCTGCGCTTGCCCGGTTGCAGCGGGAACTGCTTGGCGGCCACCGTAGTCTTGGCCATCGCCTTCGATGTAGGTGCCCGCGAGCAGTGTCTCGTCGGCGTTGACGGTGGCGATGTTACCGCGTTGAGGCAGGTCCGCGATCTTGCGGGTTTCGAGCGAGTCGACGTCGGTCCAGAAGGCTGCGCCGTCTCGCGTGTAGAAGACGCGCTGTGTTTTGCGGCCAGCGTCGATCAATCGCGCGCGCCCCTTCACGACTTGGCGTGCTTCCCGCGTTGCGAGGTCAAGCACGGAGATTCCGTCGGGCGTGGTGTAGACGAGGCGCTTGCCGTCAGCGGTGTAGCCGTTCTGGTTGAAGTAGAGGCTGGCGCTGCCGGGCTCGGTGGTCAAGCGCACGACGCGATGCCCGGTATCGGGATCGATCCAGGACGACGGTGGGGCTTCGGCTTGAAGTGCCACGGCTGCGGCGAGGGCAAGGATCCATTTCATGCGAGCACCTCCTTGACTGATTGTCTCAGGAGTTCATCCGCGCGAGCGCATTGAGATCGAGCCGGCCCGTGTAGATCGCCATTCCGAGCGCGGCGTGGATTCCGAGGCGCTGTAGCTCCTGAATCTCGTCGATCGTCGTGATGCCGCCAGCGGCGGTGATCTCGTGTTTGGTGGCCTCGCGCAGCCGGCGGAACCAGTTCAGGTCCGTGCCCTGCATCATTCCTTCCTTGTCGACATAGGTGCACAAGAAGCCGCCGCAGTAGGGCTCGAGATCGCGAAGCACTTGTTCGGCGGCGAGGTTGACGGACTCGCGCCAACCCTTGATCACGATCTGGCCGCCCTTGGAATCAAGTGCGATGACGAGGCGCTCGCGGCCCACGGCTTGCGCGACGCGCGAGAGAAAATCCGCGGCGATACCGTTCGCAGTGAAGGCTGACGTGCCCACAATAACGCGATAGGCACCCTGCTCGATGAGGCGTTGCGCGCGCTCCACGGTGCGGACTCCGCCGCCAACACGGCAGCGAGCATGGCTCGCGAGGAACTCGACGATTTTGTCATTGGCGCCGTTGCCGATGGCGGCATCGAGATCAATGACCTGGATTTCTGGGAAGGCTCGGAAGCGGTCGAGCATTTCAGACGGGCTGCCGCCTTCGAGCGCCTTCTCGCGCCCTTGAACGAGTTGGACGACGCGGCCGTCCATGAGGTCGATGCAGGGGATGATCATGAGTGGAAACTGGCGGGGCGAATGGAGATGCCGCGTGCGCCGAGGTAATTCTTCAGGTCGGCGACGGTGTAGGTGCCGTAGTGGAAGATGGAAGCGGCGAGCGCGGCGTCGGCTTCGCCTTCTGTCAAAACCTTCAAGAAATGTTCTGGCTTTCCGGCGCCACCCGAGGCGATCACCGGGATCTTGGTGGCGCGCGAAACGGCTCGGGTGAGTTCGCAGTCGAAGCCATCCTGCACGCCGTCGGTGTCCATTGAGGTGAGCAGGATTTCGCCCGCGCCCAAGGCTTCTCCACGCGCGGCCCATTCCACGGCGTCGATCCCTTCGTCGACGCGGCCGCCCTTGGTGTAAACGTTCCATCCACCGCCGGGGCGATGGCGCGCATCGATGGCGAGCACGGTCGCCTGCGCGCCGAACTCGTTGCTCAGCTCGGTGATGAGTTCCGGACGCCGCACGGCTGCAGTGTTGATGCTGACCTTGTCCGCGCCGGCCATGAGGATGCGGCGCGCGTCTTTCACCGACCGAATGCCGCCTCCGACGGTGAGCGGAATGAAGACGCGGCGAGCGGTGCGGAACACGACGTCGGCCATGGTGGCGCGATCGTCACTCGAGGCGGTGATGTCGAGGAAGACCACTTCGTCGGCGCCTTGCTGGTTGTAGCGGTCGGCGAGTTCCACGGGGTCGCCCGCATCGCGGAGGTTGACGAAGTTGACGCCTTTCACGACGCGGCCGCCGGTGACGTCGAGGCAAGGGATGATGCGTTTGGCGAGCATTAGAGGTCCACGAAGTTCTTGACGATGCGGAGGCCGAGCGGTCCCGATTTTTCGGGGTGGAACTGCACGCCGAACACGTTCCCTTGATGAAGCACCGCGGTGTATGGCGCGTTGTAGGTGCAGGTGGCCGCGGTGGCGGAACTGACGGGCGCGTAGTAGCTGTGGGCGAAGTACAAGTAAGGATGCGCGCCGAGGTTCTGCAAGATCGGCGAATCTTTCACGGGCACGATTTCGTTCCAGCCCATGTGCGGTACGCGGGCATCGGCGGGGAAGCGCTGTACCACACCGGGGAACAAGCCGAGGCCGCGGAGTTCGGGCGCCTCTTCGCTCGATTCGAACAGCGCTTGCAGACCGAGGCAGATTCCGAGGAACGGCACGCCGGCGTGGATGCGTTCGAGCAACACGTCACGCACACGCATGGCGTCGAGCGAACGCATGATCTGGCCGAAGTGGCCGACGCCGGGCAGGATGATCTTTTCGGCGGCGCGCAAGCCTTCCGCGTCATCGACGAGCTTGTACGGCGAGCCGATCTCGGCGAGCGTGTTTTGCACCGAGCGGAGATTTCCAGCGCCGTAGTCGAAGATCGAGATCATAGGAGTCCCTTGGTGGAAGGGAGTTGGTCTTTCAAGCGCGCGTCTTTCGAGCAGGCGTAGCGCAGTGCCCGCGCGAAGCATTTGAAGACGGCTTCGATCTTGTGATGGTTCGAGCGGCCGTAGAGGACCTTCGCGTGGAGATTCGCGCCCGCGTGGCTGACGAAGCCGTGGAAGAAGTCTTCCACCAGTTCCGTCTGCAGGTCGCCCACGTATTGCACCTTGACGAGATCTTTGTAGACGAGCGCGGGGCGGCCACCGAGGTCGAGCGCGACGACGGCGAGCGTTTCGTCCATAGGCAGCACGAAGTAGCCGGCGCGATTGATGCCCTTGCGATCGCCGAGCGCTTTGCTGAAGAGCTGGCCGATCACGATTCCGACGTCTTCCACGGTGTGGTGCTGATCCACGTCGAGGTCGCCTTGGGCACGGAGCTTCAGATCGAACCCGCCGTGCTTCGAGAACAACTCGAGCATGTGGTCAAAAAAACGGATTCCGGTGGAAATGTCGTAACGGCCGCGGCCTTCCACGGTCAGGCTGGCCTGGATCTGGGTCTCTTTGGTATCGCGTTTGACTGAGGCTTTTCTCATCGTTGATTGATCACACCAGGGAGTTGATTCACGTCTTCGATTACGGCGATGGCGGATTCCTGTTCGAACAGTTCGAGCAGCCGTTCGCGAAACGGCACCGACTGCCGCGCGATTCCGATGAAGGGAACGCCGGCGGCGCTGGCCGAGCGCGCGTCGTCTACGGTGTCGCCGACGTACCAGAGTTCCTTCTTCGGATGGCGGCGGCGGATCGATTCGAGCCCTTCTGGATCGGGCTTGCCGCGCGAGACGTCGTCGGCGCAGATGAGCGGGTCGAGGGGAAGGGAAGGGCAGAAGCGGCGGAGCGTGAGCATCGCCTCTTCGCGCAGGCGACCGGTGAAGAGTGCGAGTTGATATTGGGTCGCGAGGCTTTCGAGCAGACCCGGCTCGGGGAGCCAACGCTCGCGCGACATGAGTCCATCGGGAATGCCATCGGTGATGGTTCCGAAGAAGAGACGATTGAACCGGTCGACGACTTCGCCGTAGGAGACTTCGACGCCGAGGTCGCGCGCCATCACTTGCGAGAGCAGCCAATCGTTGTTGAAGCCGCCCCGGTTCTTGTAGACTTCGATGTCTTCGCGCGTGACGGTGCGGCCGGTGAAGTGGGCGACGGTTTGGATGATGGTTTCGCGATAGGAGTCGCTGACATCGACGAGGACGCCGTCCATGTCGAAGACAATTACTTCGTTCCTCACAGGAGCTTCTCCAACTCTGCGAGGAAGCGCTCGGCCTGGGCTCGAGTGCCGGTGGTGACGCGGATGCAGCCGGCGATCTCGTAGCTGCGGTCGCGCACGAGGAGTCCTTGGGCGCGGAGGGCGTCGCGAATTTCGATCGATCGGGGACCCACGTAGAAGAGCACGAAGTTGGCTTGGCTTTTCCAGTGGCGCACGCCCAGCCGTTCGAGCCCGGCGTAGACGATCTCGCGCGCGGCGAGGGCTTCTTCCACGTAGCGGGCGACGTACTCGCGATCTTCCACGGCCACGCGGGCGGCCATGGCGGCGACCATGTTCACGCTGTAGGGCGATTGCGCTTTGTGCAGGAATCGGACGTTATCGGCCTGCGAGAAGAGGCAGCCAACGCGCAGGGCCGCCATTCCATAAACCTTCGAAAATGTTCTGCTGACGAAGAGGTTCGAGTAGCGCGCCAGAAGCGGGAGCGCGGTGACGCGCGAGAATTCGAAGTACGCTTCATCAATGAGGATCGCCGCGTGGGGCGCGGCGGCGAGGATGCGCTCGATGGCTTCGACGCCGATGCCGGCTCCGGTGGGGTTGTTCGGATTCGAGATGAGCACGGCGCGCGTGCGCGGTCCGATCGCGGCGAGCAGTTCCTCGAGCGGAAATTCGAGCGTGCCTTCGCGATAGGAAAGGTCCGTGACGTGCGCTCCGGCGAGTTCCGAGTAGAAGCGATACATTGCATACGAGGGATGCAGTATGATCACTTCCTGCTCGTCATCCACATAGGTGTTGACCAGCACCTGGATTGCTTCGTCGGTTCCGTTGGTGAGAATGAACTCGCCGGGCGAGACGCCGAAGAAGCGGGCGAGCGCGGGCTTGGTTTCTTCGTACTCGGGATAGACGCTGAGTGCGTCCCCCGTGATGGCGTTGCGCAAGAACTCGACCACCTTGGGCGATGCGCCGACCGTGTTCTCGTTGAAGTCGAGACGGAGCTTTCCCGCGCGGCCCGAAGATGGGGGCGAGTAGGGCGCCATCCGGAGGACGGCGGGTCTCGGATCAGGCACCCGTGCGGACCTCCACCGATTGCGCGTGTCCCTCGAGGCCTTCGACGCGTGCGAGCGTGGTGATGGCCGGCGCGAGCTTGCGCAGAGCCGAGGGACTGATCTGCTGTACCGAGATCACCTTCACGTAGTCTGCAGCGGAGAGTCCACCGCGGAGCCGCGCGACGCCACCGGTTGGGAGCACGTGGTTCGGACCCGAGGCATAGTCGCCCGCGGCTTCCGGCGTGGTGGATCCGACGAAGATGCTGCCCGCGTGACGGATGCCGGGAAGCAATGCGGGATCGTGAATGCTGAGGTGCTCGGGCGCGAATCGATTGGAGAGGTCCACGGCTTCTTCGGCAGAGCTGACGAGGATGATCGCGCTGTTCTTGCGGATCGCTTCGCTCGCGATGGCGGCGGTCTTGAGATTGTCGAGCCGGCGCTCCACGGCCGCGGCTACGGCTTTGGCGAACGTGGGCGACGTGGTGAGCAGGATCGCGCTCGCGTCGGTATCGTGCTCGGCTTGCGCGAGCATGTCCGCGGCCACCCACTCGGGATTTCCTTCTTCGGCGATGATGAGGATCTCGGTGGGGCCGGCGACGAAGTCGATACCGGTTTCGCCAGCGAGGATCTTCTTCGCGGCCGCGACCCAGATGCTGCCCGGGCCGACGATGCGGTCCGCGCGTGGGATCGACTTGGTGCCGAACGCGAATGCGGCGATGGCGTGCGCGCCGCCGATCTGGAAGAGGTTCGACACTTCGAGGAATCCGGCCGCGCCGACGATGACGTTCGATGGCCGCGGCGAGGCCGCGCAGATGGTGGTGACTCCGGCGACTTGCGCGGGAATCACGGTCATCAGGAGCGTGGATGGCAGCGGATAGCGGCCCGAAGGAATGTAGGCGGCCACGCAATCGAGCGGACGAATGACTTGCGAGAGCTTGAGTCCGGGCGCGGGCGTGACGCTCTTGGGCTGCGGCAACTGGAGCTTGGCGTAGGCGCGGATATTGGTGGCCGCGGTGCGAATCGCCTGCTTGATGTCGTTGCGCAGTGCGCGCCAGATTTCCTCTGTTCGCTCTCGTGGGATGGTGAGGCCGTTGCCGAGGAGCCCGTCGAACTTACGTGCGTACTCGATCACGGCGCGGTCGCCGCGCTTGCGCACGTCTTCGAGGATTGGGCGAACGGCGGTTTCGGCTTCGGCCATGCGGACCGAGCGGCGGGTGAGGAGCTTGGTTGCTTCTTGGGATGGGATGATTCGGAGCATCGGCCTACATCACGATCTTATTCAGAGGGTATTCGACGATTCCCTGCGCGCCGGCTTCCTTGAGGCGGGGGATGATGTTGCGCACGGTGGACTCGTCGAGGATGGTGTTGACGGCGAGCCACTCATCGTCACTGAGATGAGAAATGGTGGGATTCTTGAGCGCGGGCAGCACGGCGAGCACGCGTTGCAGATCGCTCTTGCGGACGTTGAGCATCAAGCCCACCTTGCCGAGCGCGGCGATGGCGCCATCGAGCAACATCCGAATGTCCTCGAGCTTGCGGCGCTTCCATGCGTCTTCCCACGAGGCGTTGTTGACGATGAGCTGGGTGTTCGATTCGAGTACCGTGTCGACGATCTTGAGCTTGTTGGCGCGGAGCGACGAGCCGGTTTCGGTCACTTCCACGATCGCGTCGGCCAAAACAGGAGGCTTCACTTCCGTTGCGCCCCAACTGAACTCCACTTTGGCGGTGACGCCGTGGCGGGCGAGGTACTTCCTGGTTGCGCCCACGAGCTCGGTGGCGATGATCTTGCCTTCGAGGTCCTTGACGCTGTGGATGGATCCGGACTCGGGAGCGGCCAGCACCCAACGCACCTTGCCGAAGCTCTGCTTGGCGTAGACGAGATCGGCCATGACGCGCACGTCAGCGTCATTTTCGATCACCCAGTCATGACCGGTGAGCCCAGCGTCGAGGATGCCATCCTCGACGTAGCGCGCCATTTCCTGCGCTCGAATGAGCATGCATTCGATCTCGGGATCGTCGATGGCGGGGAAGTAGGAGCGGCTCGAGAGAGTGATGTTGAAACCGGCGCGGCGGAACAGGTCCACCGTGGCGTTTTCGAGCGAGCCTTTGGGAATTCCGAGTTTGAGTTTCATGCGATCAGCCTCCGTAGACCGCCTTGGGATCGTAGGCGCGCTCTTCCACGGTGTTCCAGTGGCCGCCTTCGTACTTGCGGAAGAAGCAGCTCTCGTAGCCTTCGTGGCAGACGCCGGGTCCGAGCGATTCGGCTTTGATGAGCACCGCGTCATGGTCGCAGTCCGTGCGAATCTCCTTGACCACGAGCTTGTGGCCGGAGCTTTCGCCCTTGGTCCAGAGCTTGTTGCGCGATCGGCTATAGAAGGTGACGAAGCCGGTTTCAGCGGTCTTGCGCCAAGCCTCCTGATTCATGAAGCCGACCATCAGCACCTTGCCCGATACGTGGTCAATGACCACCGTCGCGATGAGTCCGTCGAGTTTTGTGAAATCCAGGTCCATGTACACACCAAAAATGAAGAAGCCCGCCGGGGGTGCGGCGGGCTCGGTTTCAGGAAACTTTGCTTCGGTTGGATTAGAAGCCGGCCCGCCGTACGCACCCATGGTGATGATGGTGGTGGCGGGCGGTCGACCGCGAAATCATGAACTCACTAGTATAGCAAACTACTGCTTGGCTTCGGACTGTGCTGGCTTCGTGGATTCGCCTTTGCGCACCGTCTCGAAGTACTGCTGCACGTAATGCTGCAGCTCTTGCGGGATCTCGTCGCGGTGGATCTCGCCGCCGGCTTCGCGGTGGGCGGCGTCCTTTTGCGTGTACTGCGTGCGCAGGCCTTGCTGCTTGCTGCTCGAGACCTCCACCATCACTTCGCCGGTGATGTTCTGCGCGCGCTTGCCGAAGATCTCGCTGATCTTACCCATGGCGGCGGATTGCTCGGCGTTCTTGAGGTCCTTCGATCCGTCTTGCTTGCCCATGCCGCTCTTGGGATCGTTGGGATTTCCGCCTTGCGCCGTCTTGTCGTTGGTGCGCCCTTCGCCCGACTGCGACTGCTGCTCGCCCTGCTGGCCATCGGCGTTGGGATCGTCACTCGGGCTGCCCTTGCCTTGCGGCTGGCCTTCGCCCTTCTCGCCTTTTTGGCCGCTGCCGCCTTCCTGCATCTGGCCGCCTTTTTGTCCGGCGCCTTGCTGCTTGTTGTTGGTCTGCTGCTTGCCTTGGCCGGGCGTGTTCGGGATCTTGAGCTTGGCCATCAGGTTCGCGAACGCGTCTTTCATCTTGTCCATCACGCTCGCGTTCTCAGGCGGGTTGCCAGGCTTTGCGCCTTCCTTGTTTTGCGCCTGCTCGCCCTGATTGCCGGGAGACTCCCCCTTGCCCTGCTTGGCCTGTTCGCCTGTGGCGTCCTGGTTGCCTTCGTCTCCGGCCTGGCCTTCTTCGGCGGCTTTCTCGGCGGGCGCCTTCACCTTGTTGTGCCCTTGCACAGATTCCTTCTCGCCTTGCGTGGTGTCCGGCACATCGATCGTGTTCAGAGCCCCGTCGGGAGCCTTGTCGAGATCGGGCTTGATGAGGTCCTGTTGTTCGACGGGAATGGCCAGCGCCTGATCGAGCGGACTCTTCTTCGCACGATCATTCTTGGCGACGGTCTTATCGGAGCCCGGGATGAAGAAATCGGCGACGCCCTGCACGATCGGTTTGCGCAGATCGATGGAGCCGCTGATGCCGTAGCGGATTCCGAACATGCCCGCAGCCACGGCGAGCAAGGCAGTGGCGGGCAGCAGATATTGCGGCGCTTGCAGCGGAACGGCGGCAGCCGGCTGAATGGAACCCGCGAGGTTTTCGGCGAAGCTGCGCTGGGCGGCGACGAGATCGCTCGACGCCTTCACTTCACCGGTCAGGAAATGATACGCAGTGGAGATGGCGTCTTTGAGGTCGAGCCGGCGATCGATGATCTGCGCCACCGAGTAGCTCGACGGAAGCAGGCTCATCGTACGCCAAGCGCTGATGCCCGCGCCGGCCAGGAACAGCACCACGAGCCAATACCAATCGAGGATCTGCGTGCCCACGAGCAGCAGCAGAATCGCGCCGGCCAACGCGGCGATGACCCCGACGGTGAGTTGCTGACCGACGAGGTTGAACAATGCCCGCTGACGCGCCCGCGCCACCAGGTCCAAGATTGCGGTTGCTGATCCCAAGTCACTTCCATTATCCATTAAGATGAACCGAGTGACCAAACAAGAGATCTTGTTGGCGGACCGCGAGTTCCTCTTTCCCGCGCTGTTCCACTATTTCGCCGAGCCTCTGGTGATCACGCACGCCAAAGACCAGTGGGTGTGGGACATCGACGGCAACCAATACCTCGACTTCTTCGGCGGCATCCTCACCGTGAGCGTCGGCCACTGCAACGAGTTCGTGAACGCGCGGATGCGCGAGCAAATGGACCGGCTGCAGCACATCTCCACCGTCTATGTGAACGAGCCCATGACGCGTCTGGCCAAGCGGATCGCCGACATCACGCCCGAAGGCAAGCTGACGAAATCGATGTTCACGAACAGCGGCACCGAGGCGAACGAGACGGCGATCGTGGCGGCGCGGTGCTACACGGGGTCGAGCGAGATCATCGCGCTGCGGCATTCCTATCACGGGCGCTCGAACCTGGCGATGGCGGTGACGGGCGTTTCCGCATGGAAGACGGGTGGCGCGCCGCAGCCGGGGATCGTGTTCGCGCACAACGCCTACTGCTATCGCTGCCCGTTCGGGCTCGAGTATCCGAGTTGCGAGGTGCGCTGCGCGCGCGATGTGGAAGACGTGATTCGGACGACGACCTCGGGGCGCATCGCGGGGTTCATCGCCGAGCCGATCCAAGGCGTGGGTGGATTCGTGACACCGCCGAAGGAGTACTTCGGGATCGTGGCCGGGATCGTGCGCAAGTATGGCGGCGTGGTGATCAGCGACGAGGTGCAAACGGCGTGGGGTCGCACGGGTGGAAAATGGTGGGGCTGCGAGCAGTACGGCATGACGCCTGACGTGATCACCAGCGCGAAAGGCTTGGCGAACGGAAGCCCGATCGGGCTGACGGTGGCTACGCCGGAGGTGGCAAAGGCGGTGCCGTCACCGACGATTTCGACTTTCGGCGGGAATCCGGTGACTTCGACCGCGGCGCTGGCGGTGCTCGAATTCATCGAACAGAATCGGCTGGCGGAGAACGCGGCGACGGCGGGCGCGCATCTGCGAGCGGGACTCGAGGAGATCGGGCGGAAGCATGCGCTGGTGGGCGAGGTCCGCGGGATGGGGCTGATGCAGGCGCTCGAGCTGGTGAAGGATCGCAAGACGAAGGAGCCAGCGGCGGCTGAGGCGAGCGCGGTGCTCGAGGCGTCGCGGCGGCAGGGGATCCTGGTGGGCAAGGGCGGGCTGTATGGGAACGTGATCCGGATCACGCCGCCGCTGAACATTTCGAAAGGCGATATCGACGAGTTCCTGCTTCGTTTGGACAGGAGCTTTCAAGAGGTGCTGACCCA
The DNA here is from genome assembly GCA_046331625.1 of Bryobacteraceae bacterium. Lineage (GTDB taxonomy): Bacteria > Acidobacteriota > Terriglobia > Bryobacterales > Bryobacteraceae > JAXLQL01. Next base: position 479,908 of record JAXLQL010000003.1, read on the forward strand.
TGGATGAGCGAGCGTTCTATACGGAGTCGCAGACGACGAAGCCGATGCGGCTGCAGTGTCCTTACTGCCGGGAGACGGAGACGCACGATTTGCGGTGGCTGGTGCGGACGAAGAAAGACCGGATGCCAGGTGGGGGCGATGATCGGGATCGGGCGAAGTTCGCGAAGTCGGCGAGTTATATGGTGTTATTGGATGACAAGGCGATGTGTAAGAACATGCGGTGTAGGAAGAGGTTCGATATTAGTGGGATCAAGACTACGGCGTTTTTGACGGAGTAAACGCGGAGCGCTCCCCGTACGCCCCTCCCGGAACTCCGGTACAGTTCCGTGATCTGCGGGGCGCACGTTGCGCCGTCGAAACGAGAAGAAGCGGTGCTTGCCTCGACGGCGAACGCGCGCTAGATTACGCGGGTCAAGGTCTGTGCTGCCGGTACCAATCGTCCATCCGCGAGAGTTTCTCTGCGGAGAGGCCATGATTGGCATTGCCCGCGTTTTTGTGGAACTCGGATGGAAGCACCTCGCGGAAGCTGGCAGGTGTCCGGAAGAGATCGGGCTGCGGCTCTCCTGGAATCAGGGCGACCAAGTTCTGTTCGGTGACGCCTTGTTCGCCCCATTCCGCTCGGAACTTCACGAGAGCGCATCCGTGATCGACGGCAAACCACCAAGTCATGTTCTTCTCACTCGCCATCTTGACCGTGCGATAGCCAGATACAGTCTCGGTACCGAGGAGGGATTGCCCGGAAAGAACCGGGGAGCCAGCCAGGGAGTCGAGGCAGTTTGACCTGGGGTCTCGTATCACAGATGCCACACTCCGATTGGGGCTTCTCGTCGTCATCTTGATCTCGCGAATGTCGTCAACGATTACCTCGTCGCCGGAAGGAAGATTGATCGTTCTCGAAGACGCGAACGGTTCTACGCGGCTCTCTGATCTCAGCACGCGAGCCCCGTCGCTGCGAACGGCAGTCGTGGTATCCCGACCGGCGTTGACCGACCCGTCGGGCGCGTAGACTGTACTCCTGACGATAGTTGTGTAGGGAATGGGCGTGGCGGGTCGGATCTGCGCCCGGGCGATTGTGAGCCACCCGACGTACAGCCCCAGGCCGACGGCCAAGCACCAAAAGCCCAAATTCGCAAATCTAGCGATGTTTCTTTGCTTCCTGATCATGACTCTTGCCCTCCCTAAAACCAATAGCATGCATTGGTGGTGTTGCAGATGTCGTTGAAATTGTCAAAATATCCCTCGCAGCCTTCGCTGTGTTGTGCGCACAGCGTCCAGCCGCAACAATACCCGCATCCGCAGCCAGCTCGAACGTCGGAGTTGACGACCATCCCTGCCCCGCAGTGCTTGCTGCAACTGGGATCTGGCTGGGCTTGCAACAGGGCAGCGACGGAGAGAGAGACCAGAAGGGCGATCTTCATCAGAGCGCTATTCGCTACGCGCAATGAGGTTTGGAAACGTTGAGTATTCACAGAGAGGCTCCCGTTCCTGACGCAGAATTAGGAGCAGCGCGGTGCAGGGGCGAAGAGGTGCGGTAGCAGCGCTGCCAGCGTAGCCAATGAGTTTGACAGTTCTGGTGTCACAGCCACAACGAAAACGGCGCGCTTTCAGGCTCGCGCCGCTGCGGGGCAACTACGATAGTTGCGTCCCACTACCCGAAAGCCTACTCTCTTTTTTTCGTCGCGTCAATGCTGAAGAATCTCAAATATCTGCTCGATTTTCGAAAAGTGTGCGACTTCGCTTACACAGGCCTCCCCCAAGCGCGACCGGAAGTCCTCCCGCAGGTCGGCTTGAGAATCCGTGGGGACCGAGGTGGCGCCAGGCAAGCCCAGCGCCAGGGGTGCCGTTGAAGGATAACGCGAGGTGTAAAGCGGTGACGGACTATTCCCGGAACCCCCCGCGTGCATGCGCCGGACCCCGGAAGACCGCGTTCAATACCAAAATATTCAGCCCATCCACATACGCCCGATAATCCGGATCCGCCGTGAACGCGACCACAACCCCCCGGCCATGGCGACCCGTCACCACCAGCGGCTTGAACGCAAGTTGCTTGCGATTCTCCTCCCACAAGTAACCGCTCGAGAGTAACTCATCGGGACCCGCGAAGATCGCCACGTTCACGCCTTTGTCCGTCTTGATCGGAGCGAAGATCGAGCGCCCGCTCAGCACGGCGTACACCGTCTCTGGAACGCCAGCGGTCAGCCAGTGCTCCTGGTCCACCTTCACTTTCACGAGCACGCCGGCGATATCGTCGGGCAACTCCGTGTCGGCCTGGATCGCCTTCTCGTACTCCTCTTGTTTCGTAATGAGCTTGCCTGCTGTGCGGATCTCGTTGGTCGCGGGCTTGGGGGCCTCTGGCTTGGGCGCCGGCGTCTCAGGACGCGCGATGTTTTCCTGCTGCACTCCGAGCAGTCCGTTGCTCGCGAGGAACGCCGTCGCTCCCGCGCCGAGCGCGACGATGGTTCCGCCCGCCTGCGCCCAGTCTTTGATGCGCTGCATGCCGACGGGTCCGATCTCGGCGGCGTAGTTGCCTTGCGGATCGGGAAGCAGCAGCACGTGGAACTTCGTGAGGTCCGCCGTGGCGAGTTGGCGCGTGCGGACCGCGGTGACTGGGAATCCGTATTGGCGCTCGAGCACGAAGCGTGTGTGTCCCGCGGAGCCGCCCTGCACTGGCGTGTCCCACGCAAGCGCGATCTGCGGGCGCGCGATCGGGAAGACATTGTTCGATCCGAAATTGATGCCGGACTCGACCCAACTCGTGTTCACCGCGAGCACTTCGGCGCCGGATTCCTCGGCGAGTTTCGCGACCGCGTCATGCACGCCGGGTCCGTTTTGTTTCACCTGCACGATGACTGCGCCGGGTCCGAACTTGCGCCCGTTCTGCGTGAAAGCTTTGTCAGCGGAGTGGATGGTGAGGCCTTCGCGGAGGGCGTTGGTGAGGAAGCGGCCCGAGGCGTTGGCGCCCCAGGGGACGACGTACGCAACGGTCGCCTTGCCGCCCGTGACCGTACCCTTGGGTGCTGGGCCCTTGAAGGCTTCGAAGGCGCCCGCGGTCTCCGTGCCGGTGGGGATGCACTCCACGTTGTACATGAGCGGCAGTGACCATGCCGTGACGTCATAGATCTCGTCGCGGAGTTTGCGTTTGCGGCGGCGCTCCTGCTCGGCGATGAACTTGGCGTCCATGTCGGTCTTGGGGTCGAGCAGGTTGCGGATGAGCCGCTTGGCGGGTTGCGCAAGCGGCACAACATAGGAACCAGCCGGATACTGCTTGCCGTTGGCGGTGAAGGCGGCAGTGGCGCGCTTCAACTCCACGCCTTGTTCGGCGAGGTTGACGGCGAGCTTGTCGACCGAACTCGTGTTCCCGGTGCGCGGGAGAATGTACTCGCGGATCGGCTCCGTCTTGCCCTCTTCGATGGCGCTCGAGCGGAACTTATAGAAATTGTCGAGCAGGCGCTGGCGCATTTTGGCGGCGCTTTCGCAGGTGGCGAGCGAGGCGATGAAGTGTTTGCGCACCGAGTCCTGGTAGCGGTAGAGCGTGCCGTCACTGCGCTGCGCGAGTAATCCGCGGACCGAAGCATTCTCGTAAGTCGCCGCGATGCCGCCATAGAACCACGGCCAGGATGCGCCGTAGCCTGGATAGAATTCGTCATAAACTTCGCGAGTGAAGTAAGGATATCCGAACTGGTCAAAGTATTTAGCGTTATTCTCGCCAAGCTGCGCTTGCGATTCGAGCTGATACTTCTGTAAGTGTGGGTTGAAGGGCTCCGCGCCGGGGGAGAAGAAGTAGGTCGAGTCGGTGCCCATTTCGTGGAGATCAATGAAGATGAGCGGCCACCACTCGCGCATGACCTTGATGCGGCCCCGCGTTTCCGGCTGCGTGAGCGCGAACCAGTCGCGATTCATGTCGAAGTGGTAGTGGTTGGTTCGCCCGCCGGGCCACGGCTCGTTTCGCTCGGCGGAGACGGTGGATCCGTCGGGGGCGAGCCCTTCGGCGACCGTGAAGTTGTGGACGAAGCGGTTGCGCCCGTCGGGATTCTCGGCGGGGTCGATGAGGACAAGGGCATCGCGAAGGATCTGGCTGACCATCGCGTCATTGCGCGCGGCCAGCAGATGGTAGGCGGTCATCATGGCGGCGTCGGGTCCTGAGATTTCGTTGCCGTGGACTCCGTTGGAGAGCATGACCACGGCTGGAAGGCCCGCGGTGAGCTTCTGCGCTTCGGCGGCGCTGGTCTTGCGCGGATCGGCCAGGCGCTGGATATCGGCCTTGATTTGGTCGAGGCGCTTGAGATTGGCTTCCGAGCCGATGGCGGCGTAGATGAGCCGGCGCTTTTCCCAGGTCCGCGCGTAGTCGAAGATTTTGATCCGGCTCGGGACCGCGGCGGCGAGCGCTTCGAAGTACTGCACGATTTCGGCGGGATAGGCGACGCGTTCGCCCGGAGCGAAGCCGAGCACCTTCTGCGTAGTGGGGATGGCGGGGTCGTATGGTGCGCCGGGCCACATCTGGAAGCCCGGTTGGGCCGCAGCCACAGCCACAATCGTCAGCAAGAGGAGCGAACGCAGACGCATTGTTCCAAGGTAGCGAAGTTGCGCCGCGATCAGCGAGCTTTTCGCCAGCGCCCATCCGTCTCCCGAACCCACATTTCCGCGCGAAAGCGGATCGGTTCTTCCCACTGCAAGGAGGCGCGTATGGTGGTCACGCTTTGGATGAAAGCCGCGAGTGCCGGAGCGGTAGGCGTGGACTGCAACAGCACCTGGAAGGTTCCGTAGAGCGATTCGACCGTGCGCATGCGCGCGAGTTCCAGCGGTTTCAGGCCCTGGGTGAAGCGATCGATATAGCGGTCACCCGGATCGTCACTTCGGTTTGACGGGCCTTCCACGATGTTCCAACCCTGCCAGACGGCGGCAGTCTGGAGCGCGAGCGCGCCCGGAACATCGAGCAGCGCGCCTGGGCGGTGCCCCGCACGCTTGCGATCCTGATTGGAGATCCGGATCTGCTCGATGACGGTATCCACGTTGGGCAGGCGGCGGTCACAGAGCAGAAGGTGGTGGCGGATCGCGGTGCGGGCTTCCGGCCAGTCGGTGGCGAGGCAGCGATCGAGGAGCAGGTTCCACACGTCGCGGAGTACTGAGTACGGGATCACGTGATGCCAAGCCATCCCGGGCGCCGGACTCCCCCAAGGGCTTTGATGGTGTCGAACGGTGATGGCCGGATTCATGGGGCTGATGGGGTCAACTCTACCATGAGTAGTGATCGTAAGCGGCCTTTCGTTTCGGTGACGCCAACTCGCTTGCTGAAACGTCTTTACCTTGGACACTTCCCCTTGTAACCTAGAGGTTTACCGGTGCGCCATTGCAGTTAAGCCCGGAAGTGCGGGCTGACCGCGGCACCGGCCACCGAACTGCCGGATGCAATGCGACTTTGACCTGATCGAGCGTGCCCGCAAAGGCGATGACGCCGCGTTCAATCAGGTGATCCAGGCTTACCGGAAGCGGATTCTGGGGACGCTGGCAAGGTTGATCGGCCGTGTGGAAGACGTGGAAGACGTGGCGCAGGAGGTCTTCCTACGGCTGTATTTTTCGCTCGAACAACTGCGCCAACCGGAGGTCTTTGAACCTTGGCTGTATCGGCTGACGGTAAATGCGGCCTACGACTATCTGCGCAAAAGGAAGCGGCGCCCGGAGTGGCGCATGTCGGACTTGAGCGAGCAACAGGTGGTGATGGCCGACGCCGAAGCCGGCGGGCGCGCGGAAACGGATCGCTTGCAGGCGGCCGAGGTGCGCGACATGGTACAAGGATTGCTCTCGGAAGTGAGCGAGGACGACCGGCTCCTGCTGACGCTGAAAGAAGTGGAAGGGCTGTCATTGAAAGAGCTGGAAGCGATCTATGGTGTAAAGGAGAATGCCCTCAAGGTCCGCCTGTTTCGGGCGCGGCAGAGGGTGTTAAAGGCTTGGGAGCGGATCCAGGGAACCAAACCTCCCCTAGGGGAAACTCCAGGCTAGAACCAGTCGAACTCGCGCGCCCGTCGCGCGGGGTTCGGCTACGATAGAATAGCTGGGGACCACATGCGCGAAATGGACGACAGTCTCGATCGGTTGTTCCGGAGATACCGCGAGGTCACGCCTGATCCGGAGGCCAGCGCGGACTTCATGCCGCGGTTGTGGCAGAAGATCGAAGCCCGGCGCGGCTTTTCCTGGAAGCTGCAGTCGTATGCCCGTGCCGTGTTGACGCTGTCCGCTACGGCTTGTCTCGCCCTGGCGGCGTTTGAATTCGTTTCGATGCAACCGTCGCCGTCGCTCCAAGCCCGGTATTATGTGGAAGCGCTCGATGACGATCACGGCCCCGACGCGATCGCCGGGGCGGATCTGGCTAACGTCAGTCTCGTGGAGGATGCGATAGCGCAATGAAAGGAAGCGGATTGCGGGCAGCGGCCTCTCTGGCATTGGTGTTTTTCGCGGGTACGGCCGTGGGAGCTCTCTCTTTTCGCCTCTACAGCGCCCATACGGTTGCCGCCGGCGCACCGGCCCGGAGCGCCGACAGCTTCCGCCAGCGCTATACGGGCGAGTTGAAATCGCGCCTGGGCCTGAACGAAGATCAGGTCCGCGAACTGGGCTCGATTCTCGACACGACGCGAACGCTCTACCGCCAGCTTCATGAAAAGCATCGCCCCGAGTACGACGCCATCCATCAGAGCCAGGTGGAGCAGGTGCGCAACATCCTCACCGACAGCCAGCGCGCCGAGTATGAGAAGTTCGTCAAAGAGCGCGAGGAGCAACGCCGCCAGAAGGCGGGCAAGTAGGCTGGCGTGAGCCACTAGTAGTACTCCGGTGGTCGAGTCCCCTGGTGGGCAGTACTTGGAGCGGCGTGGTACGGCAGAGGGTCCAAAACGCCTGTTTCGTTCCATTTACCCTCCAAGTGGCTGAGTCTAGAGTAGTTTCATGCTCAGCTTGCTCTTCCAATTCAGCTACCTGCAGGTGTTGGACCTTCTGACCACGGTGGCTTTCCTCATGGTCGGCGTGCGGGAGGGCAATCCGCTGGTGCGGCTGGCCATCGAGTGGGCTCCGAGTCCGATCGTCGGCTTGCTCGCGGTGAAGGCGCTGGCGCTCGGGCTGGGCATCTACTGCCTCCATGCGGGCAAGCGCGCGCTGCTTTCCCGGATCAATATCCTGTTCGCCATCGTGGTGGCGTGGAACCTGGTGGCGCTGATCTTCGGCACGGCAAAGTTGACCCCTGGGTACTGATTAGAATCAATAACTTAGGGGTTGTAAACGGAACTCTTTTGTGGGATACTGGACTCACATAAAGTCGTAATCGACTTGATCGCATTCCCGGCAGCGAGTTCGCTCGCTGCCACCCCCTCTCGACCCCAGGCCTCCCGCCTGGGGTTTTACATTTTTCAGGCCCTACCAGTTCCGCAGCACGAGGAACATCGTCATGATGAACACCCACATGCCGGTGAGGAAGTGCCAATAGATCCGGGAGCTTTCGAAGCGGGCCCAGCGAAAGCCGAACAGACCGCCGAGCACGTGGAGAGCATGGAGTCCGCTGAAGGTCCAGAAGAACCAGCTTCCCGGGCCCCGAGTGGAGACGATTTGGAACCAGGCTGCGATCTGAGCTACCAGGAACGCCCAGCCGAGGCGATTTCCCCAGAGGCGGTTCCCCATGTGGAGTAGCACGCTCGAGATCACGATTAGGGTGGTGCTGACCCAGACCATGGGCGGAATCGGCACCGTGCGCCAAGCGGCCTCTTCTTCCAAGCCCCGGAGGATGAAGACCACAACGAGCGATGAGAAGAAGACAGTGATCGAGATCAGCAGGATGAGCAGGCCAACGTACGACATCTCGGTTTCGCGCTGACGCGTCCACTCTTGTGCCGTCTGCTCGTAACGGGCTTCGTCTGGATGAGGCATCTCCTCCTATGATGCCGGTTTTCGCCCGCTGGTGTGGGGCAAAATCCTTGACGAGGCTATCCTGAATCGATGCCCCTGCTCGATCGGATCTGTATTTTGCGGTTCCAGCGCCGTACGCTAAGCCTGAGTACGCCGAGGCTGCCGAGTCGCTCGCCCGGTATCTGGTTTCGCGGCGTATCGGCATCGTCTACGGCGGGGGCAACGTCGGATTGATGGGCACGCTCGCGGACGCTGCGCTGGCTGCCGGAGGAGACGTGATCGGGGTGATTCCGAAGGCGCTGGTAGCGAAAGAAGTCTGTCACAGCGGGCTTTCTGACTTGCGCGTGGTGGAATCGATGCATGAGCGCAAAGCCCTGATGGCGGAGTTGTCCGGCGCTTTCGTCGCCTTGCCGGGAGGCTTTGGGACCTTCGAGGAATTCTGCGAGGTGCTGACCTGGACGCAGTTGGGGTTGCATCGCAAGCCCTGCGGGCTGCTGAATGTCGCGGGATACTATGACCCGCTGTTGGCGCTGTTCGATCACGCGGTGGCCGAGCAGTTCGTCAAACCGGTCCACCGGGGGATGGTGATCGCGGAGACTCAGCCTGAGACGATGGTGGAGCGCATCCTGGCCGTCGACGTCCCGGCGGTCGACAAGTGGATCGGTCGCCAGCAGACCTGACCCTCTCCAGGGGAGTACCAAACCTCATTTCCGGCCCGCCGGGCTCTTCCGAATGCCGTAGGGCGGCTCACTCGAAGCGCACGTGTCCCCAGGAGCCGATTCACCCCGGAGAACCTTCAATCGGCGGATGTTGCGGCCCATGGTCCCCTGATTTCTTCCGTTCGCCCCACTGTTTACGAATCTGGCCACTAGATTGCACCATCCTATCCCCACATACTGGTATGGTGACCACATCGAGAGCTGTCTTTCCACTTGCCGTAGCGCTGCTTGCCAACGCGGCGCTGGCGCAGATCACGGGCGATCTCAAGGGAGTCGTGATCGATCCTTCGAATAGTCCGATCACCGGCGCAAAGGTAACGTTGAAGAGCCTCGAAACCTCTGCTTCAAGAACCGCGGACACCGACGCCGAAGGGCGGTTCGCGTTCAACCTGCTACGGCTGGGGCCGTACGAAGTGAAGGCCGAGTCGCCGAACTTCCGCGCCTCGTCGACCAACGCCGAGGTGAAGGCCGGTGAGACCACCAGTTTGCGTTTCTCGCTCGAAGTGGGCCAAGTGACCGAGTCAGTTACCGTGAGCGACGCCGTGGCGCGTGTGGACGTGGAGAATGCGCAGTTGCAGACCTCGATCCTGGGCGAGAAGGTGCTCGACATCCCTTCGGGCCGCAATCCGAACTCATTCGCGGTGACGGCGCCTGGCACGGCTCCGGTGTCGGCGAACAATCCGTTTCTCGGGTCGGGCAGCTTCAATACGAACGGCGGGCGCGGCCGCGGGAACAACATCACGATCGATGGCGTTCCGGCTACCGACGTGTCGGTGACCGGAACAGGCGGCACGTTGACGCCGCTGATCTTCCAGACGATCCGCGAAGTGAAAGTGATCACCAACAACTTCAACGCCGAGTACGGCCGCAACGCGAACTCGCAGGTGATCTACTTGACCGAGAGCCCGACGAATGCGCTCCGCGGCGAACTGTGGGACTACTTCCAGAACGACAAGCTCAACTCGCGGCCGTTCTTCGATCGCACGGGCAAGACCAACATCCTGCGCTACAACGCGTATGGGTTCAAGATCGGTGGTCCGGTGCTGATCCCGAAGTTGTTCGATGGGCGCAACAAGGTGTTCTGGTACGCGGCCTATGAGGGGCAGAAACAGCGCGGGGCAGGCCAGGCTCGGATTGCGCGTGTGCCGACACCGGCTCAGTTGGCGGGAATCACCGATCCGACATCGAAGGCGCTGGCCGATGTGTACAAGCTGCCGTCGGATCCGAGCGGGCAGATCCAGACGTCAGCCCCGAACAAGCAAGACGTGTGGAAGCTGAACCTGAAGGGCGAGTTGAATCTGGGTACGCATGACCAGATCTCGGTGCGATACGCGGAAGCAGATTCGTTCGTTGCGAGCACGGGAAACACGTTCGTGGGCGGCAACCTGCTCGGGTTCGGCGCGTTCAGTAGCAATCATCCGTATCAGGCGACCGCGCAGGAGACGCACACGTTCGGTGCGTCGGCGGTGAACGAGTTCCGGTTCGGATTTCTCGAAAGCGTGGCCGGATTCCCGATCGACACGCCGTATCCACTGGGTCCGCGCGTGCGCATCACCGCGGGTGATGTGGCGAGCTTCGGCGTTTGGGAAGGCTTGCCGCAGGGCCGCTCGCAAGACAGCTATCAGTTCACTGACAACTTTTCGCTCATCCATGGAAGGCACGGCTTCAAATTCGGTGGCGAATACTACACGCTGCTGGCCGACAGCGTCTTCGACTCATTCCAACGCCCGACGCTCGACTTCGCCAACTTCGCCGACTTTGCGGCGGGGCGGCCGAATGGGTTCAGTCAGCGCTTCGGAAATTCGGTTCGCGAGAACCGTGTCAAGAACTTCTACACCTTCTTCCAAGACGACTGGAAGGTGTCTCGCGGGTTGACGATCAATCTTGGGCTGCGGCTCGAGTGGGCCGGAGGTCCGACGGAAAAGCAGGGGTTGATCTCCAACCTGAACCTCGACAACCGGTCGGCGTTCGGCGCGGCTGGCGCCGGGCGATTCGGATTACTCGAAGTGGGCAAGCCTTCGTTCAACAGCAACTGGAACTGGGGACCGCGGATCGGGTTCGCCTGGTCGCCAGGCGGCAACCAGAAGACGGCGATCCGAGGTGGCTACGGCATGGCGTACGATTTCGTGTTCCTCAACCCGATCACGAACCAGCGCTTCTTGCCGCCATTCATCGTGAGCGCGACGCTGACCGGAATCCCGAGTTTCGCGGGCGACAACAGCTTCGCGCGGATCGTGGCCGGCACGGCGCAGGTCCAGGCGAATACGAAGTCGCAGGTGGGCGCGTTGAGCGCTACGACGCTCAACTTCGGCGCGATTAGCCCGGCGATCGCGCAGAATCTTCGCAATGCGCAGGCGCAGCAGTGGAGCCTCGGTGTGCAGCGGGAGATCTTCAATGGCTGGGTGGCGTCGGCGGCCTACGTGGGGACCAAGGGGACCTATCTGCCGCGCTCGCGCGATCTGAACCTGATCGCTTCACCGGTGACGCCGGCGCGTAGCCTGGAGGACGAGACGGCGCGTCTAACGGAATTCCAGACGGCGAACCAGGGGTTGAGCGGAAACTTGACGGCGTTCAGCAACCGCATCGATCCGCGGTACAACGGCATCGCTTACAACGAGAGCTCGGCGAATTCGAACTTCCACTCGGGGCAGTTCGAAGTGACGCGGCGCTTCGGCTCGTATTATCTGCGGGCCAACTACACGATCGGCAAGTCGATCGACGATAATTCCGACGTGCTCGGTGTGCTGATCAACGACAGCTCGAACCAGCAGAATCCGCTGAACAACAAAGACAATCGCGCCGCGTCGCAATTCGACTTGCGCCAGCGCGCGGTGATCACGCATGACTGGAAGATGCCGTTCTTCAAGAACTCGTCGAGCCGGTTCGTACGGACGGTGGTGGCGGGCTGGGGATTCTCGGGTGTGACGTCGTTCCGGTCCGGATTCCCGGTGACCCTCGACGCTGGTCCGCGGCGGGGCATCAACCCGATCTCGGTACTGGGCGGGGGCGCGCAAATCCGGCCCAACGTCACCGGACCGGTGAACTTCCAGCCGAAGCCTGCCGGGTCGGCGGGTTCGCCGCAAGGTGCATCGGGCGCGGCCGGATTGGCGGTCTCGAACTATGCCGCCAGCCTTGGACTCTCACAGCCGCTGCTCGGCAACTTCGGCAACATGGGGCGTAACGTGCTGCGGTTGAATGGCGAGCGGAACTTCGACTGGTCGATGCACAAGTCGTTCCGGATTTCGGAAGGGATGCAAGTGCGGTTCCTGACGGAGTTCTACAACATCTTCAACAATACGTCGTTTCAGGACGTGGATCGCAATCTGGCCAACCCCACCTTCGGACAGTACACGACGGTTGCGCAGAATCCGCGGCAAATTCAGATGGCGCTGCGGTTCCTGTTCTGATTCTGAGCGGGCTCGCGGGCGCATTACAATCAGAGCAGGATGTGGCGCGGGCTTATCGCCTCGATCATGACGGCGTCGTTGTTCGGCGCTGGAGCGATCAAGTTGTACCTGACGGACGGGACCTTCCACTCGGTTCGCGAGTATGAGGTGAAGAAAGACCGCGTTCGCTACTATTCGACCGAGCGAGGCGAGTTTGAAGAGATCCCGCTCGAACTCGTGGACCTGAAGCGCACGAAGGCCGAGCAGCAGGAGATCGACGATTCACGCAAAGCCGACGCAGAGGCGAACAAGGCCGAGGACAAAGCGGTGCGCGAGATGCGGCGCGAGGCGGCGCGCGTTCCGGCCGAGGCGGGACTCTACTGGATCGACGGCGCGGAGTTGAAGCCGATCAAGGCGGCCGAATCGAAGGTTCACACGAACAAGCGGCGGTCCGTGCTCAAGGCGCTTTCGCCGATACCAATGGTGACCGGCAAGGCGACGCTCGAGTTGGACGGTGAGGCGTCGCAAAACGTGATGGCGCAGGAGCGGCCCGAGTTCTACATTCGCCTGAGTACCGATGAGCGGTTCGGGATCGTGAAGCTGACGCCGCAGAAGGGCGTGCGGATCGTGGAACGGTGGACGATCGAACCGGTGACCAAGACGGTGCTCCAGGAGCATGATGACGTCGACATTTTCCGCTACCAATCAGAGGATGGGCTGTACAAGATCTGGGCGCAGAAACCGATGTCGCCGGGCGAGTATGCGGTGATCCAGTACACCGAAGGCAAGCAGAACGTTCAGGTGTGGGATTTCGCAGTGAAGGCGAAGTAGGCTCAGGGGATCTCGACTTCGATCGCGTCGCCGTCTTCGAGCGAGAATGCGTCGCGCAGGCGGATGTCCGTGGCGATCTCGATAATCTTCTTCGAGTGATGTCCAGTGCCGTGCTCGTTTTGATCTGTGCGGAGCAGGAACGCGGGGTGGCCGAAGATCCGGCACGGGACGATGTTGACGGACACCCGTCCGCCGTACTCGGAGGCTTCGAGACGGATCGGGTTGGCGGGAAGCGAGTAGGGCTCGGGCAGTTCGATGTTGAGGGTTCCGGGGTAGAGGCGCATCCCGGTTTTCTGCTCGTAGAGATCGGCGAGTTGGGCGATCCAGTAGGCGAAGTCGCCGCGGCCGGACACGAGGCGTCCGCGGAGGAGGGGCATGGACCTCAGGGTAACGCCTTTTCCGGACTGACCGATTCTGTTGTCGCTGCGGCACGGATGTGACTGGCCTTCACGCCGGGCTCGCTGAATTGCAGGAGGGTGCCGTGGGTTCGGCGGAGGCACGAGAGTTGCATTCCCGAACGTCATGCATTTCCGGCTGCCCGTCTGTCTCCTGGTTGGAGCCTCGCTGGGTTTTGCGCAGCCTGGTTGGCGAGAGTTCGAATTGGGGCCGGCAACCACGAAAGGCCCAGCCAAATTCAGAGGTTCGATTCGGAGCGGTGCGTTGCGGGCGAGATCGATATCTCCCAGGACGCTGATCGCGATCGCCACCGGCGTCTCTCCGGTGCGCGTGCTCGGCCCAGACTGGATCGACACGGAGCGCTATCGGATCTCGGCGGTGCTCGGCGAGGCGAAGGCGCTGCGGACCCGCTCATCGCCAAGCCCTTCCATACAGGAAGAGTTTCGACTCTTGTTCTCGAAGGAGATCGTCCGCCGGTTCCGCCTGGAGTTTCAAATGGGACGACGCGAGACGGCCGGCTTCTGGGCCAAGCACTCGCCTTCCGCGGCCACCAAGGCACGGCTCTCCAAGTCGCTGGAAGGCGCCCGATTTCAAGAGAGCGGGACGCCTGTTATCAACGTTCGCAGGACACTGGATGTGCGAGGTGCGACCATTGCCGAGTTCCTGGACTGGGTCGAGCGTTTCGGGCTGAGAGCTCCGGTAGTTGCCACCAGCGCGCTTCCGGAGGGAACGTGGGACTTTCGCATTCGCTGGACCACCGGCGATCCAGACTCACTGCTCCAAGCGATCCATGAGGCGATCGGGTGGGAGCTTTCTCCCGGTAGCGTGAGCCCTGAATACGTCGTGATCAAGCGCATTGCAAGGCCCGATCTTCGCCGCAGCGCGGCGGAGCGGCATCAAGGGCGCAACTCGAGTTGAAAGATATTGCCGCGCGACTGGAACCATTCGTAAGCCAACTGCTCCGTTCCCGGCCGCCAAGCCGGAGCTCGCACAAAGGATCCGAAGGCCGTATCTTTGGTCAACTGCTTGCGTTCTCCTGTCACGCGATCGATCCACCACAAATTCCAAACGCCCTCCCGGAACGATGCAAACGCGATGCGCCGGCTATCGGAGGCGAACGAGTGCGTCCAATTCTGGGCGGCGTCGTTGGTCAGTACCTTGAAGTCCGAGCCGCCGGTACGCATTACGGCAATCTCGGCCGATTCTCCGCGCGCGATCTGGAACGCCAGCCACTCCCCGGCGCGATCGGTGATGGCAAACCAGGCCCGCTCCCGTTCGAATGTCAACTGCCGCGGCATGGGCGCGGTGGCCGGACCGAGGCAGATGTTCATGGGCGTGGAACACGCGCACAACAGGTCTTTGGCGTTGGGCATCAAGACCGGGTGAAAAATGCCGGCGACGTTGCGCGTGAGCAGCGTGCGGGATTTCCGCGTCACCGGATGGAAGGCGCGAAACTCGACGTTCGGGCCGTTGCCGTAGTTGTACAGCAGATCACCTGCCGGGGTCCAGGTGTTGCCGGCTTCCTTGGCGCCTGGGTCTGGCGATACGGGCACGGCTTCGCCACCGCCCGAGGCCGGCATCACCCAGATGTCGCGGTTTCGCCCTTGCGTCTCCACGGCAAAAGCCAGCCACTTGCCATCGGGCGAATAGGTGGGCACGTAGGCCCGCAACACATCCTCTTTGAAGAACGGTTTAGCCTCGCTGCTGGCGGTGTCGAGCGTCCAAAGCTGGCTCGTGTTGCGTAGCCGCGAAAACAGCATGCGAGATCCATCGGGAGCGAGCGTGAGGCCCGTGGGGATGTCTGACTGCGAGGCGAAGACACGGGCCGGCTTGGCGCCGCCCTTGGTGGGCACTGCCCAAATCGCATGCTCGCCGCGTTCGCCCGCCGCGGAAAAGTACAGCACTTCATCGCCGGGTCCAAACACCGGATCCCAGACGCGGCTGACGAAATTGCCGGGCAATCGCGGGATGTCGACTCCGGTCCGGACCAGTGGCGACAGTTGTCCGGAGGCGAGATCGAGCACGTGAATGGATGAGTCGCGGCGGAGCACGGCAAAGGCGATGCGCCGTCCGTCGCGGCTCCACGAAGGAGCCGCGTGCGAACCCAGCGGGTTGCTCCCATTCGTCACCTGGCGGAGCGCCGATCCGTCCAGAGCCACGGTCCAGATGGTGCCGGGACTGCCGGTGTCGAAGGGCGCCAAGCTGAATGGCTCGGCGGCGGTAAACGCGATGGTCTGGCTATCGGGAGACCACGCGGGCGCCGAGCCGAACTGGCTGAGACGCCGAGGGGAACCGCCTGCGCTGGCCACGACCCAGATTCCGCGCTTTGCCGCCGAATGATACGCGATCCACCGGCCGTCGGGCGACCAGGCTGGATGCAGGTTCTGATGCCCGTCGTCGGTCACCTGAACGGTGGCGCCCGCGCTGGCCAGCTCACGCCGGTAGATTTCAAAACGGCCGGACTTGTTGGAAGAGTAGACGAATGAGCTCCCGTCAGGGCCGAACGATGGCTTGGCGTCGACGCCCGCCGTGGTGGTCAACTGGGCCGGTTCGCTCAGACGGAAATGCGGCGGTTGGTCGAGAGGTGACCGGCGCTGGGTCCACCACCATCCGGTGGGAATCAGTATCGCCAGCGCTGCCGCCGCGCCGAAGAGCGGACGCATGGACCGCGCCGGTGCGGCAACTGCCGCCGGGGGAACGGGAGCTGACGTCTCGCGGACTTCGTTCACTGGCGCGATGAATCGATAGCCCAACGTGGGCAGCGTCTCCACAAACCGGGGCGCGCGCGGATCATCGCCCAATTCGCGGCGGAGTTGCGCGATCACGCGGGTGATGGCGTTGTCCGTCACGGCGGCGCCTTCCCACACCGCTTGCACCAGTTCTTCCTTGCCTACCACGCGCTGGCGATTGCGAATGAGGTGGAGCAGTACACGGATCGCTTTGGGCTCCAGATCGAGCCGCTCGGCGCCGCGCCGCACCGTGAACGAGCGCGGTTCGACCACGACCGTATCAAACTCAAAACAAAGGATGTTGTCGTCCATCACAGAATCATCATGGCGGCAAAACCAGCAAAATCACATCTCCGTCGCGACTCCTCGGGCGGCTTCCCCTAGTGTGGCCACATGAAGGCCGTTTCCCTGCTTTTCTGGACCGTGATCGGCGTCGTGGGCGCCCGCTCGGAGGCGACGCTGCCCGCCGTGCGCGTGCTGGACTCCATGATGCTCACTCAAGTCTACCTGAACGGATCCGGGCCCTTCCGGATGATGTTGGATACGGGAGCGGAGGCGAGCCTGTTACGGCCGGCAGTGGCAGCTCGCATCGGGGCGCGCGCGCAGTACCAGGTGGAGCAGGTGACGGCTGCGGGGTCGTCGACGGTGGCAGCCGGGCTGGTGACGGTGCGCGTGGGAGTGGCAGAGGACGCCGGCGTGGAGATGCTCTACGCGCCGCCGGTGCTCCGGGACGCCGATGGCGTGCTGGGTCAAAGCTGGCTGCGGCGGCACAGCTATCTGCTCGATTTCCGGAAGCGCCGCGTGATCCTGGACGGGCAGCCTCCCGCCGAGGGGCTGCGCGTGCCGTTGCGCGAGTCGGACGGGCGTCCGTGCATCGCGGCGCAGGTGGACGGCGAGGCTCGGGAGTTGATCCTCGATTCAGGCGCCTCGGCGCTGGTGCTGTTCGGCGGGCGAGGCCGCTTTGCGCAACGGGCGCGCATGGTTACCAACAACGGCTCCATCGATGCGGGCGTGGGCAGGGCGGTGGTCGCGATCGGAGCAGGGGGCTTTCGCCGGGAAGTGACGGCGGCGGAGATACCGGGAGAGGCCGTGCAAGGATTGCTGCCGGCCTCGGCGTTCCAGTGGATTTACATCGCGGGCGACCGCCGAGTGGCGGTCCTGGCTACGCGGTAGCCACTCATCCGCCGGCCGAAACTCGATTGGGGAGAACTCGGTATGCTGCAGACCTTCCTCGATCAACTGTGCAGCGGCTTCGCTTGCGCTCTTGCGCAGACCCGTTTGCGAAGTGGTCCAGGCGCGCCGCCTGTTCGTCATGCAACTCAACGCTGATCGTCATTTCATCCCCATTCTCGCGATGCTTGGTCGTGCTCGGGTGCCATGACGGGCAACTCGCCAAGGAGTGTCCACCGCGTGGCAACATCGTCGCCATCAAGTGCTCATCGGCCTAAGCCGGCTTGTTGCGCAGGTCAACGGTCCTATGCTGGAGTCTGGCTATCTTACTCGGGGAAGCAGGTTCGCGACCGGGATTTCGGCAGACGCGAGTCCTTCGATGTTGACTGGCACAGACTGCTGATCGGAGTAGGCTTCGACTGTTCCGTAGTCCGGTTGCGGAGCATCCGGCAAGGGGCGAGTCCAGACCAAGAGCTTCCGATTGCTAAGGTCGAACAGCCAATACTGCGCGATGCCAGCGCGGGCGTAGATGCGTTTCTTGATTCCACGATCGCGATCCAGGGTTGCTCCCGAGACCTCGACTACCACGCCAACGTCGGCTGGACCCGGATGGCGTGTTTCATAATCAGGGCCGGTACCACGAGCAACTACCAGATCGGGCTCCGGTTCGCTGTCAGCAAGCGTGATGGGTTCTTGTGCGCGGATGTAGTAGCCGTTCCGCAGCAGTTCCGAGAATCTTCCCTGAACAGCCCACAGTACGAATGTGTGTGCTGGATTTTTTGGCACGGTAGGGACAAGCCACCCTTCCAATAGCTCGACGCCGCTATCCTCATCGAGAGTGCCGGATTCAATCATCGAATGGTAGTGCTCCACTCGCAGCCGACACACCGGCTCGGGCGGCATTGCCGCCGGGGTGTCAAGCAGTGTACGCATACGTCCTCATCATACCGCCGAGCGACCGCAGTTTGCTATGTGATGTACGGTTAGAAAGTGCGGTTAGAACGTACGGCTCGGGCGATAGCCCGGCCGTGCACGCACGCGATACTTCTTGCCCGCGTCCGTCGGGATCTCGACCGCGATCTTGCGGAATCCCTCGTTCGGGTTCGACTGCGGATAGTAGGTAATCGTGTACGAGTTGCCGAGCGATTCGCGAATCGACTCGAACGCTTCCACCTGCTTCTGCCATGTCTTGGCGAAATACACCTGGCCGCCGGTGCGCTGCGAGAGGCGGCGGAACACGTTCGACGAAATCGGGTCCCTGCTGACGTCGCTCGTCGAGATCACGTAGATCGGAATGCCGGCGTCTTCAGCCACGGCGCGCACGTCGTCGGGCGCCACCATCGACGCGTTGTCAGGGCCGTTCGAAAACACGATCACCACTTTGCGTCCCGGAACCTTTTCGGCGTCGCGCAGAGCGAGCAGCAGCGCATTGTAGAGTGCCGCGTCATCACCGGCGACGGCCTTGCGAAGTCCCGAGATCGCGTCATTGCGGTCGCGCGAAAGCGTGGCGGCGCGGGTGAGGTTGCGCGAGAAGGTGTAGACGGCTACGGAGTCGGCGCGATCGAGTCCGCGGACGAAATCGGCGATGGCGTCAGAGGCGTAAACGAAGCCCTTGTACATGTAGTTCGACGTATCGAACAGCACGAACACGTTGGTGCCGACGAAGGAATCCATGCGTGGATCGGGAGCGTCGGGATTCTCTTTGGCCGCCGGTGCGCTGCCTGGAAGCGCGAGCGGGCGCGTGGAGCCGTCGTCCATCACCTGCACGGGCGCTTTGTTGCCTTCGCCGAAGGTGTTGATCTTTTGCGAGATCCCGTCTTCGGTCACCTTGAAGTCTTTGGGCTTGAGCCCGGTGATGTACTTGCCCTTGCTGTCGGTGACGGTGAAGCTCAACACCACCATGTCGACCTTGACCCGGAACGTCGGGCGGTCGTCAGGAGACGGAGCTCCGGCGGGCGCGGGAGCGGGTGCCGCGGCGGGTTGTTGGGCGCGCAGCGAGAAGATCCCCCACCCGGCTCCAGCCACAGCCAAAGAAGCAACAAAACCGATTCGTGTCCTCATCCTCAAGAACCGTCCTTTGTCTATTCTGCAATACTCATTCGGCGCCAGCGCGCTCGGCCGAAGCCGGGCGGCGGGTTTTGGCGCGCACATCGTCACCGATGGCTCGAAGCGACCGCAACAGCGCCGGCCAGTCTTCCAAGTGCGTGGCGAAGATGCGCTCGACGGTGTGTTGGGTCCATTCTGGGATCGAGAGATTGAGCCGGTCAGGGCTCATGTGGATCTCGTCGGCCAGCGCCACATAGTAGAGAATGCTCGACTCCCAGCTTTCGGCCATGATGCGCGAAGAGTAACCCATCAGCGTTGGGAACGTGCGCAGGTTGAGCAGTTCCGGACGCATGGAAGTGGTGAGCGTAGGCTTCGGCGTGCCGAAGGCGCGAGAGATTGCTTCCGGCGCCACGTCTTTGCCCGCCGCGCTCTTGAGCTCGGAGATTGCCTGGCCGATCAAATCGCCGCTGCGCGACGCCGAGCCGGAGTGGCCGATCTGATAGAACTCGGATGCGGTCACGTTCTCGATTGCGGTCTTGACATCGCCGCGCGCGAGCGCGTCACCTACGCGCCAAACGCGAGCCGGGGCCGCGTACTTCGCCAAGCCCTGCAGGAACCACTCGCGGGTCTTCGGGTCGATCGTGCTTTCGGCGAGGAGTGACTCGCCGTTGCGCACGCTGAGCCCCACCCAGTGGATCTGCGCCGGAGTGACGTTCCACCAGCGCGGGATCTTGGCGCTGAGAATCATCTGCGGCACGAGGTCGCCCCAGATGAGCGCGCCTTCGCGCGTGGGGATCATGAAGTTCTGTTCGGCTTCGGCGAGCGCATAAGGCAAGCCGGCGAGCGAGCCCACCAGGCGTCCACCGGCGCTCGAAGGCCAACCGGTGCCGAGCACTTCCGCCGAGCGCCAGGTCTGATTGGTTCCCTGCACGCCGAGGAAATCATGGCTGCGCACGAACAGCGGATTCGTCTTCAGCAACTGCGCTCCCGGAGGCGCGTAGTAGAGGTAGTTGAAGCCGACCAGCGTGTCGCGTAGCACGGGCGTCAGTTGGGCGCGTGCGTCATTGAGGCGGCCGGCGTCGACTCCCGGCTTCTCGAGGTTGGCGCGCAGGTTCATCCGGCGTTGCACTTCGATGTGCTTCTCGGTCCAGTAGCCGAACGAGAGCGCGTTCTTTTCCGCGCCGGTGAGCGAAGCGCGCGGAAGTTGCACTTCCTGCATGCGCGCGGTGAGCCGCGTGAGCAGAGCGGGGTTGAACTTCTCGCCCTTGGCCATGGCGTCGAGATGGTCGCCGAGGTCCACCACCGTCTTGAGCGAGATCAACTTCTGCGATTCGAACACGCGGACCATGTCTTGCACCATTTGTTGATGCGCCTCTTCGTCACGGGGCTTGGTGGTGCCGGCCAGTAGATCCAGCATGCGGTCATGCACGGATGCGCCCGTGGGCGAATTGGTGACTTCGAGCAACTGGCGCACGCCGGCGACGCCGGCGCTGAACACTTCATGCGCATCCTTGATCTTGGTGAAGCTGCCGGCGATCGAAGCGAGTGTGGACTCCGTCTTGGCCAACGGGATCGCACCGTTGCGGGCCAGGATCTGCCACAGGCCCACCAGCGCTTGCGAGGTTCCGGCGGCGTCGGCGCGCAGGCTCTGATTCTTGATGCCGTTGATGTTGTTGACGAAGTCGACGTATTGGATGATCGTCTGATCGCTCAACGTGGGGACCTCGGTGAATACCGGGAACTGCGAAGCCATCAAGCGCCAGTTGCGCGCCAGGCGATCGGCCGTGGCGGTTGCCAGGGGCGCGCTGCGATGGCGGTCCACGTCGGTCAAGGCCATGAAGATCTTGAGCGGCTCGTTCTCCACTGCTTTCCGGCAGAGGCCGAACAGCGCCTCGATCACGTCGTCAGGCTGTTTCCAGTTGGCGGCTGACTTGGTGAGCTTGCCGTCATACTTGCCGTGCGGGTGGTTGACGAACAGGTTCTTCCACATCTCGAGACCGCCGGGCAAGTGCGGCTGTCCGTTGGGCTGGATCATCAGCCGCGTGGTGAGCAGCATGAGATCGGTGTTCGAGCGGAAGACGGGTCGCGCCGGACCGGGGCTGGTGACGCGGCCGCGCAGCGCGGTGTAAAACCGCTTCATGCGTTCAGGATCGGTGAGGTAGGCGAGCGTAGGGCCTTCGATGCGAGAGAGCGAGTCGAAGTAGCTGGTCACCCAGCCGTCGTCTTTCGTCAGCAGCTTCTCCATGAACTGGCCGCCTTGGGATGGCTGCGCGCCCACCAGGTCTGCCCAGCCGGCTTCGGCGCGGGTTCCGCCGGGTACGGCGACCTTGCCACCGCGCACCAGGAACATGCCGCCGAAGAAGTCGAGCACGTGGGCGAAAGCTTTGAGGCGCTGCGCTGGAACGGCCTTGCGAAGATCGTCCGCGGTTTCGGCGTCGAGCTTGGAGAGTCCGAGGTACAAGCGGCACAGCGCGGGGTCAGACATGAATGTGTCGATGAACTCGCCCTTCTCCTTCTTCTCGGCGCTGAGCCAGTATTCGGGTCCGTACATCACCGGCACTTTGGTCGGCTTGTAGTCATAGGTGAAGGGCCGGTTGGTGCGCAGCGCCTGTTCGAGTTCGGCGAGAGGGAAGCCCGAATCGATGGTGACGAAGGCGCGCATGGCGTTCACGGTTTCGAGCACCACGTCTCCGCCGCATTGTCCGCGCATGCGGTAGCCCACTACTTTGAGCAACTCGCCGGTCTTGGCGGAGTCACAGGTTTCGATGACGATCTTCTTGTCGGCGCCAGCGATCTTGTCGAGCTCACGGGCTTGCGAGAGGTAGCGGAAAACGAGCTTGAGGTACTCGGTTTGCTCGAGGGCTTCCTGGCTGTTCGATGCCTGATAGCCTTGGGTCACCACGTTGCGCGCGAGCGCGGGGAGCAGGTCTTCGGCCCTGAGGTCGGGCGAAAGAGCGGCCATGCGATTGAAGCCCTTCACGGGACCGGGAATGTCGACAGTGGGCCATTCCTTCGCGGGCGCCGGAGATGGGAGCGACTCGGGCAACGCGTTGCCACCCGCGTCGCGATAAGCCGAAAGATGCTGCTCGGCGGCCGAGCGGTCACCAGCCAAAAGGTCCAGCACCACTAGCCGTTTGAGAACGGACAGCTTGCGGTCTCCGGTGAGCGTAGTGGCTACTCGGCCATAGACTTGGCGCGCTTCGGGATAGTTGTGGCGATCGAGCGCTTCGGCGTAGGCAACGAGATTGGCTTCGATGGGCGGATTCTGTTGGGCGGCTTCGCGGAGCAGCGCGAGCGCACCGGCCGAATCACCGCGATTCTCGAGGTCGCGGGCGCGGGTCACTGTGTCTTGGGCGGCTACCGGCGCGACGGCCGCAGCGATGGTCAAGAATAGACCGCACAACTTGGTTGACCGCATGATGTCTCCCTGTCCCTTTCGCAGACTTTGGATACCTACTGTACCACCATTTTCTGATGACTTCCCGCCGGTCCTGGAACCGGAACTTGTTAAATCCAGTAGAGCGGGCGGCCGATCCGGGCTGTGGAAAAAGTCAGCCAGGCGGCGTAACGAATTCCGTCCGCGCCAGTATCTAGACTAGACCTTTCGTGAGCCGGCCGGGCGACCCCAGCGACGAGGAAGTGATGCGCCGCGTGCGCCGGGGCGAAGTGTCGCTGATGGAAGTGCTATTCGAGCGCCACCACCGTAAGCTGTTCCGGTTCTGCTGGCGGATGACGGGTAGCCAAGCCGCAAGCGAAGACTTGGTACAGGAGGTGTATTTGCGAATGCTGCGGCATCGCGAAACGTTCAGTGAAACGAGTTCGTTCACGGCGTGGATGTACTCGATCGCCCGCAATGCTCACGCGGACTCTTGGCGAAAGTACGGGCGGGAGACACCGCTCGACGGCGCGGGTGCGTTCGAAGCGGCGGGCGGCGAGCCGTTGGAAGATCGCCAGGAGAAGGAGTTGCTCCACCGGGCGCTGCTCGAGCTTCCGCCGGAGAAACGAGAGGTGTTGGTGATGAGCCGGTTTCAGGAGATGAGCCATGCCGAGATCGCTGCCGTGTTGGGCTGCGATGAAGGTGCGTCGCGGGCGCGGCTGCACCGCGCGCTGCAGAGCTTGAAGCAGATCTACTTGGGGTCTCTGCGCGGGAGGACGTCATGAACTGCGGTGAAGGCGAACGTTGGCTGGCGGCGTACCTGGATGGAGCGCTCGACGAACCGGCGCGGCGGGATTTCGAGCAGCACCTTGCTGTGTGCACTGAGTGTCGAGATTCGGTGGAGGTTTGGGCGAGGTTGGGCGAGTTGCCGGAGCCGGTTCCGAGCGGCCGGTTGCGGCGAAGGTTCGAGCAGGATCTGGCTCGCGAGACGGCGCGGGTGCAAGCGGCCTCCGGCTTCTGGCTTCCCGTGCCCCGTTACGCGGGCTGGGCGATGGCGGCGTGCCTGCTGGTGGCCGTGGGCTGGGCGGCGGGCCGGATGTCGCGCCCGGCGCAACCCGAGGTAGGGGAATTGCGACAGGAGGTCCGGCATCTGAAGACGCTGGTGACGCTGTCGCTGCTCGGACAGCAATCGGCCACCGAGCGGCTGAAGGGAATCGGGTATGCGGACGAGATGCGCGAAGAATCGCGCGACGTGTTGGATGCGCTGATTTCAGCACTCAAGTACGATTCGAGCGTGAATGTACGGCTGGCCGCCTGCGACGCGCTGCGGCGGCATGGATCCGATGCTCGAGTTCGCCGGGCCTTCGTCGATGCGTTGGCCGTGGAAGAGTCGCCGCTTGGAAAAGTGGCGCTGATCGACACGCTGGTGGAATTGCGGGAGAAGGAATCCGTACGGGCGCTGGCGCGGCTGCGGTCGCTGCCCGGCGAAGACGACGACGTGAAGGCGCGCGCGGCGCGGGCGCTGGAACAACTGAATGCGAAAGGAGCGGTATGGAAAGAGTGATCGCGGTATTGGTGGCGGCGAGCGCGCTGGCGGTGGCGCAGGTTGAGGACAACCGGGTGGTCAGCAAGCGCTTTCCGGTGTCAGGCGCGGAGCCGGAGATCGTGGTGTCGATCATCAACGGCGGCATCAAGGTGACGGCGGGCGCGGGGAACGAGGTTGTGCTCAACGCCAAGGTCCACTATGAGGCGCAGGACAAGGCTGCGCTCGATGAGCTCGAAAAGAATTTGCGGTTCGACAGCGAGCAGCGAGGCAACAATGTGTGGATCGGTGTGGAAGGCGAAGATCGCGGCGGATCGGGTTGGAACCGTCCACGCGAGTTCGGATGGCGAAAGCCTCCCGCCGGCTCTGACAAGCCGGATGGCCGGCGCTGGCGTTTTCGGCATGACGTGGAGTTGCACGTGCCGCGGAATGCGCACTTGAAGCTGAGCACGATCAACGGCGGATTGATCGACGTGGATGGCGTGGCGGGCGAGTTCCAGTTGAGCAATGTGAATGGCGGCATCGACGTGAAGCACGCCGGTGGATTCGGCAAGGCGAAGACGGTGAATGGCGCCATCTCGATGGGGTTCGACAAGACCCCGGGCGGGCCTTCAGGCGCGAAGACCGTGAATGGCGCGATCAAGATGTACCTCGCGAAGAACGTGAGCGCGGACTTCAAGTTCAAGACGGTGCGGGGGAGCGTCTACAGCGACTTTGCTCCGGCGGGGCAGCCGGCGGTTCCGGCAGCGGTTCCAATCGAGGAGCGCGGAATGAAGCGCATCTGGAGCACGGACCGGTCGCGGACGTTGCGGGTAGGGCAGGGTGGTCCGGTGATTGAGGCGGAAGGAGTGAATACGGATATCCATGTCTATGAAGCCAAGAATTAATGTGGGGCAGGCTTCAGCCTGCGCGGGACTTCAGTCCCGCTGCCAATCCCTCGCGCCCAAACTCCCGCCGCTGACCAACGGCGCCAACTCTGGACCCTGGCCGCTGACTCTCCGTGTAGGGCGGGCTTTAGCCAGCGCGGGACT
The DNA here is from genome assembly GCA_046331625.1 of Bryobacteraceae bacterium. GTDB lineage: Bacteria > Acidobacteriota > Terriglobia > Bryobacterales > Bryobacteraceae > JAXLQL01. The sequence continues at coordinate 505,019 of JAXLQL010000003.1, forward strand.
TCAGTCCCGCTCCGATTCGCCTGCGGTGCGAGATCACTCGGTGTCGAGTCTGCGTGCGTCGGTTCCGCTCCTAGCGCTGATTCTGGTCGCGTCAGCCGCCTGGGCGCAGGAGGCCACCGGTCCGATCAAAGCACCGTTCCGCGACCCCTCCCGTCCCGGGACCGTCAAGATCACCCTCGTGCGCGGCTCCATCACGGTGAAGGGCTACGCGGGGAACGAAGTCATCGTCGAGGCCGTCCGGCCCAGCGGGGGAACTCCCGCTCCGGAACGCAAGCCGGATCCCGATTCAGCCGGAATGCACCGGATCCTCGGAGCTCCATTGGGTCTCACGGTGGAAGAAGAGAACAACTCGATGCGGATCTCGGCCAACCCGAGCCGAAGGACGGATCTGGTGGTGCAGGTCCCGGTGAAGACTGCCCTCAAGCTTTCCACCGTCCACGGTGCGAACGTGAGCGTAGAGAACGTGGAAGGCGAGATCGAGGTAAGCAACATCCACGGCGCCGTGACTCTCACCGGAGTGAGCGGAGCCGCGGTGGCGCACGCGCTGCACGGAAACGTGAAGGCCGTCTTCGCCAAAGTGGACGGGGCCAAGCCGATGTCATTCACGTCACTGCACGGCAACATCGACGTGACGCTGCCCGGCGATACGCGAGCTGACCTGAAGATGCAAACCGAGCGGGGCGAGGTGTGGTCCGACTTCGACGTGTCGCTTGGGCCGAGTTCGGCGAAGGTGGAAGAGGAGAAGGGTGGCGGAAATGCGAAGTACAAGATCGGATTTCCGCCGCATGCGCTCGGGCGAATCAACGGCGGCGGTCCGGAGATGCTCCTCAAGACGCTCCACGGCAACATCTACATTCGAAAAAGCAAATGACGCCGCACCTTTTCGCAAACAAACCGCGACCGTCGTTCGTATAAGACTCCATGACTGCGATCCTGGCCGATCTCCGATTCGCGTTCCGCACCATTGCGCGCAGCCCGTTGTTCGCGACCGTTGCGATTCTCTCGCTCGCGTTGGGAATCGGCGCCAACACGGCGATCTTCACGCTGATCGACCAGATCATTCTGAGGACGCTGCCGGTGGCGAATCCCGAGAACCTGGTGATGCTGTATCAACGCGGGGCGCACAACGGCAACAACATGGGTGACCGGATGCAGTCCTATCCGATCTATCGCGACTTTCAGCAGAAGGCGAAGCCGTTGGGAGAAGTGCTGTGCCGCCGCCTCATTTCCACATCGATCAGCGTGGATAACGAGACCGAGCGCGTCGATACGGAGATGGTCTCCGGCAACTTCTTCACGATGCTCGGGGTGAAGCCGGCGGCAGGACGCGTCTTCAGCTCCGCCGAAGATGACCGTGTGTACCGCGGGCATCCCGTGGTGGTGTTGAGCTACGACTACTGGATGAGCCGCTTCGCCGGCGACCGCGGCGTGGTGGGCAAGAAGATCCTGGTGAACAACTACCCGATGACCGTGGTGGGCGTGTCGGCGGCGGGATTCGCCGGGCTCGATCCAGCGCAGGCGCCGCAGATCCGCGTGCCGATCTTGATGAAGCCCGTGGTCGCTCCGGAATGGCCGTGGCTCGAAATGGAAGACCGCCGCAGCCGGTGGGTGCAGGTGTTCGCGCGGCTGGCTCCTGGCTTCACGGCCGAGTCGGCGCAGGTGCCGTTGCAGGTGCTGTTCCATCAGATCCGCGAGGACGAGGCGAAGCTCCCGGGCGCGAAGGACTGGACTCCCTACGCGCGCGATCAGTTCATGAAAGGCACGATTCACGTGGAGGCGGCTCCTGGAGGCTACTCGAACCTGCGGAGGAATTTTTCCACGGCGCTGGTGGTATTGATGTGCATGGTGGGCTTGGTGCTGCTGATCGCGTGCGCGAACGTGGCGAATCTGCTCATCGCGCGCGCGTTCGCGCGGCAGAAGGAGATCGCGGTGCGGCTTTCGATCGGCGCATCGCGGGCGCAACTGGTCCGGCAGTTGCTGGTGGAGAGCCTGGTGCTGTCTCTGGCGGGCGGCGCCGCGGGTGTGCTGCTGGCGGTGGTGATGACGCGCGCGCTGCTCGGCTTGGTCCCGACGGAAGGGAATCCGCTGTTGGTGCGTCCCGAGCCGGACCTGCGCATTCTCGCATTCACGCTGGCGCTGACGTGCCTGACGGGTTTGATCTTCGGACTGCTGCCGGCGTTGCGCGCCAGCCGCCCGGATCCGTGGGTGACGCTCAAAGACGTGGTCGGCTCGATCGCGGGGTCGGGCGGCGGATCGCTGTTTCTGCGCAAGGGGCTGGTTTCCGCGCAAGTGGCGCTGAGTTTTCTGCTGCTGTTCGGCGCCGGATTGTTCGTGGGGAGCCTGCGCAACTTGCGTACCGCCGAAAGCGGATTCCGCGAGATGAGCAACCTGGTGACGTTCCAGGTGGCGCCGGCACTGAACGGCTATGAGCCGCAGCGAGTGGTGCAGTTCTATCGCGACGCGCTCGAGAAAATCCGCGCGATACCGGGCGTGAAGAGCGCGTCCACGGCATCGGTTCCGCTGCTGCACGGATGGGAGTGGGACAGCACGACGAGCGTGGAAGGCCACCAGTCCAAAGACGGCGAAGACATGCAGGCGTTCATGAATTCGCTCTCACCCGGGTATTTCGAAACGATGGGAATTCCGGTGCTCGAAGGGCGCGACTTCACGGTGGCCGACCAAATGGAACAAGCCAAAGTAGCGGTGGTCAACCGCAAGTTCGCAGAACACTTCTTCCCTGGCCGGAGCGCGGTGGGGCGGCACATCGGGCGCGGCGGCGGTCCGAAGACGAAGCTCGATATCGAGATCGTGGGTGTGGTTGCGGACTCGTTGTATGAGGGGCCGCGCGAGGGCGTGCGGAGGCAGGTGTTCATTCCGATGTGGGGCCGTGGCAGTTCCGCATTCTACGTGCGAGTAGCGATGGGGTCGTCTTCGGCGTATCCATTGATCCGGAACGCGATCCGGCAAATCGACGCGTCGATGCCGGTCTACGAGATGAAGACGCTCGAGGCGCAATTGGACCAATCGCTGATGTCGGAGCGGCTGGTGGCGCTGCTTTCGGCCGGGTTCGGATTGCTGGCGACGCTGCTCGCTTCGATCGGGCTCTATAGCGTGATGGCGTTCGTGGTGGCGCGGCGGAAGAAGGAGCTTGGGATTCGGATGGCGCTCGGAGCGCGGCCAGGGTCCGTGTTGTGGCTGGTGATGCGCGAGGTGCTGATGCTGGTCTCGATCGGGCTGGCGGTGGGCGTGCCGGCGGCGTTGGCGCTGGGGCGGTTCGTGTCGGCGCAGTTGTACGGGATCAAGCCGCACGATCCCTGGATCACGGTGGCGACGATGGCGGCGCTGATCGCGGTGTCTGGGATGGCGGGGTTGATACCGGCGCATCGGGCGAGCCGGGTGGATCCGATCTTGGCGCTGCGGTACGAGTGAGAGCGCCTGTAACGCCTGTGCGCCGCTGTCGGACAATCGAGATGTGGGTAGGCATCAACGCCGGCGGTTAAGCCCGAAGCATCTGCGGGTCCAACTCGATCCCAACGAGGTCTACGGGCTGCTCTGCCGCCTGTGTATCCGATTTGGATTCTGCCTCCCGCCTGAGGAAATCGAGAGGCTCTGCTTGAATCCTCCGGCCGGCGTCGAGGAATTCACCGAGGTTGTACTTTCGGCCGAAGGCTACAGTTATACGAGGTCTGACGAGCTATGCCGTGCGGCGAGAGACGAAGTGGAACGTTCGTTCGTCGAGCATCTCGAGAAGCGGCGCTACTAGATTGCGTCGATCGCTCAGGCTGGACTAGCGACTCGGATCTTCGGCAATCGCGGACTGCCCGAAGATCGCACGGATCAGATCTTTCCCCGCTTCGTTCTTGCGAGCAGGATCGCCCTCGGCCAAGAATCGGCCATAGGAAGCCTCCAGCCGCCTCTTTGCTTCTGGTTCGGCCTGAACGCTTCCGCTTTGTCGAACGGATCTGGCAGAGGCCGCTTTTCGCCGAATCGCCATGTCCTCAGAATAGCGAGGCGGCACCATATGGTGCACATGCCTCACGATTCCCGTCGCGTCAGCCAACTGGCCGCCGGGTCGAACTCCGGTCGAGCGCTTGCCGGAGCAGGGTCTTGATCACGGCTTGCCGGCTCACGTTGAGCCGCGCGGCGCGCTCGTCGAGCTCTCGCAACATTCCCTGCGTCAAGTCGACGTTCACACGGTGAACCGGCCGGACCACTGTGAACTGATTCGTGAAGAATCGCGAGACGTCCTCGCCCCGAGATGCCATCTCGGCGATCTCGTCGGGCGACATCGAGGTCTTAGGCTTGCTCCGCATAGGCGTCCTCTTCTTGTTTGGTGGCCTTCCAGGCAGTGATCAGGCGGTAGAACTCGCCGTCAGCGTCTCTCCGAATCTCGAAGATGACCGAGCACAGCCGGCCACCGCTCCAGCCGATTGCGCGGAACTGCTCCGGGTTATCGCTCTTCCGGTCCACCAAATACGTTTGATCGAAAATCTCCCGGGCTTCCTCGAGGCGGATACCGTGCTTCCGTTTGACTTCGAGACTCTCTCGAGTATCGAGCTTGACTCACATCACGAGCATAACTGTTACACCATACGATGGCGTGAAACGAACTGAGAGAGCCTGCCGCCCGGGATTCAGCGCCCGCCGAACAGCGTGAGCAGATGCCCGTCGGGATCGCGGAAGCTCGCCGCCCAGCTCTCTCCGCTCACGTTGCGGGGTGCGTTGACGAAGGCGCAGCCGCGTTCGCGAAGCGTGGAGTAAGCCGCGGCCACGCTCGCCACAGGAAGGATCACCTCCACTGCTCCGGCGCGTGGCGGCGTGATGGCGCGTCCGAGCGGAGCGCTGAGGGCGAGCGTTACGCCACCGGCCTGGAAGAACGCGAACTCGGTGTTGGCGCTCTGGAGCGTCAGCCCGGCCTTGTCGCGATAGAAAGCCGCCGAATCCGCCACATTGGCCACGCCGAGCATGATCATCGAAATCGAAGAGGGAAGTGTGGGAGCCATGGGTTCATCATGAACCCGATTCGCGGGCGTCGCTTGTCCGATCTTGCGAATTTCGCTTCCAGCGCAGCGAAGAAGGCGCCACGCCGAAACGCGAACGGAACAGCCGGCTGAAGGAAGCCTCGCTCGAGAATCCGCTTTCGAGGCAGGCCTCGAGCACGGTGCGGCCGGCCCCGAGCGATTCGCGCGCTCGCGCCAACCGGATCGAGGTCAGCCACGCATGCGGCGTCTCGCCGAACGCCTGGCGGAAGGCGCGGTGGAAGTGGTAAGGCGAGAGCCACGCAGCGCGCGCTGCCTGCTCGAGTGACGCTTGATCGCCCGAGTGGTCGTGGAGAAACTGGCGCGCCAGTTGGAGCCTGCGGAACAACTCCTCGCGTGTGGAGGCCTTGGCGGCAGGCACGCGCGCCATCTGTGCGGTCACTTCCGAGTAGAGTCCCAGCAAGTCATGCGCGAGTTCGAAAAAGTCCTGCTCGAAGCTGCTCGGCTGGAGCTCGGCGGCGCATCGTGGCGCCAGCGAGTGCACGCGGCGGAGCATTTCGCCGTGTCCGCCGGGATGGAGCCGTGAGAGGAAGAGCAGCGGGGGCGCCTTGCGCGCCGGGTTGTCGAGGGCGGATTCGAGTGGCGTGGTCGCGTCTTGGGCCGCCTGCTCCACGAAGCCGCCGCGGAAGAAGACGCAGCAGGTGGTGACGGGCTTTGGCTCGTCGATGTTCATCGAGTAGCGCTCGCCATCGCCGAGCACCAGGAAGCTGTCGTGATCGACTTCGAAGCGTTGCCCGCCGTTGGTCCAGGCCACGCGGCCGTCGATGACGGTCTTGATCGAGAGCGGTCCCGGCAGATCGTTCAACACGTGACGCCGCGCCGAGGCGTGCAGCACGAGGTTGTCCGCGCCGAAGCGGGATCCGGCCGGGAAGCAGTAGGGCACTCGGACCTCGGTCGAGCTAGCGCGGCGGCGGCAACACCTTCATGTTCGCCGGCAGCGTGAACCGCGAGTCATTCAGGTCTTTGTTGATCGAAACCGAATCGGAGAACAGCTCGAAGATCTTCTCCCCGTTCCGATGCCGCGTGATCGCCCAAGGCCACTGGAGCCCGCTCGTGTCGCGATACTTGGCGAAGATGGTCACCTCTTCATTGCGATCGCGCGTGACGGGGTCGCGGCGGTAGAACATCTGGCGCACCGGCAGGTGGGTCGTTTGATTCAGGAACACCGTGACCGTGACGTTTTCTGAATCGGTGATGTCCACCACATCCACGCCTTGGTTGTCGAACACATCCTTACCCTGGTGCTCCACGATCAGGCCAGGCTCGTTCAGCCGCTGCTTGAGAATGTAGAAAATGTTGCGTCGCGTGGTGTCGCGATAGCGATCGAGTTGCGCCTGCGGAACCGGCTGCGCGCCGCGGTAGGTGAGCGTGAATCCCTTGTCCTCGGTGAAGAGCACTGCCCAGGTTTCGTCTTTTCCGAACGCCTGCCGCTCGCGCGAGTAGACCTGCGTAGGGTCGGGCTTGGCGGGTGGAGTCAGGTAGCGCGTATAGATGGTGGCGCGAGCAAGCCCGCTGAGTTTGGAATTGTAGAACGAGTACGCCCGCCCCGACTCGACGCGGTCTTCCATTGCCTTGAACTTCGCGCCGCCCAAAGCTTCCACGGTGGCGTCGAGTGCCTGCCGGCCTCGCTCCTGTTTGGAATCGGCGGCCATGGCGGGGGCAAGCCAGGCGAGAGGCGCAGCCAGAGCCCGGCGGCGCGTCCACAACGCAACGGTCATGGTTTCTTCTCCAACTCTTTGACGTCGAGGCCAGAGAACTTGGCCTCCATCAGGCGCGTATCTTCGAACCGCGCCCCATTCTGTTTGACGATAACGCGGCCAGGGAGTTTCAGTCCATCGAAGTCTTTCCAGTCGAGCAAATTCTCCTCGATGCTGATCGTCGTGCTGGCGGCGTCTACCGTCCAATACGTGAGCCGCTGGGGAAGGCCGGTTTCCTCATCGAAGAAAATACGCACGGCTTGGCCGTCTGGCCCAGCGATCGAAACGATATTGGATCCAAGGTGAGAGACACTGCGTTTGGCATCGCGGTCACTCGTCGCGAGGCGGAACATCAGCCGGAACAATTCGCCCTGAACCTGTTTTTGCAGGGGAATGGAAAGCGGCGCCAAGCCGCGCCGGTCCGAGATCCAGCCGATGGTCCCGTTGTAGAAGACGGTGCTGATGCTCGTGGTGGTTTCCACGTCCTGGCGGAAGACATCGCCCTCGATCCAACGGTCCTGGCGCTTGGAGTCGATCGGGTTGGCGCCGAGCCACATCTTGCCTTCGTAGCGAAGCGCCCATTGGTGCACCTTGCTCAGCCGCTCTTCGCCGCCCAGGGCCTTGCGCATCCGCTCGATAAAGGCTTTGCCGGCAGCGACGCTTTCCGGATCCGTGCGGGGCTCGGCTGGCTTTGGAGGAGGCGGCGTGATATCGAGCGGGATCACTTTGCGGTTCAGGCTGGCGAGCGGCTTGTCGAACAGCGTGTCGCTGCCCGCCACTACGGCGATGCAATCGGCGCTCCGCATTCGCTTCTTCGCCACCGCGGCCAGCGTGGCGCGGTCGAGCCTGGCGATCTGTGCATAGGTGTTGGAAATGGTTGCCGGCGGCATGCCGAACGATTCACCCACGCTCATCTCCACCAGCGTGTGGAACGGGCGGGAATAACGCGTGGCCGCCAAGCCGAGCAGCCGGTTGCGGGCCTCTTCGAACTCGCGGTCAGTGGGTGGCTGCGTCGCCAGCCGGTCAATCTCGCCGAGCACGGCGGCCATGGCGTCGGTTGTGGACCACGGCGCCACTGCACCAGTAATGCGGAAAACTCCCGGATCGATTTCAGCTTGCCAGGCGACGTTGAACGTGGCCTCCCACCGCTGTTGCGATTGCGCCAGCTTGTGCAGACGGCCTGAGCCGTTGCCGCCGAGGATCTCGGCCAATAGCAACAGCGCCGCGTAGTCGGGATCCTTGACCGTTCCCCCCATGTGGCCGAGCACGAACGTGCTGCGGCGCGTGTCGCGAGCCTCGATGTACCGGATGCCCGGCGTGGTGACAGCCTGCACGGCTGCCGGCGCCGGCCGCGCCGTTGATTTCCCGGTCCAGCCCGAGAACAGCGCATCGATGCGCGCGTCGAGATCCGCTGCGGCGAAATCGCCTTCCACGATCAGCACCGAATTCTCCGGCGCAAAGGTGCGGCGATGGAAGTTGACGAGGTCCTGGCGATCGATATTATCCAGCGTCTGAAACTCGATCAAGCGGCCCTGCGGGGTAGCCGGACCATAGATGGCGCGAGTGAACTCGCGGTTGGCAGCTTCGCCGGGACGGCGGTTCCGATTCGCCACCATGGCGCGATACCGGCCGAGCGCGGTGTCGACAGCGCCCATGTCGTAGTCCGGATCCACGGCCAAGTCGCGCAGGGCTTCGAGAGCGGCCGGTCCGGACTCGGTCAGGGTCCGCACCTGGATCATCGAATGTCGTGGTCCGGCTTCGGTGGTGATTACGCCGCCAGCCTGTTCGATCGAGCGGACCAACTCTTCACCAGACTTTTTCTTGGCGCCGCCTTCGCGCAGCGTGGTCATCGCGAGGGAGGCCAAGCCTACCTTCTCGGGAGGATCGGCCAGCGAGCCTCCCGCGGCGAGGAGCATGGCCTGCCAGCGCGGCAGTTCGCGATTCTCGTAAAGATGGACGGTGAGTCCGTTGGCGAGCTTGCGCGTGCGGCGTTCGGGCAGCGTGAGCGCGGGCGGGGGGGGGGACTTGAGGCCCAGACTCAAGTCCGTGTTTGCCAGCTTGAGTTCCTCGGTGACCACCTTGTAGGAATATGCGTTCTTCTTGTTGGATTGCGCCTTCGCTTCGGGTTTGATGCGCCAGTCGAGCTGCGCCTTGGAATCGCCTACACCGGCTTCCTGCCCAGCGACGGTGGGTGGGGGAAGTAGAACGCGCTCTTGCTGCGCCCACAGCGCCGCGGCGGAAATCAGAAGCGCGGCGATCTTCATTCGGTTTCCTCCACCATGCCGGGAAGGCCGGCGTGGACCACGAATTTGGGCTTCACCAGATACTGGCTCGCCAGCCGTTGGATATCGGCGGGCGTGATCGCAGCCACGCGGTCGAGCGCGTCTTCGAGCGCCTTCACAGATCCGCGGTCCGACACCGAACGCGCGAGCAGCGAGGCCATGTCCGTATTCGCTTCCAGCGCGCCGGTGACGCGAGAGCGCAGGGCGCGCTTGGCTGCGTCCACGGCCGCTGCGGGCAACGGCTCGGCTGCCAACTGCGCGAACAACTCGCCGAGTTGCTTTTCCACTGAGGCGAAGGTCTGGGTGGGCGGCAGCACGGCTTCCACGGTGAACAGGCATGGTCCGCGATCGGAGGGCAGCGCGGTGCTCACGCGCACGGCTGCCAGCAGTTCTTCGAGTTGCGAAAACACAGGTCCCTTGCGCGCTTCGAGCAAAGCCGCCAACACGTCAAATGCCGGATCGTCCTGGTGCTTGCCGCCAGGCCGGTTCCAGGCCAGTGCGAGCGTGGGCGCCGCCTGCATCTCCACGGTGATGCGCTTGTCCGCGGCCAGTTCCAGCGGTTTGGGAACCACTCGTGGCTGTGCCGGCGCGGCCGCGAGTTTTCCGAAGTGCGTCTCCGCCATGCGCTTCGCTTCCGCGAGCGTGATGTCGCCCACGATCGCGAGCACGAGATTCGCCGGCGACCAGCGCGATGCGACGAAGGCTTCGAGGTCGCGCGGCCGCAAGCGAATCGCCTCTTCGGCCTTGGCCTGGATCCGCGCATAGGGCGACGCTGGGAACGCCGCCTGGATCAATTCCGCGCGAACGCGTGCGTTCGGCCGTTGCTGCTCGCCAAGGCGCGCGGACAGAGCTCCGCGTTCCTCGTAGAAGAAGCGCGCAGATGGCTTGCGCAGCCATTCGCCAATCATGCGCGGCCACACTTCGGCTCGGTGCGCGGGCAAGAGTGCGTGAAAGTCCGTTTGCAGGCCTCCGGGGTTGATCGCAGCGTTGACGGCGCCGCTTGATTCGAGCGCTTCCCGGAACACGCCGCGATGGCCCATGGCATTGGCCGATCCGATGGCGATGCGCGCCTGGATCTCGGAGTCTTGGCTCAGCAGCGGATTCGCTTTCTCGCCGCGGCCTTGCTCGGCTGAGACAGCGTCCATGTGGCGCTCCACCGCTTGCAGCACTGCCTTCTCTTGCGCGGGACTGCGACTGCCGATCGCATCGCTTCCGTGATAGAACATCCGCTCGGCCAGCAGGCAAATGCCAGACTTGCCCTCGGGCTCATCCGCCGAGCCCGCCGCGGCTCTCATGTGAAAGGCCACGACCGGCGCCGCGTGGCGCTCCACGACAACCACGCGCATCCCGTTGGCCAGTTGGAATTCCTGGGCGCGCTGGGGCAGTTCGGCAAAGTTCCCGGGCGCGCTGGCCAAGGGAAGGGAAGGAAGGAGTGCGAGCAATCCGGCGGCGCGGATGGCTTTCGCAGACCAGATCGTCACGAAATAGCTCCGGTGGGCGTTCCCGCGAGGGTGCGCTCTTACTGATCGTAGCAGTCTGGCTATTCGTATCGCAGCGCCACCACCGGATCGAGCTTGGCCGCCTTGCTCGCCGGCCAGATGCCGAAGAAGAGCCCGACGCCCACCGAGACGCCTACTCCGAGCACGGCGGCCCACAGCGGAACCGACGTCGGAAGCGCGGGGAAAATCAAGCGGGCGAGCACCGAGACGGACCATCCGAATGCCATTCCGGCGAGTCCGCCGAGGAATGTGAGCAACACGGCTTCGGTGAGGAACTGCACTACGATATCCACGCTGCGGGCGCCGATCGCCTTGCGGACGCCGATCTCCTTGGTCCGCTCGGTCACCGAGACGAGCATGATGTTCATCACGCCGATACCGCCCACCAGCAGCCCGATCGAGCTGAGCACCACCATGACGATCGCCGTGGTGGCGGTGAGCTTGCGGAAGTCTTCGATCATCTGCTCAGCGGTGGAGATGAAGAAGCTATCGGGCTTGTCGTGAGGCACGCGGCGTTCCTGGCGAAGCACTCCGCGCACCTCATCGGCCGCGGCGGCGAGGCGGCCTTCCTTGGCAACGGCCAGCAGCATGTGCTCGTTGGCGTTGGGGAACATCTTGCGCATCGTATAGTAGGGCATCAGCAGACGATTGTCGTTCTGGCCGGGGAACGACGCCGAGGGCCGTTTCATGGCGCCGATGACTTCGAACTGATGGCCGTCGATCTCGATCCATTTGCCGATCGGGTCGAGCGTGGAAAACAGCGCCTTGTAGATGTCCTCGCCGATCACCACCACGGGCATGCGGCGCAGATTCTCGCCTTCGGTGAAGAAGCGCCCGTACATCATCTCGGCATTGCCGCCCAGCGCGTAGCCGGGTTCGGTGCCGCCCATGTCCACCTGGTAGACGTCGTTCCCCTTGTAGCGAGCCTTGTGGATCATGTTCCAACTCGGGAACAAATATGGGCTGACATGTTCCACCGAAGGGCACCGTTCGGCGATGGCGTGCGCGTTGTCGAGCGTGAGCGGCTTGCGGGTGCGCTCTTCCGCGGTGAGGTCGCCGCCGCGGAAGCCGATCTTGAACTTGAACACGATGAGCGTGTTGGTTCCGAAGCTGCGCAGGACGTTCGTGATGGCGCCGTCGAGTCCGGCGATGATGGAGCCGACGCCGATGATGGCGCCCGTGCCGATGATCACTCCCAGCACGGTGAGCACGGCGCGCAGCTTGTGCTCCCAGATGGTCTGCAGCGCCAGCGGCACGCCGGTGCTGAACGAAAGGGGTACGCGAGGCAAGGTCATCGCTCCACCCTCATCTCTCCATCCTCACCGTTCTACCCTCAGGGCTTCGATCGGATCGAGCTTGGCCGCTCGCTGCGCGGGGTAGATTCCGAAGAAGAGCCCGGTGATGGCGGAGAGCCCCACGCCTACGGCGACTGCCGTCATAGGCATGGCCATCGGGACCGGAGTGAAGGTCCTGACGAGTGCGGCGATGAGTGCGGCCAGGGTGACGCCCATGAGTCCGCCAGTTGCGGCGAGTACGGAGGACTCGACCAGGAATTGATAAAGGATGTCGCGGCGGCGAGCGCCCACCGATTTGCGGATGCCGATTTCCTGCGTACGCTCGGTCACTACGGCGAGCATGATGTTCATGATGACAACGCCGCCCACCACGAGGAAGACCGACACTACCCCGAGCGCCGTTGCGGCGATCGCTGCGGTCAAGCGATCCCACGCGGCCACCAGCGAGTCAGACGAGACGATGGCGAAGTTGTCTTCTTGGTCCGGGCGCAGGTGGCGATACGCCCGCAGCAACATCCGGATCTCATCCTGCGCTTGCATCAACATGTTCTGCTGGCGCGACTGCGCCATGTAGCCGATGTCGACCCGCGCGCCGTAGATCTTGAAAGCGGTCTCGATGGGGATCATCACGAAGTTGTCGAGCGAGTTCCCGAACGCGCTGCCTTGCCGCTTGGCCACGCCGACCACGGTGAACGGCCTGCCGTCGAGCTTGATCTGCTTGCCGGTGGGGTCGACGTTGGGGAAGAAGCTGTCTTTGAGATCGTTGCCGATGAAGGCCACTGCCATGTGGCGTTGGTTTTCGGTTTCCGTGAAGAAGCGGCCCGCTGCGATCTGCGTGTTCGAGATGCCGGCCATGTTGGCGGTGCAGCCGCGAAGTTGCACTCCCATCAGCCGCTCGTTTTCGAATGACGTGTTGACGCGCCGGAAATTCTGCATCCCGACGTCTTTGGAAAGTTGGGCGCGATCTTTCAAGAAGTAGTACTCGTCGCGGTTGAGCAACGGATTCTTCCGTTGGAGCTCGAGGAACTTCTTGGGGTCCCAGTTGCCGATGAACGCCATGCGAACCACGCGGAATCCGTCGGCGCCCATGTCGGAGACGTTTTGCGCGATGTAGACGTCCATGCCGTGGATCACGCTCATCACCGCGATCAGAGTGGTGGTGGCGAGGATGATTCCGAGCAGCGTGAGGAAGCTCCGGAGCTTCGCTCCGCGAAGCGACGCCAACGCCAAGCGCACGGCTTCGCCGAATGAGGCCGTGCCTCCCGGTTGGGTCATCATTCACTCAGTAGACGATCAGGACGGCGGGAATGTTCCCGGATTCCAGGCTAGCGCATTGGGGAGGCGGCGCGAGTATTCTCTAGGAACTCCGCATGCGGGACGACGCGCTCCCCGCTGGCGAGCTGCTTTTCGATGACGGCGAGATCCTCCGCGTCCTCGAGCGCGTCGATTTGTTCCGCGGTGATCTGGTGCTGTCGAATCGGCGTTCGATCGAGCCGCTCGCGGAAGGCGTCCGCGGCCGGAAACGTCGCACGCGCCCAATTCTCCAGGTTCCGACGCGCACGGTTACCCCTCCTGCCCGGCCTTCTTGTGGAACTCCGCATACGGGCACCCCGCCCACCAGATCGGCGCGTCGTCCATTCGCTCGCCCAGTACCCGTGCGTGACACACGCGGCAGTAGTTCAACTCCCGGACCGCCTCGCCCACCGGAGCCACGCGCATCATCTCCTCGAACACGCACAACTCCCGGCCCTCCGCCTTCGACTCGGTTACGCTCGCCAGCGGACCATCCTTCGCCTGCTCCAGATTCATCCGGGAAAAAATCCGCGACCGCAGCTTCGCCGGAGCCTTCTCGCCCTCGGCCGAGCCATCGGAGGCTTCGGCGAATTCGCGCCATCGATCGTCGCGATCGTCAGGCATTCGGCCACCTCCTTCTGAAGTCTTCCCGTGCCCGCGCCAGCATTCGTTCCACCGCTTTCTCGGTCCGGCCCGATGCCTCGCCGATCTCGCGCGAACTGCGCCCCTCCCAGTATCGCCATGACAATACCGTAGCGTAATGTTCCGGCATTTGCGCGAGCACGCGTTGCGTCTTCTCGCTCAGCCGCGCCCGGTCGATCGCTTCATCCACCGGTGGCGAGCCGTCATCGGCGGGATCGTCTGCCTCGTCCCACTGGTCGAACTGGCGCAGCCGCCGCCGGTAATGATCCTCGATCTTGTGCCGCGCGATTCCCAGGATCCACGCCGTAAGCGGAGAGTTCCCACCGTACGCCGGCAGATATTGCCACGCCGCTACGAACACGTCTTGCACCACGTCGTCCACGAGTTCCGTGGCCGGAAACAGCCGCGACCGCACATACCCATACACCGGATGCGAGAGCCGCTCCACGAACTCGGCCGTCGCCTTGCGATCCTTGCGCAGCACCGCGCGCGCCAAGTCCAGATCGGGATGCGCGCCCGCTTGCACGGGCTCGGCCGCCGCGATCCGCACCAGGTCCACTCGCGATCTCCCCTTCATTGAACTGGGTCGCTCGAGGCGCGCCGATCCCCCTCAGCGCTCGGGCAGCGCGGCGCGGTCCACTTCTCCCAGCCGCTTCAGGTTGATGTAGACGCTCGAATTCGGATGCTTCTCGTAGATGTCGCGGAACCGCGCGCCCCAGACCACTTCGCTTCCTTTGTAAGAGGAGCGCGTCAAGACGGTCTGCGAGAACGTCTCGTCCATCGCGGTCAGCAGGATCAGGATCTCGGGATCCGAGCCGCGAAAACTCCCCTCCGCAACGCCCCACAGCGGACTCGCCTCGTCGATCGGATGCACCACCACCCACTGCGTGGGCAGGAACATCACCTTCGTGCGTTCGAGTTCGAGTTGGTGGAACTTCCGTGTCCGCTTACCGCCGTTTTCCTCTTCGCGCGAAAGCGTGACCGTGACCCGAGCGTCGGTCAGTTCGCTCGCTCGCGCGTTGGCCAGCCGGAACATGAGTCCAGTCTTGTCCCGATACGGAGCCAGCACCGCCACGTCACTGAACACGATCTTCGCCGAAGGCCGCGAGAATCGCGCGAACAACAATCCGGTGGCGAGTGCGAATCCGAGCAGCCCCACCAGCGCCTCGACCGACACCACCAGGTTCGCGGCCAAGCCCTCCGGCGTGATCTTGCCGTAGCCGATGGTGGCGAGCGTCTGCACGCTGAAGAAGAACGCGTAGCCGAAGCGGCCCACGAGGCTCGGCGACTCACCTCCCGCGAGCGCTCCCGTGCCGCATGCCAGATACGCGAGCGCGAACGTGAGGTTCACCGCGAGATACGCCACCACGATCAACCCGAAGAACGCTCCCCACGACATGGTGAGCAGCCGATGGTAGGGATGGAAGAAGTCACGCCAAGCGACGCCGCCCCGGACCACGTTGAACGATCCGTCGCGGTTCATCAACCGCTCTTGCGTGATTTGCGAAAGGCGCCCGCCGAGCCCCAGATCCTTCGTCGGATCGTCGTTGCCTCGCGGCGCGGGCTGCGATGTCAACGCGTGCCTCGGTTCGTCAGTGTCCAGCCGCGGCGGGAGCGGGTTCGATGCGCACGGGCTTGGCGTTCGCCGGCAGCGGCACCAGCATGTTTTCTTTGCGCATGATCAGGGCCGCGACGTCGTAGGCCGCTAGCTCGAAGCCGTGGCCGTGCGTGATGGCGTCAGTGGGGCAAGCTTCCACGCAGAAGCCGCAAAAGATGCAGCGCGAATAGTCGATGTTGTAGACCGACGCGTAGCGCTCGCCGCCGCTGATCCGGACCTGCTCGGCGTTCTCCGCCGCTTCGATGTAGATGCAATCGCTCGGACATGCCGCCGCGCACAGGAAGCAGGCGACGCACTTCTCGAGTCCGTTCTCGTCGCGCTGGAGCACGTGCTTGCCACGGAAGCGCTCCTGGAAATTCGGGGGAACGTCCGGATAGTCTTCCGTGATCGTGGGCTTCATCATCTCCTTCAGAGTGATGCCGAGCCCCTTGACGATGGCTGCTGCCTGCTTGATGGGCATTCAGCTTCTTATTCTAGCTTGGTGTGCCACGCTATGTGCCTGAGTTCATTCTGCGTGAGCCCCACCGCCGGCCCTTGCGCTGCAAGCTGTGCCCCGCCGCAATGCCGGATGCGTAGAAAGCTCCCCACGAGAACAGAGAAGCCACCAACAACCTACGCCCGTGCTGGTGGATGGCTGCTGCGACGTTGGCCGCTTTCTCGTTGGCATCATTCTCAATTGACCGAATCATAGAGCACTCCACAATGCGCAACGCGGTCTCGGAATACGAGTTCTCCAAAATCTCTGTCGGCAGTGACGAGATTCAGGGCCTTTTCTCGGCGTGCGATTGTCAACGCTTTCGAATCCTCGATTCCTGGGGATGTCTGCCACCACCCTCACGAGGCCGTGCGTTCCAGCGGATACACAACTGATGCCTGCGGTGCCTCTGCCGCGAACGCCAGCGCAGCCCGGATGCCCTCGCGAGTGGTGCGTTGATAGTCGAGAAGGATTTGATCTTCGGTCTGGCCAGCCGCGAACTCTTCGAGGATCAGTTCAACGGTGATGCGCGCGTCCCGCGAATCACCGGTTTGCCCATCATGACCTTCGGGTTCGATACGATTAGCGCGGAATCTTGCACAGTAGACTTACATCATGAATAGTCTAATTGAACGAGCGTTCGAAGGCGCTGGGATCATCCTTAGCGCTCCCACCGGGAGCTAATTCTTCGACCCTCAACCCGCCTTGAACCCCGGAACCTGCTCGCCCGGCTCGAACGGCGGCGACCCCGCCCGTTCTCCCAATGCCTCCATGTCGCGACGCGAGAATCCCGTCCACGCCGCCGACACCTTGCCGTCCGGCTCCACCACGAAAATCGAAGGCACGTGCGTGATCCCGTACGCATTGCTCGCCGGATAGCCTTCCGCCCCGGCATCGAGCAGCGTCGGCAGCTTCACCCCGAACCGCTGGTTGAAGCTCCGCGTGGCGCTCTCGTCGTCTTGCGACACGCCGTACACCGCGAGCTTTCCGCCCGCGTGAATCCGGCCGAGATACGGCATCGTCAACTGGCACGTGGGGCAGGAGATCTTGAAGAACGCCACCACCGCTGGACCCGACGCAGTCAACTCCGCCAAACTCGCCTTGCCGCCATCCAGCCGGTAGAGTTCGAATCCCGCCGCCGGCTCTCCAGCGGCGATCATTTCTCTCTTCTTCATGCCCATCGTGGTCAGTGTAGCGCTCAGCTTCCGGCCGGCGGCAGCATCAGGATCGGCTTCCTCTTGCGACCCGGCGCCGCCGCTTGAGGCTGGCTCGAGTTAGACTCGCCTACTTCGGCGGTGAGCTTTTCCACCGCCGTCCCGAGGCTCAGCACTTCCTTGCAGCCGCCGCAGCCGAACGAATCACCGAAGCCCAGGGCTTTGCCCGTACAACTGATGAAGCCGCAGTCATCGTGACGGAAGAACGACCGCGCCCTGCACAGGGGACATCGCCAACCAACGCCCACCAGGAACTGCCCGTTGAGATTCTGGCTCCAACTCTGCCCGCCCCCGCCGCGTTGCGCCGAAGCGCCGATGAGCTCGGCGGGTAAGCCGCGCGTGGCTTCCCACAGTCCGCGGCTCACCTCCGTGAACTCAATGACGATTTGGCGCCCTTGCACGGCGCAGACGGCGGCGGTATGAGCGATCCGAGGCATCCAACCTTCTCCGAGCTTGCTACTGTATCGGCTGGGCTGGACGGCCGCCGGAGTACCTCGGGCAAAAATGCCGCGAAACTCAGGCGAGCCCCCGGCGCGGATTACCCTATTGCCACGAGCTTATTGCAACGGGCGCGCCTCGTACAGCACCACTTCATCCTCTTCGTTGACGGCCAGGAAGTAGACCGTGCCGTCGTCCCGCAGGTCCATCGAGAGGAGGCGGATGAGGTAGTCGCCTTGCGGCGTGGGGCGGAAGAAATCGTGCACCTGCATGAGCTTGTCGCCCCTGCGGACCACGATCGTGTTCACGCCGTTGGCGAACTGGAACAACAGATCGCCCTTGGCGTTGATGTCGAGCGCCGGGACGCTGTTGGCTACCTGCCCGTTGGGCATCAGCGTCGTGGTGTCAACTAGCACTTTCCACCCGGCATCGGTCCATTCGACGGGCACGGAGGGACCGTTGTCGACAATGAGCCCGGTGAGCAAGCGGCCTCCGGAGGCGCGCGGCGTGTTGGGGACATTCGTCACCAGGTGCGAGCCAATCCGAGTCTGGCCGGCCCGTGCCCCAACAGTCCACTTGGCGCCGTCCCACACGGCCATGCTCGAAAACGGAGCGCCGCGGAACCGGATCTGCGCCATCACGCGGCCGAGATCGTCGAAGGCGAACGAGTCGACGCTTTGCACGATGCTGCCGTCGAGCGAGGTCGCGGTGGCGGCGGTGGGCGAGAGAATCAGCAGTTGCTTCGCCTGCCCGTTCAGATAGGTGAAGATGCGATTGTCGCCTTGGTTGGTGCTCGAGTGGAACAACAGCGTGCCGCTCGAATTCACATCGAAGAACCCGGGATTGTTTGCCGTGAGCGCATTGTCGATTCGCAGCGGGAACTGCAACACCATCTCCGGCGAGCCACCCGGCTTGATCCTCGCGATGCCGAGTCCCGTGAGGAAGTAGACGTCGCCGTTGGAAGCCTTCCGCATGTTGTACGTGCTTCCGTGAGAGCCCCCGAACCATACTGTCGCGTTGGGCGTGCCGGCGAATAGCCTTTCCCCCATGCCGGCCGTCAGCTTCCAATCCGAGCCGTCAAACTCGCCGATGCTTCCCGCGTTGCCACCGATCTGTGCGTGGGGCGGCCCGGTGCGTGCCCCGCCGATCAGCGTGAAGGCGTTCGGTGGCAACTCCACGGGGATCGTATCGCCCGCCGCGAAGAGTATGTATGGCTCGGGATTCATACGCGCCACCAGCAGCGGGTTCGCGCTGCCGCGCAGCATGAGCGTGATGTTGCCCGCCTTGTCGACGGTTCCGCTTTCCACTTCTTGGATCGTCTGCTCGAACAGCGCCCGCCCGAACACGTACACCTGCTTGAGTTCGTCACCCTTCCACAACCACACGCCGTTGCCGCGGTTGTTGTAAGGATTGATGTAGAGCAGCGTTCCCTGATCGGGATGGCGCCACAGGATCCCGGCTTGCGAAGTAATGCGCAGCGAGGTCATCTTGCCGTCTGGCGCGAACGACACGTAGTGCTGCGTATTGTCCTCGAGCAGCACACACAACACAACTGTTCCGTCTTCGTCGGCCCAGAAGCTCGGCGAGTTGCCGCGCCCGCCAACGAACTGCCGAACCTTCGAGCCGAGAATCGCGTCGCCCACGCCGATCAGTTTCTGACGCCCATCGAAACCGTGGCGATAGAAGATGCGCATGGCGCCGCCCGTGAGCGAGTAAGTGGCCGTTCCGTCGCTGGCGATGCCGAAGTCCGTATCGACGGAGAACGGCACGCTGAACTCGGGGATCGTCTCCTGCGTGCTCACCAGCATCTCGTTGGTGGGTCCACGCGAGCCTCGAAACAGGCCCACATAGTTGACCGGATTGTTCTCGAACCGGAAATTCGAACGCACGATCGCGTAACCCGCCGAGTTGTACGAGTTCCGCGTGATGTAGAGGCCGGAGGTGGCTTCGGTTGCCCCGAGCGGGACATTGTTGTTGAGGAACGGGTCCAGGCCATCGCGCGTGCCGCGGTTGATCTCCGTGCCGTTGCCGTTGGTGTCTTCGTAGCTGAGAATCTGCCCATCCCGCGTGACGGAGTGATTGCGGAATTCGAGCGAAATCGCCCCGCGGCCGAATCGAGGGACTCCTCCCGCGGCCAACACGCGCCACTCGCCGTTGTTCCAGTTGAGGAACGCGTTGGCCAAGCCTCCGAGAGATGCGTTGAAGAAGAGGTTGCCGTCGTCGGAACTCCAGATCATTGACTGGCGCGCGCGCAGCGGCCAACTCGGCCGTGTCTGGTGATTCTGCCGATACAGACGCCGCAGCTCATACGTCTTCGGGACCGAAATCTGAATGTCTGCGTATGCGACCCATTGCCGTTGGAGCCCGGGGAAAGATTCGTTGTAGTTGTACGTGGCCCAAGCCCACATGCCGCCTTCGCCCGTGGTGGTGACCATGCCCGTGTTGTCCACTCGTCCCAGCGATGAGGAGCCCTGCCGCTGATTGGTAACGGACCAGGTGAAATTCACTCCTGGGATCACGTTGCCATCGGCGTCATAGGCGAAGGCGCGAAACTGTTCGCGCACGCCGACGTCGAGGCTGGCGTAGCGCGGTTGCACCTCCACACGAGAGGGTATCGTCTGGATGGCGGCTTCGCCTGACGCCGAGCCCGACCGTGCAGTCACACGCACGGTAGCGAGTCCGCGAGCAGTGAAGGTGCCATCGGCGGCGATGGATCCGGCCGCGGCCTGATTGATCGCCCAGGTGACCGGAGCGGTCGGAATCGGATTACCCGCCGCATCGCGCACAATCGCGCGCATCTTCAGCGTGCGGCCCACCAGCACCTGTTGGTCGTCAGAGAGGATGTGGATGATCGACGGCGTCTGCGCGGCCGCGGTTGAGGCATACGCCATCGCAATCAGCAGAACCTTGCCGTGCAGGGCGAGCTTTAGCCACCGCGGGATTGCAGTCCCGCTCCCGACTCGCGCAACACCTGACCTAGCGAGCACTGGCCCTGTCGTCATGCTCGTTTCCCGAACCCATACAACTTGTGTGCCGTCCGCCCCAAAATCCACTCCTTGTCCTCAGCCGTGAAAAACGGGATCACTTCCTTCATGATCGCGTACTCGAAAAAATTCGCCCACAGCATCCGCTTCGCGCCATACCGGTCATACAGCCGCCGCAGGAACGGCCACACATCCCGATACGGCATCTGCTTCGTCTTCGAAGGATTATGCAGTGACGTCCGAATGTACACGTTCGGATGCCGCGCCAGATCCAACAACGGACCAAACCCCGCCTCATCCGCCGCCGTGATGTCGATCATCGCGATGTGATCGATCACCACGTTCACTCCCGGAAACCGCGCCGCCATGTCGCCCACCTGCTTCACCTGATCCGGCGCCAGAAAAATGTTGAACGTCGCGCCCAACTGCTCCGCCTTCTTCCACAGCGGATAACACGCCGGATCGTTCAGCCACACCGTTTCGCGATTGTAGATCGGGCTCAGCCGCAATCCGATCAGCCCGTCTTCCTTGATCAACTTCTCGAGCCGCGCCGGATTCTCCGGATCGGCCGGTGAATGCAGCCGGTGCCCCACCAGCAGCCCGATCGCCGCAAACTTCCCCGGATACGTCT
Source organism: Bryobacteraceae bacterium (assembly GCA_046331625.1). Lineage (GTDB taxonomy): Bacteria > Acidobacteriota > Terriglobia > Bryobacterales > Bryobacteraceae > JAXLQL01. The sequence continues at coordinate 526,126 of JAXLQL010000003.1, forward strand.
TCACGCACCACGCCGGATACGAGTTGTCGTAGCCGTAGTAGCACACGTGCGAGATCACCACGGAATCCACGCGATACGTCCGCATCTCCGAGAGCAGAAACTCCGCTGAATACTCGTGATCCGGCATGTTCGCCGGACACACCGAGGTCGCGGCAGCCATCGGGAAACGCGTGTTGCGCACCCAGACATGTTCCGCTCCGTTCACAACCGGAGTCTTTGCGGGCGCGGCGCCAAGGCTGGCCGCGCCCATTGCGATCCATTCGCGGCGGGTCATGATTCAGAGTACTCCGCCGCGCCCGAAAATCAAGCGCCTGCTTTGGCTCGCTTGGCTTTGCCCTTCGCTGGACTCGCCGCACGAACCTCGGGGTTCCCCTTGTAGCCGAAGATCCGCTCGTTGTACTTCTTGAAGTGCTCTTCCTTCGCGCCTTCCACCCAGTTGTCGCGGCGAACGCGATCCGGGAACTCCGCCAATTGCTCGGAGAAGTAGTCGATGTCGTCGCCCGTCCACTCGGCGATTTGCCGGAAGAAGTACACGCCCAACCCGTTCAACTTCTTCTCGAGCACCGGACCCACGCCCCAAATTTCCTTGAGGTCATCGCCCTCGCCCGCCTTCGCGCGAATCGGGATCCGGCGCCGCATCTTCGCGATCTCCTCGCCGCACTTGGAGTGCTCGGCCGAGAGCGTCTTGAACTTGCCCTCCCAGTCATCGCGTTCGCCCACGGCCACTTTGTAGCGGCCGTCCCAGTCCTCGAGTTTGGCGTCGCGGTCGGCGATCTGTGCGCGCAGTGTTTCAAGCTCCCCGAGCGCCTTCTGCAGCCGTGCGATCTCGCCGTCCTTCGCCTTCACGGTCTCGCCGTAGCGGCCTTCCCACTCGCGGATCCGCGCGTCACGTTCTTTCACTTCATCGGTGAGCGGTTCGAGTTTCCGTAAACGCGCTCGCAACGAAGTGAGCTCTTCGTCGATCGCGCGAATGCGCGCGTCGCGATCCTTCACCTGCGCCGGTAGCGGATCGAGATCCACGATGCGAATCCGCAGCTTCCCGATCTCATCGCCGCATGTGGCGTGTTCGCCGGAGAGCACCCGGAACTTGCCCTCCCAATCATCGCGTTGGCCAACCGCCGCGCGGTAGCGGCCTTCCAGTTCTTCCACTTTGGCGCCACGATCGGCGATCTGCGCGCGCAGCGCTTCGAGTTCGGAGGCTGTCTTCCGCAATCGTGCGATCTCGCCGTCTTTCTCTTTGACCGTTTTGGTGAACCGGCTTTCCCAATCGCGAATCCGAGCATCGCGTTCCTGCACTTCTTCGGGAAGCGGTTCGAGTTTCCGCAGGCGGCCTCGCAACGAAATGAGCTCATCGTCGATCGCCCGGATCCGCGCGTCGCGATCCTTCACCTGCGCCGGCAGCGGTTCGAGTTCGTGGATCCGCACCCGCAGCTTCGCGATTTCGCCGTCCCGTTCTTTCACCTGCACGGGAAGCGTCTCGAGCTCGGTCACCCGGACGCGCACCTTGGCGAGCTCAGCGTCGCGATCCGCCAAATGGAGGGCAAGCGGTTCCAACTCCCCGACTCGCGCGCGGAGCTTACCCAAGTCTGCGTCGAACGCGGTAAGCCTCTTGTCGCGATCGGCAACCTGGCCGGTCAGCGGTTCGAGCTCTCCGATGCGAGCCCGCAGCTTGGCGATATCGGCATCGAGAGCTGCGATCTTCTTGTCGCGATCCGCCACTTGCGCTGTCAGCGGTTCGAGCTCTCCGGTGCGAGCGCGCAGCTTGACGATATCGGCATCGAGAGCTGCGATCTTCTTGTCGCGATCGGCCACTTGGCCAGTCAGCGGCTCGAGCTCCGCCATCTGCGCGCGGACTTTCGCCAACTCGCTATCCCGATCCACCAGTTGCAGCGCGAGCGGCTCGAGCTCACCAACGCGAGCGCGGAACTTCCCGATATCGGCGTCGAGCGCGGCGATCTTCTTGTCTCGATCGGCCACCTGTCCTGGCAGAGGCTCGAGCTCACCAATCCGCGCCCGCAACTCGGCGATCGCGTTGTCCCGCTCCTGCACGCGAGCCGGGAACGCCTCGAGCTCACCCACCCGGCCGCGCAGCTTCGCCAGTTCCGCGTCGCGATCGGCCACCTGCTTGACGAACGGTTCGAGTTCTCCCACACGCACGCGCAGCTTGGCCAAATCGCCATCGAGGGCCGCGATCCGCGTGTCGCGATCGCTCAGTTGCGCGGTCAACGGTTCCAGTTCGCCGATCCGAACACGCAAACGCGCGATGTCGCCCTCGCGCTCTTGCAGGCGAGCCGTCAACGGCTCCAACTCGCCCACCCGGACCCGTAGCTTTCCGATCTCGCCATCGCGATTCCGTAGCTCCGCCGTCAGCGGCTCGAGTTCGCCCACGCGCCACTGCAGGCGCTTGATCTCGCCGTCGCGCTCGCCGAGCAACTTCGCCAGCCCTTCCAACTCCCGGATGCGAGCCTGCAGCCGCGCTACCTCCGCATCGCGCTCGCGCAACGAAGATTCGCGCGCGGAGAGATCCACCCGCAGCGGTTCGAGTTCTCCCACTCGGCCGCGCAGCTTCCCGAGATCGCCGCTGAGCGCCGAGATTCGTGCCTCACGCTCTTTCACTTGGCCTTGCAGCGGTTCCAACTCTCCCAGCTTCGCGCGCAGCTTCGCAACGTCGCCGTCGAGCGCGGAAATGCGGCCATCGCGCTGCTTCACCGTCTCGAGCAACGGTTCTAGCTCGCCGGCGCGCGCAATCAGCTTGGCCACTTCTACCGCATGCGAGTTGGCGGCCGCCGTCGCAGCGTCTTCCAGTTCCTTGATCCGCGTGTCGCGCAGCGGCACGAGAGCCGCGGCCGGCTCCAGTTCCCCGATACGTAGCCGGAGCTTACCCAGTTCCGCATCGCGCTCGGGAACCAGCGCTGCCACCGGTTCCAACTCACCGATGCGCAGACGCAGCTTGCCCAGTTCCGCTTCGCGCTCGTTGGTCCGGATCGCCATGTTCTTCAGGTCCACCTCGCGCGAGGCGAGATCCTTTTCGAGCCCTGGAATCCTCGCGGCTACCGCGGCGGCCGCAGCCAGTTGCTTGTCCTTGTCCGCAAGGCCCGCTTCGGCGCCCGCCAGCTTCTTGCGAAGCGAGTCGAGTTCCCCATTCAGGTTGCCCACTACGGTCACCTGATGATCGAAGTCGGCTTTGACGCGGCTGAAATCCGCCTGGGTGCCCGTCAACTCCGCTTCTAGCGAAGTCGACCGAGTGAGCGCCGCGTTGAGATTGCCCTCGAGCGTCGACACATTCGTGCGCGCACTGGCAAGGTCGGTTTGGAACCCCTTGTTCTCGCCCTGCAGCCGATCGATCTGGCTGGTGAAATTGGCTTCGAGTTCGGCGATCTTGTTCTTGAGCCAACCCGAACGCAGCCACCAGGCCATCAGGAATCCGATGACGAACGCCGCTATCAAACACCAGAGCAGTTCCGTGATTAGCATGCCCATGGGAATCTATTGCTCCTTTACCTTGAACTCGATGCGCCGATTGGCTTGCCGCCCTTCGGCTGTGTTGTTGTCGGCGATGGGCCGCGTCTGGCCGAACCCCGCCGTACCCATGCGAGACGAAGTAACGCCTTTGCTCACCAGGTATGCCTTTACCGCCGCGGCCCTCTGCTCGCTCAGCCGCTGATTCGAATCGGCCACGCCCTGATTGTCGGTGTGGCCTTCGATATCCACACTCACCGTGGCCGCCTTGTTCAGCACCGCCGCCACTTCGTCCAGCACCGCCCGTCCGTTCGGCGTCAACTGTGCGCTGCCCGTCAGGAACTCGATGCCCTTGAGCTTGATCACTTCCTTGATCTGGGACTGAATCCGCTCCACAGGCTTCGGCTCCGCCGGCGGCGGAGCAGGTTGGTCGACCGGTTCCAGCGTCACGGGGTAACGCACGCCCCACACACTTTCCACGATCTGCCTGGCGCGTTCGCTTACTTCCGGCGAGCCGGCTACGCCGCGCAGGTAGCCATCGCGCCCGTCGAAACGCAGCCCCGCGGGTGAAATTCCAGCGTCTTGGAGTTTGGCCGACGCTTGGGCCAACAGCTTTTGAGGGATTTGCTCCATGTGATGGCGTATGCACGCCAGTGTGAGCAGGAGGGCAGCGGCGAGAGGTATGATCCAGCGAAACATGCCGATTGAGCTCCTTGGGGGACCGATCCGGTCCCGCTTGCATCTGCGATCCGCCCCTCCGGTCGCAGACCGTGATCTATAGTGTCTCTAGTTAGGAATGCCACACTGGGCAGCCCTTCCGCAACGTGTTTTTCAATACTTTCGCCAGGTACCGGGACTGCTAGCAACGCATTCGTTTTCAGCGGGTTGCCGCGCCGAGTGCCCTTTGATATGATGCCAGCCTACGCAAAGCGTTGGTGGGAGGCCATTCATGACGAAGAAATTGCTTACGGCTGCGTTGCTCTGGGCGGCGTTCGCCGCGGCGCAGGATTTCCGCGGCACCATTCAAGGTACGGTGACCGATCCGACCCAAGGACTGGTAGCCGGGGCATCGGTCACGCTCAAGAACGTGGATACTGCCGTGGAAAGAACGGCTACTACGGATAACTCCGGGTTCTACCTCTTTCAGTTTCTCGCCCCAGGCAACTACGCCCTCACCGTGAAGGCGCCCGGATTCCGCACCATGTCCCGTCCGGGCATCGAACTCGCCCTCACCCAGACCCTCCGCGAAGACGTCCAACTGAGCCTTGGCGACACCGCCGAAACGGTCTCGGTGGTAGCCGACGTAGCCGTGGTCGACACCGATTCCACCGCGCTCGGAACCGCCATCCGTCAGGAGATCCGCGACAATCTTCCGCTCAAGGGCCGCAGTTCGCTGTTCATGTTCACGCTCACCCCCGGCGTGGTCAACAACCGCTACGGCGAAGACACCCGGCCCAATGACACCATCACCAACATCTACTTCTCGGCCAATGGAGCTCCGGTGGCGGCCACTGACGTTTTCGTAGACGGCGCCGTCAACACGGTCAACGTGAATCGCGGAGTCAACATTTCGCAGTGGGTGCCGTCGGTCGACTCCATCGCCGAGTTCAAGCTCGAGATGGGAACGCTCTCCGCCGAATACGGGCGCAGCGGCGGCAGCGTCACCAACATCGTGATCCGCAGCGGAACCAACGCGCTCCACGGAACGGCCTACGAGTTCTTCCGCAACTCCGCTCTTGACGCGAACCTCTTCTTCGCCCGCGGACAGAATCGTCCGCTCGCCGCCTTCGGCGCCAACACCTTCGGCTTCTCCCTCGGCGGACCCGTGTACCTGCCCAAAATCCATGATGGCCGCAACCGCACATTCTGGTTCACCAGCTACGAAGGCGCGCGCGAAGGCAACGGGCAGGACAACACCTTGACCGTGCCCACAGCCAAGATGCGCAACGGTGACTTCTCCGAAGTTTCCCAGGTGCTCTACGATCCTTTCTCGGTAGCGCCCGTCAACGGAACGCCCACCCGCACTCCTTTCGCGGGAAACATCATTCCGCAGAGCGCCCAAGATCCGGTGGCGCGCAAGATCATGTCGTTCTGGCCGCAGGCGAATCGTCCCGGGCCGGCCGCCACGCCGTGGGTGAATGACTACGGCTTCTCCGGCAAATGGCCCCGCAACTACGACATGTTCGTGACGAAGATCGATCACCGCTTCTCCGCCGCGTGGTCCACCTTCTTCCGCCTGAACAAGGGCAAGGGACTCCTGATCTTCCCGAACGATTTCGACGGCATCGCCACCCAAGGCCGCAACATCGTCAACCGCCCCAACTTCGGTATCTCGTGGGGCAACACGGTGCTGCTCAATTCGCGCACCACGCTCGACATCCGGCTCGGCTATGCTCGCGGCAAAGAGGACAACGCGCCCTGGTCCGGCGGCTTCGATCTTTCCTCGCTCGGATTCTCGCCGCAGTTCATCAACCTCGTGCAGGCGAAGGCGTTCCCCACCATCGGCATCACCGGATTCACCGGCCTCGCCAACAGCCCGCTCATCGGCGACGTGGGGCACACCTACTTCGTGCAATCGAACGTGGCCCATCAGAAAGGCAAACACGTTCTCAAAACAGGCGCCGACGTGCGCATGCTCTTGGGGAACTTCTTCCGCAACACCAACCCGAGCGGATCGTTCTCCTACTCCAACGCCTGGACCAACGGACCCTCGGCTCTCACGCCCGCCGGCAACACCGGCTTCCCGATGGCGTCGTTCCTCACCGGCCTCGGCGGCGGATCGCTCGCCAACAACACCGGCGTTTCGATCATCAACAAATACTACGGCTTCTTTATCCAAGACGACTACCGCGTGACCCAGAAGCTCACCCTCAACCTCGGGCTGCGCTATGAATACGAAACGCCCCGCACGGAGCGCTACAATCGCGCCACTCGCGGCTTCGAACGCGGAGCGAGCCGATCAAGGCGCCCGGCTTTGAACCTCATGCGGCGGCCTCGTCTACGCGGGCGTTGACGGGCGGCGCGCGAGATCTACAACCTCGACTCGCAACAACTTCGCTCCGCGCATTGGCTTCGCCTACACGCTCGCCCACAAGACAGTGTTCCGCGGCGGCTATGCGATTCACTACATCCCCGTCGTAGGTTCGGTGGATCCCGTCGGCTACTCGACGACAACCGCCGTCGTCGCCTCGCAGGACGGCTTCACTCCCAAAGACCGCTTGAACAATCCGTTCCCGAACGGACTCGCCGCGCGCACCGGCAATTCGCTCGGTCTCGCCACTCTTGTGGGGCAGGGAATCTCCTTCGTCGACCCGAGCGACGTGACGCCGCTGCTCCACACGTGGAACTTCAACATCCAGCGCGAGGTCTTCAGCAAATCGCTGCTGCAAGTGGGATACGTCGGCAGCCGCGGCATCCATATTACGTCTGATCCGCAGGTCGGCATCTCCGAGAACATCAACCAGGTGCCGGCGCAGTATCTCTCGCTCGGGCGCACTCTTCTCGACTCGGTGCCGAATCCGTTCGTCGGCCAAATTTCGGTGGGCCAGTTGGCCGGAGGCACTGTGCAGCGCCAACAATTGCTGCGCCCGTATCCGCAGTTCCTCGACATCACGCGCAACGTCCCCACTTTCGGCAACACCATCTATCACTCGCTGCAGACCAAGTTCGAGCAGCGCATGTGGCACGGCCTCACCACCATCGTTTCGCACACCTTTAGCAAGAACATCGGCGACATCGGCCCCTATCAGAACTACTACAATCGCCGCGTGGAGCGCGCCGTCACCACGTTTGACGTTCCGCATCGCCTGACGGTGACCACGAGTTGGGATGTTCCCGTCGGTCGCGGCCGCAAGTATCTGGGCCAGTCCTCCAAGGCGATGGATCTGATTCTCGGCCAGTGGAACATGGCGACCTTCAGCACGTTCCAATCGGGCTTCCCGGTCAGCTTCGGTGTTGCGACGAACACGTTGTTCCTTGCAGGCGCCGGCGGCCAGCGGCCCAACGTGATTGGAAATCCCCAGGCCGGTATCAGCGGCAGCATCGGCGATCGCCTGGCGGCCTACTTCAATACTTCCGCCTTCGCGCAGCCCCCGGACTTCAACTTCGGCAACGCCGGTCCGCGAGTACCCTATGTTCGCGTGCCCGGCATGAACAACGTGAACCTGACGCTCACCAAGCAGTTCGCCATCACCGAGCGCCTGAAGGTCAACCTGCGAGCCTCGAGCTTCAATCTACTGAATCATCCTGTGTTCGCAGGTCCGGGGACGACGTTCGGAGCCGTGGGCACGTTCGGCCGCATCTCCGGCCAGGCGAACCTGAGCCGCCAGTCCGAACTCGTGCTGCGCCTCATCTTCTGACGACACTGCACCGCCAGCCTCTCCGAGCCGCGACCGTAAGGGAGCGGTACCTCGTTTGAGTCAAAGACGTGATCGGTTCCGCGAGTTGCGGCGATTCGACGAGTATCCAGCCGCTGCTCAGCAAGCCCCTATTGGCCGAGCCTCAATCGCCGAGCCGGTGTATTCATGCGGCAAACCGGACAATCTCGACCTCGGAACGGCGCAGAGCTGCCTCGTTTGCGAGCTCCAACACCCGCTCAGTCATTTGACTGTCCAGATAATACTCGCCACAGTTGTCACAGATCTCGGCCGGCACATCCCGCAGCACAACGGTCGTAGCGCCTCGCGACAGAGTTATCGTCGTGGTGCCCACTTCAGTTGCGCCGGTCTTGCAAATCAGACAAGTCATGGCAACCTCCTGGTCCGGAAATCCTTCTCCCATCGTTTGGGATCGGGGACGTAGGCGGTGACGATGTGGCAAACCCCTGTCTCCGTATCCAAAGCCGCTACAACGTGAATCGCTCTCCCGCGTACGAATCCCATCATCAACACACTCGGAAATGGTCGATCTTCAGCATACTCGCGAATCATCGTTCCGTGCCGCGCTACTTCGAGCACCTCCGGCGCGGCTATTCTTTCCTCGCATCCGCCGGAGCGCGTGCCCCGAGTACTTCGCGATTCGGAACTCCAAGACTCATTCTACTCTCGGGACCCCGGCGAGGCCCTGCGCGGCATCCCTCCTCGACTCTCGAGGCCTCGCACGCACCTCACGATGTCGCGTCAAGCACCTGCTGCCCATCCTGTCGCACCGGTCCTTGCGTTTCGGCACCGGCTGAGATAAAGTGACCGCTAGGTTTTCGCCCAGGTGGAAGCGTAGTGGGGCTTCGCCTTGGCCGGAGCCTGGTTCGATTCTGAATCAAGGAATAAGATCATGGCTAACGGATGTACTGACCCCCGTGGCAGCAGTCTCCGCCGCGGGACCGTAGTTCTCTCTTGCTTGGCGCTCCTCGCTCCAAGCCTTCTCGTCGCCCAGTCGTTTCAGGCGTCTGTGTCCGGAATCGTCAGCGATTCCACAGGCGCCGTCGTGCCCAAAGTCAAGGTGACCGTCACTGACTCGGCCCGCGGCGTGTCCTTTACCGCCACCACCAATCAGGATGGCGTTTGGCTTATCAACAACTTGACTCCGAGCACCTACCGCATCACCGCGGAAGCCTCCGGATTCTCCACCTATCAGATGGATACCTTCCCCCTCACCGCGCGGCAGGAAGCGGTCCTCAACATCACCATGCAGATCGGTCAGACCAATCAGACCGTCGAAGTCAGCAGTCAGGTCCAGATGGTCGACCCGTCCAATGCCACTCTCGGCGGCGTCGTCAACAACAAGTCGATCGTCGATCTGCCCATCATCAATCGGAACGTGCTCACGCTGATGGCCATCGAGCCCGGCGTTCAGCCCTCCACGCAGAACAACTATTCCAGCAACTTCTTCACCAGTTCCATCCGCTACTCCTTCAACGGTGGCCTCGAGTCGACTTCTGACTTCCAACAGGACGGCATCTCGATCCTCAATCAAAGCGACATCCCCGGCATCATGGGCCTCACCATGCTCCCCTCGGTGGACGCGGTGGATGAAATGCGCGTGCAGACCAACGGCTACTCGGCCGTCTACGGCCGCAGCGGCGGCGGCATCACCACCATGGTCACCAAGTCCGGCACCAACGAGATTCACGGCTCGGCTTACGATTTTGTTCGCAACAACGGCCTGAACTCGAACAACTTTTTCTCCAACCGTTCCGGCGCCAAGATCGCGCCCCTCCATGAACATCAGTACGGCGGATCCGTCGGTGGCCCCATTATCAAGAACAAGACCTTCTTCTTCGGCCTGCTCGAACGCAACGTCAACAACGCCGGCGCGTTCTCTCTGTTTACGGTTCCCTCCGCTGCCATGCGCAACGGCGATTTCTCCGGCGCAACCACCGCGGCCGGCCTGCCGAAGACCATCTACAACCCGTTCAGTCTCGCCAATGACGCTTCGGGCAATGCGGTCCGTTCTCCGTTCCCCGGCAACATCATTCCCGCGAGCTTGATTGACCCGGTCGGCGCCAAGGCGGTTACCTATTGGCCAACGGCCAACCTCGGAGGCGTCGCCAACAACCTCCAGAAGACCGCCGTCAGCGCGAACCCGCTGCAGCAGATCACCGCGAAGATCGACCATAACTTCAGCACCAACAAGCGCGCCTTCGGCCGCTACGGTTACCTCTACAACGTGGCCGGTTCGCCCAACTTCTACGGCAACCTGGCCGATACGGGCTTCGGACCCATGACCGTGCACGCCCACAACCTCGCGCTCGGGTACACGCAGTCCCTTGGCGCCGCTACGGTTCTCGAACTGCGCGCTGGTGTGAACCGCTTCTCCGCTCTTCGCCCCAGCAACGGGCTCGGCTTCAAGATCACCACGCTCGGCCTGCCGGCCTCCGCGGAAGCCTACCTCGAACAGGGCGACGTCGACGAGTTTCCGGGCATCGCCACTCAGGGCTACTCTTTGCTCGGCAACAACAACGGTCCCTACTACGAGAGCCACGAGCTCGACTACATCTTCTCCGGGAACGTGGTCCGCATCATCGGCAAACACACGCTCTCCATTGGCGGCGAGCATCGCGACTACTTCCTCAACTTCCTGCAAACCAACCCGCTGCTTCTGAATTTCAGCGCTAGCATGACGCAGGGACCCAATCCCCGCGCGGTGGCCGCGACGGCCGGTGACGGCGTTGCTTCACTCCTGCTCGGCGCGGGTGACAGCGGCAGCGCTGGCTATTACGCCCGCACCGCCAATGCCAACCACTACTTCGCTGAGTTCGTTCAAGACGACATCAAGTGGACCAAGAAACTGACCATGAACATCGGGTTCCGCCTCGAACAGGAGACCGGCACCAAGGAACGTTATGACCGGATGGCCGCCATTGACCCCTATGTCTTGAACCCCGTCTCCAGCAAGGTCAAGAACCCATTCACCGGACAGACTCCTTGGAATCTCTACGGCGGTTACGTCTTCGCCGGAACTGGCGATGGCAGCCTCGGCCGGCATACCATCCGCCCCGTCGAATGGAAGCCCAGTCCGCGCATCGGTCTCGCCTACTCCCTCGACGACAAGACCGTCATTCGCGCGTCCTACGGCATGCTCTTCGGTGTTCCGTACGCGGGCGCCACCCGTGCCTTCACCAGCGGTCTCTTTCAGACCGCCACCCCGTGGGTCGCCACCATCGATGGCATCACGCCCAACGCCCTCCTGAAGAACCCGTTCCCCACCGGCTACTTCTATCCGCCAGGAAGCTCCCAGGGCTTGCTCTCTGGCCTCGGCCAAGGGCTGTCGAGCGCGCTGCCCAGCGAACTCCACACGCTCTACAACCAGCAGTGGAATTTCTCCATTCAACGCAGCGTCGCCACCAATGCCATGCTTCAAGTGGCCTACGTGGGCAACAAGGGAACGCACCTCTTCTGGGGCGCCGGCAGCCAGCAGATGAACCAGTTGGCGCCGCAGTACAGCGCCCTCGGGAATCAGTTGCTCAATCCCGTGGCCAATCCGTTCTTCGGAATCGTCACCACAGGAGCGCTCGCGCAATCCACCGTGCAGTACGGTCAGCTTCTGCGGCCCTTCCCGGCTTGGCAGGGTGTTGGCGCCGATGGCAGAGCGGTTGGCAACTCCGAGTACGAAGCCCTCCAGGTCTCCTTCACCAAGCGATTCACCGGTGGCGTGAGCCTCATCTCCGGCTACACCTGGGCGAAGCTCATGACCGATGTTGCCGATGGAACCTGGGCCGGCACGCCCTCCATCCGCAGCTTCTACTGTGCCCGTTGCGAACACTCCCCCAGCGGCTATGACGTGCCTCATCGCTTCACCTTCAGCGGTGTCGCCGAACTGCCTTTCGGCAGAGGCAAGAAATTCGGAAACCACTGGAATCGCGCGGTGGATAGCGTGCTCGGCGGCTGGCAGACCAACGCCATCTTCACCTTGGCCTCCGGGATTCCACTCGTGTTCTCCACGGCTCTCAACACCAGCTTCACCTTCGGTGGCGGACAGCATCCCAACACCGTGGCGAGCCCCGTGCTGTCGAGCGGTAAGAGCATCTACCAGTGGTTCAATACCGCTGCTTTCGCGCAACCCGCGAACTTCACCTCGGGGACGTTGTCTCGGACCTACACCGGCGTCCGGACCGACAAGCTGAAGAACATCGACTTCTCGTTGTTCAAGAATTTCTTGCTCACCGAGCGGTTCAAACTCCAGCTCCGCGCCGAGTCCTTCAACCTCACCAATACGCCCGTGTTCGGCGCCCCCGGCGTCGCGCTCAACGGCGTCAACTTCGGCGTCATCGCCGGACAGTCCAATCCGCCTCGCAACATTCAGCTTGCCCTGAAGCTGTTGTTCTGATGTTCTGATTCACACCTGCCGCCAGGAGGGTCTTCGCGGACCTTCCTGGCGGCGTCGTATTTTCGAGCGAGCGCTTGGCTCACCTCGGCGCGGGCGCTAAACTCTTGGGGACAAGGCAGACCATGAACAACACCAGGGTATTCAAGATGGCGTTCGCGAGCGTCTACCCGCATTACATCGCCAAGGCGGAAAGGAAGGGCCGCACCAAACAAGAGGTGCACGCCGTCATTCATTGGCTCACGGGCTACGACGAACAGGCGCTCCAGCGCCAGATCGACACCAAGGCCGACTTCGAGACCTTCTTCGCCCGCGCTCCCCGCATCAACCCGAACGTCTCCAAGATCACCGGGATGATCTGCGGCTATCGCGTCGAGGAGATCGAAGACAAGCTCATGCAACAGATCCGCTATCTGGACAAGCTTGTGGACGAACTCGCCAATGGAAAGGCCATGGACAAGATCCTGCGAAAGTGAGCAGCGCTCCGCTTCTACTCCTGCGCGGGACGGGGCTCATGCGCACGTACGACGCTCTGTGTCCCCGGATTGCGGCTCCGCCGCGATGTACTACTATCCTTCAGTTTCTTCGCCTGCCGCGAAGATTTCAGTCCCGCCACCTGGGGCGCAGTGAATTTCAGCTGCTTGGATCGGTGCCCGCTTCCGGTACCCAGCCCCTCTTGGTCAGCGCCGGGCGGCGGGTCAGGCGGCTAGCGGCACGTGAGCGCGCATCGTGGCCGCCGTCCGAACGCCATCCGGATGGCCGGCCGTGCTGCGGCCGGGGAACCGGATTCTGCGCGTCCGCGGGCGGGGTGCACGCCCCTGCCGTACAAGTGGAGCACGCTCACGCAAGCAGCGCGCTTCTGCGTTTTGCAGATCGTTCCGCGCAAGCCGCCAACGGACCTACGGTCACGGCGCTGCTCGCGGCACACACCGCTTGTCTCCGCCAGATCCGCTAGTCGCGGCGAGAACGGCCCTTTGCCGAAGCCTCGGCTCCCGGTGGCTCTCGGAACGGTTCCACTGCAATGCGCTCGTAGCGGACCTCCAGCACCGTCAGGTACGTCGTACCGCCCGGCGCTTGGAGCATGACGCGGTCATCCTCCGCCGAATTCATCAATGCGCGACCCAGCGGCGACAGCCAACTGATGTGGTTGCGCTCGAGATCGATCTCGTCGGGACCCACGATACTCACCACTCGCTCCGTTCCCGCTTCATTCTCGAAACGCACCGTCGCTCCAAAGAAGACCCTCTCCGCCGCCCGGCCCTTTCTGGGGGCTTCGGGGTCAACCACTTCCGCCGCCTCGATTCGCTTCGTCAGGAAGCGGATCCGCCCATCGATCTGGCGCAGCCGCCGCTTGCCGTACTGATAATCGGCGTTCTCACTGCGGTCGCCGTTGCTCGCCGCCCACGCCACTACCTCGGTTACGGCCGGACGTTCCCTGGTAAGCAGAAACCGGTGCTCGTCTTTCAGCCGCTGCAGGCCGCCTGGCGTGATGTAGTTCTTGAGCGGTGTTGTGTGCTCGTCCGGTCTTGGCTTTCTCGTAAACCCATCTCGCATGTCTTCACTGATTGTTCCACAAGCCGTCAGTGTCGCTGCACTGACCCGCACCCACCTGCGCCGGCGCAGCGCTTCTTGGCACCTGGCGCACCAGCGCGACAACGCGCACCCGGTTCGCCCCGTGCACGATCACGCGTAGCGAAAGCCCCCCGCTCCATGCTCGGCAGCTCAACCTCGAGTGTCGCCCGCCCGGCCTTTCACCTTCTGCAGCTTGATCGGATCCCATCCGCAGCCTGCGAGCCGCGTCTGCTGAGCCGAGCCGATCTGGCGTCCGGGCTGCAGCCCAACCCCCGGCAATCGCATGTCCACCTCAAAGGGTGGACGCACCGCGCGGATCCACGGCGGACACAATGCTTTCCTCGGTACGAGCCTCGTTAGGATACTGATTCTCCGAAACCCGCGCGACTCTGTGGGCCCGCCCTCTCATCGCTTCTTGCCACCTACGAACGGCATGGAGGCCGACTGCTTCATCCACAACGTCACTTGCCGCTCGTCGAGATCGTCAACGGACGAAAGCTCGACACCGCGTGTGGCCTTGCCCATCCCGATCGCCGTCACGGGCGGTTCTGGCTCGAGCTCCGCGCCGCGAATGAACATTAGTTTCAGGTAGCCGGCGAAGGCGCCGGACGAAAAGCACCAACCACCACCGGCGCCGTAGTATGCCATTCCCCACTTCACCGCACGCCGCAGGTCCGGCTGGACCTTAGCGGACAGGGCATCGATGCGCTCGGCGATGCCCCGCTGTGGCTGCGGCAAGCGGCGATGTGGCCGAACACTGGCGCATCGTCTTTCGCGGCTTTCGCGCTGCTTGCCTTGCCCGTCATCGCGACCAGCAGCTTCGTAACGGACTTGCTTTGGGCACTCCCCTTGGCGCTCGACTTTCTCATGCGTTCACCGCGCCGGACTCACCGCCGGCGCATACGCGGGGAGAAGCCACGGCTGCGGCAGTGACCGCTGCGCACTTGTGCGTGGTTGCCCCGTTCATGGTTTGCTCCCTGGCGTTGGTTGTTTCCTGGTTTCCCAAGCCAACGGTCAGTGGTGCTTGCCTGCGGCCGTCCCGTCGGACCAGTTCGCCACCATCACCAGGAACACGAGAATCCGCGGCAGCTCTTTCAGTTGTGATTGTTCGTCGGAGATGTACCAAAAGGGACTAGCCATGACCGGCGAACCCACTGCGTAAGCTCCCCAATCCTTGGCGTCCGGCAAAGCCGTGTACCACATCAGATGCGGCACATTGTGATCCCCTTCGTCGCTGAGATAGGAAAAATTCGACATCATGTAGTCCATCGCGCCGTCTTCGAGAGCCGCCAGTTGCTTCGTCGCGAAGGCCGCCTCATGGGCCGCAACGATCTCGGCCTTCGAGCGGCCGGCCATGATCATCTTGGCCCGAAGTCTGGTGATCGGCAGTATCCACCGCGCAGCTTGTGGGTTCATACAATCGGCTGCCCTAACCTTCGGGTTCCAGAATTCGGGCCAATCGAACATCCCCATCCAACTTCTCCCTACCAGGCAGACAAACCCGTTCTTGCCTGGGATCGCCGTTTCGAAACCGCGGCTCCCAAGAACCAACACCTCTGCTTCACGCGAAATGGACTCGGGCGCTGCGCTGCGCGCCAGAGCGATTTCTTTGGTTCGGTCCATCAGGTACTGCTCGGTTGGGGCCATGTTCGGATATTTGGTTTGGGCGTCCTGCGCCATGGACTGGCAAACCGTACCGGACACGAACAGGCTGAGACCGCAGAGCGCAAGTCCGCCCGCCTTTCGCACTATGTTCCTCCGGAGATCGCCGCCGAACCACTGGCGCTCGAGCGCCGCGAGCGTGCGGCAGCCGGCATGCAACGGCAGGTCAGTAGTTGCGCTTTTCATGGAAGCGGTACGTTCCGTTGAGAAAGCAGAGCGTCGAGTTGGGGCATTGCCGCGCGTAGCCCTTGTTCCATGCCCGGCGCCGTTTGCTCCATGGCTTCGATGCTTGCAAACCGAGTGACGACGGTGATGCGCGATCCCGCCGGCGTGGTCTCGAAAGTGAAAACCATCCCCGACGGCATGTTCTCGTCTTCGGCGTTGTCTTCACCGTCGTGCGCCTCAAACGAGTTGATTGGATCCACCGCGGTAAACTTCCACGAACCGCTCCACTTTTCTCCCTGCGGCCCGGTTAGGAAATACTCGGCGCGGCCGCCAACCTGGAAATCATGGCGGGTGAAGGTGGCGGGCCAAGTGGGTGGTCCCCAGAAGCGCTCGAGTTGGCGAGGGTCGGCAAAAGCCTCCCACAGACGTTGTTGCGGAACGGGATAGTCGCCCACCACGGTGAGGGTGAGCGTCGCGGCGTCTTTCGTGACAGAGGTAAGTGGCATGATCATTGTCCCTTCGGTTGAAGAACTTCGTCGAGTTGCGCCATGCGTTGGCGCCAGATGGCTTCGAAGTGATCGAGGAGCTCAGACGCGCGCCGGAGCCGCGCGCGGTTGGTAGAGACCAGTTGCTCGCGGCCGCTGGCGCGCTTCTGAATGAGACCGGCACGCTCGAGCACGGCGACGTGCTTCTGCACAGCCGCGAAACTCATCTTGTACCGCGCGGCAAGAGCAGACACCGAGGGCGTTTCCGTCATCGACCGCGCCAGAATGTCGCGCCGCGTGCCATCGGCCAAGGCGCGGAAGAGCTGGTTGAGTGCCTCTTCGTCCTTGGCTTTTCGTACAACCATATGGTTGTATGTTAACCCGAGCCGCCCAGTTCTTGCAAGGCGAATCTGTCGAATGCGTGCCAGCGCATGCCCTTCGAGGCCGGCTACGCCCGGCCCCTGCCAGGCGGTACGCCTGGCGTGGGTACCAGTTCATCGGACGAGACGCGGCGAGTCAGTCGTTTGGGGTTGCTGGAGGTAAGCCCGAAGCCGATTCTGAAGGTAGCCAAGTCGCCCTTCGCTTCACTCTGCTGTAGTCGTCCGCCCCGACCTCGATTCCATAGACCCAGTCTTCGATCCACTGTGCAAACGTCACCTGCTGATCGATGCGTTTGACACCATCGACGAACAACAGCATGTTCCCATCTGAGGAACTGCAGTCTATGGCCGAGAATGTGCAGCAGCCCCAATCGCAGATCGGAAACGTCCTTGCAGCATCTGACGGAGCAATCAGTTCGATCCAAGGCTCCTCATCTTTCTCCGCCAAAAACAGATCCGGCAGCGGCATGTCAACCCCGTCGTCCGTCATGCCCCCTTCAACTCCGAAAATCCCGTAACCCGGTCCGATTCCTCCGTTAGCGACTTCCAGCCACAACCTTGTCAGCAGGCCCGGAATGGCAAAGCCAAAACGTCGCCTCGCTTCTTCCACTATTTGTTTCGGTGCAGGATCGAACGACGGAGGTAAGTTGCCGCCGGGCCAGCCGGCCGCGCTGGTAGCGCGGCGCGGGTTAGCTACAAGGCTCCGTACTCTTCGCAATAAATCTTCTTCAGTCACAATCTTGGTATCGACGGGAAGTACGGCTAAGCACAGGCGTCTCGGAGATTTGTCGGTCCCTGATAAGCATAACTCGCGGAAAGCGCACTGCACGCCGCCAAACCTGGACGAAGCCGAACTCCGCACCGATGCCCGTTCGTTCGACACTCTTCGACACCCGAAATGACCCTCAGAACAGGATGTCGCCTCTCAGCAACCCGCCCATCACGTGTACTCGGAATCCCGGATCTCCTTCCCCCTCAACTGCCGGCCAGGATCGATTTTGCAGGAACCACTTGCCCCGCCCCTACGCTGATACCGTGGGACCCGTTCCGCACGCTCTTTGACATTTGAAATCCGCGTCCATCACGCCGGCGCGGCTTCCGCTGCAGCTTCTCGGATCTCCC
>JAXLQL010000004.1:0-467125 GCA_046331625.1 Bryobacteraceae bacterium
TGGATGCGGCCGCAACCCTGTTCATTGGAACCGTGCAAGGGTTGGTGATGCAGTCATTGCTGGCCGGCGACATGGGGCGAATTCGAAGGGATGCTCCGCGCGTATTCGCCATCTACCGGCGCGGCCTCGAAAAAGGACCGCGCTGAACGCGTTCTGAGCGGAAGAGCTTGGCAGCCCGTGGCTAAAGTCGCGTGGGCCGCGTTGCGAGCGCCATGGAGCCAGATGCGAGGCGAGGCGAGGCGAAGCACGCAATGCGGGCCATTTCGAAGGAGCCGCAACGAAGCAGATGGCCCCATGCCGCCGCAACCCTCTCAGAGGCCGGGGTTTGTGCCCGCATGCTTCGTTGCTCTAGCCCCTTCGCGAGACGATTGCGTCTTTCTTCCGCCGGACATCGGAGACCGGCAACGGGCGCTGGCGAAACCGCCCCCTGACTAGGGTGCCGAAGCAGCCGGGGAAATATGGGGATGGCTACTTTTTTTCAGTCGTAACGCAGCCTATATCGAACCGGCCGGTCAGTACCCCTATGAGGCATGCGGACTCTTACATGCTGGCTGGTGATAACTGCAACGATACGGCTCGCCGCGCAGACGGTGGGGCCGAACCTGAACTTGACCAAGGCATCAGGAAACCAATTCGAAGCCGCGGCTGCCATCAATCCGATGAACAAGAACGCGATCTTCGTGGCTTCTCGCAATGAAACCGGTGGGATGTACACGGCGCGTTCTACCGACGGCGGCGTTACCTGGACTACTGCTCTCATCGGACTCTCCACCGTGCCGTCGCCGGGCGACATTCCCCGTGCGATGGGCAACCCGAGCGTTGCGTGGGATTCTTTCGGCAATCTGTTCATGGCCTATCAGGTGCAGAACTCGCCGCTTTCGGGCAGCATGCCCGTGCTGACGATGAGCACCGATGGAGGCGCAACTTTCTACTCTCCCAACGGCAGTGGAGCCGCGATGCTGCTCTCGCCGAGCTACCGGTTGGGCGATCAACCCACGGTGGTCGTGGGTCCGGGCAGTGGCGGATTCCCCGGCAGCGTTTGGGTGAGTTTGTGGAGTTACGCCGGGATTTGGGCAGTGGGCGCGGGCGTATCGGGACTCGGCACAGTGAGTACGTTCACGGGCGGCCCGATCGCGTCCCAGCCTGCCTCTGTCGACTACGGAGATATCGCGATCGGCCCGAACGGCGAGGTGATGGTGACCTACGGCCCGAGCTCCGGAACCAGCGGGGCGATTTCGATCAACGTGGATCGCGACGGACTCGGACCGAACCCGTTCGAGCCTTACATTACGGTGACTGCCGTCAATGTGGGTGGCGCTACGGCGATTCCGGCGCAGCCGAACTGGACGATCGATCCGGAGGCGGGCTTGGCTTGGGATCGATCGAGCGGCGCGCATCGCGGCCGGGTACACCTCGTCTACACTGACGCGCCGGGAGTGGGAAGCACCGATACGAACATCTTCACGCGTTACTCCGACGACTTGGGCACCACATGGAGCGCCGCTGTTCGCGTGAATGACGACGCCGGAGCAAACAGCCAGTTCCTGCCGCGGATCTCACTCGATCAGACCACAGGGATGGTGGCCGTGAATTGGTATGACGCCCGCAATTCGGCTTTGAACGACACGGCGCAATTCTACGGCGCATTCAGTACCGACAATGGCGCCACGTTCGGAGCGAACTTCGCGATCAGCGCCGGAACTTCGAATCAAGCCAACAGCACGGCGACGGGACGCAAGCTCGACTACGGCAGCTACACCGGCGCGGCGTTCGATGGAGGCAAGCTGGTTCCGGTGTGGGCCGACAACTCCAATTCGACGGCGGACAACCCGAACGGCGCCACGCAGTTCGATGTCTACACGGCGATCGTACACGCGCCAGCGATGACCGTGCCTTGCAGCGCAACCAACGCGACCATCACGTCAGTGAACAAGTTCTGGCTCGATGTTGTGATTCGCGCGGGCGACCCAGTGACGCACGTCGTTTATACGCCGGCGGCCGCCGGGACGACGTTCGTGGGTGTAACTGGCTTCGCCGTGGGCGAACTGGCGGACTACGTGGGGACTCTCGATGCCATGAACATGTGCCATGCATCGTCGATGACCGTGAAGCCCGCGCCCGCCCCGATCACCATTGCTCCCGCGGCGCTGCCGAACGCGACGATCGGCGTAGCTTACTCGGCGGCGATCACGGTGAGTGGCGGCTTGGCGCCAACCACCATTACGAGCGTCACGGGGTTCCCGCCTGGGCTCGTGTGGAGCGGGTCAGCTGTGACCGGAGTACCCACAGCTCTGGGTACGTTCGCGTTGGCAGTGACGGCGACGGACGCACGAGGGTTGGCGCAGACATCGAGTGTCTCGCTGGCCGTTGTGGATGCTCCGATCACGTTCGCGCCGAGCCTACCGGCTGGGCAGGTGAAAGCGGCCTACTCGGCTACGATTTCGGCGGCCGGCGGGTACGGCGCGTTCACCTACACGGCGAGCGGACTGCCCGCGGGACTCGCGCTGAGCGGGTCGACGATCAGCGGCACTCCGGCCGCGGCTGGCACGTTTGCCGTGACTTTGACGGCTACCGATTCGGTGGGTACGGCAAAGACGGCGGCCGTTTCGCTGCCGATCAATCCCGCGCCGAGCTACACGATTCCCGACAGCGGGTCAGGCCGGATTACGTCATTCGGAGATCACTACATCATGGTGGGGACCAAGAAGATCGTCTGGGATGCTTCCACCAAGTTCAAGATCAACGGCGCCACTCAGATCGCCGTTGGCATGAAGGCGCAGTGGCAGGGCAAGCGCGACGCCAATACTGGGGTCGTGCTGGCCAATCAGTTGGAGATCAACTGAGCGGCAGGTTCGCGTGGGGCGGGGTGCGTCTCGCCTCACGCGAGCACTACGAGGGCCCGTGTATAGGCGGCGTTGCCGCGAGCGGCCGGTTCAGTCTGGCCGGCGCCTGAGTCTGCGGGCGCGGCTCGTGCGGACGGCTTATCCAACTCGGTACAGTTTCGCGGCTTCGCGTGAGAAGCGATCGATGGCGTCGCGATTGACTTCCACGCCGAGGCCGGGTGCCGTGGGCAACGAAAGCTTACCGTCTCGCATCTCGAGAGATGTGGTGGCGAGTTCCTTGCGCAACGCGGATTCGCACAGCGCGTCAGGAAGGAATTCGATGAAGGCGCAATGCGGCGTGACGGCGGCCATGTGCGCGGCTGCGGCGATCGAGATCCCGGTCTTCCAGGCATGCGGCACGATGGTCCGCTTGCGCTCGGCGGCGTAGGCGCAAACAGGCATCGCTTCGGTGAATCCGCCGATGCGGCCGACGTCGGGCTGGGCGACTTGCACTCGGCCGCGATCGATGAGGTCGAATAGTTCCCAGCGGGTGGTGAGCCACTCGCCCGACGCGATCGGAGTAGGTTGCTCGGTAGCGAGGCGAGCGTGGCCTTCGAGATCATCGGGCCAGAGCGGAGTTTCGACGAAGAAGAGACGATACGGAGCCCATTCGCGAATGACGCGGAGCGCGGTGGCCGCATCCGGGAACGCGTACTGCACGTCGGCCATGAGCGTGAAGTCCGGGCCGACAGCGGAACGGAGGTCGGCGACCAGTTGCGTCATGTCGTCATAGGAAGCACTGAGCCCTTTGTGCGCGTAGGGTCCGCAGGGGGTGATTTCTGTTTTGGCGGCGCGGAATCCGAATGCCTGCGCCTTCTTCGCCCATTCGATGATGGATTCGCGATAAGCGCTCCAGCTCGAGACTTCAGGTTGGAGCGAAGCATACGGAGTGATCGATTCGCGGGGCGTTCCACCCAGCAGTTGCCACACCGGCTTGCCGAGAGCTTTGCCGAGGATGTCGTGCAGCGCAATATCGATCGCGCCCATGGCGTTGATCACCACGCCGCGGCGGCCGTTCATCGCGGACGCCGTGTACATGCGATGCCAGAGTTCGCTGATGGCGAAGGGGTCGGCGCCGATGAGCACGTCTTTGAGGCTGATCCCCATCGTGTGCGTGGACGGCGCTTCGATGCAAACTTTCGCCATCCACGGGTTGACGTCGGTTTCGCCAATGCCCGATATGCCTTCGTCAGTGTGGATCTCGACCACGATGTCGTCTTGCGCGGAGCTGGTGGCGCCGGTGTCGTAACCGGGATCGAGGAGTACATGGCAGTCGATACGAGTGATCTTCATGGGGCTTGCGCTATTATCGCCCTGATGAAGCGGATCGGTCTCATGTCCGATACGCACGGCTTTCTCGACGAGGGCGTGTTTCGGTATTTCGCCGATTGCGATGAGGTGTGGCACGCGGGGGATTTCGGCACGCTGGATCTGATCCGGAAGCTCGAAGCGTTCAAGCCGCTGCGTGGCGTGTACGGCAACATCGACGGCGCGGACGTGCAGGGCGCGATGCCGCTCGATTCGCGCTTCGAAGTGGAAGGCCTCTCCGTTTACATGACGCATATCGGCGGCTATCCGGGCCAGTACGACAAGCGCGCGCGCAAGAATCTCGAAGCCGATCCGCCGGGGTTGTTCCTATGCGGACACTCTCACGTGCTCAAAGTGATGCGCGATGCGAAGCTCGGGTTGTTGCACATGAATCCCGGTGCGTGCGGTAACCAAGGCTGGCACACGATGAAGACGCTGCTGCGGTTCACGGTGGAAGCGGGAAAGGTGAGCGGGGTGGAGGCGGTGGAACTCGGGCCGCGCGGGCGTGGGCGATAGGCGGGGCAGGTTGGCTACAATTCACGGGTGGACGCAATCCTGCTGCTGAAAGCGCTCGTGATGGGCGTGGTGGAGGGGCTGACCGAGTTCCTCCCGATTTCCTCGACCGGACATTTGATTCTGGCGGGCGATCTGCTCGACTTCAACAACGACAAGGGCAAGGTGTTCGAGATCGTGATCCAGACGGGTGCGATCTTGGCAGTGATCTGGGAATACCGGTCGCGATTGCTCGGCGTGCTGACCGGCTTGGCGAGCGAGGAGCGGTCACGGAATTTCGTGATCAATCTGCTGGTGGCGTTCCTGCCCGCGGCCGTGCTCGGCCTCGCGGGAGGCAAGGCGATCAAGGCGCATCTGTTCAAGCCGGTTCCGGTGGCGCTCGCCTTCATCGTAGGCGGATTCCTGATTCTGTGGGCGGAGCGGCGGCAGCACACCGTGCGGATCCGCGAGACGGATAACATGACGGCGCTCGACGCGTTGAAGGTGGGCTGTGCGCAATGCCTGGCGCTGATTCCCGGAACCTCACGCTCGGGCGCGACGATCATCGGTGGATTGCTGTTCGGCTTGTCGCGCAAGGCCGCGACGGAGTTCTCGTTCTTCCTGGCGATTCCGACGCTGATGGCTGCGGGCGCATACGAGCTCTACAAAGAGCGAGCCTTGCTCTCGGTGGCCGACAGCGGATGGTTCGCGGTGGGCGGCGTGGCCGCGTTCATTTCGGCGTTCCTGTGCGTGCGGTGGCTGTTGCGGTTCATTGCGACGCATGACTTCTCGGGATTCGCGTGGTACCGGATCGTGTTCGGGTTGGTGGTGCTGATCACGGCGTACGGCGGGATCATCAACTGGTCTGCGCAGTAGCTCAAAAGCCTCTTGACGCGAGGCGAATAAAAGGCGAAGATATGGCGTGGCCCAACAGTTGGTGGGGATCGCCAAGCTTGCCGCGCAGGCTCCTGCTCTGCTCGAAAAGCGGGCGGTGGTTTATCGGCAACTGGCCTCGTACAATCTGCTGAACCGGTGCTCGTCAGAGCGGATGCCGTTCGAGTGGACCATCAATCCGTATCGCGGGTGCGAGTTCGCATGCCAGTATTGCTACGCGCGGTACACGCACGAGTTTCTCGAGCTGCGGGATCCGCACGAGTTCGAGACGCGCATCTTCGCGAAGCAATGGAACCCGGCCGATTTTCGAGTGGCTTTGCGGAAGGTGGGTCCACGGGAGCGGGTGGCGATCGGCACGGCGACCGATCCGTATCAGCCGGCCGAACGGCGCTACTTGTTGACGCGATCGATTCTCGAAGTGCTGGCCGAGTTCTCCGGGCGTTCGTTCGCGCTGACCACAAAGGGGAATCTGGTGTGTCGCGATGTGGATCTACTCGCGCGCATCGCAAAGCGGAATCAATTGGTGGTGAGCTTGACGATCACCACCGTGGATCCGGACTTGGCGCGAAAGCTCGAGCCGCGAGCGCCGCGTCCGGATCTGCGGCTCGAAGCGGTGCGGACGCTGCGTGCGGCGGGAGTTCCGGTGGGTGTGGCGTGCTCGCCGCTGTTGCCTCTGATCAATGATGCGCAGGAGCAACTCGATGCGTTGGCGGCCGCGGCATCGGATGCGGGTGCGCGGTGGATGGGCGCGAACGTGTTGTTTTTGACCGAGGGTCCGAGGCAGGTGTTCTTCGAATTTCTGGAGCGCGAGTTTCCCGAATTGCTGGGCAAGTATCGGGAGCGGTTCGGGCGGAGCGTGTACTTGCGCGGGTCGTATGTGGAGTCGGTGCGGAAGCGGGCGCGGGCGGCTCGGGAGCGGTATGGGTTGGGGGAGTGGGCGGTGTTGCCGCCGGCGGAGGATGCGCAGATGGGGTTCGTGTGGGAGTGAGCTCAGGCGCCGGGGTCGGCGAAGCGGGCGTTGCCCCTACCAATCAGAACAGGCCCGGAACGTCACGAGCGCCGTGGACGACCCGAACAATGGACAAGGGCTTGCTTGCCGGGTCGTAGATGATGAGATAAGAGCCGACTGGCCAAAACAGCACAGGCTGGTCAGTCAAGTCGTCTCGAACATGACCGATGCGAGGATTCTCCGCAAGGCGCTGGCAAGCATCAAAGAGGCTCAGGCGAACCTTACGAGCCGCCCTGACGCTGTCTTCTGCGATGTAGCTCCAAATCTCCCGGATGTCGTTTGCCGCCTCGGGTGAGAGCTTGAACCGCCTGTACCGCTTCATGCCGCCGAAGATTTGTCGAGTGCGGCTTCTTCACGCTCGAGCTGGGCGAAGAACTCTTCGCCATCGACGCCTTCTCCGCGGCGGAGAGACTCGAGCCCGCGAGCGATCTTCTTGCGAAGCTCCTGCTTGCGGAGTTCCATCAGTTCGTCGCGATCAGCGAGCAAGCGAAGAGCATCCCTAACGACTTCGCTGGCCGATCCATAGCGGCCACTCTTGACGCGACTCTGGACGAGTTCCTCCAGTTCTTGGTTGAGATGTACGTTCATCGCCGGAGATCTCCTGTTCAGCCCCGAGAATAGCCCAAGGGATCAAAATCTGTCAATCTTCTTCGACAGGGTGTCTGGCCAGGCGGTATTGTAACGTTCGCCAGCTCAGGTCCGCATGCGGCTGAACATGTACATCCCCGCCAGCGCGAACACCGCCACCGGAGCCCACGCCGCCATCGCGGCCGGCAACTGATTCACGTTGCCGATCTCCTCGAACAGTTTCCCGATCGCCCAATATGCAATCGCGATTCCGAAGCTCACTCCGATACCGGCCATCGCGCCGCGGCTACCGGTGAGGAACGCGAACGGCACGGCGAGCAACGCGATCACGGCGCCGAACAACGGCACCGCGAACTTCTTGTGGAACTGCACGCGCAGGCGCACGGTGTCGAAACCCGATTGCTGCAAGCCCATGATGTAGCGGTCGAGATCGATGAAGTTGAGCTGCTTTTCCTGCCGAATCTCGCGGCGGAACCAGCCCGGGTCTTCTTTGATCTCGGGGAATGTGGTCGCTTGATACGGCGCGCTCTTCGACTCCACGCCGTTGACGTCGCGCACCCAGCCGTTTTGGAAAATCCACCCATTGACGGAAGGCTCCCAGCGCGCGCTCTCGGCTTGGATGTGACGCGTCAGCCGGAAAGGCGCGGTGCCGAGCTCATACACGTTCGGACCCACCATCACCTGGCGATCGACATCGAAGTACTTGTAGAAGAAAATGCGTGAGCCCTGGCCGTAGGTCCAGTTGCGGTCAGGCCGCAAGTAGCTCTGCGCTGGGCGGCCTTTGATCTTCGCGAGAATGCCGTCTTGGATGCGGTTGCAATCGGGGATGTAGAAATGATCGAAGGCGAAGAGGCCGCCGCTGAGAGCGCCGCTCGCGATGAGGATGGGAATCGAAAGCCGGTAGAGGCTGACGCCGCACGCCTTCATCGCCGTCACTTCGTTGTTCTTCGAGAGCACGCCGAAAGTGACCAGCACGGCTACCAGCACGCTCATCGGCGCTGAAACATAAATGAGCTGCGGCGTGAGGAAGAAGTGATAGGTCAGCACCTCTCGCACCGGAATGGCGCGCGAGAAAATTTCGCTGAGCAGGTCGAAGAAGATGTAGACGTGGGCGAGCATGACGAAGCTCGCCAAGAGCACCGCGAAGTAGAAGAGGAAGCTCGTCAGCACGTAGGTGTCGATCACGCCGGGCATCAACGGGAGCCGCGGCAGGGAACGCATCCGCGTGGCGAGCCAGCTCCGATTGCGCAGCAGCGCCCGTACTTCGCCCACGGTTCCGCTCCAGGCGGTGCGCAGCTTCGAGAGGAGATCGCGGTCGCCTGGGCGTTCGAGCCTGGCCGACAGGAAAATGCCCGCCAGCGCGAACACGACGTTCGGAATCCACACGGCCACTTCCGGGCGGAGGCGGTCCTGCTTGGCCATGCCGATCAGGCTGCTCAGGCTCATGTAATAAAGGAACGCCACGAGCACCGTCACCACGAACGCGCCTGACTTGCCGGACTTGCGCGTCGAGACGCCGAGCGGGATTCCCGCCAGAGCAAGCAGCACGCATGCCACCGGCAGCGCGAAGCGCTTGTGTATCTCGATGCGAGCGTCGCGATCGCCTTCGCGCGCGGCGGCCATCAATTGGCGCGTGTCCATCACCTCGTAGGGGCGGGCGGTGGTTTCCTCGCGAGCTTTCGCCTGCAGGCGCTGATCGCCGAGCGGCGTCTGGGTGATGTGCAGCACATTGGGATCTTTGTCCACTTCGTGCGTGCTCACCCTCTTCATCGCCAGGTGCACGCTGTTGGACTCGGGCTCGGGCACGGCGATCGCTTCTTCGGCGATGGTGATGCGCGGCGAGTCTCCGGCTTCGCGGCCGTTCTTCGAGCGCTCTTCGGGCGGCGTGGTGTCGGCCATGAACAACTGGCGCCACTCGGCCATCGAAGAGGCGCTGGGCTTGACGTCGCCCACGTAGAGCACCATGTTGTTGCCGGTGAACTGCTCTTCGAAGACGCGCGGCAGGATCATCGCCGTGAGTTCCTGCGTGATGTTCTCGTTGAGGATGCGATACGTTTCCCGGATGGACCACGGCGTGAGATAGAGCGAACAAGCGCCGGCGGCAGCCATCGCGAGCGTGGCGTAGAACAGGATCGGCGTGGTGACGCGGCGCCCGGGAACGCCTGCCGCGCGCAGGGCGACGATCTCGCCGTCGCTCGACATGCGGCCGAGGCCGAGCAGCACTCCGACGAGCGTGCCCACGGGAATCGACAGAATCAGCACCGCGGGCAGCAGCAGCGAAAACAGGTACGCCACGGTGAACGCCGACGCCGACCCGCGCAGCAGGCTCTCGAATACCTTTCCGCGCGAGAGCGTCTGCATGAAGAGCACCGAGGTGAAGAGCAGCGTTCCGAGCAGCGCTCCACCGGCGATCTCTTTGAAGACGGCGCGGGAAAGGATTCGCATGAGTGCTAACGAGACGAGATCAGATCCGGCGGAGGCACGAGAGGCAGCTTCGGCCAGTCTTCCTCGCGCTTTTCGAGTTCCAGATCTTCGAACAACACCGCGGGCGCCACCACGCTGTGCGTGGAAACGTAGCCGCCTCCGCCCATCACCGGCAGCGGAGATCCGTCACCGATGAAGTGGAAAATCTTCTCCGCGTTCGACGCCGCCGCGATGTCGCGCAGCGAGCGGACATTCAACGTGCGGAAGCGCAGTCCGCGGACCAACTCTTCGCGGCCGTCGGGATAGACGCGATACACGAGAATGGGCAGCGTGGCCGGGCGCGTTGCGCCGCGTTGTCCCGCCGCGCTCGCCAACCGGCGCAGATCGTCGAACGGACCGCTGAACGGAAAGTCGAGCTTGCGCACGATGATCCCGTACTGCTTGCCGCGCTGCGACACCATGTCGAGCAGCTTCTTCTTGAGATCGTCCGGACTCATCGTCTGTCCGGTGGCCTTCATCAATAGGTTGCTGAACACCGCCGCTTTGGCGCCGAATGCGCCGGGCAACCGCGCGCGGCCGTTGGACCCTTCGAATCCACGAACGGGCTGCCGCGTGCGGAGCAGGTTCTTCACTGAACCCTTCTCCACCACCGTGAGCGTTTGCGGCGTGACGCCTTCCATGTCGATTCGGTAGGTGCCCTGCAGTTGCTCGCCGTTCCACGAGTCCGTAACGGGATCGTCGACTGCGTCCATCCACTCGGGCAGAATGCGCGATCCGATGCGGCCTTCGAGTTCGCTCGCGGCAACGGGTGCGGGGCGTCCGGGCTCGGAAACGGGGCGGCGCGTCAAGCCGAGATTCGCTCCGAGCACGTGGGCGAACATTTGCGGAGAGGCGACATCTTCGAAAAGCACGGGGCCCGAGTAATCTTCGCCAACCGGCGCGGCGAGCAGCGCCGAAACATTTTTGGCCACCTCCGTGATCCCTTCGCGCATGGCGGATTCGCCCGGAAGCCGGTCTGGCGTGCGCGCCTGGAACACCACGCCGTCACGCACGGGCATTCCGTCCGGAGCTTGCGCGGAGGCTCGGGAGCGCAGGAAGAAGAGGTCGTCGGGGAAGCGATACTCGGTGCCTTCCGAGTTCACCAGATACGACGTGCCGTAGCCGAGCTCCACTTCCACGCCCGATCCGGTGATCTTCGGATAGTCGGCGAAGACGGCCGAGAGATCGCGAGCGCGCTTGCGCCACTCGTTCTCCTTGTAGCTGACCTTGGTCGAAGGCAGATACAGCTTGGTCGGTTCGGCTTTGGCGAAGTCGTTGAGTTTTTCCTGCTGGGTGATGTTGCGCAGCGCGGATTGCTTGCGCGAGATCGCTTCCACCGAGCCTTTGAAGGTGCGGTCGGCCGCGAGCCAGAAGTGGTGGCGGAGCAGGTCATAGTCGTCTTCGAGCGGCGTCTGCCCGCCGGAGCGCGCGAAGAAGTCGCTGAAGATGTAGTTGGTGTTGTCGAACGAGTAGTTGCCGACGCGGATTTGCGTGCGGGGCGTGCGAGAGTGGCCCGAAGCGCTCCGCACCACGGAACCCAAGGATGCCGTTACCGAGAAGCTCTCGGAGTCGTCGAGCGCGAACTCCACGAAGTAGACCGGCGCGGTGCCCGGCAGCGTCAGATCCTTGACGCGAGCCAACTCGTCGCGCATGGCGCGCAGCACGACGTCGTCTTCCGGCTTTTCCGCACGAAGATGCGGAATCAACGCCGCGGGAATCGCGAGGAACGCGCGGCGCTTCACAGTCCACCTCCGGACTCGCTCTGCTTGATCGGCGGAGCGGGCAGCAGCGGTGGACGCTCGCGCGAGCTTTCCTTCTTCTGAATCTCGATTTCGGACACGAGCAGCGCCGGCGACACAGCAGAGACCGGCACCGATCCGCTTTCGGCGCCGCAGAAGCCGTTGAACACATCGAGCTTGTCACCGGCGGCGATGATCTTGGCGAAACTCGCGAGCGGGGTGCCCACGAGATCGGCCCCGCGGACCAGTTCCTTCTTGCCATCCGGGTAGATGCGATACACCACCAGCGGGATCACTTTGAACGCCTGAATGCCGCGGCGCGAAGTATTGGTGAAGCCGCCGGTGATCTCCTGCAGATAAAACCCGTATGGCTTGTTTTGTTTTTTCACTTCCTCGATCAGCATCTTCTCGAGTTCGCTTTCAGGCACGGTGCGCGCGGCTTGCACCAGCAGGTTCGACTGTCGCGAAACGACTTCGGCGCCGGCCTGCCTACGCCCGTGCCCGTTGGAGTTCGAGAAGCCGGGAATCGGCGTGCGCGACATCAGGAACGTCTTGAGCACGCCCTTCTCGACCACGGTAACCTTGCGCGCTTTCACGCCTTCATCGTCGAACTCGAACCAGCCGTTGAGATCTTCGCCGGCGGCTTGCTTGAGCGTCGGGTCGAACACCACCGAGAGAAAATCGGGCAGCACGCTCTGCCCCACTGACTTCGCGAACGTTTGGCCGTCGGATTCGTCTTTGAGGCGGTGGCCTTCCACCCGATGGCCGAAGATCTCGTGGAAGAACACGCCCGCGGCGCGGCCCGAGAGAATCGCCGGACCCACGTAGGGCTCCACCAGCGGCGCCTTGCGCAGACCTACGGCGTCTTTCGCGACATGCGAGAGCGCTTCGCGCAGGTCACGTTCCTTGGGAAGGTGCTTCGGATCGGATGCGTTGAAGCTGTCGAAAGTCTGCAGGTCCATGCCATCTTCGGCCTTGGCCGCCGCGGAAATGGTGATCCGCGCGCCGTTCTGGCCTTGCATGATGCTGGCGCCCTCGGAGTTGACGAAATACTTGGTCTCGCGGACCGCCTGCACGCCCGTGTGTGACGCAATGATCTCGGGGAACTTCGCGAACTCGCGCGAAACCTTGGCGATGCGCTTGTACCAGTCTTTGCGATCGAAGTCGAGCGAGGGCGCTTCGTGTGCGAACTCGTTGGGCTGCTCGGCGGAGAAGTCGTCAGAGGACTCCTTGTCGGCGACGCGCACTTCCTTGTTCGTGCGGATGTTGATCAGCCGCTGCGCCGCCAGCTTGTAGACGCGATCGGTCTCGGCCCACAAGCGCCGGCGGATGGCGTTCGGATTGTCGTCGATCGCGATGGCAGCGCCTGAGGTGAACTGCGGAAAATCGCCGCGCAGGGAGTGATAGTTGTCGAGCTTCGGATTGCCGACGCGCACGGTCACATCGAGAGTTCGGATGCGCGACTTGCGTTGCTCGCTGGTGATGGCGCCCAACGATGCCGACGCGGACTCCGATTCCGATTCCGTCACTGCGTAGGCGATGTAGTAAGCCGGAGGGTCGCCTTTCTCCTTGAGGACCTTGAAATTCCGATCCAACTCGGCTTTCAGGATTTCGAGCAACTTCGAATCTGCGGCGGGCGCGTAGGCACACGCCGCCACCAAGGCTACGGCAACTAGGCGGAACACACGCCCAGCATAGCAAACGCATTCGTGAAGCGTAGGGCGCGAAAAGCTTGACGACGAGTACTTTGTATCGTAAAGTGGAAACGTGACTGAACACTGGTTGCCTCGGGAAATGGCGGTTCCCCCGAGCTTGGGTCCGGCAGTTCCCGCGCCTCCGCTAGCGCGCTACGCGCTGCTCGTCAATCCTTTCTATCCGAAGGATCCTAACGCGAGCTTCGGCAAACACGTCCTCACGCCTTCGCTGGCGATGACGAGCTTCGCGGCCACTACGCCCGGGCATTGGCGCGTGGACTACTGGGACGAGAATCTGCTGCAGGGGCCGCCGCCGGCTTCTCCGATGCCGGAAGTGGTGGGCATCACGGTGCACCTGACGTTCGCGCGGCGAGCTTTCGAACTGGCGAGATGGTACCGGCAAGGTGGCGCGAAAGTGATTCTCGGCGGGTTGCACGTGCTGTCTTGTCCCGAGGAGTGCGCCCCGCATGCCGATGCGCTCGCGCTGGGCGACGGCGTGCAGCTCTGGCCCAAGATCCTCGCCGATGTGGAACGAGAAGCGCTAGCGCCGCGGTATGTCGCGAGCTACGATAATGACTATCGTGAGGACCCGGCGCCGCGGCGGCGGATTCTGCCGCGCGATTCCTTTCTCACCACCACCAGCCTTATCGCCACGCGCGGATGCCACAATCGATGCGGCTTCTGCTATCTCGCGACAGACGGGCTGCGAATGCCGTATCGAATGCGCGATCCCGAACAGATCGCGGCGGAGTTCGAAGCGAATGGTGAACCGTACGCGGTGTTCGTCGACAACAATCTCGGATCGCGGCGCGACTATCTGTACCGGCTGTGCCGCGCGTTGCGGCCGATCCGCAAGATTTGGAGCGCGGCGATTTCCATCGACACCACGGACGATCCGGCGTTGGTGCGTGAAATGGCGCTCGCCGGATGTACGGGCGTGTTCGTGGGGTTCGAGTCCCTTAGCGACCAGAACATCGCCGACGCACACAAGAAGAGCCCGAAGACAGCGGACTATGCGCGCCGTGTACGCCTGCTGCATGACTACGGCATCCAGGTGAATGGATCGTTCGTGCTCGGCTTCGATCATGATCGCCGCGATGTGTTCGAGCTCGCCGCGGAATGGGTGGAAGCGAACCGGCTCGAGTGCGCCACGTTCCACATCCTGACGCCGTATCCGGCGACGCCGCTGTTCCGGCAAATGGAGAGCGAAGGCCGCCTGCTGCATCGCAACTGGGACCTCTATGACACGGCGCACTGCGTCTTCCGGCCGCGGCACATGACCCCGGAGCAACTCGAAGAAGGCTACCAGTGGATCTACCAGCGCCTGTTCTCGCATGCCTCGATCTGGCGGCGCCGCCCCGAAGATTGGCGCGCCGTTCCGCCGTATCTGGCGATGTCGTATCTCTACAAAAGGTCGAACCGGTTCTGGCACATGTTGATCCGGCATCGGCTGGTGCACACGGTTTGGAGTCCGCTGGTGGAAGCGACAAGGCTGCGGCACTTGGCGTTTCGGCGCAGGCTCGAAGCGGCCGGTGGGCGCGCATTCGAAGGGCACTTGGTCAGTCCGGGAGTGTGATCGTGCGCCATTCGCTAGAATTGCTGTTTGCATGCTGGTCGAGTTGGTGGTGGAGAACTACGCCGTCGTCGAGCGGGTGCGCGTCCGGTTTCACGAAGGGCTGAATCTCCTTACGGGAGAGACGGGCAGCGGCAAGTCCATCGTGGTGGATGCGCTCGGGCTCATATACGGTGGCCGCGCTTCGGCTGATGTGGTGCGCTCGGGCTCGGACCGCGCACGCGTCACCGGCATCTTCGAAGCGCCCGCCCGTGCCGAGTTCAAGAGCTGGCTCGCCGCGAACGGAATCGAGGTCGAAGAGGGCGAATTGATCGTGGAGCGGGAGATTCTCGCTTCAGGCAAATCGCGTGCTTTCGTCGGGAGCAGGCCGGTGGCCTTGGCGCTGCTGCGCGAGTTAGCGTCGCATTTGGGCGATATCCACGGACAACACGATCAGCAGGAATTGTTTTCGCCCGACAGCCAGTTGGACATGCTCGACGCGTTTGCGGCAAGCGCGCCGGCCGTGACGTCTCTGGCCGCGATCTTCTCCGAGTGGCGGCGCGTGAAGAACGAACTCGATGAACTCGACCGCGGCGAGCAGGAAAAACTCCGTCTCGCGGACCTGTGGAGTTTCCAGAAGCGCGAGTTGGAAGAATCGCACATGGCGTCGGGCGAAGACGCGAAACTCGAAGCCGAGCGCAAAGTGTTGATGAACGCGGGCAAGCTCGAAGAAAACGCCAACGCAGCGTACGATCTGCTCTACGAGGCTGAAGCCGCGGTGATTCCGCAGTTGCGCTCGGCGCGCAAGAAGATCGATGAGCTATGCCGCATCGACCCGAGCCTCACCACCGTCCTCGACTCGCTCAAGCCCGCCGAGATCGCGCTCGAGGAAGCGGCGCACGCCATTCGACATTACGTGGGCGGGCTCGAGTCTGACCCCGGGCGGCTCGAGCAGATCGAATCGCGCCTGGCCGCGATCGACAAGCTGAAGCGGAAGTATGGCGCATCGATCGACGAGATGCTGGCGTTTCTCGGCGATGTGACGGCGAAGCTCGAGAGCGTGGAGACCGCCGGCGAGCTGCGTACCAAGCTCCAGGCCGAGCGCGATGCTCTCGCGGCTCGGTATGAGAAGGCGGCCGGAGCGTTGAGCAAGTCGCGAAAGAAGGCGGCATCGGAGCTCGAGAAGGCCGTGCAGGAAGAACTCGCATCGCTCGCCATGGAAGGCACCGTGTTCCGCGTGGAGTTCAATGAAGGCGAGTGGACTTCGCGCGGGTTTGACCGCATTCGCTTCCTGCTATCGGCCAATCGCGGTGAAGAGCCGCGCGCTCTCGAGAAGGTCGCCTCGGGCGGCGAGCTTTCGCGCTTGGCGCTCGCGCTCAAGACCTGCGTAGTGGCGAAGAGTTCCGCCAAGCAAGCCGGATCGTCACGCACGTTGGTTTTCGACGAAGTGGATACGGGGGTGGGCGGACGCACCGCGGAGGCGCTGGGCCGGCGGCTGAAGCGGCTGGCTTCGCACTACCAAGTGCTCTGCGTGACGCATTCTCCGCAGATCGCGGGCTTCGCTGACCATCATTATGTAGTGGCGAAGCGCGAAGAGCAGGGTCGCACGGTAGCGGCGGTGGAAGAGCTGTCGCAGGAAGCGCGCACGCGCGAGATCGGCCGCATGATTTCCGGCCAGAAGATGACGCCCGAGGCGTTGAAGCACGCCGAGCAGTTGATCAAAGCGGGAACGAGGCCATAGCCGAATGAAACATTTTCTCGTCGGATTGTCGATTGCGGGAACGCTTGCCGCCCAGAAGACCTATCCGGAACTGCCCACGGAAACTCCGGCGAAGCTGAACGTCATCCGGACGGATTTCGACTACGAGCGCCGCGAAGCCATGATTCCCATGCGCGACGGCGTGAAGCTGTTCACGGCGATCGTGGTGCCCAAGGGCGCGCGCAACGCTCCGATCCTGCTGACCAGGACTCCATACGATGCGGCTGCCATCACCAAGCGCTCCGATAGCGCGCACATCGCTTCCACGCTGCAAGGTTCCGACAACGCAACCGACGTGATCGTGGAAGGCGGCTACATTCGCGCCGTGCAGGACGTTCGCGGCAAGCACGGGTCCGAAGGCGACTACATCATGAATCGCCCGGTGCGCGGTCCGCGAAATCCGACACCGGTGGATCACGCTACCGATACGTACGACACCATCGACTGGCTGGTGAAGAATGTTCCCGAGACCAACGGGAAGGTTGGGATCCTCGGCATTTCCTACAACGGATTCCTGCCGCTAATGGCGCTTGTGAATCCGCATCCGGCGCTCAAAGTGTCCGTGCCGATGAATCCCATGGTGGATGGGTGGAAGGGCGATGACTGGTTCCACAACGGAGCCCTGCGGCAGACCATGATGTCGTACATCTACGATCAGCAGGGCACGCGCAAGAGCGAAACCAAGTGGTGGTCGACACATCACGACGAGTACGAAATGTTTTTGAAGGCGGGCTCGGCGGGAGAACTAGGCAAGGCTCGCGGACTCGATCAGATGGGTTTCTGGGTGAAGATGATGGAGCACCCGGGCTATGACGCCTGGTGGCGCGATCAAGCAGTGGACCAGGTGCTCGCCAAGGAGCCGCTCAAGGTGCCGGTGATGCTGGTCCACAGTTTGTGGGATCAAGAGGACATCTACGGCGCGCCCGCCGTGTACAAGGCGATCAAGCCGAAGGATAACGGCAATGACATGGTGTTCATGACCATGGGGCCTTGGTATCACGGCCAGATGGTGGGCGACGGAAGTTCGCTCGGCATGGTGAAGTTTCACGCCGATACGGCGCGGCATTTCCGGCAGGAGATTCTGCGGCCGTTCCTCGATCAGTACTTGAAAGATGGAGCTCCGAAAGCGAATTTGCCAGTGGTGACCGCGTTCGAAACGGGTACGAACAAGTGGCGCGCGTTGCCGGGTTGGCCTCCGCCGTCAACGCCACGCAAGCTGTATCTCAAGGCTGGGATGCGCGTGGAGTTCAACGAGCCGCGATCATCGGACGCGGCGTACTCGGAGTATGTTTCCGATCCAGCGAAGCCTGTGCCGTACCGCCAGCGCCCTGTGGATGCCTCGAGGGATGGTTGGCGAAAGTGGTTGACCGATGATCAGCGCGAAGCATCAGGCCGCACGGATGTGCTGGCGTTCACGTCGAGCATTTTGACCGAGCCGCTGAAGATCACCGGCGAGCCGATGGTGAATTTGGTGGCTTCCACGTCCGGCACCGATTCCGATTGGGTAGTGAAGCTGATAGACGTGTACCCGGATGAGTTCGCCGCGCAGCCCGCGATGGGCGGATATCAGCTCGGTGTGGCGATGGACATTTTCCGGGGAAGGTATCGCGCGAGCCTGGAGACGCCAAAGGCGCTCGAGCCCAATGTTCCGTTGGTCTATCGATTCGCGTTGCCGAATGCGAACCATGTCTTCTTGCCGGGGCATCGGATCATGGTGCAAGTGCAGTCGAGCTGGTTCCCGCTGTATGACCGGAATCCCCAGACGTTCGTGTCGAGCATTTTCTGGGCAAAGCCCGAGGACTATAAGAAGGCAACCCAGCGCGTGTATCACGCGGTGGGGAACGCGAGCTTTGTCGAGTTGCCGGTGAGCCGGTAGAGTGCGGCTGTCAGAGGCCGCGCATGTGGAAGCCGCCGTCGATGTCGAGCACCTGCCCGGCTGCATAGTCGAGCAGTCCGTCGGCGATCGCTCGTACCGCGCGCGCGACGTCGGCTGTCTCGCCCATGCGGCGCTGCGGCACGAGTCCAGCGGCGATGCGCTCCTCGTAGAGTTTCTCCACTGACGAGATCATGTCGGTGCGGATCACCCCTGGCCGAATCTCGAACACCGGGATCCCGTGCGGCGCCAGCCGCTGCGCCCACACGAGCGCGCTCATGCTGAGCGCCGCTTTCGACATGCAGTATTCCGCGCGATTCACACTCGCGGCGTAGGCCGAGATCGACGTGATGAAGACCACGCGTCCGCTGCCTTGTTCCAGCATCCGACGCGCGGCCAATTGCGTGAGGAAATGCGGACCCTTGAGATTGGTGGCAACGATCTCGTCGAAGCTCTCTTCGGTCGCTTCCGTCACGTCGGCACGCACGCGCTGCGTGATGCCGGCGTTGTTCACCAAAAGATCGAGCCGGCCGAACCGTTCGCGCGTGAAGTGGATGAGCGCGGCGCGATCGGCGGCGCTTGCCACGTCAGACTGTACGATCTCACACCCGCTAGCCGCACGCAGGGATTCGGCGGCTTCGCGATTGCCCTTGTAAGTAGCCACCACGGCGTGTGTCCGCGACAACTCTTCCGCGATGCCTCGCCCGATCCCACGGCTCGCCCCCGTAACGATAGCGACCGGCCTCGCTTCGCTCAACGGACGTTGCGCTCCTTCATTTCGGCTTCGATGCCCGCCGTGATCTCCGCGAGCGTGAACGTCTCGATGAACGGACGCGAATTGACAAGCACCGTGGGCGTCCGGCCGACTCCGCGCGCGATGCCTTCCTGGTAGTCCTCTTCCACCAGCGCTCCGAGTTTCGCATCCGCCAACGCGGCCATGGCCTTCGCTTCATCCGCGCCGTGTTTCTTGGCGAAGGCGCGCAAGTGAGTCTCGAAGCCGGACGCTTTGACCGCATCGATCGTGGCCATGGTCTCGCGGCGAAACGCAACCCCGAGCTCCGGTTTCACCTGTTCGAAGTAACGCGCGGCCACCGATGCCTTGCGAGCCCAATCATGCTTGGGCAGCGGGAAGTCGCGATGCTCGAAGGCGATCTTCGCGCCGAAACGCGGCAGCAAGTGCTCGTCCATCATCTTGCGGAAGGCCGCACAGTCTGGACATTGCAGGTCCTCGTAGGCCACCACGCGCACGGGGCTCGAGGCATTGCCTTCTACCAGGCGTTGTTCGGCGGAAATCGTCATAGTGAGCAAGAGAGCAGCGAACCACTTCATACCGGCGGAATTCATTATTGTACCGGCTGGAAGCGGGGCGATGGCTGTTATCCTAACGGTGAATGCGGCGAACACGCCGGTTGTTTCTGGCCGTGATAGCTCTGATCCTCGCAGGAGTCGGAGCAGTGTACCGGCGTCAGAAAGACTTCCAAACCGCCACCGCAACCCCGCCGCCCCCCCCGCTCAAGAAAGGTCTCGCCGCTTACAATCAGGACTGGGTTTACCGGAAGACGGACGGCCCGTGCCCGATCATCGAGATCCGTGCCCGCGACGTCGAGACGCTGAGCGAACCCGACGAGCGCATCCTATTGAAGGGCGTTGAACTCAAATTGTTCCATGACTGCGGCAACAAGTTCGACTTCGTTCACTCCGATAGCGCCGAGTTCAACAAGACCGCCGAAACCCTCTACGCCGATGGCGAGGTGTCGCTGTCACTTGCCGTTCCGGCGAAGGAAGAGGAGTTGGAAAAACCAGGCCGCCTGGTGACCATTTCGTCGTCCGGCGTGATTGTGGAGGCCAAGACCGGCAAAGCGCGCACAGAGCGGCTGACCAAGTTCGCATTCGACCTCGGTGACGGTTACGCCATCGGCGCCGCCTACGATCCGCAGATTCGCCAGCTCGATCTGCTCGGCAAGACGGTGCTCCACTGGCGTGGGCGCGATGCGCAATCGAAGCCGATGACGATCGAAGCGGGCAAATTGGTCTACACCGAAAATGACGACAAGGTACGCATGTCGCCATGGTCGAAGTTCAAGCGCGACAACCTGTCGCTCGAGGGCGGCGATGCCGTGTTGACGCTCGAAAAGGGCAATATCCGCCTGGTGGAAGCGCAGAACGCACACGGCACGAACACGCTGCCACAGCGCGAGATGACATTCGGCGCGCGCGAACTGCGGATCGAGATGAACGAAAAGTCGATTGTCGAGAAGATCGCGGGTACGGGTGAGGCGCACCTCGAGACGAAGGGCAAGAGCGGCCGCACCGACATGAAGACGGACCGGGTTGACCTGGATTTCACCATCGCCGATGGCGAGAGCGTGCTGACCAAGGCGTTGGCCTCGGGACATTCGCGCGTGGAGTCGCATCCGGTGGTGCAGGCTTCGGGAAAGACGCCGCCGTCCCGGATTCTCGCCTCCGAGGTGATCGAGACGCGCATGCGTGAGGGCGGCGAAGAGGTTGAAGCCATGGAGACCCACTCTCCAGGAAGGCTCGATCTTGTTCCAAACAATTCTGACCAGCCGCGTAGACAGTTGAACGCGTCGAAGATCTGGATCGCTTATGGCGAAAAGAACACGCTGAGGTCGTTCCGCGCGGTGCAGGTCACCACCGAGACCCGCAAGCCGCGGCCGGCGAAGGCGAAAACCGATCCGCCGCCGGCCGTAACCTCGAGCAAGGATCTGCTCGCCGAGTTCCACCCCGAAACCGGCGACATGACGAAGCTCGAACAGTGGAACGATTTTCAGTACAAGGAAGGCGATCGCGAAGCGGTGGCGCAGCACGCCACGCTCGAGCAGGGCGCGAATCAGATTCTTCTCGAGCGCTCCACCGAGCGCCAGGCGCGCATGTGGGATCCCACCGGCTCGGTGACCGCGGACAAGATCCTGATGAATGAGACCACGGGAGACTTCACGGCCGATGGCAAGGTGGTCTCGTCGCGATTGCCCGATCGCAAGACCGCGCAGACCAATGCCATGCTCTCGCAAGATGAGCCGATGAATGCAACTGCCGCGCGCATGGTTTCGAAGGATCGCAACCGCCGAGTTACGTACGAAGGCGGCGCGGTGCTGTGGCAGACGGCGAATCGCTTGCAGGCCGATCGCGTTTTCATCGATCGCGAGACGAAAACAGTGGATGCGCAAGGCAACGTGGTTAGCCAGTTCCTCGACAAGAAGACAGACCCGAAAACAGGCAAGCGCTTGCTGACGGCGATCCGGTCCACCCGGCTCGAATACAATGACTCCTCGCGCCAGGCGCTCTACTCGGGCGGTGTGCGGATGATCCGCGAAGACATGGATGTGAAGTCGAAACAACTCCGCGCGTGGCTGAACGAGTCGAAGCCCGATGCGAAAGACGACTCGACGCTCCATCACGCATTCGCCGATGGCGCGGTGGAGATCGCGCAGAGCGAGAAGGGCCGCACGCGGCGTGGCACCAGCGAACACGCCGAGTTCTGGGTGGTGGAGGACAAGGTGATCCTCAACGGCGGAATCGCGATGATGGTCGACTCCCTCAAAGGCGTGACGCGCGGCCGCCAGATCACCTACTACTCGCGCAAAGACACGTTCGAAGTGGAAGGCGCGCCGGCGCAGCCCGCCGTGAGCAAAGTGCGGCTGAACTGAGATGAGGACCGCGGCCCTCGTCATCGCCACTGTGCTGTGCGCCCGCGCCCAGCCGGACCTCGCGCGCGCACGAGCGGCTTACCAGCGCACGGAATATCAGACGGCCCTTCGACTGCTCGGAGCCGATTCGGCTTATGATGCGTTGCTGCTGGCGGGCAAAGCGACGTTCCAACTCGGCGAATACAAGAGGTCGCAGGAACTGCTGGATCGGGCCAGGCAGGCGCAGTCCCGATCGGAGGCTTATCATTGGCTCGGCAAAGCGATCGGCCGTCGCGCCGAAACCGCCAACTTCCTCGTTGCGCCGAAGCTCGCGTCGGAATGCCGCAAGGCCTTCGAGAAGGCAGTAGAGATTGACCCTCGGAATCTCGAGGCTTGGAACGATCTCTACGAGTACTACTTGGAAGCACCGGGGTTCCTCGGCGGCGGTCCGGAGAAAGCCGAGGCGGCGTTGGCAAAGATTGCCGCGCTCGATGCCGTGGAAGGCGAGTTCGCGCGCGCCAAGGCCGCCGAGAAGAAGAAGGATTTCGCCACCGCGGAGCGCTGTCTGCGCAAAGCCACGGAGATGGCTCCCACGCAGCAGGGCCGCTTGTTCGACCTGGCGCGGTTCCTGGCCAAGCGCGGACGCGCGCAAGAAAGCGATGCCGTACTCGCGAAGGCGGCGGCAATCGCGCCGGACAACCCGGTGCTCGACTACACGCGAGCCGAAACGCTGATCGAAGGCAAGCGGAACCCTGCCGAAGCCCGAAAGCTGCTCGAACGCTACATCGCTTCCACGAAGCTCACGCCTGACGATCCCTCGCGCGAGGAGGCGCGGAAGTTGCTCCGCCGCGCGGGTGGACAATGAATCTCCGCGAGACGCTCCGCTTCGCCTGGCAGTCACTTACCGCGAACCGCACGCGGACCTTGCTCACCGCGCTCGGGCTGCTGATCGGAAACGCTTCCGTGATCCTAGTGGTTACGATTTCGCTCACTAGCCGCGAACTGATTCTCGAGCAGATCCGCGGAATCGGGTCGAACATGATCTACGCCTACTATGCGGCCGCGAGCGAAATGACGTCGCGAAGCGTCGACAGTGACTACATCAAGATGGCTGATGTGGAGGCCGTGCGGCAGCAATTGAGCTCGCGAATCGTAGCTGCCACGGGCGTGATGACGAACTTCGACCGCATGGTCATCCAGGGCAAGGAAGAAGACGTGAAGGTGATCGGCTCAGACGATCACTACGCTCGCGTACGCAACTTGCGTCTGCTCGCTGGCCGCTTTCTCGATGCGAGCGACGTGGCGCTGCGGCATCGCGTGGTGCTACTCACAGACAAGCTGGCCACTCGCCTGTTCGGCAGTCACCAAGGCGCCGTGGGCCAGACGATGAAGCTCTACGGTCTGCAGTTCACCGTGGTGGGCGTATTCAAGGAGCGAACCGAAACCGGGCAGACTGAACTGCAGCAGGAGACCGCGCTCATCCCCGTTACCGTGATCCGCTACTTCACGCCGGTGGAGCGAGTGGACCCTTTGTATGTACAAGCGCGCAGCCTCGAAGACGTGCGTCCGGTGACCGAACTAGTGCGAACGATCCTCGAGAGCCGCCATCGCGCCGGCGCCAAATACACCGTGGAAAATCTAGCTGCCATTCTCGATACGGCTTCAGAAGTAACGGTGATCCTCACCATCGTGCTGATCATGGTGGCTGCGATCGCGCTGATCATCTCCGGCATCGGGATCATGAACATCATGCTCGTCACCGTCACTGAGCGGACTCGCGAAATCGGATTGCGCCTCGCCATCGGCGCTCCGCGCAAAGCGATCCTCGCGCAGTTTCTGCTGGAAGCGGTGCTCATCAGCTTGACCGGCGGGTTGCTGGGCATTCTGATCGGGATCGCGATTCCCGCGAGCGTTCGGCTGTTCGCCGAAGGCTTCGCCGTGCCGGTGTCATGGGCAGCCGTAGCGGTTGCGTTCGCGGTCTCGTTCGTGGTCGGGCTGATTTTCGGAATCATCCCGGCCAACCGCGCCTCACGCATGAACCCCACCGAGGCTCTCCGCTACGAGTAGCGCTAAGATGAATCGACTATGAATTACACGCGCGCATCGTTCGCCGCTCTCGCACTCAGCGGGTTCGCTGTATGGGCAGCCGATACCTGGATGAAGAAGCAATACACCGAGTGGACCGACAAAGAAGTGAAGCAAGTGCTCGAACACTCACCGTGGTCGCATGAGGTGAGTG
Source organism: Bryobacteraceae bacterium (assembly GCA_046331625.1). Lineage (GTDB taxonomy): Bacteria > Acidobacteriota > Terriglobia > Bryobacterales > Bryobacteraceae > JAXLQL01. Next base: position 24,140 of record JAXLQL010000004.1, read on the forward strand.
CCGCGATGTCGGGCGGCGGCGGCCGGCCGGGCGGCGGTGGCGGTGGTGGACGCGGAGGTCGCGGTGGTGGCGGTGGAATGGGCGGCATGGGCGGCGGCGGGATGGATGCCTCCGAGGGCGGTGGTGGCGGCATGGGTGGCGGCGGCGGTATGGGTGGTGGCGGTGGACGCGGAGGTGGCGGAGGCATGGGCGGCGGTGGCGGCGAGTCGATGGGCGCTCCCACAGTCAGCGCGCGCGTGCGCTGGCAAACGTCCCTTCCGGTGAAGCAGGCGTTCGTGAAGATGCGTTACGGCGTGGAAGCTGCCACCTCCAAAGAAGCGCAGGACATTCTCAATCGCACCGAAGACGTGTACATTCTTGCACTCGAGAATCTGCCGCAGAGCGTGATGCGCGGGGACGGGTCGCGCATGAAGGAAATGCTCATGCGCGGTGCGGCTCTCTATCGCAAGGGCAAGGAACCGATCCACGCCAAGGATGTGCAGGTGGGCAACATCGGGAAGGCGATGGTGGTGTACTACGCGTTCCCACGCGCAGACGCGATCACGCTCGATGACAAGGAAGTGGAATTTTCGGGTCGCCTCGGGCCGATGGAGTTCAAGGCAAAGTTTCGATTGAAGGAAATGGTGTACGGCTCGAAGCTCGAGCTGTAGAACACTACCCTCGGACCACTTGTTCGAACCCGGGGCGTCGCGTGATGGCGCCCGAAGCCAGGAACACCTCGACCGCTTGTTCAAAGTGCTGGCGTGAAATCTCGATGCCGCCGTTCCAACATCCGAGTCCTTGATAGGCGGCAACAGCCGTGGTCAGCGCCGCGATCGAAGAGTCCGGAAAGTAGCTCGCTTCCATACGCGCCACCTCGGCGGGATCGGCGCTGCGCACCCACTCCCGCGCCGCGCTATACGCACGCAGGAACGCGTCAGCCGCGTCGGTCTCGAGGAACTCCGGTAGCGCGCACAAGCTGCTGAACGCGACCTCGGGCATCGCCGCTCCCACTGACGCAACCACGCGGCCAACCCCATCTTCTTCCAGCCGGTGCGCCACCGGGCTCTGGAAGTGTGCGAACTCTCCTCGCCCCGAACGAAACGCTGCCTCCATTTCTTCGGGTGTTCCGGCATCGATCCATTCGATCCGCGAAAGATCCACGCCGTTGTATCGAAGCGCGTAGCGCAACATCCCCAGCGGCTGCCCGGCATGATCGGCCACTAGCGAACGGCCTTCGAGAGCTCGCCATTCGAACTCGCCCTCGTGCGATCGCCTCACAAGGAAGAACCCGTCGCGGCAGTTGATCTGCGCGAAGTGGACCGGCAGATCTGTCACTCCCTTCTCGAGCGGCGCAAAGTGAGACGACACCGCCGATTGAATCACGTGCGCCTTGCCCATGCGCAGCATCTCCCGCGAAGTGGCTCCGGGCGCGAGCACACCATACCTGGTTGCCAAGCCTTCGCGCGCGAGGAACGGTCCGGCGAGAGTCGCGATCAGCGGACTGTAGAACGCCGAATGCCGCGAGACGAGAATCGACAGTGTCTGCATGTCTCGACCATCGTAGCCCCGCTGCCGCGCCGTCTGCTAATCTGCGCAGTTGGATTCGCTCTCTCCGCTCGTGGTCATCGCCGGACCCACCGGTTCGGGCAAGAGCGGACTCGCGCTGCGCCTGGCGCACCGCTTCCATGGCGAGATCGTCAATTGCGACTCGGTGCAGATCTATCGCCATTTCCGCATCGGCGCGGCGAAGCTCGCGCCTGAGGAGCAGGAAGGCATTCCGCATCACATGCTCGATGTCGCCGAACCGGACGAAACGTACACCGCGGGCGATTACTCGCGGCAAGCACGAGCGGCTATCCGCGGAATCACAGTTCGGCACCATTTGCCGATCGTAGTCGGCGGCACGGGCTTCTATTTGCGAGCGCTCATCGAGGGCTTGTTCGAAGGGCCCGCACGCGATGAAGCGATCCGCTCGCGGCTCGCGGGGCGAGAAGCGAAAAGAGCGGGGTCATTGCACCGGATTCTGAGGCGGCTCGACCCCGCCGCGGCCAAACGCATCCACGCCAAGGACGTCAATAAGGTGATGCGCGCGCTCGAGGTGATTCTCATCGAGCGCAAGCCGCTCACTGTGCTCCATGAGGAAGGCCGCGATGCGCTGGAAGGATATCGCGTGCTCAGGCTCGGATTGAATCCGCCGCGAGCGGAGCTGTACGCGCGCCTCGACGCTCGCGCCGCCGCGATGTTCCGCGAAGGCCTGCTCGAAGAGACGCAATCGATTCTCGATCGCGGGTACGCCGGCGCCTCAAAGCCGTTCGAGTCGCTCGGCTATGCGCAGGCCTTGCGCGTGCTGCGCGGCGAGATGAGCGTGGAAGCCGCCATCGCCGAGACGCAATTGCAAACGCGGCAATACGCGAAGCGTCAATGGACCTGGTTTCGCCGCGACAAGAACATTGTGTGGCTCGACGGATTCGGTGGAAACGAAGACGTAGCCGCGCGAGCCGAAGAGCATGTGCGCGGTTTCCTCGGCTGAGTTTTTTTTCGGAACCTTTCCGGCATCCCGCCGTATTACCTGATGAGCGCGTAGCAAACGCGCCGAATCGAAATCAAGGCCCGGATCGGGCCGCAAAACCAGGAGATGTTCCCCATGAAGAAGCTCGCAGTGTCTTTGTTCGCAGCGGCGGTGATGATTGCCCAAGCCGCGCAGTCGCATACGGTACGTTTGTTCCAGCCTTCCATCATCGCGGGTGAGACGCTGAAGCCCGGCGAGTACCGGATGGTGCTCGATGGATCGACGCTCACCGTGCAACAGCGTGGCAAGAAGATCCAGGCCGAGGTGAGCGTGCAGGAAGGCGAGAAGAAGTTCGCCAGCACTTCGGTCCGCTACGAGAACGGCGACGGCAACTACAAGCTGAAGGAAATCCGCTTGGGCGGCACGAACAAGATCGTTACGTTGAACTGATCACTGCGCCGCGTTGGCGCCCCGATCTTCGTAGCTGTCTTTCAAGCGCTCGAGTCCTGCGGTGCGATAATCGCCCGCGCGAGGACCCGTAGCCTTCAAGCAGTAGTTGAGCAGCAACGTTGCGTCTTCGTCGTCTGGAGTCCGCTCGATCACCGATCGAAAGCGCTCCGCGGCCGTATCGAACGATCCGCGCTTCCACAGCAGATAGCCGACGTTGAAGTGATAGTCGGCATCGCGCGGTTCGGCGGTGAGCGCTTTCTGGAAGAGGTCGAAAGCCTCGGGCCGATTCTGGCGCGAGAGCGCGGCTCCCAAGTTGTTCCACACTTCGGGAACGTTGAGTGATGCGGCCAGCTTCTCGTATGTCCTGGCCGCGTTTTGAAATCCGTGTAGCTGATACTGGCTCAGCCCGAGCAGGAAGCTCGCTTCGAGGAAGTTGCCGTTGGTGGGCGAGACTTTCTCGAGCCACGTCGTGGCCTCTCGATAATTCTCTTTGTCGAAGTGCATGCGGCCGAGGTTGAAGCACGGCTGCGTGAACGCGGGATCGATGTGGAAGGCTTGCGTGAAGTAGCGATGCTGCTGGTCTTCCACCGTGGCCAACAACCCACGATAATAGTTCTCCACCGCGGCCAGCTTGAACGAAGGCTGGTTGTTCACGAACTCTTCCCGGCTTTGTTCGAACCGCGGATTCAGCCATCGCTTCAGCTTCCAAGCCAAGCCGAGTTGGAGCCCCGGCAGGTCGTCGAGACTGCCCTGTTCGTTGAACTCAGCCAGGCGCATCGCGGACCGCCGATCGAGCACGCGCGCCACGATGGTGAGCGCTTTCTTCGGCGGCTTGTCGGGCGGATCGGCGGCAAGTTCGAAATCGCCATAAACCACGCGATCGGCGCCGACAGCCTCGGCCACTTTCACCACTGACGCAAGACTCATCGGAGCACCGCGCAGCGACAGACGGCGGCCGGCGTCTATGCGCTCTTCTCGGCTGATCATAGGCGCCGTCCCGATCAGCTTCTCGCGAACCGTCTCGGCCAAGCTCTCACCCATCCAATCGAGCGTGGCGTTTTTCGATCGATTGGAGAACGGTGCAACGAGGTATGACTCGGCCACCGCATTCGGAACAAACGATACCGAAAGGAGGATCGCGGCGAGGCGCATCGATCCTTCTATTGTCGCGCAGATTTGACAGGTAGCTCGGCGAGATCCGTGAAAGAGTCCGCGGTCCGGATCGCAACCGCCGCGGACTCGCCTGGCGGCAGCTCCTCCGGCAGCTTCACGTTGATCTGATACACGCCCACGAAACCTGGCATCGCGCCGGCAAATTCGATTTCGCCCGGGCGGCCCGAGAACAACGCGGCGAGATCGTTGAGATCGGACGAGAGACCAGCCAGCGTCAGGATCACGATCTCGCTTGGCTCGGCGGGCCGCGCTGGTGTGATCGGCGCGAAATCCGGATGGTATGCAGCCGCCCAACCCACTCCGCTCGTGTTCGAAAACAAGGCAGGGCTGGTCGAAGCCACATCCACCTCGATCACATTCGATGCTTTGCCGTCCACTGTGGCTTGAATCGCGGCCAAGCCGGGCGCGGTGCTCGAGGGCACCACGGCTTCGATCGATTCGGGCGAAACTGCGCGTAGCGGAGCAGCCTCGCCATTGAACGTGACCCGGACTCCGCCGAGTTCCAAGAGCGGGTCCGCGGTTGCGCGAACTCGCGATGCGGCCAAGCCGGAACCGGTCAGAGTGATCAGCGCGCCTGGCGCGACGGAAGCTCCGGGGACAACGGGCGCTGCCGAGTTGGCGATGCCTGCGGGATCGAGGAACACGCCCGATGCGGATCTCCGCGTTTGACGCACGCCCACGAAGATTCCGTGATCGAGCGCGAGCTCTCCCGTTGCGCCCACCTGCGCTCCGGCGAACAAGGCGAAGTCATCGCTGAACGCGATGTTGGCGAGGCCCACGCGGAGTGCAGGCCCCAGCATGCTGGGCGCGCCCGTGCCGAGGTAGTAGCGATTGAGCGTGGTGAGGTTGGTGCGCCGGCCCGCCATCTGCACACGCTGTGCCACGGTTGCGGTTCCATCGCCGTTCGATGACGCGGTGCCAGCGGCAGCTCCGAAACGGGCGCCTTCGGGATTGAACTCGAAGTCGTTTTCGGCGAGCAACTCCGAGATCCAATAGGGTCCACGAAACAGGAATGCCGCCACGTCGGGATTCTTGCGCACGGCGATGAAGATGTCGCGTTGCGCGGGCGACGTGGAGAATCCGAGAATCAAGCCGCCACCCGGCGCGACGAGGATTTCGCGATCGCGTGCAAGCACCTCGGACCCTTCTGCGAACGTCGCCGTGCCGGTGCCATCGGAGCGGATCGCGTAGGTGGACGCCATGATCTGCTCGCGCCGCATCGTATCGTCGACCGAGGCGAGATGTCCGTTGACCGCGGCGTGCGGGAATCCGCCAGCACCGTCGGCTTCGAGCTCGACGAATGCGGTGGCCAAGCCAGCGCTATCGCCGCGCGCTAGCGAAAGATACGCCGCGCCGTATTCGCCCCGCACATCCGCCGCCGTGATTCCGGTCCCGGCTTTGAAGGCGATGAACAGGTCATAGTCTTCTTCGCCCGAGTCGACCGACGAGCCGAGTAGGAAGCGGCCTCCGTCTCCGGACCGCACGCGGAGCCGCGCATCGGCTTTGGCGGGATTCGTCATCGACACGGTTCCGGCGGGTGAAACCTGAAAGTTGCCACTTGCGGTGAGCGGCTGTGCCGCGGCTTCGCCCGTTGCCATTCGGGCGCGCAGCGTATAGCTGCCGCCCGCGTCAAAGGTGATGACACCGCCGAGATTCCGGGCCAAAGGCTTGCGCGATCCGCGCAAGTGCAGTTGCACGAACTGGTAGTCTCCCAGTGGAGCTTGTGCGGCGGCCACCGCCGCCAGCAGCGTGAGACTAGCGAGAAGGCGCATCTACCAACTCCGGTGGAATAGCGTCAGCCGGCATTTCGCCGGTGAGGTGGCGCATGAACTCGGCCAGGTCTTTGATCGCCTGGGGCTGGACTTCCTTGGGAATGTCGGGCACGCCGGGAGCGGGCATGCAATTCGAGATGTACGGATTCGGACGCCCGCCCTTGAAGTAGAAGTCCACCGCATCTTCGAGCGTCTTGATGCTGCCGTCATGCATGTAGGGCGCGGTGAGCGCGATGTTGCGCAGCGTCACCGAACGGAACGCGCCCACCAGACGCGGATTCCCTGTGATGGCGTTGCGGCCGAAATCGAGAATCGTGCGCGTCTCGGGATCGAACGCCACACCGGTGTTGTGGAATCGCGCTTCAGTAAACGTGGACCACTTCTCGTCGATGCGATGGCAGCTCACACAGTTGGCTGCTTCGAGCGAAGGGTTCAAGTAGAACGTCAGGCCGCGGATCGCCGACTCGGTCATCGCCGACTTGTCTCCACCGTACTTGTAACGGTCAAACGCGGAGTTGCCGCTCACGAGCGTGCGCTCATAGGATGCGATCGACTTGCCGACCATCTCGTAGTTGATGGGTCCGGCGCCCCACGCCTTCGCGAACAAGTCGACGTAGACCGGATCGGCGGAAAGCTTGCGCACCACTCCCGCGAGCGAGTGCGCGAACTCCACCGGATTCTGAACGGGTCCGGCGGCTTGCTCTTCGAGCGTGGCGGCGCGGCCATCCCAGAATTGCGTTTCGCTATAGGCGGAGTTGAGCACGGTGGGCGCGTTGCGGTTGCCCTTCAGATCGTTGAAGCCGAGCGAGACCGGGCGCGGATCGGCGAAGCCGGCTTTGGGATCGTGGCAGCTTGCGCACGAGATTTTGTTGTCGCGCGAGAAGAGCTTGTCGAAGAAAAGCTTTCGCCCCAGGAACACCGTCTCAGCGGTAGGTGGGTTGTCGGCCGGGATCGGCACGGGAGGTAGACCGAGTGGAGCTTTGATCGCGATCGGCCTCCCCGTTGGGAAAACACGGCGGACCGTCTGGCCTTCGAGTGCACGAGTGCGCGCGCGAATCGGGATGTCTTGCGGGAAGGTTGGGATCGCGAAAAGCGCGGAAAGACAAAACAACAGAAATTTGTTCCGGGCTAGTACCATCATTTCGAGCGTACAACGTCGATGCCGCCGCTGTCATCAGGGGATCTCCTCGCAAGTCGCCGTCACCACCAGCTCCAAGTCGAATAGGAAGCCGGTGCGCCCTGAATGTGCGAATAGGTTGCAGAGGCAAGCGTGAAGCAGCCCGCGACGGCGGCGGCGGCAATGAGCAGGTTCGAGGGCGATCGCAACAGCTCGAAGACCTCGCGCCTTCCCAGCCGGAAGATCACGAAGCCGTAAATCAGCGTCCAAGCGGGCAGCAGGAACCGGGGTTCGACCGCCGTGGGGATGGCGAGAAGGGCTGGAAGCAGGAAGGTAGCGGCCAATGCGACGCGCCACTCCGCGCCGCGAAACTGGATCGTGCGCCATCGGCGGATACACCATGTGATGGCCACGCAGATCATCGCGAAGTTCGCGGCCGCCAGGAGAGCGCTACGAGGCGCCACGCGCTCGAGGTACAGGTCCGGATATGCGACGTCGAGCCCGTTGAAAAGGTGCCGCAAATAGGCACGCGCGAAGAACAGAGGGTGCCGGACAACCATCTCCAGATATTTCCGAAGCGCCGGCTCCTGCGCCAAGTCGCGCGGATCGCGGGCGCGATCGAATCCTGAAAGATCTTGTCCGGCCACGTCGGCGAAGATTATGGATATTGGAAACCCTCCGCCGCCGACGTTGGTTTCGTATTTCTGGATGGCCACTCCCCACGCCAGTTGCTGCAAATAGAGACTCGGCAGACGCGCCTCGGCCGAGGAATGAGCGAACGGATTCGAGGTGCGGTAGATCCGCTGATTGACGAACGCTTGTGGCAGCACGGACAGAGTCACTCCACCCACGAATGCCAGCGCTGCCACGCGGACGGCGGCCGTTCGTGTCCGCCACAGGTGCCAACACACCAGCAGGCCCGAGCTCCAAAGTGCTGACTCGTTGATAGGCCGCGCGTTGGCCGCCAGCCCCAGGCAGATACCGCCTGCCAGTGCAGCCGCGGCGCCCCAGCGGCCTGGCAGATCCGTTGGAAGATACAGCAGGCCCACAGCCAATGCCAACAACGCGGGAAAATCGCTAAGAGGTTGCAGAAGGTGGCCGCGCCAGTAGATGAAGCCCAGCAAGCAGAAAGCCAAGACCGGAGAGAGAGTGAGCCGCACCGCGAAGACGCGCCCAAACAGCGTAGGCAGCGCCACGGCCAGCACTGCGGCTCCCAGAAAGGCGGACACGACTCTGAAAAAGACCATGTCGGGGATGCTGAGCCCCGCCGCTGCCTTCTGGATCAGATAGACGAAGAACGGAACCGAGTAAGTACGCAAATAGGCGTAGTAGTTGGAAAACGAGAATCCGTCGCTGGTTTCGAAGGTCTTGGCCAGCCACCAATACCCGGCGGCGTCGCCGTACTGGGCCGTGTGCTTCTCTCGCAGCGCGGCCACCGACAGAAGCGCTGCTGTAACAAAGAAGCCTGCGGTCCTCGGGTTCCTTCTCGCAGCCGCTGCTACGCGAGTCAGCCAGTCATTCACTGACCGACCATTTTACTCCGCACGGAGGGATACCGGCTCTCGTGACTCACCGCGTGGATGCGATCTCTCGCTTCCGTGTCCGCTCGAACAGCAGCGCCTTGCCGTCGTCTTCGATCACCTTCCAATCCGGCTGCTGCTTCAACAGCGTCGTGAGCGGCCACTCCACCGGAACCAGCGCCACGTCGAAGCCGTGCTTGTCCAGAATCTGCCGCCAATCGTGACGCCCGCCTGTCAGCCCCATGTACTCGCGACCCAGCTTGGCGCCGTAAAAGTCGCTACGCCCGTCGAAGAACACCTTGTGCTCCGGATAGAAGCGATAGATGAGATAGTCGGCCCACTGGTCTTCCGTGAGCACCTTGGCCGGGCGGATCTTGGCTTCGTGCTTCGAGATGATTTTGATCGGGAAGCGCTCGGGCGGGAAGTCTTTCGGCCAGCGCGCGTCGAGCTCCGACACGTGCAGCCCGAACAGCGCGACTACGGCGAGCACTGGCCACGCGCTGGTCCAGCGGAAGTTCGGGAGCGTATCGTTGGCGAGGCTGTCGAGGATCGCACGGACACTCGCCTTGTGCGCGCCTTCCGTGAACTTGCGCCACAGCATCGTCAGCTCGAGTGCGATCACGGGAGCCGCAATACTCACGTAGATCGTGATGTGCCGCACCGAAACCAGCGACTGATGCGCCCAGAACAGAATCCACAGCGACGCAACCACTGACTTGCGGCTCAACCGAAGCGCGGCAGCCAGTAGTCCGGTGAGCAACAACACTTCGTACTGCATGATGTTCTCTTGCCGGAAGCTCGGCGACTTGAACTCGCTCACTACCTCCTTGATCCAGTCAGACTGCAGGTAGCTCGAGATGTGCATGTGCAGGTGATAGCCGTAGGGGTTCACGAACGTTGCCAGTCCGCACAGTGCACCCACGATCGCCAGTCGCCTGGCGCGATCCCAGCCATCGGGGTCAGGGCGCCAGTACGCTTCGATGGCTGAGCCTACCGCGGCGATTCCGATGATCGCAATCAGTGCGAGGAATCCGCCATGGAGATTGGTCCAAACGGCGGCCAGCGGAACCAGCAGCCAGAGCACGCGATCGCGATGCGTTTCGTCGCGCTCGAGAATCCAGACGGCAAGCGGGATGAACACTAAGGTGAAAAGATGAGGCCGTGCCAGGTAGTGCACCGTGCTTGCGCCTACGGCGATCAAGCCGATCGCTAGGGTGAACAGCGGATTCGCCCCGCGCCACAGCGACAACCGCACCAGCAACGTAGCGAACAGAGCCACCAGTACGCCGCCGAAGATCACGATGCCCTTCAAGCCCCACGTGCGAAACAGCAGCGCGAAGATGACGTCAGAGCCCCATTCCCACGCGAACCATGGCTCGCCGGGCTTCGAGAACGAGAACAGGTCTTTCTGTGGAACCGATCCGGTTTTGAGAATGTACTCACCCACGCGGATGTGCCAGCCCGTATCGCCATCGAGTAGCAGCAAGCTCCAGCCGTCTTTCGCCATCATGAACAGCCAGCAGATCAGCGACAGGAACAGCAGATCGGAGAACGACGGTTTCAAAATGCGGCGCAGCAAAGTAGATTCGGAGCCTCTCGGTATCTATCGGCAGGGCCGATCGGACCCATGAGTAAGGCGATGCCCCGATCCCCCGCCGCTCAGTTGCCGACCGCGAGGTACAGCGTCTGCGTCCCAGCCGTCCCACCGAGCGTGAACGTCACCGGAACAGCATCGCCCGCTTCCACCTGCGGCACCGTCACGTTGAATTGGTACAGCCCGATCGCGTCGGGCGCCAAGCCCGCATAGCTCGTGGCCGCGCGCGCCCCCCCAATCGACAACTGGAATGGCAACGCGAGCGAGTTAGCCTGCTTCACCACCTGGCCAGCCGCGATCGCCGGCGTCACCGCGCCAAACCCGACTCCGTAGAGCGTGATGACCTCACCGGGCCGGGCTCTCCTCGCCGGGACTCCCGGAATCGCGCCAGGAGGAAGCACGTACGTCACGCCATCGGTGAACAGCGCCACCACCAGTTGCCGCCCTCCGATGAGAAATGACGGAGGCGCCAACAGCCCCGGCTGCGCGGCCGTCACCGTGATCGGGTAGCTGGCGCTCGTGCCCACCGCCGTCGAAACGGTGAGCGACTGCGATCCCGTTGAGATGTTCGAAGGCACCTGCACATTCACCTGCTCCGGACTCACGTAGCGCACGAACGCCCCCTGGCCTCCCACACGCACCGTGGTGCCGTCCAGCGTGGAGGGCGCATTGAGTCCGTTGAAGTCGGCGCCACTCCATTCGCGCGTGGTGGTCGCCAGACCCGAGCCGTAGATCTCGATCCACGATCCCGGCGCAACCGCGGCGAATCCACCGAACGCCGCCGAACTGACCACGCCGCCTTGCTTGATCGCCGGCGCGGGCGCGTCCATCACGATCATGCCCCACTCGTTGTTTCCCGCACCGCACTTGGCGCCGTGCACATAGTAGAAAGTCTGCGGCGCAGTGCCCGGCGACGATCGCGAGAAGCGGAACGAATGGGTGGAAGGAAACGGATCCAGCGCGGAAGCTGCCCACGGAAACGCCGGATCGACACGCCGTTTGTGGAAGTCGTTCGCCCAGGCAGCGAACGTCTTGCCCGATCGCGGCAGCACTCCGCGTTGCGAATTCTGCGATAGCCAGAAGAGCTCTTCGTACACCTCCACGAACACGCCGTCGGAGTTGTCCCACGCGTTCAGAATCGTCAGGTCGAGCTCTTCCGGCGTGTTGACCTTGACCCGGTTGTTGGTTTGGAATCCGGTGATCTGGCCTTCGGCGCCTTCCCTCACCGCCCACCGGTTCGGGCATCCGTTCCCGACCTCCCCATACGCATCGAGCGGCCGCACCGGCTTCGGATGCACGCCGTCGAAGCTGCACTGGCCAAGCTTGGCGGTGAGACCGTTGTGCTGCACCACGAAGTTGAGTTTGTGATTCTGCTGGCCGCGATCGAGCACGGTCTGCGTTTGCTCGGTGCCGCCGGGCAGCGGCGATCGGCCCGACGACGTTCCCGCCGCCGTTTCCCAGTCTCCCGCTTCGTTGATCCGCGGGAACCCAGCTTGGATCAGCGCGTAGCTCATCGCCTTGCCCGGAAACAAATTCCGCAGCAATTGTTCTTGCTCGTCATAGAAGGAATAGAGCCCCGAAGGGCGATATCCGTCGGCGGCGAAGATGGCCGGATTGCAGATACACTCCGTGCGGCTGGCTCCGGACCCGATCACCTCGCACGTCTCCGGCAGCCGGTTCTCGTGCGAGACGAGATTCGCTCCCGAGATCTTGATGTAGCCCAGTGCGCGATACCAATCCGCACGCGACTTCAGGAACTTCGCCACCTCGCCGAGCATGGCGAAGTAGAGTTGGCGGTAGGCGGCGCGGGTGGGGCTGCCGAGGTCCATGCGATTGCCGCACGACACCGTTCCCGCCGGAACGTCGTCTCCTACTTGTTGCAACTTCAACCGCGGCACGCCGCCGCTCTGCGCCCGAGCCGAGCCATCGGCGCTGGTCGAGAAAATCCAATCGGGCGTGCCGTCGTCGCCGGCCTTGATCCCGAGGCTGTACACCTTGCCGTTGCGGACCGCCTGTTCCACCTCGCGTTGCAGCACTGTGAAATCGTAGACGCCGGAGCGCGGATTCACATCCTTCCACAGCAAGCGAATGAAGACCCCGGTGACGCCGTCGCTTTTCCAAGTGGAGTCAAGCGTGGCTTCGTAAGTGCGGCCGGGGCAGAGCGTGCGGCCGTTGTCGCCTTGATAGACGGGTCGCGCGCCGCCGGGACATGCGCCGCTCACTTCCTGGAAACCGTTGTCGAGCGGACTGAGCGTGTAGATGCCGGAAGGGGCGAAGGGCATCGGTCCGGTGAACTCGTTCGGAGCAGCGCCATCCCAGGGCCGCCGCGCCGAGCACACGGCGGGATACGCGGCTTCGTTGGCGGGGATAATGGAATCCCCGCGTCCGAGTTGCTCCCAGCGCACCGTGTCTCCACCGCGGATGTAGAGCACGCGCGGGGTGAACGATCCATCGGCGTTCACCTTCACCGTGTGGGTTTGTTGCGCGAGCACCGGCAACGCGGCGAGCGCGAAGATCGCAAGTTTCAAAATGGGAGCGCCTCCGTCTGGCTTACGCCTATCATACTTCGGCATGCGGGCTGACCTAGACTGGTGAGATGAACCGCCGACACGCAGTGGCCGCATCGGCAATGGCCGCCGCCGACCTGTTCGCACCGGGCGCCGAAGCCGAGGAGAGCGCCTACATTCCCGAGCATCATCGCGTGACCGACCGCAAGGCGATCCACGACTTCGTCGACGAATTCGGTTTCGCCTCGGTGATCACGGCTCAGCCCTCGATCCGCGTGACGCACATTCCGGTGATGCTCGAACGCGACGAAGGTTCGTGGGGCCGCATCGTGGGCCACGTGGCGCGCGCCAACCCGCAGCACCGTGTTTTCGATGGGAAACATGAATCGCTGATTCTGTTTCGGGGTCCGCACCGCTACATTTCACCCGGATGGTACGCCACCGAGCGCGCGGTGCCCACCTGGAACTTCACCGCCGTGCATGCCACGGGCCGCGCGCGGCTGGTGGAGGACAATGCACGCCTGGCTGCGTTGCTCGAAAAGCTGGTGGCGAAGTACGAGGCGTACGAGAAGTCGAGCTATGCGTTCGCCAAGCTCCCGGCTTCCTACAAGGAAGGCATGATGAAGAACATCGTGATGTTCGAAATGCCGATCGAGCAGGTGGAAGCGAAGTTCAAACTGGGACTCGAACGCTCCGCCGCCGATCGCGAGGGCTTCCTACGCGGGCTCGAGTCGGCCAAGCCCGAGCGCACGTTGCTCGAGTTCACGCGTGCGGAGATCAAGCGGCGAGGCTGAGTGCGGCCTCGGCTTGCACTGTATCTCACAGACACCCGTCTGCCGGTTGTGGGGCAGGCTTCAGCCTGCGCGGGACTTCAGTCCCGCCTGCGTAGCGCATGCTTCAGCGTGCCAGCACAAGCGGCATAATCGGGAGATGCGCCTTCTCACGCTGCTCGCCCTCCTCGCTTCCCCGATCCTCCCCGCCGACATCTACTATCTCCTCTGGTTCGACACCGAAGACTGGGTGGAGCCCACCTCCGATGACTCCGCCCTGCGCCTGGCCCGCGATCTCGAATCCGTAGGCGTTCGCGCCACCTTCAAAGTAGTAGGCGAGAAAGCCCGCGTGCTCGAACGCCGCGGACGCACAGACGTCATCCGCGCCCTCTCCCGCCACGACATCGGCTATCACGCCGAGACGCACTCGATCCCACCCGCGCCCGCCACGTACATGAAGCATCTCGGCATGATCGAGGGTGCGGAAGAGTTCGAGCGCCGCGAGGGCCAAGGCGTGCGCGATATCGAACGCATCTTCGGCGTCACGCCGAGCTGCTACGGCCAGCCCGGCTCATCCTGGGGACCGCAGTCGACCATCGCGCTCCGCCGCCTCGGCATCCCCGCCTACATGGACGAAGGCTCGCAAGTCGGCTTCGAGCAACAGCCGTTCTGGTACGGCGGAATTCTGTTCGTGTTCAATCTCCGCCAGTTCAACATGCGGGCCGAGCTCAATGACGAATCGAAGCTGGGCGAAGCCACGGCGAAGTTCGATGCGGCCGTGGCGGAACTCGAACGGCGCGGCGGCGGCGTGATCCACACCTACTACCACCCCACCGAGTTCTCCGCTACCGAATTCTGGGACGCCGTCAATTTCTCCAAGGGACGCTACACTCCGCCCGGCGAGTACAAGAAGCCGAACCTGCGTACGCCCGAGTCGCGCGAGCGCGCCCACCGGATCCTCATGCAGTTCGTGGAGCATGTGCGGAAGACGCCTTCGGTCCGGATCATCACCGCGCGTCAACTCACGCAGATTTTCGCAACTCCAGTTGCGCCGGTGGATCGCGAGGCAGCGCGCCAGCAGTTGCGCCGATCCATCGACATCATGGGACCGCACTCGGCGGCAGACCTGCTGCTCGCGGTGCTAGGAATCAACCAGTGCTATGTCGACGGCCCAACGCAGCGCAAGCAATCGAACCTCTCGGCCGCATCGATCCCGCGCGAGTTGTTCGAACGCGGCAAGCGCAGCGCCATCGAGGCAATCGAGCGCCAGAATCGGCTGCCTTCGCATGTGTGGTTTGGCTCGGAGTTCCTCTCGCTCGCCGATTTCGCGGCCACGGCGGCGTGGGATGACGGCGGTCCACAAGTGGCCGTGAAGCGCGGCGAACTCGCCTTCGAGCGGCAGGTCGCCACCGATGGCCGCGGGTCGTTCAACTGGGCGATCCACCCCGACGGCTTCGATGGCTCGGAATTGCTCGAACTCGGCCGCCTCCAGGCGTGGACGCTGAAGCCCGCGAAGTTGCGGTGAAGCCCGGCCCGAAGTAGAAGCCCGAAGCAGAAAGTGTTATATCCTTGACGCTTGGGCGAACTCTAACAATGTCGGACTACGAAGTCGTCCCCAACCTGGACCCGAGAGCGAGTTACGGCTTTTCCGTGGGTATCGGTAGCGGGCACTCTTTGGTGCCCAAGCCGCCCAGTGTCCCGAACGCTGCCACGCCGAAGCCGTATCCCAGCCAGACGCCCAGCTACCACGGTGGCAACGTTGCGCTTGCCGAGTCTACAGCGTCCGCCGAACCCGCGCTGGGAATTTCGTTTCTTGCTCTACCCATCTATCCGTGGATGCTCCTGGTAGGCATTCTCGTCTACGCTTGCGTCAGCGCCCAAGCTTCGCTCTTCCCGCAAGGATTGCACCTCCATCCCATCTTTGGCGCGGCTGCGTTCCTAGGCGCGATCTGGCTCTATCGCCAGTTGATGTCTTGCTGGCCCACCGCCATTCTCCTGGCTGTTCCCTCGGTCGTTGCCACCGGATTGCTCGCATGGTCGATCAGCGACGCCGCCTCGTTTCGCCACTTTGGCATGTCGCTGCCTTCCGGAACGCTCAGCTTGCCCCTGCTCTGGCAATCGATCCGTTGGTCCGCGCTCGACAAGTGGGCAGTAGTGTCAATGGCGGTCATGTTGGCTGCGCACATCAGTTACTGGCGCGAACGGCGCGAAACGGCGCGCACGAGTGGGTAGTTCGCACAGGGCGCACTGACGACGAAACGCCCGATCGCAACGACACGCGAGTCCGCGGCCCGCAGCCGGTACAATACCGTACAGCATGGACGGCTGGAACATCAGAAAGGCCTTGCCATCCGACGCCGCGGGAATCGTCGCGGTTCTCGAGACGGTGATTTCGGAACGTGTCTACTCCGCCATCGACGCGGTTTGGACGGTCGAGCAGGAGGCTCGTTATCTCGAATCCCTTTCCGATCGGGAAGCCTTCCACGTCGCGGTTGACGATTCAGGCCTCGTCATCGGCTTCCAGAGCCTTGACCGGTGGTCAACTCTGTTGCCCTCGATGTCGCATGTCGCCCAGGTGGGAACGTTCCTCTTGCCCGGTTGGAGAGGCCGTGGCGTCGGCCGGTCGCTTTGGGATGCCACAGAAGCCTTCGCCAGAAACGCAGAGTACCGCAAACTCGCCATCCAGGTTCGGGCATCGAACGTTGGCGCCCAGGACTTCTATCGCAGACTCGGGTTCCAGCAGTGCGGACGGCTCACGCGGCAAGTCATCGTAGACGGAGTGGAGGATGACGAGGTCCTGATGGAGCTCTTCCTGTGAACATCCCTGCAATTACCCCGTCTGTCGATTCGTACCGAAGCCAGACCTAGCTGCCGAAGCCATGCGATACTGGCAAAGAAAAGGCGAACATGGCCGACGCCGCGCAGCCGGACCTCCAAGCTCAACTCGACTTCCTCCGCCGCAAAATGACCGCCGCCGCCGAGCGCGTCGAGCAGCGCATGATCGCTCGCGCCAACCTGCCCAAGCCGTCGCTCCAAGACATCGTCCCAGGCGAGGAAATCGCGACGCCGCACGGCCGCCACTGGGAGACCACTCGCGTTTGGGAACACCATCGCCGCCACGGCAACATGGAGATCGCTCGCCTCCAGGACCTGCCCCCAGACCTCCTCGCCCAACTCACCGAAGGCGCCGTCACCGAAGCGCATCCCGAGACCTGGGCTTTCCTCGACACCGAAACCACCGGACTCGCCGGCGGTGCCGGAACCTGCGCGTTCCTCATCGGCGTGGGCCGCATCACTCCGCGCGGATTCGAGGTGCGCCAGTTCTTCATGCGCGACTACGACGAAGAGAAGAGCCAGCTCCACGCGCTCACCGAAGCGCTCACAGGCGCGCAGGTGCTGGTCACCTACAACGGCAAATGCTTCGACGTCCCATTGCTCGAAACGCGCTACCGGCTCTCTCGCGCGCGGCCGCCGTTCGACGAAATCCCCCATCTCGACCTGCTCTTCAGCGCGCGCCGGCTCTGGCGCTTGCGGCTCGACAATTGCCGCTTGGTGGAGCTCGAGACCAGCATCCTCGGCCATGAGCGCGAAGGCGACATCCCGGGCCAGATGATCCCGGAAGTGTACTTTGACTGGGTGCGCTCTGGCGCCGTAGCGCGCCTGGCGCCTGTCTTCCACCACAACGCGCTCGACATTGTTTCGCTAGCCTGCCTCACCGGCGTGGTCCCGTGGGCGTTTCGCGATCCCTCCGCCCAGGAAAATCGCCACGCAGCGGAATCCGTCTCGCTCGGCCGATGGCTCCGCCAGAACGGCCAGATCGAGCAAGCGCGCGACCTGTTCCGCTCGGCGATCCGCCGCAACCTGCGCGACGATCTGATGTTCCGCACCATCTGGGACCTCGCCGAGCTCGAGAAAAAACTCGGCGCCGTGGGCGAGGCGCTCACGCTCTATCATGACCTCGCGTCGGGGCGGAATCCGTTCCAGGCGCAGTCGCTCGTGGCTCTCGCCAAGATCTACGAGCATCACGTGAAGGACTACCGCGCCGCGCTCACCGCCACCGAGCAAGCGCTGACACTCGAGCACAGTGAAGAGCTTGACCGCCGCAAACTCCGTCTCCTCAGCAGGCTCCGCCAGCAACGCCTTCCGAGCATTGACGCCAATTGATCCTGGTCCGGCGTTTCTAACCTTCCTCACGTTTTCAGCCGATAAAGCCTGAAGTACGGAACCAGGATGGCGCTGGCAACCACGGCACAACTGCAAGCGGACCGCGACCTCACCCGCCGAGCCCGGCTGGGCCCGTGGGTGTACCTGTTTTTTCTACTGGTAACCGGTACCACAACCACCTACATCGCCGATCATCTTTACGTATTCGGGTCCGCTTGTTTCCTCGCCGTGGGCTTCTGCGCAATCCGAACTTGGGTGGCCGCCAAGGTGCAAGGCGAAGAGGGCGAATCGCAAAACCATTGGCGTTGGTGGCTTTTCGTCACCATCCTCGGCTCCAGCACCTGGTGGGGCCTGCTCTATGCCGTCACTTACGCCTACTACGGTCTGGTGAGTTGGCCCACGATGATCCTCGCCACCTGCACCAGCGGGACCTCAGCGGGCGGCGTGCTCTCGATGGCTTCGCACAAACGGCTGATGCAGGCGCACGTGATCGCGATGGGAGTGCCCGCGACGTTGGTGATCGGATTCTGGTTCGGCGGCAGAGAAGGCATCGGCCTCGCCCTGCTCCACGTGCTCTATTTCTCGTTGCTTTTCATTCTGGGCGGAGTGCAGAACGAAATCTACTGGCGAATGCTCCGCGACGGCGAACGTCTCCGCATCCAAAATCTCGAGCTCGAAACCGCGCGCGCCGCCGCCGAACATGCCAGCCGGTCCAAGAGCGCCTTCGTCGCCACAGTCACGCATGAACTGCGCACTCCGCTCAACGCGATCATCGGATACGCCGAATTGCTCCAAGAGGAGGCGCAAGCCGAAGGCCTCCACCATTTCGAAGAAGACCTAGAAAAGATTCGCCGCGCGGGCAAACACCAACTCAGCCTCGTCAACGACATTCTCGATCTTTCGAAGATCGAGGCCGGGCGGCTCGAGCTCAACTTGGAGCCTTACCGCGTGGATCACGTGGTGGCGGACGCCGTGGCCACCGTGCGCCCCTTGGCCGGCAAAAATCGCAACCGGCTCGAGGTTCGCGTCGACGAATCGATCTCCGAGGCAGTGGGTGATCCCATGCGCATGCGCCAAAGCTTGTTCAATCTCTTGGCCAACGCCTGCAAGTTCACCGAAGATGGCGAGGTGTCGCTCGATGTCACTCGCGAACAAGCCGATGGACGGGATTGGATCGCTTGCCGTGTCCGCGACACCGGCATCGGCATGACCGAACAGCAGGTGGGGCAATTGTTCTCGGCGTTCTACCAAGCCGACGGCTCGCACGCCCGCAAGTATGGAGGCACGGGTCTCGGGCTCACCATCACCAAGCGCCTGAGCCATCTCATGGGTGGCGACGTCACCGTGGAGAGCGTGGCTGGCCAGGGATCCACGTTCACGCTTCGGGTTCCGGCGCACGTCGACGCGGCACTGCCGGAAGCCTGACGTCTCGGAGCCCGCTACTCGATCTGCACCAGTCCCGACGGCACTTCCGGGTTCCGCGCCCGGATCGTCTGCGGATCGCGCCACGCGTCCATCAGCGAAATCTGGTGCACGCATGACACCGTGCAGTGCGGCGCGCAGCCCTTCTCGGTGTCATACTCGCGGATCACATCCTGCCGCGTGTACTCGAGCAGCGGCTTTGCCGGGAATCCCCGCTGCTGCGAGCAATAATGAACCAGCCCATCCTCGCAGATGTACAAATACCGCCCGCCCGCGCGGCAGCGCCAATCATTGGGCCGCCCCTCCGCGATCTTTTCCTGGAACTTGTTGAAGCGCGAATAGCTCGACTTCTCGAACTGCTTGATCGACGAGTAGACCTCGCGCTCATGATTGGCGAGCGGGCGCAACTGGCCATCGCCATCGTGGATGATGCCGACCGTCGACGTGAACCCGAGCTCGATCGCGCGCTTGGAAACCACCAGCGCATCGTCCGGATTCTTGATGCCCCCCCCGACCACGGAGTTGATGTTCACGTGGAAATCGGCATGCTCGGCCAGCACCTGGAGCTTCTTGTCGAGCACCTTCAAGCTCTTCTTCGACACCTCGTCAGGCATGACGTTGTCGATCGAGATCTGCATGTGGTCCAGCCCGGCCGCGTTGAGCCGCTGCACGCGCTCGGGCGTAAGCAGGTAGCCGTTGGTGATCATCCCCGCGATCATCCCGTGGCCGCGGATCGTGCGGATCACGTCGTCGAGTTCGGGGTGCATCAGCGGTTCGCCGCCGCTGATCGTGACGATCGTGGTGCCCAGACTCGCGAGCTTGTCCAGCCGCTGCCGCATCACCTCGATCGGCACCGGCTTTGAGACGTTGTCGTACTCGTTGCAGTAGCCGCACGCCAAGTTGCAGCGCCGCATCGGGATGATGTGCGCCAGAATGGGGTGGTCCGTGGCGGTTAGCCCGCGGAAGATCATGCGAAATTCGCGCAGACGGCGGGTAATGGCTAGCCAGCGGTGGCGCAGGGTCATCCGGCGTTTCATGACCAATTTCCCATTAAAGCATAGGCCTAGGTCCGTCCAAAGGCCCTGGCACTGTGCGGGGCGATTGCCGGGTCAAACGGCGGAAATCAGGGCTTCTTGGGCTGCGGCTTGGCTTCTTCCTGCTTCGGCTGTTCCACCGGATCGCCGAACGTGATCTTCACGTCGCTCTTGAACTGCCTGTAATCGGCGTACTTCACCGTCATCTTGATCCGGACCCGCTGCCCGCTATCGAAGGTGAGCAATTCATTGGCGTAGGTGTAGACGGGGAACCAGTACTTGCCGTCGATCTGCTGGCGATAGGTCTCGAACTTGGGGAACTGCTGATCGCTGTTCTTCTTCAGGACGCCGGTGGCGCGGCCGTAGCTCTTGACGATCTGAAGGTCGCGGTCATCCACCCAAATCAGTCCCGCGAAGTAGCGCTTACCCTGCTCCATCTTCTTGGGGCGCACGGCGAAGAGGTAACACGGAATCTCGTCGACATTGTCCTTGCCGACGTAGCGCACATGGTACTTGTCGACATCCTGCGACGTGAGGACGAAGGGCTGCACGGCTCTGAGATCCTGCTCGTCTTCGGGCGAGAGGTTCACCATGCGCAGCGTCGGCACCGGAGCCTTCACCACGCGCTCGGTCCGCTTGCCGCCGAGGTCGAAGACGATGTCGGAGTCGACGTCCCACTTGCCGCCGGGAGCGCCGGCATCGTCGTACTCCTGCACGCGGACCGTCTGGTGATACGTGTAGTTCTCGCGCGCCTTGGAGAACTCGGCTTCCTTGGCCGCGAAGTTCTTGATGATCTCTTCGATTTGAGATGGGTTCGGCTGGTCGCTGGTGGCCGGCTCGAAGGCGGCGGCCAACGCGGTGAGTACGGTGAAAAGGAATGCAAGGCGCATGAACGGTTCCTTTCCTTTAGATGCCCCTGGCCGGCGGCGGGTTACGCATGGTCGCGGCCGGGTGATCCCAGGATACAACATGCGCTGATTCAAATCCGCAGCCGGCTCACTGTCACCGCCCCTCCAAAACACAAATCCACATCGCGGCCCGGCGTCCGCGGCCGGCCCGCGTAGCTCCCCGCATAACGCCACTGCGCCCCCTCGCACGCGAACCGTACATCGAGCGGCTGATTGTCCGGTTCGCACTCGGCATGCCCAACCTCCTCGCCGTCTGCCCGATGCGGCAGATTTACGTTGAAGTAAATCCCGGGCTCGCGCGCGTGGACCAGCCGCTCGATCGCGCTCTCTGCAAGCGCCGCGGACTGGGACCAATCGAGTGCGAGGTCGCGCCGGACATACTGCGAAATCGCGATCGCCGGTTTACCGAGCAAAGCGGCTTCGCGTGCCGCGGCGACCGTGCCCGAAGTGAATAGGTCCGCGCCGAGGTTCCCGCCGCGGTTGATGCCCGCGAGCACCCAGTCCACGTCGAGCGCGAGTCCGCGAAGCGCGACGCGGACGCAGTCTGCCGGTGAACCATCCAGCCACCACGCGCCGCCGGCGGTCGCACGCAGTTCGAGCGGGCGATCCGTCGTGACGCGGTGCCCCGCGTAGGAATGCGGATCCCGCGGAGCAACGATCACCACTTCCCCGAACCGCCGCGCCACATCGGCCAACGCGGCCAAGCCAGGAGCATCCCACCCGTCATCGTTCGTTACCAACAATCGCAGCTTCGCCATGATTCATGATCTTCGCACTGCGAACTCCTCTTCCAAAACCCAAACCCGAACTGCTCGACCCATTGCTCGCCTCCAGCCTCCCAGTCCCTCCCACGACGCGCCGCTCCCCCGCCCCCCACCTCCGCCGCCGAGCCCCCCACGTCCGCCGACGAGGCCGCTGTCCCCTGACGCCGAACCCAGCTTCAACCAATATGTTTTAAACATTTCCTAAAGAAACGTTTCCATTCCGCCGATCTATGGAATGTGAAGTTGCTCTCTGCTCTCCTCATCGCCGCCGCGCAAACCCTCCTCGCCCAGCCCTCCCGCTTCGGACTCCCGGCCTGCCAGTTGCCTACTTCCGAACTAGCCAACCACCGCTTCTTCGTCCTCTGCCACGACTCGTCGCTCCGCCTCCCCACCTGGACCGCCTACGAACTCCTCCCCGCCAACCTCGGCGGCCATGCGCAACGCCCGCACAGCTTCCACCCGGACACCATGCTCGCCGGACCCGTCGCCCATAACGCCGACTATCGCCTCACGGGATTCCACCGCGGCCATCTCGTCCCCGCCGAGGACTTCGCCTTCTCCCCCGAGGCCATCGCATCCACGTTCGTGCTCTCGAATGCCGCGCCCCAACTCCCCGCCATCAACCGCGGACTCTGGCGCCGCATCGAAAACTCCGTCCGCGCCTCCGCGTCAAGATCCGACGCCGTCTATGTCTTCACCGGACCGCTCTTCTCGAGCGGCCCTACCCAATTCGCCGGCGAGGTCGCCGTACCCACGCACTTCTTCAAGGTCTGGCTCGCCATCCATGGCGAACAGAAACGCATGTACGCCGCCATCGTCCCGAACGCCGAAGTCTCCTTCGAATCGCTCGATGATTTCGCCGTTTCGGTCGACGAGGTAGAACGCCGCACCGGCCTCGACTTCTTCTCGACCCTGGCCCACGCTGAACAACAAACCCTCGAAGCCGCGACTGCGCACCTTCCTTCTCGCTCCCGCTGATTCGGCCAGTCACAGCCAAACCAACGGAATTTCTCCTTCGTTTTCAGCACCCCCCTCCCCCAAAACACCCCAAATCCTCTTGACGCCCATGAGACACTGAAATCGTAAGGCGGCACGGACCCTCGCGTCCGGGCCGCCTTTCGCATTTCTAACGCCAGAGGAGAACCACCATGTCCGCAGCCACCGCCGCGCAAAACGAAGCCAATCGCGCCAACGCGCAGCACTCCACAGGACCGCGCACCGCCGAGGGCAAAGCGGTTTCGTCGAACAACGCAGTCACCCACGGCTTGTTCACGGCCACATTCGTGGTCGCCCCTGCAGACCGCGACGAATTCGATCTTTTCCTCGAACTGCAACGCGACGAACTCCGTCCCCAAGGCATCAACGAGGAACTCGTCTTCTCCAACCTCGTCCAGGCCGCTTGGAAAACCGAGAAGTGCCGCCGCCTGGAAGCGGAAGCGCTCCTCGAACAAAACGAAGCCAAGCTCGACCGTTACTCCCGCTACGCCGCTCAATTCGAGCGTGCTCACTACCGCGCGCTCGCCGAGCTCCGCAAACTCCAGACCGGGCGCGCCGCGCGCGAAGTCCCCGGGCAACCGGCGGAAATCCAGCCTCCACTCGCCGATCTCGCCAAGCTGAAAAAACAAACCCAACCGCTGCCCAATCTCGAAAACGAAGCCTTCTGCCGCCGCCTCATCGCCGAGTCCCGCTGGACCATGGCGCAACTCGGCGCAATCAAAGCCGGCATCACGCTCCCAAAGGCCGCATGAGGTTTCTACAATGCCGGCAGGCCCAGCGGATTGAGCGGCTCCACGATCTCCACATGCCTCGGCGCGGACCACTTCACCAAGTCCGCCAGGTCGTAGTGTCGCAGCGCTCCTTGCACCACGTTTTCCCATTGCAGTTTGTGGATGCGATGGCGGATCACCGACTCCCACGACGTCACCATTCGCTCGACCGTCGCACCGGCGATGCGCGAATCGAACGCCGCTGCGTGCAGCGCGGGGATCGCCGCCAGTTCACGTCCGCGGACCGTGATGCGTTCTACGTCGGCGCGCGCGCTCAGCAGGTCCACGGCGCGAGCGATGTCTTCGGCCCGCTGGATTACGAGCGGCTTCCCGGTGAGCAGCGCGGTCATCGAAGATTCATAGTCGCCGAAGTAGCGAGCCCAATCGTTCGAGTAGTTGTCGCGAACAGCGCGTGTTTCGCCGAGCCCCCGCAGGTCCACGCTGAGCACGATGCTGCCGTTGCGCGCGAGTTCTTCGGCTGCCGAGTTCGCGGCGGCTTTGCCCGAGCCCCACGCGAGAATCACGGCGGGCTTGCGTCCCGAGCCCGCTGGCACGTAGAGCAACGAAGGTATGCGAATGCCGGGTTCGGACTCGTACGTCAGCTTCTCGATCGAGAATCCCGGCCGGTCAATGCGGCCGTAGGGCGTCACGGCGGGCGCGCCTTGCATCGGCGCGAATCCGGTGAACTTGCGCACGCTTTCGAGCGTGGCGCCTCGCTGGCGCACTTGCGCGAACCGCTTCTGGTTGATCGAGTACACGCTCTCGCTATTCGGAAGCGAAGTGGCCACCTGGCCCGTCTTCGTCGCCCAGAGTTCGTGCTCGGAGAGGATCTTGATATCCGGCTCGGGCCGCGTGTCCTCTGTGCCAGTCAGCGCTTTGCTGAAGAATCGATAAGACTCCGCGCGCCGCGGCTGCGTGTACCCGTGCCCATCATCGGCTTCGAACTTCGAGAAGCGATCGCCAAAACCAACCGAGTCATAGACACGCGACACTTCAGCGTACGTCTCGCGCGCACCCTCGATCGAGAAGAAATCGCGGATCGCAACCAGCATCTTGAACGGCTTCGGACCCGCGGCATACACGAAATCGGGATGATCGAGACCCGAGGCGAGGAAAGGCGGAATGCATTGCTCGGCGTCCTGTGGTCCGATCGTCTCGAGCAACCGCCGCCAATTGGTCAGGTAGCAGGAAGGCGCGGCCGCGGCAAAGCGATCGTCGATCGCGGCGAGATAGGACGTGTGCGTGCCGCCGCCCGAGTTGCCCGTGAGTCCGACGCGCTTGCGATCCACTTCGGGCCGCGAGAGCAAATAGTCGAGCGCGCGGATACCGTCCCAGATCGTGTAGCGCGCCACCGACTCGCCCACCAGCATCGTCTGCAATCCGATCACCGTGTGCTCGGTAGTAGAGGCGACCACCTTCGACTGCTGCGTGTCTTCGTCCCAGAGTTGGATGCGTTCGCCCTGGCCGATCGTGTCCCAGGCAAGGCACACGTAGCCGCGCTGCGCGAACGTGTGGAGCAGATACTGCCAGGCCTCGTGTGCCTTCGCACCAGCCTCGTGGCCAAGCGGAAACAAAATCGCGGGAAATGGTCCGGTGCCGGATTTCGGCAGGTAGAGGTTCGCGGTGACGGGGAATCCGGGCTGGCTTTCGAAAATGATCTTCTCCACGCGATGCGTGCCCAGGTCGAGCGTAGCGGTGACGCGCGCGTTGAGCGGCGTCTTCTCCGGGAAGCCGCCGAGATGCGCCGTGAGCTGGCGGCGAATGTACTCGCGGCGAGCAGCAAGGTCCTGCGACGTGCGGATGCGCGCTACTTCCTGCTTGCGCGCGTCGAGCTGCCCCAGCGCTTTCGCCTTCAGGTAGTTCGGCAGCATGCGCGAGATATCGCGGCCGTCGACATGCTGCGTCAGAAAATTGAGGTCGCTTTGTTGTGGCAGTAGCAGCGCCAACGGGACCAGGCCCGCGGCCACACGAAAGGCGAGGCGTAGCATCTCAACAAAATACCAGCTTCCTGTTTTGGTCACGCTTTCCTGGCAACGAGACCGCGCCGGATGACTTCGAACTTGCCATCCGGATTGAAGAGCCGAACGGTGTAGCGCCCTTGCCGCCAAACGCGAACGGCGATTCGCGTTCCCGATGCTCTCCAACAGCGCACGATCGCGCCCGTCGACTCCTCGAGCACCTCCACCACTGGATCTGGCTCGCGGCTCGTCAGCGGATCGAGCACGAATGGCGCGGCGGACATGCCGTTACTCGCTTGATCGATGGTGACCGGCCAACCCGGATACGGCCGGCCGCCCTTGGTTACGTCAGCCCAGCGCGGCCAGTTCGCCAGCGTGATCCGGCGCGTGTCTCGATCGAACTCCACCACGCCGAATCCGGGAGCGCGATTGTTCAGCGCCGCGGGCTCCACGCGGTAGTTCAAAGGATTCGCCACTGCATGTACCGTGATCCGATTTCCGAAGCCATCGAGATGCTTGCCGAACGGCTGCTTCGAGGGCGGATACCAGCGCCGCGGAAAGATGTTCGAGATGGCGGGCGTGCAGATGGCCCACGGCGCATCGCCATGCTCGTCGACGCCGTACTGTACGGTGCTGGCGAGATGCTGATCGCCCGCGACATGCACTGCCAGGCAGCGCGCCAGCGAACGAAGCGCGCGATTGCGCGGCGTCTGCGGCCAGCCGTTGGAGTCGTGATCCATCACGGTCTTGTCGTCTGCTGGATATGCGCCGGGCTCAAGCGGCGCGAGCTTGGGCACGATCGAGTCGTCTTTGGCCGAAGCGGGCAGCGTGGCCACGTTGCAGAAGATGGTGGCCGAGACGGCGCACTTCATCCAGATGCCGCCCGTCCAATCGCGCGACCACTCGTCGAGGAACTTCTCCTGCCGGGGCCCGAGCAACTGCGCGCCCGCCACGTCACCGTCCTTCGCGCCATACGCGGCGTTTTGCGGCCAGCCGTTGTAGATCTGCGCGTTCGCGAGCAGCGTCTTCGGAGCGGACTTCCACTTGCGATCTTCGAGCAGCGCGAAGCTCACGCCGCCCCACACGAGATGCCCGTAGTGCACCGCGATGCCTTGGTCCACCGGTGTGGCATCGGGCGGATCGGGCAAGTGGCTCGATTGCGTGCGCTCCACGATGTTGACCCACTCGGCCGGCATCACATAGCCGCCAGAGTCTTGCCCCGCGGGTCCGGCGCCTTCGGCTTTGCGGCCACCCGCGCCCCAAACGTTGCCGTGATACACGTCGTGATCGTCGGGCAAGCAGACGCATGGCGTGTTGCGCGTCAAATCTCCCCAAGCCCATCCGAACAGGAACCACTTGCGAAGATAGTCGAGCCGCGCCATGGCCGCCGGCGCGCGCTGGATGCCGTATTCGCCGCTGCGCTCGTAGAGCTGGTCCCCGGTGAAGAAGAGGATGTCGGGATCGATCGCCTTCAAGTTGCGCGCGATGGGCGCGTGCGGAAATCCGTGATCGTTCTGGCAAGTGAGCGCGCCCACTACGATTCGAGGCTTGTCCAACGGGTCGCGGCGGATCACGCCTTCGTAGCTCTGTGTTTCGTAGACTACGCGGTAGGGCACATCGACGCTTGCATCCCAACCGGAGATGCGGAATCGGGCGGTGCAGGAATCGGCGTCCACCGTCGCATCCGCGATCTTCTGCCACACTCCACCGCGGCGCACGTGGAGCTCAGCCGCGGTGCCCGAACTCGGCGCCAACTGCGCTGTGAGCTTCATCGTTCCGCGGCTCAGCGTGTACTGCGTGAAGAGAATCGGACCCCAGGCGCGCTCCTGATGAATGGCGAGCTTGGCCCCGCCGACGCGCCAGTTGCGAAACCAGAAGCGAACATTTCCCCCGCGTTGTGTTCCGGGCTTAAGGCCGCCAGCCGGATCGGTGGGAAACGCCACCGGCTGAGGAGAAGGGAGAATCTCGCCGGAACTGCACACGAGCGCGAGCCCGCCCACCAGCCACTCCGCGGGCACGTCGCGAGTGAGGCGGAGCTTCCCCGATGCGAGCGTCAGCCGGTATTGCGCACCGCGCGGCTCGGTGGAGAGTCGCAGCGTGACGTCCGCCAGGTCGCTCACGCGCGGAGCATCCTCGCGCACCTCCCCAATGAACAGGCGGCCGTCCGTCGAGATGCCGCAATCGAGCCCGCGCCCGCGCAGCGCGCTATCGCGATAGTCATCGAACGCGCCGCGAATGCCCACGCGGAGGCCTATCCAACCAGGGCCGAGCGGACCGCGCTCTTCTTCGAGCCGGCCCAGCCGCACGGAGGTTTCGAAGGGCTCGTTGTCGCGCGAGAGATCGTAGGTGAGCAGGTAAACGTTTCGGTCGCCACCTGCGGCGATGCATTCGATGCGCTCGCCGCGGGCTTGCCAATCCTGCAGCGGGTTCGACCAATACTCAGCACCGATCCACGGCCTCGGGGCACTCTGTGTTTGCCCTGCCAACGGCAAGGCGGCGAGCGACTGCAACAACGCACGGCGTTCGATCACGGCTGGTGCTCCTCGGTGGTGTGCTCACCACGGCCCCGGCAATACTCGGTCCACGCGGCCAGCCACGGCAACAGCGCACGACGTTCGATCACGGCTGGTGTTCCTTGTGCGTGCAGCCGGGGAAGTCCTTATATATATGATGCCCAGACACGCCGAAGTAGCGAGCGCCTTCTTCCGACATCACGTAGCCCTCTACCACCATGCGTTTCGCAGTGACGAAGAAGCGCTCGAGTTCGGTCTTCGGCGCGGACTCGCCTCGAGCCATCGCCTCCACCACACGAAGCGGCTGCTTCGACGCGAACTCCCGCGCCACGGCAGCCAAACCGCTCTTCCACTCTTCCTTCACCGGAGCCGGCGCATTCGCGAGCATCGTGTCAATGAACCAAGGCACGCGCGCGGCCTTCGCCCCCGGAACAATAATCTCCGCCAGCGTTTCGAGCGTGCCTGTCTCCGCGGCATCGAGGCAGCCCGACGTGACCGCGGCTGCTGCAGCAATCTGAATGAGGTCGCGGCGATTCATACTTCCCTCCGTTTCATCTTCTCGGCCAGTAGCGCTGCGGTGCGCCACGACAGCGTCACGTTCGTGAGCGTGGGGTTCTTCTCGGGATACGCCGGGAACACCGACGCGTCAGCTACAAACAAATTCGGGATATCGTGTGACTGCCCCGAAGTGTTGACCACCGACGTCTTCGGATCCCTGCCCATCTTGATGGTCCCGGCCCAGTGGTTGAGATCAATAACCAAAGTGCGCGGCGAAATCTCGGTGGGCTTGGAATGAATCTCACCACCCGCAGCGTGCACGATCTCCTCGCACGTCCGCACCATGTCGCGCGCCATGGCGAGTTCGTTCGCGCCATAGTGCAGGTGCACGCGCGGCAGCGGAAGCCCGAAGCGATCCTTCCGATCGGGCGCGAGATCCACGAACGTCCCCGGCGAGGGCAGCATCATCGCCTGCATGTTCATGTTCGTGTGGATCACGTTCTTCTCGCGAAGGTCGCGCTTGAGAGCTTCGCCGAAGCCGGGCACGTCGCGCAGCGGCAGGAAGCGTTGCAGGCCCGAGGCCACCTGCACCTGATACGTGCCCTCGAAATCTTTCGAAGGCTTGTTCCAGTAGAGGTTCGTGAGCAGGCCGTGGAAGTAATCCGTGCCTTCGTCCCGCGAAGCGTCGCGTCCGCGCAGGTTCGGGAACAGGCCGAACACGGTGACGCCGAAGTGGCTCATCAGGTTCTTGCCCACTTGCCCGCTCGAGTTGGCGAGGCCGTGGATCAGCAGCAGCCGCGCAGTCTCCACTGTGCTGCACGAGAGCACCAGCGCCCGGCAATCGAGAGCGGCGGTCTTGCCGTCTTTGCCCACGTACTCCACGCCCTTGATCCGCGACTTCGCCGAGTCCGTAACGATGCGCGTCATCATGCACTCGGTCAGCAGCGTGAGGTTCCCCGTCTTGAGCGCCATCGGGATGGGCGTGTTCGCGGACGTGTACTTGGAATCGATCTCGCATCCCTTCATGCAGTGGCCGCAGTAGTGGCACGTGGCGCGGTGGCTCGCCACCGTGGGGATCGCCTTGCGCTGCGCCACGAACTCCATCTCTCGGCCTTGCTTCTTCAGGCGTTCCACGCCGCGCTTCACCATCTGATCCGAACAACGCAGCGGCACGCCCGGTTGAAAGTCCCCATCGGGCATGTTGGAAAGGCCGTCTTTGAAGCCGTGCACGCACATGAGCCGCTCGGCCTTCGAGTAGTAGGGCGCCACCTCTTCATAAGGTATGGGCCAGCGCTTGAAGTCGAGCGGACCGAACCGCAAGCTATGTCCGGCCCAGCAGACGGAACGGCCGCCGAGCACGCGCAACAACCCATGCCCTGGGCGATCGCCCACGCCGACGAAATGGTCGCGTTCTTGAAAGTCGTTCCACACGCTCGATACCGGCCGAAGCCCCGCGGCGGCGCGCTTGGGGAGATTCTCGTAGATGGGCGCGTGGCCGTTGTAGTCGACGCCAGGCCGCACGCGCCGGCCTGCCTCAATGAGGGCGACTTTGAGCCCCGCTTCCGCGAGCACATACGCAGCAATGCCGCCGCCCGGACCGCTTCCTACCACGCAAACATCGAATGTGGCTGCCATGACTCTCTATGCTACTCTGATACGCGTACACAGGAGAACTCCATGAACTTACTCGATCTCATCACGAGCGCCGCGGGCGGCGGAGCCGTGCAGCAGATGTCCAATCAGTTCGGTCTGAGCGAAGACCAGACGCAGTCGGCGATCTCGGCGCTGCTGCCGATGCTCGCTGGCGCAGTCAACCAGAACGCGCAGCAAGAAGGAGGCATGGAAGGCTTGCTCGGCGCACTTTCGAGCGGGAATCATCAGCGCTATCTCGACGACCCATCGCATCTGACCAGCCAGGAAGGCATCGCTGATGGCAATGGGATCCTGGGACACCTCTTGGGCGACCGCAGCGTGAGCCGTCAAGTCGCCGCGCAGGCTTCGGCGGAGACGGGGATCGATTCGGGAATCCTGAAGCAGATGCTGCCAATGGTGGCGAGCCTGATGATGGGGGGCTTGAGCCGCGGCGCGTCTTCGCAAGGTTTGCTGGGAGCCGCTGCTTCGGCTGCGATGGGTGGCGGTGGTGGCGGCGGATTACTGGGAGCGGTGGCTTCGGCGGTTCTCGGCGGCGGCGCTCCGGCTCCGCAACCGCAGGCTTCGGGTTTGCTCGGAATGTTGGGTCCACTGCTCGGTGGCGGCGGAGGGCAAGCCCAACAGAGCGGCGGTGGGATGGAAGACATCCTGCGGTTGGCCGCGGGCTTCCTGCGCAAGTAAGATGATCGGAAGACCGGGCAGTGACGAGTACGCGCCTTGGGCAGCCGGCTACGTGAGCAAAGTAGCCGGTGACGATCCCTTGGCGGTGATGATCGAACAAGTGGAGCGAGTTCCGGCTCTACTCCGGAGCATCAGCGAGGAGCGCTCACTGTACCGGTATGCGGAAGGCAAGTGGAGCATCCGCGAGAGTTGGGCCCATGTCTCCGACACAGAGCGCATCTTCACCTATCGCGCCCTGCGCATCGGCCGCGGCGACCAGACTCCGCTGCCCGGCTTCGAACAAGACGACTACGTGAAGCCGGCCATGTCGGATGCGCGTTCGTGGGCCAGCCACGTGGAAGAATGGATCGCGGTGCGGGCTGCGACCCTCGCGTTGTTCCGCGGGTTCCCGGCCGATGCCTGGATGCGGCGCGGCACCGCCAGCGGCAAACCGATTTCGATGCGGGCGGTGGCGTTCATCACCGCCGGACACGTGCAGCATCATGTGGATCTGCTGCGTGAGAGCTACGGGATCGGGTGAAGTCTACGGCGAGGAGCGGGACTGAAGTCCCGCGCAGGCTGAAGCCTGCCCCACATTCGATCAGTGCGGGCGGGATCGGGTAGTTTACTCCGGAACAAATTCGAGCAGTTCCGTGCTTGACGCTTTGCCGAACGGCATGGGGTAGCTTTTTCCCGCGTGGAACGCTTGCAACTGATCGCGGTAGTGCGGCGAGAGCACTTGCCCGGATTGGCCCACCACCGTGTTGAGCAACGAATGCTCGAGGTTGCTCATGTCCGCCACCATTCGCATCGATTGCCCGAGCCGTCCCCACGAGTAGTGGATGGAGGTCGACGTTCCGCGTTGCGGGATGGGTCCAGTCTGGAAGTAGCGGCCCACCAGGCGAAGGTCGCCGAGAACGGGCGCTTTCCACGTCACAGGAGAGAAGCGCGCGAAGGTCCATTGCGCGGGCTCCGGACCGTACTTCTTCTTGCCCGCCTCCACCGCGGCCGAGAGCGACTTCGCCAGGAACTCATCCCAATCGGGGAACCATCCGGCCGGGCGCGTCTGCAACAGCCGCTCCATGGCGACCATCACGATCTCGCTGCGGCTGGCCGATCCCGCCCCGGGAGCGGCTCGTTCGGCCAACGCCACGCGGATCTGCAGAAATGTTTCGCTCGCGATCAACGGCGCCGCTAACCCGGACTCGGCTTGCCCGTTCCATTCCGCGAGCAGTGTAGCCGCTTTCGCCGCGTCTCCGCTGACAGAGCGACGCTTGGCCGCCGTCGAAACTTCACGGGCGATGAAGTGCAAGAACGCGGAATATACGTCATTCTGCATCGTGAGCGTGGAGTCGGCATCCCAATCCTTTCGCGCGGCCAGCATCTCTGTGATCCGTGCGGCGCGATAGTGCGGTGCATAGGCTCCATGCGAGCGGTACTTGTAGCCGCTCGGAAACAGGTTCTGGTTGGCCGCCACCACGAAGCCCGAGGGCGGATTGAACACCGAGGGCATGTCCTCGAACGGAATGTAGCCGGCCCACTCATGATCGCTAGCAGTCTGCGGCACATCGCCATCCCAGTCACGGCGCAAAGGCAACGGACCCGCCGACTGCATTCCGATGTTGCCTTCCGTATCGGCGTAGACCCAGTTCATCGAAGGCGCCGGTTGGTGAGCGAGCGCCTGTCGGAACTCGCTCCAGTTGCGAGCCCGGTTCATCGCCGGAATCACGTAGGCGAAGCCGGGCTCGGTTGCCGCCCAGCGAACCGCGTAGTGCCTACCGTTCGATGTATACAGCTCCGGACCGTGCTTGTACACCGGCACGGCCAACTCCACCGGCTTCTCTCCCCGCACGCGGATCGTCTCATGCTCGGTGCGCAGCGGCGCGCCGGTCTCGATGTAGAGATCCTCGAGGTCAAACAGAAGGTTGGTGAGTCCCCAGGCGATGTGGTCGTTCTGGCCCACGGTGATGCCCGGCAATCCGGGAATCGACACGCCGCTCGTGTGGAGCTCGCCGCCGCGCAGATGGATCCGGTACCAATACTCGGGATCGGAATGCAGCAGATGCGGATCGCTCGCGAGGATCGGCTTGCCGGACTTGGTGCGCGATCCAGCGATGGCCCAGCCATTGGATCCGCTCTTCATCTCGCCGCCCGCGCGCACCGGCAGCAACTCCTGGACCTTGGCTGCGTCGCCCTTGGCCAGTAACTCTTCCTTGGATGTCTCCTCAACCGGATTGTGGCTGAGCGTGCGGGCGAATTGCAGATACACGAGCACGCAATCCTTCGCGGTCCACGGCTCGGGCTCGATGCCTGCAAGTCGAAACTCCACGGGCAGCTTGCCGCGATGGGTTTCGAGGAAGCGATTCACGCCCTGCGCGTACGCATCGAGTGGCGCGCGATCGGTGTCGCTGAGACCCTTGGTGTGCATCTCGGCTGCTTGCGGCATACGCAGGCGGCGCACTTCGATATCACTCTCGAGTCCGCTGCGGCCCACGATCTCGGCGAGGCGGCCGGATGCGTCGCGGCGCACGTACTCCATTTGGAAGAGCCGGTCCTGCGCGGTGACGTAGCCTTGGAGGAAGAAGGCGTCGCGCTCGCTCGAGGCTTCGATGCTCGGCACGCCTTGCGCATCCCGAGTAACTTTGGCGCGCGCTTTCACCGGTGCAGCGATCGTGCCCGACGTAACTGGCAGCGCGCGATATGCCATCCAGTAAGCTCCGCCCGTGGCGAGCAGCCCCAGGGCGGGGGCGGCGAGAAAGATCATCCGAAGCATCGTGATCCCCAGAGTAACGGAGCGGTACTCGCCCTTTGTAGGACCCATCCGGACTAACGGAGGGTTCCAACGCGAGGAGTACCATGGTACCGAAATGACGCGGAGCGCGCCTTACCACACGTCGCCGGTGCGCCAATCGGCCACGATACAGGCATCCAGATCGAGATCGATGGTGGCGGCAGTGCGCAGGATCATAATGCCCCCCTCCTCATCGGGCATGCTCTCGATAGCACCCGTCTCCGTAGCCGCCATCACGGGACCACGCCACAGTTCCCAACCGAGCCGCGCATAGAAACCCGGCGCACCCGTGGAGAGCGCACCCACCTCGAAACCTTGGCGGACCTGAGCTCCGATGCAACGCATCACCTCTGAAGCGTAGCCCCGCCGGTGCAGATGCGGGGCAGTAGCCACGGCCTCCACATAGCCGGTTCGATAGCGCCGGTCGCCGCAAACCAGCGTGCGCTCGATCACCGACCCATGGCAGACGATGGCGCCATCGTCTGCTTCGATCCAGTAGTGTACTCCGCCGAGGGCGTGGTCCCAGTCGTCGTCACTGAAGTCGCCGGCGAATGCCTCGTCGAGCATGGCGCGGATGCTGGCGGCAGCCGCGGGCGCGAGGCCCGCCGATGCTGCGCTTCGAACAAGCATGCTTCCCTCGATCAGCGCGGCCGCGAATAGAGCTTCAGGTTCGTGGTGGCCGACCCGATGCAGACGATGTCCGGATGCTTGTCGCCATCGAGATCGTCGCCGGCGCACGCCGAAGCCGCCATCTTGTCATCGAGGATCGTACGCGTCCAGCGCGCGCCCGCCTTGTCCGACTGATATAGGTTGACCCCGACCGTTCCCGGACCGCGATGCCCCGCGATCACTTCATCGCGCCCATCGCCATCGAGGTCCGCGGCCACGATCGTATGGCCCGACGAGAGCTCCGCGTCGATCACCTGGCGTTGCCAGTGCTTGTTCGCCTGCGTGTAGATGACCACCTGCTTCCCATGCCATGATTCGATCGCAGCCAGGAACGGACGCTTGCGCAAGTGTCCCATGGCAACATCGCTCGATCCGCTCTTGGGCCACGGCGTGGGATCGCCCTTGGCCAACTCCTCGCGATTCCACCGGCCGGCATCCAAGCAATAGCGATGCAGGCCCACGAAGCTAGCGGTGAGGATGCAGTCACCGCCGCGCGGGCGAGGCTCGATGAAGATCCCGTGCACCACACCTTCGTTCTCCTCGCCGATCACCATGCGCTTCCACTCGCCGGGCTTGTAGTAGACGAGCGGCACATGGTCGCGATAGTCAGGGGCGGCTGCCTTGGCGCCGGCAAGAGGCGCATTGACGAACACCTTGCGTCCGGATCCGTCGATGTCGGCGCAACGCAGCCGGTGCGAGGTGGTGAGGCGGTCGATCTCTCGTACGGTCCAAGGTTGGGTGCGGTCCGCTCCGGGAGTGATCACCGAGACGATGCCGATGCTGCCCTTGGGCGTGTTGGCGAACTCGTGCGCCACGATCATCTCGTCCACGCCATCGCATGCGGCAACGTTGATCATGCGGCGGAAGCCCGTGGCGAGCACGTGCCGTTGCCAGCCGGGATTCTCGAACCAGTAGAGATCGGGCATCCCGCTCGCGAGCGCGATGATGTCCTTCTTGCCGTCACGATTGACGTCGAAGAGGACCACCTGGTAGCCGCCCTTGAGATCGGTGGCAAGCGTGTGCTCTTCGAAGCGAGGGAGTTCGGCGTGCAGCGATGCAGCAACGGCCAAAGCCGCGAGCGTGCGCATCATAGGGCGAGCTTACGCACGGCCTGATAGCTCTGGCGCAGACTGTCGAGCGGATTGCCGGGACACTGATCCTGCTCCACGAAGTAGTGGACCACGCCCGCCGCGCGGCCCGCCTTGAGAATCTTGCCGAAGTCGAGCGTTCCGTTGCCCACTTCCTTGAACGCCGTGCGCTCCACTCGCTCGTCGTAGCGATTGGCAGTGCCCTTGGCCATATCCTTGAGATGCACCAGCGGCACGCGGCCTTTGTACTTCCCGAGCAGCGCCAGCGGATCCTGACCCGCCACGGTCACCCAGAACACATCCATCTCGAGCCCGACCTTGGCCGTGGTCCGCTCCATCATGACCTGGAACGGAGACGAGCCTTCCATCGGCGCGAACTCGAAAGCATGGTTGTGGTACGCGAGCTTCAGTCCCATCTTGGCCGCCGCTTCACCGCCCTTGTTGAGTTCATCTGAGAACTTGCGGTAGTGATCGAGCGTCTTGCCGCGCTCGTCGGGCCGCACGTAGGGGATCACCATGTACGGGATGCCCCAGCCTTTCACCTTGGCGGCCACCTGCTCCCACGTCATCGGATCGGAGCCCCAGGCTTTCCAATTCCCCGTGGCCAGCGCGCCGGGAACGTGCAGGCTGACCGGCTTCAGTCCAGCTTCGCGCAGCATGGGGAGCACGTTCTCGAAGCCCGCCCACGTGCCTTCGATCTCCTTGAATCCGATCTTGGCGATCTCTTGAATCGTCTCCTTCGGCTGTTTCGGCATTACGTCTCGCACAGTGTAGAGCTGGACGCCGAGTGGCTTGGTGAAGCGGGCAGCGAAGGCCGAGGCGGATGCAATCGAGCCAGCCAAACCGGCGCTGAAGGAGCGGCGAGTGATCATCGACGTGATTATCGCACGCAGCCGATCGGACGCAGCCGATTTGCGTTCGTAGCGCGGCTCTGCCATCATCGCCCTAGTTGCTACGCCCAAGCCTCGGTCCACTCGGTATCGGTGTCTTCGCCGCCGCGCTGGCGCTCGCGCTCCAGTGGGCGAAGGTGGAACTTCACTATGGCGGCAACTGGTCCGCGCTCTTCTATACGGGTGATGCGGTGGCGCTCAGCCCGGCGGTGGCGCGCGAGAATCCCTATCGGTTCGCGCACAGCAGCGGGTTCGATGGCCAGTTCTACCACGCGATCGCGCATGACCCGTGGATGCGCGATGGCTCGCGGGACTTCACCGACAACGCGCGGCTGCGCTGGCGGCGGATCCTGGTTCCGGCGCTTGCGTGGGCACTCGCCTTGGGGCGTGGCCAAGCCATCGACGCGGCGTACGCCGCCGTGATCCTCGGATTCGTTTTCCTCGGTGCCTGGTGGACCGCGGCGTGGTGCCGCCGCTTCGGTTGGCACTCCGCATTCGGACTCGGGTTTCTGGCCGTACCTGCCGTGGCGGTTTCGCTCGAACGATACACCGTGGATGCCGCACTGGCTGCTCTGTGCGCTGGTTTCGCTTTGCGTGCGCCCGAGCGGATCGGGCCAGCCACGTTCGCGATCCTCGCCTTGGCGCCATTGGCCCGCGAGACAGGCTTGGCCTTGATCGCCGCGGCCTTCCTGGTGGCGGTTTCCCGGCGAGACGCTCGTTCGGCGGCGCTGGCTGCCTCTGCCTCGGTTCCGTGCCTGCTTTGGATAGGCTGGGTCCACGCGCGGACTGCGCCGGCGGACGCCGCGTTCGCCTCGGCCATTCCTTTCGAAGGGCTCTGGAATCGAACGTGGCAGCCCTTACAGTTCCACCTCGGATCCCACTGGCTCGCGCTCGCCGCGGCGTTCGACTACGCGGGTGTCGCCGGCATCTGGATCGCACTGGGACTGGCGCTGCTGGCGGTGCGGCGGCACAGCACGCTCGCGGATCCGCTACTGGTCTTTTCCGGAACATTTGTAGCGTTTCTCGTGCAACCGCAGGCCTGGGATGGCGTCTACACATTCGGCCGGACGATGTCGCCGTTGCTCATTTGGACCGCGATGACCGGCCTCGGCGAGCGTTCCTGGCTGCATCTGGTCCCGCTGGCGTCGACAGCGCCGCGGCTGCTACTGCAAGTAGCCTCGCCCGGTTAAAGTTTCATGAAGATACGCAGGATGGAGTTATCATGAGACTGGATCCGTGGACCCGGATCGGCACTTATCATCAATCAAGAGAGGTCCGAAATGTTTGGGAGGACTGCAGTAGCTGCGTTGCTGTGGCTGGGCATTGCCGGGCCACTGGCGCGAGCTGACTTTTCACTGGCCCAGAGGGCCTTGGCCGCGGGTGACTACCCGGCGGCGATCCGCGAACTGACGCGCGACGCCGAGGCCGGACACGAGGAATCGCAACTGTACTTGGCCCGCATGTACACCGAGGGCAAGGGAGTGGCTGCCAACCCTTCGGAAGCGTACAAGTGGTACCGGGTGCTGGCCGATAAGGGAAATCCGGAAGCGCAGTATTGGGTCGGCGCCGCTTTGGCTGAAGGCCGCGGCACGTCCAAGAACGAAGCTGAAGCGATCACCTATTTTCGCAAGGCAGGCGAAAAGGGTTCGCGAGAGGCGAACTACCGGCTGGGCTTGCTTTCGGAGACAGGCAAGGGCGTGGCCAAAGACGATGCGGCTGCCTTTGCCAGCTACATGCGCGCCGCCGAGCAGGGGCACGCCGATTCGCAGTATCGCACCGGCGTGATGCTGCTGGAAGGCCGCGGCGTGGCCAAGCAGGAAGCCGAGGCAATGAAGTGGATGCTCAAAGCCGCCGACGCGGGCGTGGTGGATGCCGAGGTGCAACTCGGGCGCGCGCTGCTCAATGGCACCGGGATCGCCAAGGACGAAGCCGACGCATACAATTGGCTTTCGCTCGCCGCTGACCAGAACAATGCCGAAGCCCAGTTTCTGATCGCGACCATGTTGAGCGCCGGACAGGGCGTGAAGCAAGACGAGGCCGAGGCTGCGAAGTGGCTGGCCAAGGCCGCCGAGCGCGAACACGTGGAAGCCGAGTTTCAACTCGGCATGCAGTACGCCAACGGACGCGGCGTGACGCGCAACAACCAGGAAGCGGGAAGGTGGTTCCGCCGCGCGGCCGAGCATGGCCACGCGGGAGCGTTCTTCCAGTTGCGAACGCTGCAATCGGCTGAGCCGGACGCCGTGGGCGCGGGTGACCTGTTGCGCGCCTACACGACGATGGCGGAGTTGGGCAATGCCGATGCGCAATACGAACTCGGCATCATGTATCAGCGCGGCGTCAACGTTGCGGCCAATGAAGAAGTGGCGAAGAAGTGGGTAGGCGCGGCCGCGGCGCAGGGCCACACGGAAGCGCTGCACCGCATGGCGCAATTGTCGCTGGAAGGGAACCCGCCCGATGAGGCGGCCGCGGCGAAGTATCTGCTGAGCGCTGCGCAGCAAGGTCACGTCGAATCGCAATATCAATACGCGACGATGCGCGCGCTGGGCAAAGGCGGCGCAAAGAACGAGGCCGAGGCCAATCAGTGGCTGCAAGCGGCCGCCGAACAGGGCCACACCAACGCGCAACTCGCGCTGGCATCCCGGTTGGGGCAAGGAGCGGGCGGCGTGAAGGACGAAGCCGGAGCGGTGCGCTGGTATCGCGATGCCGCGCAGTCTGGCAACGCGGACGCCGAGTTCGCGCTCGGTATGGCGCTGATGCAAGGCAAAGGCGTACCAGCGGACTCGCGCGAAGGGGCACGTTACTTGCGCATGGCGGCGGACCAGTCACATGCGCCCGCGCAGTCGCAGTTGGGGCTCGCGTATCTGGAAGGGCGCGGCGTGGCGCAGGACTTCGTGCAGGCGCACATGTGGCTGAATCTCGCGGCGTCGCAAGGCGATGAGACTGGCGCTTCGGGTCGCGCGCGGCTCAATGAGGTGATGACGCGCGAGCAGGTGGCGCAGGCGCAGGACCTGGCGCGGAACTGGAAATCGAAGGCGCAGTAGGTCCTCGTCGGCTTCTGCTGTCCTCATAAGAGCAAGCCCCCGCTTTGGACGGGGGCTTTGCTCACTGTCAGGCTATTTCCTTTACCTAATACAAACCCTGCCATTCGGCAGGCCTTCACCGGACTAGATCTCAATCGTAGCTTGGGCGATTGCTACCGTCAAATGACGTTGGACTCCGCTCCGCGCTGGTTCTGATAAGATTCTCCCGTCAGGATCGTGTCGCTTGCGGATTGAAGCGAAGTTTGCCTTCTCGGGAGGTTTCCATGTCGAAGCGGAACAGCGTTCTCGCCGCTGCTTTCATAACCACGGCGTTGCTGAACGGGCAGGATACTCGCGGCAGGATTTTCGGCCGCGTCACGGACCCGCAAGACTCGGCTGTACCGGGCGCCAGCGTGACGGTGACCAACGTTCTGACGAACGTGTCCACCACGATCGAAACCAATGAAAAGGGCTATTACGAAGCGAACCTTCTGGTGGCCGGCACCTATCAGGTAATCGCCACGGCTAGCGGGATGAAGAAATTCCAGCGGCAAGGAGTGGAACTGAACCTGGGCGCGCACGTGCCCATCGATATCCGAATGGAAGTCGGGTCAGTGCACGAGGAGGTCACGGTCACTGGCGGAGCTCCGCTGGTGGAGACAGACAACATCTCCACCGGCCGCCTGCTCGACAATCGGAGCCTGAACGATCTGCCAGTGCCCAACAACAATCCGATCCTGCTGGCTGCCTTCTCGCCCGGAGTGCAGGAGCGCGGCGGTTACCGCACGAATGCACACCGCGCGGCTTCCGTGCTGGGGACCACGTTCTACACGCCGGGCAACGTGGGCGGGCGGAGCAACACCGACACGAGCAATGACTATCAGTTGGACGGCATGCCGAACGTGGGATCGTCACGCCGCATGGCGTATCTGCCGCACACCGACTCCATTCAGGAATTCAAGGTGGAAACATCGAACCTCGATGCCTCGGTTGGGTTCTCATCGGGCATCACGCTCTCGATGATGACCAAGGCCGGCACCAACGACCTGCACGGGACCGCCACCTGGCAGCACATGCAAGCGCGCTGGAACGCGGCGCAGTATTTTCTCGGGCAGACCTACAACCAGAACCTGAATTCGGCGCGAGCGGCTGGCGACACCGCCAAGCTGAACGCGCTCGTTGCCCGCGGGATTCAACCTCCGGGCCACACCAACGACTATTCGGTGAGCCTGGGCGGCCCGGTCGAGATTCCGAAGCTCATCCGCGGGCGCAACCGGCTGTTCTTCTTCTTCAATGCCAGCGGCACCAAGCAGCGGATGATCGAGATGACCGCCACCACCAACGTGAACGTGCCCACACTGAAGAACCGCCAAGGCGACTTCTCTGACTTGCTCACCGTCGGCAGCCAGTATCAGATTTACGATCCGAACACCGTGCAACCGGATGCGGCGCGCGCGGGACACTGGATCCGCTCTCCATTCCCCGGCAATGCGATTCCGAGGTCGCGCTGGGCGAATCCGATGACGAACTTCTACAATCCGCTGTTCCCCGCCCCGAACAACTCGCCGGCGAGCGACCGGCAGGAACCGCTCAACAACTATGTCACTCCGGCCATGCCGTGGAACTTCGACTACCAGTCACAGAGCTCGCGCATCGACTATCAGTTTTCCGAACGGCATCGCTTCTTCGGGCGATGGAACCGGAGCACGTTCCTCGAAGACCGCTCCGATTGGACCTATGAGACCAAGCGCGGATTTCAGACGACGGGCCTGATCCGGAACAACACCGGCGCCATGCTCGGCTGGACGTACACGCCAACGGCGCGATCGTACTTCGACTTCGGCTTCTCGATGAACCGCTACACTACCGGCAACAAGGATGCCGTCGCGAAGCAATTCAAACCCACTGATGTGGGGCTGCCGCAGTATCTCGATGCCAAGGCCGCGGACATGTTGCACGTGCCGGTGGTTTCGATGACAGGCTACAACTCGCTCGGCTTGAACTTCAGCACGCTCTCCTACACCACCGCGTATTCGGCCAAAGCCGTGTACAACCGAGTGATGGCGAGCCACACGGTGCGGGCCGGTTTCGAAGCGCGACAGTATCTGACCAATGGGGGCGGTGGCGGCAACACCGCTGGCGCATTCGGATTCGACAATGCATACACGCGCCGGAACGACGATACGTTCACTCCAACCGGAAGTCTCGGCTACAGCTATGCGGCCTTCCTGCTGGGCATCCCTTCTTCGATGCAAGTGGTGACCAATGACACCTTCGCGGTGCACACACCGGCCTATGCGTGGCACGCACAGGACAATTGGCGCGTCACCTCCAAGTTGACGCTGATACTGGGTCTGCGAGGCGAGTGGGAATCAGGCTTGACCGAGCGATTCAACCGCGCGCTGGCGGCGTTCGATCCCTCATTGCAGTTGCCCATCAGTCAGGGCGCCAAGGCAGCGTACGCAGCGAATCCCGTGCCAGAGCTGGCGGCGTCGAATTTCCAGGTGCTGGGCGGCACGCCTTATGCCGGGCAAGGCGGCGCGCCACGAACGCTATGGGGCAGCCAGTGGATGTGGCTTCCCCGCATCGGAGCGGCTTGGCAGATCCGTTCGAAGACCGTCATCCGGGGCGGATATGGAATCTTCCAGGATTCGCTGAACGCCACCTACTTGTCGCCGAATCAGACCGGCTTCAGCCGCACTACGTCGACCAACATCAGCAACAACTACGGCAGCACGTGGCTGGTGGGGAATCCGGCGCAGGGCATCTCGCCGCTCACCGATCCGTTCCCGGTGCGATCCGATGGCACGCGATTCGACCTACCGGTTCGGAATGCACTGGGGCCGATGGCGCTGGTGGGATCGGCGTACAGCTTCACCAACCCGAACATTCGCCGGGCGCGCAATCAAAGGTGGCGAGCCAGCGTGCAA
This sequence comes from Bryobacteraceae bacterium, assembly GCA_046331625.1. GTDB lineage: Bacteria > Acidobacteriota > Terriglobia > Bryobacterales > Bryobacteraceae > JAXLQL01. Next base: position 66,259 of record JAXLQL010000004.1, read on the forward strand.
CACGGGCTCGACGACAAGACCGTGGTGGAAGGTGCGTTCGCCTACAGCTACGGCGAACGCGTTTACGTGACGCATTCGGTGAATCCGCTCGCCGGGCAATATTGGGCGACGGGCACGGCGCGCAATGCGACTCTCGATACGAGTCTCGGCCAGAACGTGACGAATCCGTTCAACCTTGGCAACTTCGCGGCGTTGCGATCGAGCGACCCGGTGGTGTACCAGCAGATGAGCACGCTCGGATTCTTCACTTCGTCCACCATCGTGAAAAACCAGTTGTTGCGGCCGTATCCGCAGATGAGCGGATTGACTTCCAACAACGATTCGGTGGGCAAGGTATGGGCGCCGTCAATGGAGCTGTCATTACGCCGGAGCGTTTCGCGAGGCGTCTCAGTCAACGTACACTACACGCGGATGAAGCCCGATGCAGCAGACCTCTACTTGAACGAGTTCGACGCCGAGCCCACGCGCCGTCCATCCGCCTATGGCGAGCCGCACCGGCTCAACGTATCCGCGCTGCTCGAGGCTCCTTTCGGCAAGGGGCGGCGATACTTGCGCGAAGGCGTGGCGAGCCAGATTCTCGGTGGATGGCAGTTGGGGCTGACCTACGAATACCAAACTGGCTTGCCGATCGACTTCGGAAACCTGTTCTACTACGGCGATCCAGGTGCGATCTCCAGCGGTCCGCGAACGATCGCGCAATGGTTCAACACCGCGGGATGCGTTGCCACCGCGGCCGCCGCGAGTCCGAGTGACCAGGTGATCGCCGCGGGGCAGCCGTGTCCGGCCGGGTTCGACAAGCGCAGCGCCGCGCAGCCGGCCACCTTCCAAACGCGTACGTTTCCGAGCCGGATCGCGGGTGTCTACGGGCAGCGGATGAACGAGTGGAATGCGAGCTTGCAGCGCGACATCGCGTTGCGGGAGCGATTCCATCTCAACCTGCGCGTGGACGCGCAAAACCTGTTGAACCGCACGATCTTCTCGAACCCGGTGACTACGCCATCTTCGACGCAATTCGGACAGGTGACGTCGACCACCGAGGTCCCCAACCGCTACATCCAGGTGCAGATGCGATTGCGGTTCTAGCGAGGCGGCCATGCACGATCTTTCGCGGCGAATGTTCCTGGGCGCCGTTGCCGCAAGTGCGGCGCCGGGCGTAACGCAAGAGAAGCGGTATCTGCTGCTCGACCGCCGCATCGTAGATCGCACGGAGAACGCGGTGCTCCGCGTGTGTCAGGCGGAGAAAGACAAGCGAAATCCTCTTTTCGGCGAGGACAAACCGTGGGAAGTGCGCTACGACAACTTGTACGCGAATGTCCGCCGCGACCCTGCGAGCGGCCTCTACCAATGCTGGTACAGCCCCTTCATCGTGGACGAGGTGGCGAGCGGCACTCCGGCGGCCGCGCGCGCGACGACGCCGTACAAGCCGCGCAAGCGGGAGATGGGCGTGTGCTACGCCGAGTCAAAAGACGGGATCGCGTGGACGAAGCCCGAGCTCGGACTGGTGGAGTTCGCCGGTTCGCGGAAGAACAATCTCGTTGTGCGCGGACCGCACGGCAGCGGCGTCTTCTTCGATGCACATGAGCGCGATGAAGCCCGCCGGTTCAAGATGATCTTTCAGGAGAAGGGCATCTCCGGCGCGTACTCTCCGGATGGCAAGCATTGGAGTGAAGCAGAACGCTTCTCGGGCATCGATGCCATCGGCGACACGCACAACAACGCAATGTGGGCGCCGGCTCTGAACAAGTACGTGGCGATCACGCGGCTGTGGGATCGGCCCGCGCGGCAACGCCTGGTGGGGCGCACGGAGAGCGCTGACTTTCGCAACTGGACCAAAGCCGAGGAAGTGATGCGAGCCGCTCCCGGCCATCTCGATAGCCAGACGTATGCGATGCCCATCTTCGAATACGAAGGGCAGTTCCTGGGGTTGCTGGCCGTGTTTCACACGCCCTCTGACACGGTCCAAACGGAGTTGGCCTGGAGTCCGGACACGGTGCGGTGGGAGCGCGTCGACCCGGGGTCGCCCATAGTCGCGCGTGGCGAGGCGGGAGCTCCGGACAGCGGATGCGTCTACGCGGCCGCGCCTGTCTTCCAAGGCGCGCAGAACGAAATCCGGATCTACTATGGCGGCAGTAACGGCCCTCACACCGGGTGGCGGAGCGGCTTCTTTTGTTTGGCGCGCTTGCGGCCCGGCCGGTTCGCGGGGTTCGAAGCGGCTTCCGCAGGTTCCACGGGAACCGTGATGACGCGCCTCATCCAGGTAACCTCTGCGAATCTGCGAGTGAACGCCAGCGCTGCGCGGGGGCAGTTGCGCGTTGGCGTGGAGGATGCCGCCGGCGTGTGGCTGGAAGATGCGGTTCCCATTCGCACGGATGAGACACAGGTTGCCTGCCGCTGGAAGAAAGGGAACCTTCGATCGCTGTTGGGGAGAGAGGTGCGGCTGGTCTTCGAGTTGCGCGATGCGCGGATCTTCGGGTTCGAGTTCGCCTGAAATTTGCGATAGCATAGAGGAGTTCGCGTCAACAAAGGGGTTTATGCGCCAGCAACTCGTCCGTGCTTTCCTTGCCGTGTTTGCGGCTGTCTCAATGTGGGGACAAACGTTCACGGGAACCATCTCGGGAATCGTCACCGATCCCAACGCCGCTGCCGTTCCGGGTTCGACCGTTCGCGCCAAGAACGAATCGACCGGCGATGTCCGGCAAGCGACTACCGGAGCAGACGGGCTCTTCGTGTTCTCGCAGCTTCCGCCGGGGATGTATGAAGTCAGCGCCGAGGCGGCGGGGTTCCGCAAGACCGTGCAGACGGGCGCGCAGTTGCGCGTGAATCAGACGCTCGAAGTCAACATCGCCATGCAGATCGGCGAAGTGAACCAGATCGTGGAAGTGTCGGCCGGCGTCACGATGCTCGACACGCAAAGCGCGAATCGCGCCGTGACACTCGACCAGCAAGCGGTGCTCGACCTGCCGGTGAACGCACGCAATCCTTTCCAGTTGGTGCACGTCAATGCGGGCGTGATCGCGGTTCGCACGGGCATTTCGCAGGCGACGCAGGATCAGAATCACAACCGCTTCTCGATGAACGGCGGTCGCGGGCAGGCTGGGCTCACGCTGATCGACGGCGTGCCGGGCGCGGCGGTGGACTGGGGCGGGCTGATTGCGGCGCCGAGCGTCGACTCGGTGCAAGAGGTCAACATCCAACGGAACCAGTTCGATGCGCAGTTCGGCAAGTCCGATGGCGGCGCGGTGAACATGATCACGCGCGGTGGCACGAACGCTCTGCACGGATCGCTCTTCGAGTTCCTACGCAACAATGACCTGGATGCCAATAGCTGGGGGAACAATCGCGCGCGGTTGAAGCGGCCCGTGTTCCAGCGGCACCAGTTCGGAGCGAGCTTGGGCGGTGCGATTTCGAAGTCGAAGAAGCTGTTCTTCTTCGGAACGTACGAAGGCCGGCGCGAAGGGAACCCGGGCACTACGATTCAGAACGTGCCGACCTCGTTGCAGCGCGCGGGCGATTTCTCACAGACGTTCAACGCCAATGGGACGCTGGCTCTCATCTACGACCCATTCTCGACGAGGCCGAATCCGGCGGGAGTGGGTTTCGTGCGCGACCCGTTCGCGGGGAACAAGATCCCGACGGCTATGTTCGACCCGGTTGGCGTGAAGATCATCAACAACTTCATGCCCCAAGCGAATACGACAGGCGCGGCTCTCACCAATGCTCTGAACTTTGCCGCTGCTGGCAAGACGGTGACCACCAATGACCGCATGGACATTCGCATTGACTGGGCGAAATCGGAAAAGGTGACGATGTTCGGGCGGTTCACCAAGGCTTGGCAGAAGAACATCGCTCCCGTGTTTTATGGCAATGGCGCGGATACGAACTTCTCCGACGTGAATCCGCGGCATCAGGCAGTGATCGGCGCGACATGGACACCGTCGGCGACCTGGGTGGTGAACGTGCTGTTCGGCTCCGGACGGTGGCGTGAGAATCAAGTGTCGCCCTCGCAGGGCGTCACCGCGACCGCGATGGGATTCTCTCCGTCACTGGTGTCGCAGTTCCAGGCGCAAACATATCCGGCAGTCACGTTGCAGGGCTACACGAGCCTGTTCAACCGGCGATGGCTGAACGTGCCGCGCGAAACGCACAACCTGCAAGTCAACTTGACCAAGGAACTCGGCAAGCACAGCGTGAAGTTCGGATGGATTGGCGAGTTGGCTCGTCTCAATACGACCGACTTCAACAATCCGCAGTACGATTTCAGCCGCGGTTTGACATCGGGACCGGTGGCTGCTTCGGCGAGCACCACTTCCGGTGACAGCATCGCTTCGCTTTTGTTGGGCGTGGGCGCGGGAGGCAGCGCTCCAATCGCCGCGGCCACGGCGGTGACCGCTCCCTATCACGGGATTTATTTCCAAGACTCGTGGCGCGTGAATCGCAAGCTGACGCTGCACATGGGTCTGCGTTGGGAAGTGCAACTGGCGCGCACCGAGCGGTTCGACCGCTGGAACAACTTCAATCCGAACGTGGCGAGTCCGCTGGCGCAAAAAGTCGGATTGCCGCTCAAGGGCGGACTGGAGTTCGTTTCGTCTTCGCAACGCGGCGCATGGGACACGGACTGGAACAGCATCGCCCCGCGCTTCGGCTTGGCGTACAAAGTGACCGACAAGCTGGTTTTCCGCGGCGGCTACGGGATCTTCTATCCGCAGACAGGCGGCGGAACCAATCAGGGCTTCTCCACGACCACAACGTGGGTTTCGACGATCGGCGGCGATGGCATCAATCCCAATCGCGGCGCGCTCTTGAGCAATCCATTCCCGAGCGGACTCGCTCAGCCGGTAGGTACGAGCCAGGGATTGCTGACGCAAGTGGGCGATGCCGTGAACGTGTTCTACCGCAACCATCCGCTCAGCTACGTGCAGAATTTCTCGGCGGACTTCCAATACGAGATGAGGAAGGGGATGGTGCTCGAGTTGGGCTACACGGGATCGCAGGGACGCAAGCTCCTCTACGGCACGGGCCAGCAGGGGAATCAGTTGCACCCGAGCAATCTCTCGCTGGGCGCCGGGCTCGATCAACAGGTGCCGAATCCGTTCTTCGGCGCGATCACGACGGGTGTGCTCGCGGGCGCAACGGTTCCGCGCCAACGGCTGCTGCGGCCCTTCCCGCAGTTCACTTCGCTCGGCCTGACGGCGGACGTGCCGGGCGCGAGTTCGAGCTTCAACGCTCTGGTGGTTCGCTACAACTGGCAGATCTCCGGGCAGCTCAACCTGCTGACCACGTATCAATGGTCGAAGGTGATCGACAACGCCAGCGAGTGGCAGGGCTGGGAAGTCTCCGACACGCCGCGCGACTACTACAACGTGAAAGTGGACCGTTCCATTTCGGCGCATGACCTGCCGCAGAGCTTCGTCAATGCGCTCGTCTACGAGTTGCCAGTGGGCAAGGGACGCAAGTTCGGCGCCGACATGCCGGCGATCGCGAACGCGGTGATCGGCGGATGGCAGGTATCGACGATCATGCGCTTCAGCTCGGGGTTGCCGCTGCAGTTCACGGCGCCCAATACGCTGAGCGCTTACGGCTTCCAGGTGCAGCGGCCGAACGTGGCCGACCTCGGCGCCGCCGCGGTGAGCAATCCGACGCCCGATCGCTGGTTCAACACGAGCGCGTTCACGCGGCCGGGAACCTACGAGATCGGCAACATGACGCGTTGGGCGCCGAATATCCGGTTCGGTCCGGCGAAGCACGCGGACCTGGCGATCCTGAAGAACTTCCGTTGGGGTGAATTCCGGAAGGTCCAGTTCCGGGCGGAGATGTTCAACATGACGAACACGCCACAGTTCGCGAGGGCGAACACGGACATCTCTTCGGCGGACTTCGGTCGCGTGACGGGGACCACGAACGTGGGTCCGCGTAACGTGCAGTTGGGTCTACGGCTACAGTTCTAATGCGTCTGCTGGCGCTCGCGGCGATGTTTGCCTCGGGCGCTGCGACACAAGCGTTCGCGCCCCCGCGTCTGCAAATCGACTCGGGGGTGATCGAGGGAGTTCGCTTCGGATCGGCGCCGAACGAGACCGCGTTTCTCGGCATTCCCTTCGCGGCCCCGCCTGTGGGAGCTCGCCGGTGGAAGCCGCCGCAAGCGGTCGCGCGATGGAGCGGAGTTCGCAAGGCGAGCGCGCTGGGCCCGGGATGTCCGCAGTCTCACGAAGATGTCGCATTCTTCGAAACGCTGGCTGCCGAAGCGCGCGCGGCTGAGTCATACTACGCGTTCCGCGCCGATGAGGACTGCCTCACCTTGAACGTGTGGACCACCGCCGCGCAAAGCAATGCGCGCCGACCCGTGATGGTGTGGTTCCACTTCGGTGGGAACATCGCCGGCGCGGGAGCGTTTCCCGCGTACGGTCCCGCGCTGGCGCGCAAAGGCGTGGTGTATGTGAGCTTCAACTATCGCTTGGGCGCGCTCGGATTTCTGGCGCATCCCGAGTTGACGGCGGAGTCACCGCATCGCGTATCGGGCAACTACGCGCTGCTCGACCAGATCGCCGCGCTCCAATGGGTGCGGCGCAACATCGCGCGGTTCGGAGGCGATCCGGGAAACGTGACGATCTTCGGCGAGTCCGCGGGCGGCGTGATGGTCTGCTACCTGATGGCGTCGCCGCTTGCGCGTGGGCTCTTTCATCGCGCCATCATGCAGAGCTGCACGTGCGCGGGCTACGTGTCGCCGGAACTGCGGAGTCCGGTTGCGTCCTTCGGGGGCAAAGGAACGGCGGAGGAGATGGGAGTGCGAGCGGCGCGTGCCATGGGCATCGCCGCGGGGCCGGGCGAGTTGGCGGCGATGCGGCGGAAGACGCCTGAGGAGATCGAGCGGGCGGTGGCGCGCGATGGCACGATCAACTTCTACGCCGGCGGAACGGTGGATGGGTGGGTGCTCACCGAGCAACCGGCCGAGACGTTCCGCAAGGGCAAGCAGGCGCGCGTCCCGGTGATTGTGGGGAGCAACTCCGATGAAGGCTCGCGCTCAGTGCTCGATCCGGCGACGGTGGCGAACTATCGGGCTTGGCTCGCGGAGATGTTCGGCGCGCATGCGGGCGAAGTTTTCGCGACGTATCCAGCCGAGCGCGACGATGGGGTGGCGCGGGCGTTCCGTTCGCTCCATGACGATTTCGAGCGCGGACATGCGGCGTGGGCGATGGCGCGGCATGTGACGGCGAGCGGTGGTCGCGCGTATCTCTACTACTTCAGCTATCCAGGCAAGGGAGCCACGGCCGGGGATGGCGCATTCCACGGGATCGATACTGCGTTCGTAGCGGGTGGGCATTTTCGACGGTCGCGTTGGGGGGAGCCGGATGCGGCGGACTGGGCGCTGGCGGGTGTGATGAGCGGATACTGGACCGAGTTCGCGGCGCGGGGTGATCCGAATGGTGGAGGGCAGCCGCAGTGGGAGCGGTACGAGGTGGTGGCGGATCGCTGTCTCGAAATTGGTCGCGAGATTCGCATGCGGGTGGTGCCGCATGTGGAGCGGTTCGCGGTGTTCGAGCGGTGGTTGTTACGGTGAACTGCGAGGCGCCGAATCGTCTCCAGATCCGGCTGAGAAGGTTCGGCTGCCGGTAGGGCTAGAGGTCAGTTTCGACGCGTTCGAGCCACGACTCGTACCATTCGAGAAAATTCGGTGGCTCTGGCAAATCGGGCAGTTCGACATACGGCTTCATGCCAGCGATACTCGTGGGGCGTCTTGCGGGGCGAGAGTTGTCCAAAACGTGCATCCTTGGTGGCAGATGGGCACGCAGCCGTCACAGGACCACGGCGCGTCGACGACAATCCCTTGGGGGGCAGGGCTCGATTGGAAAGGGCTTTGCGGGTTGTGCAGGCGGGGCTCCTTCTGCCGGAAAAGTTGCGATGTCGGCGAACTCCTCGCGCATCGCGTCTGGAGTGAACAGCCCGTAGTATGGTCCTACTTTGGCTCCGGCTGCGATGAGAAGCTCGCGGTACTCGGCTGGCAGTGCAACGCCAAGGCCGGATTCGAGCCGCGAGAGAGATCAGAGAAAGGAGTCACGACCTTTCCTTCAATGCCGCACTGGAGCGGCGTGCGCCGATCCGCGTGACGGCGAAGCTGCGGAGCGCGATCCTCGAGTAGAGATGCACGCTCCGGCATGTGGCGGACGGGAATCCGTGCGTTCGGAAAAGGCCAACCCCGGGGTCGCGTCTGCACTCACGAAGTATACGGTCAAGCCGAGCAAAGGCCGTGCATGCTGCGTACGTTGAGCAACGCAATGGCGGCGACTACGTAGGCTTCGCCGGACTCGGTCGTCTACGTATTCAATCGTGGCGACTCTCCAGAAACGCATCTTGGAGCGCTACCCCTGCCGGAGAAGTCAGCTTTCGGAGTCGAGTCCGAAGTTGTCAGAGCGGCTGGAACGAGCGCACGCCTGACGGTCGAACCATCGTTTCCCACGATCGCCGCACGTTGATCGACCATTTTCGTGATCGCTTGGTAGCCGGCAAGTCCAGCCCTGTCTCCTGATCGTGGCGCAGCGCGCTGAGATCCACGAAGTGGTCGAGGCACTGGTCTGCCTCTGGGCCCTCGCTGACCCAGTGGACCTCTCAAACCAGGTGCATTATCTGCCGTCTCTGTCTCGGCATGTCTTCACTCGATGAGTTCCGAACTGCCCTGCACTGCCTCTTCCCAGCTTTGCGCCACCCGCGAACGCAGCGGCGCCGAAGGCGGTCCAGATGACGGTGAGGCTCATCGTGGGGCCATATTCCGTGCGGTTCCGGGGTGCTCGAGCGTTAGGTTGTAACGGGTCACGATCTTTTCCGGTGAACTTCTCAAATTGTCTTCCTCTGTCCTCATGATCTTCTCCGTGAAGTTGGGATGACGCCGAACCACGGAACAAGGAGCGCCCTTCGGGCGATCTTCGCGTTTGATGCCCAAGGCCTCCGCACTGGAGCTTCACCAGAGAAATCTGGGCCGATCATGGGCCGCAAGAGGAACGCGTCAAGGGCGATTCCTCACACTGATGGCAGGGGAGATTATCGTGACCGATCCCGCCTTTGGCACCGGAGAGGATCGCGGCCCGTTACATTAGTCAGGCCGAAGCCTAGCGGCCCCCCGAGATCCGGACTCGATTCAGCCCCGTCCCTGATTCGGCCATGTCTTCTGACCACGCCGTCGCCAGGCCGTCGTAGAACCACTGCTCGTATCGCCACTCCATCTCGAGCCGCGCGCCATTCGACTTCGTCCACGAAAGGCGGTAATACTGATTCCGCTTCTTTGACGGCGAATGTCCCGTCATGAAGTTGAAGTCGAACAGCGAAGGCCAACTGATTGCGCTCCGGCTCTTCTCGAACCACACCTCGTCGCCGGGCTCAGGCGTAATCCCGTCATTGGAGTTCGCGGTTCCGAGTACGAAGGTCTCGCCGTTGGGCGCTCGGAGTAAAGCGCGCCCTTGCGCGTCGGTGCGCACGTCGAAGTCCGGTAGGTCCATTGATGAACCGGACATGAGCCGGCCATCTGCTGCGCGCAACCGCTCCACGCGAGAGCGTGAGACCGTCGTCGAGTACACGCGATCGAGAGCCGTGACGGCGTATCGCCCCGCCGCGAGCCACAGGATCCCGGCTACCGCCGCTCCGCCCAATATCCACCACAGCACGGTTCGACTCACGATACCCTTGGCGTGTTCGCCCGCGCGTAGTTGGGATGAATGCCCATGATGGCCCGCTTGCATCGCGGACAGTAGAACGTCGCATCGCTCCCTGCCACGCGCCCATCGTACTCTTCGTAGGTGATGAAATCGGGCAACGCCAACCGCGCGCGCAATGCAGGCGCATCGAACACGGCGTTGCATTCGGACCAGAGGCCCCAATCCTCACCGTACGGGCTCGTGCGGCCTTCCCCGAGTGGCACGCCCTGCTCAGCCAGTGCCTGCTCGATCGGCGCCAGATGTTCGCATGTGTGCGCCGTGGTGCTCATGGCCGGCCTCCTTTGACGGGACACTTCACTGTCGCACACGGCCCGTTGCGCTGCAAAGAGAGTCACAAGGCCCGAGCCCCCCAAGACGGCGGCGTTCCCCGCAAACGTGCCGTGTCGAGACTGATCCATTCCGGCGGTGGTTCGCGTTTTCCAGCATGAAGGGTAGCCGGTGGTAATTCGACGCTATCCGCTGGAGGAGATCAATCGATGGTACGGACGCTTTTCCTGTTCCTGGTGACACTCGGTCTGTCTTGGCAGGTTCACGCACAGTCTCTGGGTGGGCTGCGAGACAAGTTGAGAGGGAAGGCTCCGGCGCCTCCGGCTACCTCAGTGACGAACGAGGCGCGATCGGGTGGGGGGACTTCGCCCGAGCCAAGAGGCACGGCATCCGGCGGGAGCAACGCCTCTGACAAGAGTGCGGTTCCCGCGCGCGAGGCCGCGCGGCAACCGAAAGCGGCGACGGTGGCCAAAGGATCGGTGCGCGTGACCGTGGGCATGCGCGATTCCTACGTGCCTGTTCCCAAGGGTGCGCAGGACTACAACGTGTGGAGTTGGGCGCCGAGGATCGAGTTTCAATTGCTCGGTCCGGTGGCGAATGGAGGGCAGATCGAGGCCGAGTTTCCCGATGCCGCGGGCAAGCCGTGGCTCGCGTTCAATTGCGGATCGCAACCGGTGCCGGCGGGCACCTTCCGTGACGTTGCTTGCGGCATGGGCACGGCTGCTCCGGAAGAGCGGCGCTCCATCTCGACCGGGCGCTTTCCGTTTCGGATTCGCTTGAAGAATGAACTGCAGGGCACGGCGGAGACGCTATTTGAAGGCTCATACACCGTGAAGCGCTATCTCGATGACCGCGGCAATCCCAAGCACAAGAATCATTTCGAATACTACGTGGACCACGACGCCAACCTCGGCGCGGCGTGGGTCTACACGGACCATCAGTACGCCGAGCGTCCGCGAGTAGTGGTGGGAATGTGGTTCCGCGGCAAGATCGCGGACCCGTCGACGACAGCGTACCTCTTCCTCGACGGCAAGGAAGTAGCGAACACGCAAACCACTGATCGCGGCGTCACCAACACGTCATGGGACGTGGACGTGCGCTCGAACGCGGAAGGCAAGTACAAGTGGAGCCTGCTCAATTTTCACTTCTTTTCGGCGGTGCTGTTCAACGACGACAAGAGCTCCACGCCCACTCATGATCTGGATCGCAATCCGGGCGTGTATGAAGTAAAGGTGCTGCGCGAGGGGAAGCTGGCGCGTGTGGTGCGCTTCACGGTGGAGCCGGGCGGCAAGATCGCCGAGGGCGGGCTGCTCGACAAGTACGGCCTGTTCAGTGCGAAGCTTCGTCTGCAAGCGATCGTGCCAGTGGAGATCAAAGGTGAGCAGGACTTGGGGGCCGACTTGGCCGCCTGGAAGACCGGCCTGCTCTACGGAAATCCGGTGACGGAACTGGCGAAGTAGCTTTCTGGACCGGAGGAGAAAAGAACAATGAGAGCAGTTTTTGTTTTGGCGCTGTTGCCGCTTGCCGCGACGGCGGATGTGATCGGGCCGGGCGCTTTCGGTCTTGGAGCCATCGTGGAGAGCTTCGAGAATCTATCGGCCGGGCCGAACATTCCCGCGTCCGTGCCGTTCCCGGCGGACTTGGTGCCGGGCGTGTCGTCGCCCTACACGTTCGCTTCGGGAGCCACGTTGGTGGAGCCCGTGCCCAACACAAATGACACGCTGGCGCTTTTCGTACACCGAAGTGGACTGTGGGGCTTGGCCGGGCACGGCAACATCAACGCGTTGGACATCCCCGATGGCACTGCGTTTCTGGGCCTCGACCGTTCGTATGGACCAGTCACCTTCAGTTTCTCCACCGACATGATCCGCGTGGGAGCGTTCGTGGATGCTTCACCTGCGGCCGGCGACTCGGTGACCATGACCTTCTACGACGCGCAAGGCATGCTGATTGGCAGCACGCAGGTGGCCGCGGTGAACCATGACCTGTGGAAGACGAACTTCATCGGGTACGAGGCGGCCGGGATCCGCAAGGTGAGCTTCGAGGGGGCGTATCTGGCGCTGGACATGCTGACCTTCGAGGCCGCGCCCGCGGTGCCGGAGCCAGCGACGTTCGGGATGATTGGGGCCGGAGTCGCCGCGCTCGGCCTGCGAGCGAGACGCCGCGTGATCGAAAGTCGCACCAATTCGCGTTAACGAGAGTAGATGCACTGGAACCGGAGGATTGGAATGATTCGCACGCTGATGGTCATGGGGGTGGCGTTGCTCGTGCAGCGCGCCGAGGCGAGGATGCTTCCTATTTGGAGCACACCCGCGCCGTTGACGGACTCGATCGGGAATCCGCTGCTCGGGGTAATGGAGATCACGCCGTTCGCACTGGATCGCACCTATGACGTGGCGGACGCTCAATTCGTCGCCGTGATGCCCGAGGGCAATCTCTTGACGGGCACGTTTCTGTGGCGGCTCTTCAGTGACGCCGGCGGTAATCCGGACGGTGTGTTGGCGGAAGGTTTGATCACCGATCCGTTCACGAGCTTCAATTCGAACGCCGGAGGTCGCGACTACGAGTCCGTGCTGGTGTCGTTCGGAAGCGTGGTGTTGGGCCCGGGACAATACTGGTTCGGAATTACCGCGCGTGTGGCGCCAGTGGAGCCGCGTATTGCGATCGCGGAATATTGTCCGGTGAATCCGTGCTCTGACGGCACTGGTCCGTCGGTGACCGCGAGCAGGTTCTTCTTCGTGCCGTTTCCCGATGGAAGCCAAAATACCTTGGCTTTGTTCGGAGCGCCGGTGGCAACTCGGAGCCATCTGGCGCGTTGTTGGTGGTGACCGGCGGGCTGGTCGCGCTGGTAGTTCGGTCTCGGTTGGTTGGCTAGACTGGCCAAGGCTGCCGCCTGAAAGAGGGAATCGGCGCACACTCCCTTCCGATTCTCTTTGCAGGCGGGCAAGGCGCGTGGTGCGCTCGGCGCCGCGATCAAGCCTTGGCCTTGCGGGGGCACTGACCATCTCTCGGTGCCCCTGATTTTTGCCGCTGGTTGGCGAGGAGCATGAGGATGTTGGTTGCCACGCGCGAAGCTTCGATTCGAGGAACGGTATCGTGGTTCCGCGTGCAGTCCGTCGCCAACGCGGCAAGCTTCGCGGCGAGTGGCGTGTGCCCGGGAGCGACCGTTGCCATCGCGTGTACGCGTGTACCGAGAGCTCCGGGGCGAGGCGGCCTGCGGGTCTTCTTCGATGAGGCCGAGGCAATGGTGGTGAACGTGTCGCGGCGGCGGATCGAATGTGTGGCGCCTGCCGCAATACGCGGCCGATCGAAAACGGCGATCTCCATCTCGCAGCGAGGATGGTGGAGCGAGCCGGAGACCGTTCCCGTGGTGGAAGCCGATCCCGCCCTGTTCACCGCCGACGGCTCGGGCACCGGACTCGCCGACGCTCGCAATGACGACGGCCATCTGAACTCGCGCGTGCATCGGGCTCGGCCGGGTTCGCTCGTGATTCTGTTCGGGACCGGCGAAGGCGAGGTGACGCCCCCGGTTGCCGAAGGCAGTCCCGCGCCATCCGAGCCCTGGGAGCTTCCGCGGCCCGTGCTGCCGGTGCGTGTATCGATCGCTGGCTCCGCGTGCGACGTGTTGTTCGCGGGAGCGGTTCCGCACGCGTTCGGGCGGTTTCAGGTGCAGGCATTCGTGCCGCCGGCGATCGAGGCGGGATGCCATGAAGTGCGGGCCCACGTGGGCGGCTATGAGAGCCGGCCAGGCGTGAGTTTGTGGGTGGGCTAGGCGGCCGGGATGTCGCGCAGAGCCACGCGAAATTCCGAGACCGCTTCTGGGATCACGTCCACGCCGAGCCCCGGACCCATCGGCACCGCGATGCACGCGTCGCTCGCATCGATCTCGAGCTTCTGTGTGACTACCGCATCGCGAAACGGACTCTCCGTGCGATCGAACTCGAACAAGATCGCGGGTGGCGTGAGCGCTTCCGTGAGAGGCGGGCAGGTCGCCATCGCATGCAGCGTGGCTGCGGTTCGCAAGGCAGTGCCCCAGTTGTGCGGTACAAGGCGAAGATGATTGAGCCAGCACGAATGCGCGATCTGGCGGAAGCCGGTGAGCCCCACCCATTCGAGATCGGGCTGCAGGATGTCGATGCGGCGCGGCTGGATGTAATTCGCGATCAGCCAATCGGCGGTTTCGGTTTCGCCGGCGGCGATGGGGATCGGCGTCATGGCGCGCAGGCGATCGTATCCGGCGAGATCGTCCGCGAGCAGCGGCTCTTCCCACCACATCAGATCGAACTGCTCGAGCCGGCGCGCGAGCGCTACCGCAGTGCCCGCGTCATAGGCGCAATTGGAGTCGACGCCGAGCGCGATGCTGCCGATGGCCTGTCGCACCGCTGCCACGATGCGGACATCGGTCTCCGGATCGAACCCGATCTTCATTTTGATGTGGCGGTATCCGCGCTGCTTCCAGCCGAGCGCTTCCTCGGCGAGGCCCTGAGCGAGATCCGGCCAGTCTTTGCGATAGAGCGCGGTGCAGTAGGCTTCGACGCGCGTGCGATGCACCTTGCCGAGCAATTCGCAGACGGGCTTGCCGAGTGCGCGGCCGAGCGCATCCCAGAGAGCGATGTCGAGCCCCGAGCCACAGGCCGGACCGCGGCGGCGCTGGCGCACCATGGGTTCGCGCGAGTCTTCCCAGATAGCGGCGATCTCGAAGAGCGACTTGCCGAGGGCGAGCTCCGGCGCGGGTCCGGGAGTGCCTTCGCCCCAGCCGTGGATGCCCGAAGTGGTGATCACTTCGACGAGCGTGACTTTGCGTTCGCGGGTCCAGCCGAGAGACCAGCCGAAGCGTTCAGGGAACTCGCAGCGGAGTGAGTGGACGCGGACGCGTTCGATCTTCTCGTGGGTCACGTGCGCTCCTCCAACGCCTTGACGTGGGCAACCAAGCTTCTCCCGATGGCTTCCCCGAGGCGCGGCGGGACCGCGTTTCCGATCAAGCGACCCAGCACATAGAAACGCGGCCTTTCGCCGGCACGCAAGAAGCGGTAGGAATCCGGGAATGTCTGGAGCACCGCCGCTTCCCTCAATGAGATTGCTCTGTCTTGCTCCGGGTGGCCGAACCTGCCGTTACCATAGCCGAAACACTGCGTGGTGACCGTCGGAGCCGGCGAATCCCATTCCATTCGTCCGTACACGCTCGGATAGGTCTCGCCAGATTTCTCGCGATGGCAATCAGCCCGGAGGGAACGCGGCCAGTCGCGCCATGTTCCGCCGGGCTTTGACGCTTTGATCCTTCGAAGATTGAGATCGCTGAGAGAACACGCTGAGTGAAGAGGATCCGTCGCGTCATGGTCGCCCGCTCGAAGCGGCGGCAAGTGGCTGATCGCATTCCGTACGCTCGGACATTTTGCGCGATAGGGGAGCAGCCGTACAGGTCCCAGCCGTGAGGCAAGCAGAACCAAACGCTTGCGAGTCTGAGGGACACCGTATCTGGAGCAGTCGACGATGTCGCACCAGACCTTATAGCCGGAAAGCGTTTTCAGGAACTCCGAGAAGACAGGATGTAATTCTAACTGCGGTACGTTCTCCATCGTGACGAAGGCCGGATTCGCAGCTTCGATCAACTTGCCGAAGCCCGCCAGAAGGCTCCACTTTCCATCGCGGCGGGAACTGCGGGCTGGCCGGCTGTAAGTCGAGAAGGGCTGACATGGGGCACAGCCGGCGAGCAGCGTGTACCTTTCCGTGCCCCACAAGGATCCGAGATCGGCTGCGTTCAGCGCGCTGACATCTCGCTCGAAGAAGCGCGCCGTGTTGTTTGCTTCGTAGGCGTACCGGCAGCCAGGATCGATATCGATTCCCGCAACGACTCTGACGCCGCCACGGGTGAGGCCATGGGTGAGTCCGCCGACTCCGCAAAAGAGGTCGATTGCCGTGATCATTGTGGAGCGTTGGGCGACGGCCGGCGTTCGGGAAGGAGAAATTGATGGGCCGTGATCTGCGATCTGAACGATTGAACGACCTCGCGCAAATAGTCGATCGTGCGATTTCGAAGCTCGCGAAGATCGGTAACCGAGTCTTCGGCGCCACACTCGGAAAACGAGAGGCTACCGTGGGCAAGGCGATTCCGGCGGTCCTTGACCAGCGCCAGCGAGCCCTTGTCCTCCCGCATCCTGCGCTTCACTGCTGAAACTACCGCGCGGGGGATCGTGTCCGAGAAACCGAGACGCGACATCATTTCCTGAATCGAGTTCTCATCCCAATTACCGGCGTTCCCGCGCTCCAAGGTCCAATCGCCGAGGGGGCGCTGCTGTATGAGCCATTCGCTGAGCGTGACTGCACAATCAAGCCGCCGTTCGTGATGAAGCTCGACGTGCGTCCTGGCAATCGACCGGATCCATTGCCTTCGCAATTCGTTCGATAGATCGGCTGGGAGCCATCCGTCACGCGCGGCGGTTTGCACAGCCTCGAGACACCAGGTAACAGTCGCTTCGACCAAATTGTACAACTGCAGGTAAACCGACGAATGAAGGATGCGCTGCTGTTCGGGCGTCACTCTTGAACCGAGCAGAACCCCGGTCTCATCTCTTACTGCGCGATCGAGACCCTCCAGGAAATCGAGGTACGTATCGATCTCCCGAACGCGATCCTCGAATAATGACGTCAGCCAGTCCATCACTTCGCTCCCAGCAACTTGTCGCGCACGAAATGAATGCGGGCCTGGAGCCGCTTCTTCGCATTGGCTCCGTCAGATCCAGTGAGCTCGGCAAACTCGTTACTGGAGTGCCACGGTGTCACATCAATCGGCTCGGCGAGAATCGTTGGCCGTTCTTGGATGGCTAGGTAGCTTCCGATCGCAATGGCCTCGAAGCGGGCACGAGGCGTTGTGGTCGCTCCCTGCGCTTTGCGAAAACCGAGCGGAAACGCTCTGTCGACGAAGTCCATCGTGGTCTTGAATCTCTCTTCGTACCGGGACGCTGCGGTCACGTCAAGCCTAAATAGTTCCGTCATTCGCCTCGCGTAAGCAAACAGGAATTCACCCACCCGATCCTTGTAGTCGTCCAGCCCATCGCCGTAAGCGAAGAACCGCGTAACGAGCTCTTCGCTCTCCCGGAGTTTGCCTCTCGTCTCTGAAACGGGGGCAAGTTTGGTGAAGCGTGCATCGCCGGTGAGCTTGATTACAAGATCGAGGAACGGCCCGACAACGGCCCCCCGTCTCACTTCCGCATTGTTGGGGATCTTACTACCGGTATTGATCCGGTCGAACAAATCGAACCGGGCTTGTTCATCAGCGTGCTCGTTTAGAATGATCCCGCGAATAGATCGATTCTTGATTTTTCGCTGCCTCGACTCGAGCAGATCGGGAAAGCGAAACCCCTCGAGTTCGTAGAGCTTCTCCAATTCGCTCAGTTGAAGCTCCCCGCGCAAGAACTGGTGAATCGCTCGAAGGCGCTGAAGGCCATCGACAATCTCGAGCTTGCCGGACTTGGGATTCTCCCAAAACAGCAAGTACGGAATTGGTAGCCCCATGAGAATGGACTCGATGAAGCGCGACTTGCGCTCGAGTTCCCATGTGTCGGCCCTTTGGTAAAGGGGAACCTCGAAGTCTTCGGCATCCATCTTTGCCGCGAGCAATTCGAGCGAATACTCCGTTACGTAGTAGTCGATCTTCTTCGATTGGTCGACGATCTGAGCTTCGGCGGCCTCGACTTGTTCGCGTCCAGGCATCCCTACTCTAATGAAAACACGAACAGCGCGTTCCCCATCGCCATCGCCACGTACTGCTTGCCTTCCGTCATGAAGCTCATCGGGTTCGACCGAATCAGATTCCCGCCGCAGAGGAACTTCCACAAAAGCTTCCCCGTCTTCGCCTGCAGCGCGTAGAAGTGTCCTTCGTTCGTCGCGCCGAACACGAGGTTCCCAGCCGTCGACATCAACCCCGCATACGGCGGCGAGAAGAGCTTGTACTCCCACGCCATTTGCCCGCTCGCCGGATCGTATGCACGCACCGCGCCCCATTCGTCTTCGCCCGGGATGTTGCGGAAGCCGCCGCCATCGAAGCGGTCGCCTTCCTTGAAATCCGCCTTGCCGAAGTAATAAATGGACCCTGCCTCGCGCACGCCCACATACAGGTAGCCGGTTTTCGGGCTGTAACTCGGACTGTACCAGTTGTTCGCTCCTGCCACCGATGGCCACACCTTCACGCCTTCGACCGTCGGAAATGTTCCGGGGATGCGGATGGGCTTGCCTGCGTCGTCGAGCCCTTTGGCCCACGTCTGTTTGGCGTACGCCTTGCCGAGCAGGAACTGGCCAGACGTGCGGTCGAGCACATAGTAGAAAGCGTTGCGATTCGGGAACACAACCAGCTTGCGTTTCTCCCCGCGTACCACGCCATCCACCAGCACCGGCACCTCGGTCGCGTCCCAGTCGTGCACATCATGCGGCGTGAATTGGAAATGCCACTTCAGCGTACCCGTATCGGCATCGAGCGCGATCAAACAATCGGTGTAGAGGTTATCTCCCTTGCGCGCCACGCCATTCCAATCGGGTCCGGGATTTCCTGTACCCCAGTAAATCAAATTCGTATCTGGATCATACGCGCCGGTAACCCATGTCCCCCCCGACCCCGACTTCCAGCTATCGCCAGCCCAAGTCTCGTTGCCTGGCTCGCCCGGGAAGGGAATGGTGTAGAAGCGCCACGCGCGCTTGCCGGTCTTGGCATCGTAGGCATCGAGCAATCCGCGGACCCCGTACTCGCCGCCCGCCACTCCGATCACGATCTTGTCTTTGACGGCGAGCGGCGCCACGGTAATCGAGTAGCCGCCCTGATACTTGGCCACCACCGTGTCCCACACCACGCTGCCCGTCTTCGCGTTCAACGCGATCAGGTGCGCATCGAGCGTTCCGAAGTAGACGAGGTCGCCCATCACGGCCACGCCGCGATTCACTTGACCGCAGCAAACGCGCATGTCGTCAGGCAGCGTGCGGCGATACTTCCACAGCGGGCGGCCGGTCTTGGTATCGATCGCGGTGACGTTGCTCGGCGCCTCGGCCAGGTACATCACGCCGTCCACCACGATGGGCGTGCCTTCGAACTTCTGCAGCGAGTTCACCTGGTATACCCACGCCGGCTTCAATCGCGCGACGTTCGAATCGTTGATCTGATCGAGTGGCGAGTAGCGATGTCCCGAGTAGTTGCCCGAGTACGTGAGCCAATTCCCGGGCTCCTTCGCGGCGTTCAGGATGCGATCGTAGGTCACCTGCGCCATCAGCGGAAATGCGGCGATGAAGATCAGCTTTCTCATTTGTCACCTCGCAGCGTGGAAAGATAGGCCACCATGTCGTCTAGCTCGGAAGCAGGCCGCGCGCGATACGAGGGCATCAGTGTGCGGCGTTCCACCTTCCGTTGCGAGAGATCGTCTTTTGAGAGCGAGTGGATGCGGCCCGCTGCATCGCGCACTTGAATGGTCCACGTGTCTTCATTGAGGCGAACGCCGGAGACCTTGCGGCCTTGCTTGGTGGTGAGGTCGGCCACGCGATAGGTCTCCGGGAGATCTGCGCCCGGATCGGTGAGCTTCGAGCGCAGATAGCTCGGGCTGCGGCGCGACGCCACGTCAGTGAGCGACGGGCCTAGCAACCCGCCTTGCATGCCGAGCATGTGGCACTGCAGGCAACTCCCTTTGGCGCGCACCAGACGTTCGCCATTGCTGACGTCGCCGGCAACCTTGTCACGCTTCACTTGCCCCAAGCTGCGCACGAACGCTGCGATCTGCCACACCTCTTTCGTCGAGAGCAACGTTTGCGGCATCTCCGTATCGGGGATGCCGTAGCGGACCACGCGATACAGCGCCAGATCCGTCGACGCTCGCGGCAGCATTGGCACGCCGAGATCGGCGCCCTTGCCGCCATCGCCTTTCGGACCGTGACATCCGGCGCAGCGGCCTGCGAAGAGGGCTTTGCCTTCTTCCAGATCAGCTGCGGAAGTGTACGGATTCTTGTCCGCGTTGGGCAGTTCCATTTGGAGTTGCAGTGCGAGAAACAGGGGGATTGACCAGGTCATGACCACCTCGGGTAACGGTCCAGTTTATCGTAGAGCAATGACCAATTGGGCAGCTTTGTTGACGGTACTGTGCGCGGCGATGCTACTTCCGGCGCAGGCGGGCATGAATGCGCAGTTCGCGCGCAACATGGGGCAGCCACTCGGCGCGTCGATCATGAACTTCACGGTGGGCCTGGTTTCGATGCTCGCCTACCTGGCGCTGGTGCGGCCGTCGATCCAGTTCAGCGGCGCGGCGGCGGCGCCGTGGTGGTCATGGTTCAGCGGAATGATCGGCGTGCTGTTCGTGGCTTCTTCGGCAGTGAACGCAGTACGGCTCGGGGCCGCGGTCTTCGTCGCAGTGACGATCGCCGGACAGATGCTCGGATCGTTCCTCATCGATTGGTTCGGTCTCTTCGGATTTCCGCAAGCGCACATCTCGGCAGGACGCGTGGCGGGACTGCTCTTGTTGGGTCTCTCGGTCTACCTGATCCAGCGCGGATGATATAACAGATAGTTCGTTTCCGAAGGGGCGCACCACGCAATGAAAAAGGACTTCAAAGGCTGGTTGATGGCGGCTGCCGCCTTTTGTACGTTCGGGCTTTCCACCGGCCTGCCGTACTACAACATGCCGTTCTTCTACGACTACTACGAGAAGAACTTCGGCTGGTCGAGGCCCGACATCACCTACGGATTCCCGCTGGCGGTGTTGTTGACGCTGTGGGTGGGCCCGCTGCTGGTGCATCGCGTGAGCCCGCGAACGTCGATCCTGCTCGGAACCGGACTCACGTTCTTCGCGTTTCTGGGCTTCAGCCAGATGAGCGGGAACCTCAACGTCTACTACGCGCTTTGGGTGCTCTACACGATCGGCTACATTTTCTCCGGACCGATCCCGCACCAGGTGATCGTTTCGAACTGGTTCCGAAGGATGCGCGGCCGGGCGATGGGAATCACGTATGTCGGCGTGGGTCTGTTCGGATCTCTGGGCTCGTTCCTGGTGAAGCCGCTGGCCGAGAAGCTCGGATTTCAGCCGGCCCTGTTTTGGGTGGGGCTGCTCGTAGTGGTGTTGGCATGGCCGATCGCGCTGTTCATCGTGAAAGACAAGCCTTCGATGGTGGGGCAGAATCCCGATGGCGACGATGTGGCGAGCGCCGATGTGAAGCAGCCGCCGCGCGAGTTCGGATACCTGTTGAGCAAGCCCGCATTCTGGTTGCTGCTGGTGGGCAGCATGTGCTCCATCGGCGCCATCGGCTCCATCAACCAGCACATGAAGCTCGTGTTCAAGGACCAAGGCTACTCCGATCAAAGCGCGCTCAACAGCGCGTGGCAAACGGCGAATGTGCTGATCTTGTGGTCGAGCATCGGGGGCCGCCTGTTCGTGGGCTGGCTGGCCGATCGCGTTTCGCGCAAGTGGGTGATGCTCGCAACCTACGCGCTGGTGGCCGGTACGATTCCGTTGATGCAGTTGGTGCGGCCGGGCGCCGAGTGGTCAATCTATGCGTTCGCGCTGTTGTTCGGATTCGGCATGGGCGCCGACTATATGCTGATCCCGCTGATGGCGGCGGATCAGTTCGGAGTGAATACGCTGGCGCGCGCGATGGCGATCATCCTGCCGACGGATACGATCGGACAGACGTGGTTCCCCTACGGCGTGGCGCGGTTGCGGCAGGCGTGGGGCAGCTATGAACACGCCTTGATGGTGGTGTTCGCGATGGCGGCCGTAGGCGCAGTGGCGGTGGCGCTGCTGCCGCGAGACAGCTCGCGAGCCGGGGAGAGGAAGTGAACGGAGCTTTGATCGCCGCGGTGTTCGCCGCGTTGGCCGCGGTGTGGGGCACGTTCGAATTCTACGGAACCGCGAAAGCCACGCAGGGAGATCCGTATCGCATCGCGGATTTGCTGTCGCGCTACTCCACCATGCTCGGGCATTCGCGCATCGAACAATTGCCGCCCGATGCGGTGATCTCGCATGCGGCTGGCGAGCCCGCCGGAGACGTGAAGAGCCAGGTGCTGTTCAATTCGGCGCAGTATGCGCTAGCGCCGCGGCTGATCGTAACCAAGCCGGGTCAGGCGTGGGTGATGCGTAACGACGAATCGGGCATGGCCATCGCCAAGGCGGGGAACTGATCTCTTGACTTTCCTCGGAATCGCCGCTGCGTGGTTGCTGGGCGGGGCGTGGCTCGAAGCAACGTCGCGGCGTGGCGGCCTCTGGACCCGGGTGTGGAACGCCGCTGCCGGTTTGCCGCTCGGCCTGGGCGTAACATCTTTCCTCTATTTTGTTTTGACGTGGGCGGGGGTGCGATCGGCTCTGCCGCAGGTAGCCCTGGAAGCCGTGGCCATCGCGGCGGGCGTGTATCTATGGCTGCGGCGCGGACCTCTGGCTCGCGAGCGCGCACCGGCCGGCGTCGGCTACGTGTGGGCGCTCGCAATTGCAGCGGGGATCGCGTGGACGCTCGCGTTAGCCGCGGTGATGACCATGTCGAGTGCGCTGCCGCACGGTGACTGGGACGCGTGGAGCATCTGGAATGTGCGCGCGAAGTTCCTTGCCGGGCCCGGCGAGAGTTGGCGGCACGCGGTGTCGCCGATGTTTCGTTCGCACCCCGACTATCCACTGCTGTTGAGCGGCGCCGTGGCGCGCCTGTGGAGATTCAGCGGCTCGATGGATGCAAGTGCGCCTGCCGCGTTGGCGCTCGCATTCGGCGCGTGCGTCCCTGCGATGCTCGTGTCGGCATTGGCAGTGGTGCGGTCCACGAGCATGGGCTGGGTCGCGTCACTGCTGTTGGTGTCCGGCGCGGGGTGGCTCGTGGAGATTCCTTCCCAATATGCAGACGTGCCGCTGAGCGCCTTCATTCTCGCTGCGGTTGCTGCGGCGTTGATGGATCGCTACACGGTGGCTGGCGTGCTCATATCCTGCGCTGCGTGGACGAAGAACGAGGGAATGGTGTTCGCCCTGGCGCTGGTGATCGCGTGCGCGGCGCTGCGGCGTGACCGGATTCGCGAGGTGTTGCTCGGAGCGGCGCCGGGGCTGATCGTAGTGGCGCTGTTCAAGGCGATGCTCGCGCCGGCGTCGGAGTACGGAGCTCACGCGCCGGAACTCGGGCGCATCGTGACGATCCTGGGGTCGCTGTGGACGGAGACGCTCAACTTCGGGACCGGGTTTGCTCATCCCGTGATCATCGCTGCGGCGCTGACGGTTGGGCTGCGATTCACCATGCCCGCGTACTTGTCGGTGAACTGGATGCCGGCCGTGGCCGCATGCGTGGTGCAGTGCATCGGATATCTCGCCGCGTACTTGACCACTCCGGCCGATGTTGCCTGG
Source organism: Bryobacteraceae bacterium (assembly GCA_046331625.1). Lineage (GTDB taxonomy): Bacteria > Acidobacteriota > Terriglobia > Bryobacterales > Bryobacteraceae > JAXLQL01. Next base: position 89,558 of record JAXLQL010000004.1, read on the forward strand.
CAGCTCAGCACGTCACTCGGACGATTGATGGCGCAGATGTGGCCCGTGCTGGTGCTGTTGTTGGTGGCTGCGATGCGGACGCTCGAAGAAGCGGACCCGGCGCCGGTTGCGTCGAAACAGGCGGACACCAAGCAGGCGAAGAAGCGCACCCACTAACGCACATGGGGCAGGCTTCAGTGCGCGGGACCCGCTGGAAACTCGCTGGCCGGAGAAGGGCTCCGTTGCCGATTGTGGGGCAGACTTCAGTCTGCGCGGGACTTCAGTCCCGCTTCCTTGAATCAGCCACCCGCCATACGCGCTTCGATCCCGCCGCCGAGTGACTGTATTGCGCGAATCACAATCGCTCAACGACCCAGCTTCTGCCGCAGCCGGTCGTAGTTGCCGCGATACGCCGGAGCTTTCGCGGCGATCTTGTACTGCGCGAGCGCGCCCTCGAAGTCGCCCTTCTTTTCGAGCAGAGAGCCGTAGTAGTCGTACTCGTAGAGCGCGTCTTTGGGCCAGAGCATCACTGCCAGCGCCATCTCGCGAAGAGCGCCGTCTAGATCGCCCTTCTTCTCGAGAATCTGCGCCAGGTCGCGCCGCATGAATCGATAAGAAACGACGTTGGGCGAGATCCGCAGCGCCCGCCGGATCTCGGCTTCGGCTTCATCCAGCCGCCCTGCTTTGGCGAGTGCATTGGCATGGTTCACCACCGCTTCGTCATCTTCCTTCACGGTGACGGCTGGCGCCGGCGGACTCTTTTTCGGGACCTCGGGCTTCTTGCCAAAAGCCGCCTCGTAGATTCCGATCATTTCAGGAACGGTCGATCTTGTTTTGGCGGACTCGGGCTTGGGCGGCTCGATCTTCATCTGTTCGACAGGAGGCAGTTCCACCTTCGGAGGTGCGAGCTTCTGTTCCACGTCGGCGATGGCGTCGCGATAGGACTTGTTCGCGGGATCGCGTTGCGCCGCTTGCCGGAACGCGACCAGCGCCGAAGGATAATCAGTGGCAAGGCAAAGTATCGAGCCGATCTCGTAATGGTTCGCGGCGCGATCGGGCTCGAGCGCGATGATCTTGCGTTGCGCGTCCGCGGCGAGTTCCCAACGGCTGGTCGCCGTGAGCGCCTGCACCTGGCCCTGCAACGCGTCTTTGTACGCGGGATCGCTCGCCGGTACTGTGGCGAACTTGCGCAATGCCTCGTTCCACTGGCGCGTCATCAGATATGTGCGGCCTTCGCCAAGCGCGGTCTGGGCGGCGCTATCGTCGCCTCGCCTCCACAGCAAAAGACCCGCGGCGAGAGCGACCACCGCGGCCACCAGCGCGACCGGGCGAGCCAGACTCGGCTTGGGCACCGGCGGTGGAACGCGCTCCTTGCGTTTCAACTCGCGCTCGTGAGCCTCGCGTTCTCGTTGTTCGCGTTCCCGCTCACGCCGGCGCCGCTCGGCATCATCGCGCTCGAGGCGCATGCTTTCGTCGATGCGCTGGATCATCGCGTCGAAGTAGACGTGCGAGTAGTCGAGACCCTGGTGCCGCGGCAGTGACTGCATTTGCTCGGGCAGTTCCGCGGGCCACGCAAATCCGGGGAGCATCACCGGGATAATGTTGCGGCCCGTTGCGATCGCGTGCTCGATCTCGCGGCGGAGCCAATCCTGCTCGCTCACGCAACGGTCGAGCGAACGGGGCGAGAGGACCACGAGGAAGTTCGGCGCCGAGGCGATGTATTCGAGCAGCGCTTCGTCGAAGTATCCCTTCTTGAGATCCGCCACATCGAGGAACACGCGCCACCCGTCTTGCATCAGGCGCTCCCGCAACAGGCGCGCTTCGGCTGCGCCGTTTTCACGGCGGTAGCTGATGAACAGATCGAAGGTTTGCGCCTGCACGGCCATCATGACGATCATATAATGCGGAACAAACCCGCCCTGGAACTCGTCTCCTTCAGGAGAGAGCGGCCTGGCGCCAAGCCGGAACAGGCGCGGCTGAAGGACAATTCATAGAGTGACTCCCGTCATCGAGCTTGACCGGCTGAGCGTCCGTCTCGGCAATCGCGACATCTTGCGCGAACTCACCGGCACCCTTACCGCCACCACCATCGGCCTGCTCGGACCCAACGGCGCGGGCAAATCGACGCTCATCAACACGCTGCTCGGATTCCACCCGCCGTCCACCGGCACCGGACGGCTGTTCGGGCTCGACATTCAAAAACAGAAGCGCGAGATCCGCACACTGGCCGGCTATATGCCGGAGAACGAATCGCTCATTGCGAACATGACGGCGGTGAGCTTCGTGCGCTACATGGCGGAACTTTCGGGCTTGCCCCGCGAGGCCGCGCTCGAACGCGCGCACGAGACTTTGTTTTGGGTGGGCCTCGGCGAGGCGCGCTACCGGAAGCTCGGCACCTACTCGCTCGGGATGCGGCAACTCGCCAAGCTGGCGCAGGCGATCGTGCACGGTCCGCGATTCGTGATTCTCGACGAGCCCACCAACGGACTCGATCCGCCAGCCCGCCAGCGCATGATCCGATTGATCAAAGAAATGCGCGACACGGGCTCGATGCACATTCTGCTTTGTTCGCACTTGTTGCGCGACGTGGAGGAGACGTGCCAGGAAGTGATGATCATCAAGGGCGGACGCGTGGTGCACGTGTCGCATCTCGAAGAGGAGCGCAGCCTCAACCGGCGCTTCCTCGAGCTCGAAACATATGGCGAGCGAAATGGTTTTGTGGAAGCTGCCATGGGGCTCGGATGCGAATGCGCGGTGTCGCCAGATGGTCGCGTGAAGATGGTGCTCGGCGAAGGCGTGGAACTGCGCGACATCTACCGGCTGGCCAGCGAGCGCGATCTGCAACTGCGCCGCGTCAGCCAGCGGCGCGATACGCTCGAAGACATTTTCCTGCGCGCGATGGAAGACCGGGGGGAGCAGCCGAATGGCCGTCTATAAGCGCACCTACAAGGCCTACGGGGGAAGCTACACGCCCGAATGGTCGCGCCTGTTGGCGATTCCGCGCTTTGCCTGGCGGAACCTGACGCAGTCGCGGTTCCTCACCATTTTCTACGTGATTTGTTTTTTCTGTCCGCTGCTGTGCGCCCTCGCCATCTACCTCAACAGCAACCTCGGATTCCTCGCTCAGTACATCCCGGTACCGAAAGAGGGCTTCCTTACGGTGAACGGTAAGTTTTTCCTCGTCTATACGAACATCCAGGGCGTGTTCGCGTTCCTGCTCACTGCGTTCATCGGACCGGGACTCATCTCGCCGGACTCGTGAATGGAGCGCTGCCACTTTACTTCGCCGCCTGTTTTCGCGAACCGAGTACGTGCTCGGAAAATTGATCGCGATTGCCGCGCCGCTCTCGCTCATCACATGGGTGCCGGGCCTGCTGATCTGGTCATTGCAGGCCGGCGTGACCGACAACTGGTGGCGCGACAACCTCTGGCTCGCCACTTCGATCTTCGCTGCATCGTGGGTTTGGATCGCCATCATCGCCGTGTTAGCGCTCGCGCTTTCGGCGTGGGTGAAGTGGCGAATCGTGGCCGGCGCGTTGATGCTCGTTGTGCTGTTTCTCGCGTCGGGGCTCGCCAACGCGTTCAACGCAGTGATGCGGACGAACGAAGGTTCGTGGATCGACGTGTGGTTCAACGTCGAACACGTTACCAAGGCGCTCTACGCGGTGGAGTTGCCCGATGACGTCTCCGTGGAGCAATGCATTGTCACGCTCGCCGTGGTCACGGCAATTTGCCTGTGGCTGGTGGCGCGGAAGGTGAAGGCGTTCGAGGTGGTGAAGTGAGCGGCCGCATTGTGCTCGAAGACGTGTCGAAATTCTATGGCGAGGTGTTGGGCGTCAATCGCGTGAGCCTCTCGATTCCACCGGGAATCACGAGCCTCGTCGGTCCCAATGGTTCCGGCAAGACGACGCTGATGAATTTGACCACCGGACTGCTGCAGCCGACGCGTGGCCGCATTTCGGTGCTCGGCATTTCCCCCAACGACCCTGAGACGTTCTTCCGCAATGTCGGCTACTGCACGCAGTTCGATTCGTACCCGCGCGGCGTCACCGGTTACGAGTTCGTCTACTCGTTCTTGCGGCTGTTCGGACACGACGCCGCGGAATGCGAGCGGCGCGCCTGGAGCGCGATCGAGCGCGTCAACCTTGTGGAGCCCGCAAAGCGCAAGGTGGCGGGCTACAGCAAAGGAATGCGGCAGCGCATCAAACTCGCACAGGCTCTGGCGCACGATCCGCAAGTGCTCATTCTCGACGAGCCACTCAACGGACTCGATCCGCTGGTGCGCTCGGAAACCATCGCGCTGTTTCGCGAGTGGGCAGCAGCGGGCAAACACGTGATCCTCTCGAGCCACGTGCTGCATGAAGTAGACATCGTCTCCGATCAAGTGGTACTGATGAGCGGCGGATACGTGATCGCCGAGGGCGACATCCGCGGTGTGCGCGGCGAGATCGAAGAACATCCGATGCAGATTCTGATTCGGTGCGCGAATCCGCATGCGCTGGCGGCGCGGATGTTCGAGCATGACTGGGTGGTGGAAGCGCGCGTGCACGCCGATGGCGGCGGGCTGCTGGTGAAGACGCGCAACGCGGATGCTTTCTATGGCCTGCTGAATCACATGGCGACGAGTGGATTCCCGCTCGAGTCGGTTGCGCCAGTGGACGACGACGTCAACTCCGTCTACGAATACCTGATCGGTGGCGAAGGAGTGGTGAAGTGAACCTCTGGCTCCGGCAGTTGCTGGCGGTGTTCCGGCTCGAGATCGGCAAGAGCTTTCTGAGCAAGCGCGGCGCGTGGATCTACTTGCTAGCGCTCGTGCCGCTGCTAATCGTGGGCGGACACGCGCTCGAAAGCAAGTGGCGGCGCGCGAGGCGAGCATCGGGCGGCGACGCGGCGGTAACGCGAGCCAAGATTGCCCAGATCCGCATCGGCATGACGAAAGACGAAGTGCGTGCGATCATGCCCGATCCGCAACCGGTCTACTCGCAGCAGACGCGGCGCGGGTTCCGCGAAGGGTTTCGCTATGAAGGCCACGATGCCGGCGTCACGGTCCATTTCCTGGAAGGCAAGGTCTCGCGCATCCGGCCCGACCTCGGCTGCGACTTCACGCAAGACCTCACCATCTACGCGAGCATCTTTCAGTTCTTCTATCTGCGGCTGGCGATCTTCTTCGGATGCGTGTTCGTGTTCCTGAATTTGTTCCGCGGCGAGATGCTCGACAAGAGCCTCCACTACTACTTCCTCGCGCCCGTACGCCGCGAAGTTGTGGTGCTCGGGAAGTATCTCGCGGGCCTCGCGGCAACGGCGGTGATCTTCTGCACCAGCACGGCGCTGCAGTTGTGGATCTACTATGGCCACTTCGAAGCGCCAGTGCTCGAAGATTACCTTGCCAACGGGCGCGGATGGCAGCAGGCCGCTACCTATGTCGGAACCACTGCGCTCGCGTGCGCCGGATACGGCGCGGTGTTCCTGGCGGCTGGCGTTCTGATGCGGAATCCGCTGGTCCCCGCCGCGGTGATGCTGATCTGGGAGTGGATCAACGGGATCCTGCCGCTGACTCTGCGCCGATTCAGCGTGATCTATTATTTGAAGTCGCTGTGCCCAGTGGAAATTCCCGCGGGACAAGACGTGCCGCCTCCGTTGGCGCTGCTCGCGCTCAATGTGGAGAATGCTGCGCCGTGGGTAGCGATCCTCGGGTTGCTCGCTGTTGCCGCGGCGCTAGTGGCGTTCTCGGCGTACCGGTCGCGGCGGCTCGAAATCGCCTACGGAGCCGAGTGACGTCGCAGTGACAGGTGGCGCTCCCGGTGCTACCATCCTTCAGACTCTTCTCCGGCCGCGCAGTTTTCGCGCGCCGGGAGCTCGCTGTCGGGGCGACTCTCTACAACCGCCTTGTGGGGCAGGCTTTCAGCCTGCGCGGGACTTTAGTCCCGCTTCCGATACGGGCACATGCGCTCGTAGAACGTGCGCCTTGCTCACACGCCGGCTACGCTATAACTCTGCCATTGCGGCTACGAAGGCCCGAGTTTGCCTAAGGAGCCGAGTGAGCGCTCACTTCTTTTGCCGGCTCTTGATGTACTCTTCCATCTCTTTGACCAGCGCGGGATCCTTGGGGCGCCCGTAGATGTCGCTCGACTTCCACTTGCCTTCGTCGAACTTCTTCTTGATCCATTCGAAGCGCGCCTGCGTGGCTTCGAAATCGCTGACCATCTTCTCCACCATGTGCGGCGGGATGAACAGCACGCCATCGCGATCGCCGAAGACCACGTCGCCGGGCATCACCGTCACGCCGCCGATGCGCACGGGAATATTGATGCCCGTGAGCGTTGCGCCAGTCAACGATGACGGATGCGTCGTGCGATAGAACGCGGGCATGCCGGTCTTCTCGATGTTCCTCAGGTAGAACATCGACCCATCGATCACCATGCCGGTGCCAGTGGTCTTCCAGACGTAGTAAGCGAGCTTGTCGCCGACGAATGTACCGCCTTCTTGCTTGCCGAAGAGGTCCACCACGGCCACATCGCCGGGCTGCAGCATGTCGATCGCGCTCTGATTCCGCAGCTTGCCACGCACATCGAGCATCTCGGTCAGATCCGGCCGCGACGGCATGAACTGCACCGTGAAGGCTCGGCCCACCAGCTTCTTTTGTGGGTTTAGCACCTTCCAGTTATTGCCTTCGAACTGGCTCTGGTATCCCGCTGCCTTGATCTGGCCCACCATGTCTTCGATGGCGATGTCCATCTCGCGGAGCTTCGCCAGCAATGCATCGGACACCTTGGGACGTCCATCGGGGAAGCGCTCGAGGTTGCTCTTTGCGTTGGCCTTGGCGAGTTCCCCGGGCGGCAGTGTCCACAGTTGCGCCGGTACGGGGAGTGCGGCGGCGAGCAGCGCGGCCGCGAACAAAATGGTGCTCTTCTGTTTCATGCGATTCTCCTTCAATACTGGACGGACCCCGGCGTATCGAGGCGAACGCTCCACAGAGAGTCGCGGCCGGTGATGTAGAGAGTGCGAAAATCCGGACCACCGAAGGCGCAGTTGCGCGCGCTTTCGGGCAGCGGGATCAGCCCGATGGGCTCGCCCTTGGCCGAATAGATCGAGATGTTGCGCCCGGTGATGTAGAGGTTGCCCTTCACGTCTACTCGGAATCCGTCAGGTCGCGAGGGGAGCTTCTCGATCAACATGCGCTCGTTCGAGGCCCTGCCCAGCCCATCGACATCGTAGGCACGGATGTTCTGCTCGTCGGTATTGGCCACGTAGAGAATGCGGCCATCGGGCGAGAGCGCGATTCCGTTGGGGCGCCCCTTCGGCTTGGCAACAAGCTCGAGCTTGCCCTTGGGTGTCATGTGATAGACGCCGTAGAAATCGAGGTCGCGCTTGTCGAGCGGCGTGAAGAGCGGATCGGTGAAGTAGACGTGCCCGTCGCGGCGGACCACGATATCGTTGGGCGCGTTGAACCGCTTGCCTTCGAACTTGTCGGCAAGCACTTCGATCTTGCCGCTTTTCGAAGTTCGCGTGACGCGGCGCGAGCGGTACTCGCATGTGTAGAGGCGGCCCTTGCGGTCAAGCGTGTTGCCGTTCGCGCCATTCGATCCGGCACGGAAGACGGTGACGCCTTTGCCCGGCTCGTAGCGATTGATCACGCTGTTCTCGTAGTCGCTGAAGAGCAGGTACCCATCTCGCGACCACACGGGACCCTCGCCGCCCGGGAATCCCGACGCGACCTTCTCCACCTTCGGCGATGGCGCTTCTTCCACCAGGCGGAGCGTGCCGAACTTGTCGGGCACGTGGAAACTCTTACCATCGGTTGCCTGCCACGATATGAACTTCTTGTTCGGATCGACACCCGCAATGCGGAAGAATCCCGCGCGCAATTCGCGACCCGCTGCAGGAGCGGCATCGCCGAGCGCCGTGAACGGGATCTTCATCTCGCCAAACCAAATCTTGCGATTCGCGTCGATGCGCGCTTTCACCTGGATGCCCGAGTTCCATGCCGCTCCGGCGCTGCGACGTTGGCCGCTGCGGTCAATGTCGAGGTCCACCCATTCGCCTTGCGGCGAGACTTGGAACTCGCGGTAGCGCGTGATGTCCGCGGCGTCTGCGCCGATGAACGCCTCACCGACATCCCAGTTCCACAAGCGCGGCGTCTCGGCGGTTGTGTTCGGATCGGGCTTGAGGTTGAGCGCCTCGTATTGGCAGATGTAGAGCAGGTAGAGATGCTGCGGGGTCCAGCGTGAGCGGACTTCGGTGCGATGCCCCGAAACCGGCGCACCCGAATAGTCAGACTCAATCACGATCGCGGGCGCACCATTCCAGAATGCGGAATTCGGGTCCGCGCTCGGATCGGCATCAGCGGGAGCCTTACTGCTCGTGAAAGCCGCAGCGGCGAGAAGGGCCAGGAACATCGCCATCACGCCCGCCCGAACGCATGGCGCTTTGCGGTGAAGGTCGCGCCGAGGTATTCGCCCATGTCGATGGAGCCCGTCATCGTGTCACCCGTGACTTTGCCCGTGAACCGATACGACAAGCTGTCTCCATGCCTCTCGCTTTGAAAGCTCGACAGACGCACGGTGTCGCCTTCGATGGTCCCCGAAAGTTCGCGAGCCAGAAACTCGCCCTGATGCGTACCTTCGATGCGGCCCTCCTTCTGCGCGATATGCAGCACGTGCGATCCCTTGCCCGCCAGGAACTGGATCTCCACATCCCACCGTCCGGAAAGATCCGCCGCCGGCGCGGGTGCGGCCTCGCGCGGTTTGGGCTGGCGCTTCGCCGCGAGCACCTCGTACAAGCGATCAGCAACGATCTTCTCGTCGCCCGCGCTCATCATGAACGCCGTGATCGATACGCCGGTATCGCCCGGCTCGTTGTTCTCCGAGCGCCTACGGCCTCCGCCGCCCGCGTTTAAAACAATTCTTGGATCGGTTGTATCGAGAATCCGCGCCACTTCCTGGCCGTTGATCCCGAGCTTGGCGCTCTCCCAACGCACGCTGAGCGACGGACTCTTGTTGGCGCGCCCGGTGGGCTCACGCACCGAAGTGGTCACTCCCGCGATCTTCGTCACCTGCTTCGCGATGTGATCGAGCCGGTCGAGATAAGCCTTCCACTCCTGCTCGTGGTTTCGCTTGGCCCACATCTCTACCGCCACCAGCATCGCCACCATCTCTTCGCGACCCACCTTCATCGCACGCGCATAGCCGTGGTGCGGCGCGCTGTGAACCCAAGCCGCCTTCACCAGATCCTTGCGCCCCAGCAGCAAGCCCGCGCTCTGCGGTCCGCGGATCACCTTGCCTCCGCTGTAGCCGACGAGCGTCGCTCCGCGCTGCAAGTAGACGCACGGCATGGTGAGGATTTCGGGAGCCGCATCCACGAACGTAGGTACGCCGCGCTCCTTCGCGATGCGGATGATCTCGTCGAACGACGGCGAGCCCGTCTCCGCTTGCGGTATCGCATGAATGTAGATCATCGCCGTGCGCGGACCGATCGCTGCTTCGAGTTGCTCGCGGCTATCCACTTCGATGATCTTCACGCCCACGGCGCGAATGGCCGCGTCATACACGTTGCGGGAGCGCCCGATGATCACTTCGTCTGGTTCGCGAAGCCGCATGAGATTCGGGATGCGCACGTGGAGATCGGATTGCGCTTACGACACAAGCGGCAGTTGCATGCGACATCGCCGCCGCGCATCCGGAACTGACCATGCCCCATTCGGCCGTGATTCGCTGAGCGCTTGCCCACCGCTTCCATCAACTCGTCGAGTTGCACGAAGTGTTGGTTGGCGAGATCCTTGGCGGCCCGCACTTCCGGCAGTTCCATCGACCCGCCGATCACCGTGAGCGCGCCGCGGCAATTGATGAACGGGCGGACGCCGAGCGAGCGATAGATGTCCTTGCTCAGCTCCAGCGCCTTCGGCGGCGCGTGCGTGCGGCGCTTGTGCGGCCGCACCTAGTCCGAGCGCTCCCGCGCGCGCGAACAGTTGACGCCATTGAGGCCCGCGATACCTCGCCGCAACGATCCTCGAATCGAATCGAGCGATGACAGTTCTCCTTGCTTCTTCTGGCGCCGCGCGGCGGAGCAGCGAAGCCATCCCAACGAGGATCGCCGCCACGCGAGCCCGGCGCCATCTTGTCCCAACGCTCGCGCGTGAGGCCGTTCAGATCATAGAGCACTTTGCCACCCTTCACGGTGAGCTCACAGCTCAGCTTCTTGTCGCCATCGAGACGGCCGCCGTTCTGGTCGACGAAGCCGAACTTGCCGCGCTCGAGCCGCAACACCGCCACATCCGCGATGGCGCCCACCGACAAATGGCCGAGCTCATCGTGCTGGATCTCGTGAGCCGGATTCCACGACGATTTCACGATCACGTCATCGAGCGACATGCCGAGTGCAAGCATCTTGCTCATCACGTTGAGCATGTCTTTCATGCCGGCGTTCATACTGCCGATGTGCAGGTCAGTGGAGATGGAGTTCGGATAGTAGCCTTCCTTGAACGCCTGCACCGCCGTGCCCCAAACGAAGCTGCCGCCGCCGTGGCCCACGTCGAAAATGACTCCGCGCTTCTGTGCAGGCAAGATCGCCGGGTTCACCTTCCCGTCGATCAACTCGCCGCGCGCGCCGCCGAAGCAGTGCGTGAAGATGTCGCCAGGACGGAACTTCGACGTCACCAACTCGGCCAGCGAGCGCTCCGGATACGCGCGTCCGAAGTCGACCATGACCGGGATCTTGGCGGTCTTGCCGGCTTCGATCGCCTGGTCGATCGGCTTCCATTGGGGTCCGGAGAAGTGCGCGGCCTTGACGCCGACGATCACGTCCTTGTACTTCATCGCCATCTCAGCGGTGGGCTTCGCCTCCATGTCGTCCATGTTCTGCTCGAAGTTGCCGCCGCGCATTCCGGCGCCGACGATGTTGAGGAAAGCGAGCACGCGGGTGCGCGAGCGGTCGATGATGCGATCTTTGAACTGCTCGAAATTGCGCCAGCCCGAGCTTCCCGCATCCGCTACCGTAGTGACGCCCACGCGCAACGTGAAGCCGTCGGGATAGATGCTGTTGTCACCCGCGTATGACCCGCGCTCGCCTGTTCCCGCGAATACGTGAACGTGAATATCCACCAATCCAGGCGTCACGTAGAGCCCCGAGACGTTCACGGTCTTGAGCGCCCGTGAGGCCGCGATATTCGCCGCCACCTCGGCCACCTTGCCGTCTTTGATCGCCACATCGCGCACGGCGCTGAGCCTGTTCTTGCCGTCGATCACGTGGCCGCCCTTGAGTAGCACGTCGAAGTCCTGCGCTTGCGCCGCGGCGATCAGGCACGCGGCGGCCGCAGCGGCCCCGAAACGGGACGAAATTGTTCGAATCATTCTTGGGTCCTCATGTATAGATTGTGGGGCATGACGGACCCGTTCGACAAAGCGGCCATCCCGCCGCGCCGGATGGTATCCGCTTACCTCTGGCTGATCTTCGGGGGCTCGATCATGAGCGACAACGCCATCGCGGCCCAACTCGTTCCCGCGGCGCTGATCCATTGATCGTGCCCATACGGGAATCCGCTGTCGAAATAAGGTTGCACCCAGAGCGAGCGCGTCTTGACGTGCCACGTTCCGTCCGCAGCCTGTGTCTTCAGCAGATAATCGGCGCCGCGGCGATAGACCGCGTCCGTTACGGGCATCTTGCCTGCGACAGCCAGCGCGTACAGAGCTTCGCCGGTGGCGTAGGAATCGCTACCCATGGCTGGCAATTGCGACCAGCCGCCACCGGACCGCTGCGTTTCGATCAACGCCTTCGCCGCGCGATCGATCGCTGCGCCGCTCGCGTTGGCCCAGAACAACCCGAGCAGGCGGAACGCCCGTTCCTGCGTCGTTGACCCCTCGGACTTGTCAAACCAAGCCGCGGCGCGAGCCATCCGCTTCTGCGTCTCGGCGCGGTCGGAAGCCGGAGCATACGCGCGCAGAATGTTCACCGCCATCGCCGAAGTGATGAAGTCATCGGATGTGAGCGGAGGCCGTGCCCCGCCCGTTTGCCAGTAGCCGTCTGGCGTCTGCATCGCCTTCACGTAGTGCACCACGGCATCGGTGTACTCGTCGGCAGGCCGCCCATTGGCCGCGTAGCCGAACAACTCATAGCCCACGCTTCCGATCGCAGCCACCGTCATGTCAATGGCGCGCTCGGGATACCGCTCGGCAAGCTCAGTGCTCAGCATGCTGATCTCATTGGGCGTCCGAAGCCCACGCTGCTTGGCCATCACCAACGCAACCGTAGGCAGGTTCTGGTTGTGGCAGGAATTGCAGCCGGCCTTCTTCAGAAACGTCGGGCTCTGTTTGGCCAACGGTACCAGCGCTTTCTCCACGGCCTGCCGCGCGTCGCGCGAATCCGATTCGCGAACCTTGGCCACACCACCGGCTTTGCGCACGTCTTCCGGCACTCCGAGCAGCCGTGCCACTTCGGTGTCGCCGCGCTTGGCCGCGAGGTCTCGTGGTGTCTCGCCTTCGCCAGTAACATTGACGTCGGCACCCTTGGCGAGCAGCATCTTCACCACGCCGGCCGGCATCACTTCCGAATAGGCGGCGTACATGAGCGGCGAGTAACCGCGCTCGTCGCGGATGTTGACCTCGGCGCCGCGGTCGAGCAGCAGCTTCACGATGTCCTCGGAGCCATACGTAGCCGCGGCCGCGAGCGCCGTCTGGTTGCGCTTGGTGTGCGCGTTGACGTCTGCTCCCGCTTCGAGCAGCAGGCGTACCGCTTCCACACTCTTGCTGGCGGCCGCGTCAATCAGCGCCACTGACCCGGTACCGCTTACGCTGTTGACGTTCGCCTTGGCATCGAGCAACGGTTTCATCAGCGACACGAAGCCTCCGCCCGCGGCAGCCATCAGTGGCGTGCGTCCGTTCGTGGTGGCGAGGTCCACCTTGGCGCCTTTGCTCAACAGGAGCTTGAGTACCGCATCCGTGTTGCGCTGAGACGCCGCCGAGTAGAGCGCCGTGCGCCCGTCATTTGCCTGCGCGTTCACATTGGCCCCACGCGCGAGCAACAACTCCGTCTTCTCGAGATTCGCGAACGCCCAGTGCAACGGCGTCTGGCCGAATCGATTCTTCGCTTCGAACTCCGCGCCCCGATCGAGCAGCGTCTTCATCGCGCTCACGGTTCCGAACGCCGCCGCATAGTGGAGCGGCGTGTTCCCGTTGGCATCGCGCACGTTCGGACCCTTGGTCCCCCGCAACGCCTTCATCATCGCCTTCTGGTTCTGCGCCTTCACCGCCGCAATCAACTCGCGCACCTCGGGCTCCACCGTCTTCGGCTGTTCATCCTTCAAATCCGCGTCGCCGAAGTCGGCGCCCTGATCGATCCAGGCGCGAAGCACCGCAATTTCGTCTTTCTCGAGCGGACCCGTGGGAGGCATCTGCATGCCGCCATCGCCGCTCACCAAACGATGGATCAGCTTGCTTTCGGCGCTCTTGCCTTGCACGATCACCGGTCCGTAGTCGCCGCCGCGCAACGCGTTCTGCCGCTTGTCGAGCCGCAGGCCCGACTGTTGCTGCTTCGAACCGTGGCAGCCGTAGCATTTCGAAGCGAGGATCGGCTTGATGTGTTGTTTGAAGTCGACTTGGATGTTGGCCGGAGCGGGGAGCGCGGGTGCGGCCAACGTGGCCACCGGCAGAGCGAAACAGAGGGCGACACGGATCAGAGAGACGTGCATGGTGCTCCTTCTTAGGATCGACACGAGTATACATCTCCGGGTGCCCGCGAGGGAACTACTGGCGTGGAAAGCGCGGCGCCAAGCCGAGTTCGTTGATCATCTTCTCCACGTCCGGATCCTTGCGTTCGCGCAAGCTCATCGCCACTCCGCGCGTCACACGCCGAGCCAAGCGGCGTTCGGCCGAATCTTGCTCTCCGTTGGCTTGCTTGGCGAGCTTCGAAAGCGTTTCGCGCAGTTGCATCAGCCCGGTCTGCCGCCGATCGGGTTCCTTGAGCGTGCCCTCGCTCTCGTAGATCTCCCGTAGCAGCGAGCGCTCGCGTTCGGCGTCCTCGCGTTCCTTGCGCAGCGCTTCCTTCACCGGCTTCGAGCTTTGCAACTCCTCAGCCCGTGCGGCGGCTTTCGCTGTGTCAGCGAGGCCTGCGAAATCCTTGACGATGGAACTCGCGAGCACCAACGCATCTTTGCCCTCGGCCGCGGCAAGCGCGGTCATCTGACGATCGAACGCGCGCTTGATGTCGCCCTCGTCTTTCGCTCGCAACCCCGACTTCATTGCCTGCAGTTCCATGAACTCGAGCGCGTCAAACGCGAGGCCGCTCGAAAGCCATACGTGGCCGCCCTTGAAGATCGAGACGTGGTGCGGCGTGCTGAGGGTCTTGTCGAGATCGCGCATCTCGACATAGTTGAAGTCTTCGTCGCCCGCGGTGCCGAAGATCACGAATGGCGCATTGCGGCGCGGACGTCCATCGGGAAATCCCGCGCTGGCCGCGATCACTCCGGCGATCTTGCCGCTCCCGAGCGCCACCGAAGTCGCCACGCGCGCCCCACCCGACATGCCACCGGTGTAGAGCCGCTTCTCATCGATGTGGAAGCGCGCCGGCAAATCCGCGAACATCGCGACAATCGCCTTCTGGCTCGTTTCCCATGACCCGTTGCGCGAGTTGTTCGATCCGGCCACGATGTAGCCGAATGTCTCCGCGGCTTTCTGGAACCGCTCCACGCCATTCAGTCCGCGAGCGCGCGGGTCGAACGTAACGAGCAACGGCCAGGCGCGATCGGCGGTGTAGTTGGAAGGAACGTAGAGCGCGTAGGTCTGCGAGGAGTCCTGCTGACAAGTGACGGACTCGATGACTTGGCCGAGCGGAAGCTCTTGCGCGGCGAGCACAGTCGCGAAAACGAAAACCGGAAGCCGATCCCACATGGTGTTCTACAGCTTACGGGAATCGGGCGTGGAAGGCAATCTAGGGAGCGTTGGTATCGATGCGCAGTTGATTATCGACGCCCTTGACGCCCTTCACCTTCTTCACCACCTTCTCGGCGCGTGCCCGGATCTTCTCATTCCGGACCCGCCCCTTGAGCGTGACCATTCCGCCTTTCACTTCCACTTCCATCGCGCCACCGTTGACGTTGGGGTCGGACGTGAGCTTGAGGCGCACCTGATCGTAGAGAGCATCGTCGCTGAGGGGTTTGTCGGCTCCCATCACCAGTGCGATGGTGAAAATCAGAGACAGCAGAACGCGTTTCATATGCTTGTACCGCCAGTCTAGCTCATTCCTGGCGAAGCCGGCCCGCAAGCCGCGCCCGATCCCCGTTGTCCCATTCCACCCGCACCCGTCCAGTCATCCCGAACCGCTCGGCGGACTCCGGACCTGCGACGTGAGGCATACTGGACATGGAAGGAGCACCAGCGAGTGAAGCGAACCATTCAAGTACGAATCAGCCGGGGTGATCGCCAGTTCGTAGCGGAGTGCCTCGATCTGCCAGTAGTCACTCAGGCGCCAACACTCGATGAGCTGACGGTGAATATTCGCGAGGCGATTGGCCTTCATTTGGAAGACGAGGATCTGGCGGAGTTGGGAATCGCCAGCAACCCAACTATTCTCGCGACGATGGAACTCGAAGCGGTTGCCTGATGGCTCGCCTGAGAACTCTTTCGGGACGGGAGATCGCGGCAATATTCGGTGAGTTCGGGTTCGTCCAGTTTTCGCAACGCGGCAGCCATATCAAATTGCGCCGCATGGTCGAGAAAGGCCGAGTGCAGACGCTTACCATTCCCGATCACCGGGAAGTAGATCGAGGTACAGTTCATGCGATCATCCGGCAAGCTGGCCGTTTCGTTCCCGAGTCTGAACTCCGCCGCAAGTTCTTTGCCGACTGATTTCGACATTCGGTTCTACCGAATCCTTACCCCCGTCTGCTCTTTCGGTAACCGGATTCCACGTTCCCATTTCCGCTTCGCTCAGGAACCCGAGCCCCTTCTCAGCCCGGGCCGAACTCATGGCGCGCAGCGAAACCGCGATGCGTGAAACATGTTCTTTGTTTCCCAAGGCCGCCTCTGCCACTTCGAGGTCGCTCTCGCGAACCAGCGGCATCATGCCATGATTCGGCTGGCAGCCGATGGTCGGGAGCCACTCTACATCGAGAGGACGC
This sequence comes from Bryobacteraceae bacterium, assembly GCA_046331625.1. Classification (GTDB taxonomy): domain Bacteria; phylum Acidobacteriota; class Terriglobia; order Bryobacterales; family Bryobacteraceae; genus JAXLQL01. The sequence goes on from JAXLQL010000004.1 coordinate 105,642, forward strand.
AGCCACGACGGCCAAACCTCAGGATCAATCGAGAGCGGCGTAACGTCAGGATTCAGCAAGCACCCGGCGCGGGTCTCGGCGGACCACGCAAACGAGCTCGTGTGCGCAGCGATCGACAAGCGCAGGTCGAATCCTACCAGGAGGTGTTTATCCATTCCCGATGATTCTCACCCCCGTCTGCATCCTCCCCGACCGTTCCCCGTCCCGCCGAAACGAGTGAAACTCCGCCGAGCACTTCGTACACGCACCCAAGCTCGCCACATCCCCCACCCCCGACCCCGCAAGCCGCCTCTCGATCTCCCCAGTCAAATCCACGCGCACCCGCCCACTCATCCCGAACCGCTCCGCCACCTCAGGACCCACCTCGAAGCAACACCGCTGAATCGCCGGACCAATCGCCGCCACCACGTCCGCCGCCGCCGTTGCGTACTCCGCCGCTAGCCGTTCGAGCGCGCGCTCCACCACGCCGCCCACAGTACCGCGCCATCCCGCATGCACCACCGCGACCGCGCGATGCCGCCGATCAGCCAGGATCACCGGCACGCAATCCGCCGTTCGGATCACCAGCCACGCGCCTGGTTCGGCCGTGTAGAGCGCATCGCCTTCACCGAGCAAACCGCGCGCATCGGCGCGCCAACAAACATCGGAATGGATCTGCCGCAGCGTGGCCGCTTCGTCATCGGGAACCCAGCGGTCGCGCGCCATCGTGCCGAACCCGTGGTCCAACCATTCGAGGGCATCCAGGTTCGCCGCGCGATACAACCCGCCGCGAAGCGCGAACATCTACCGGGCCGCTACGGCCGGCTCGTGCTGCGTGCGATACCAGGCGAGCGTCCGCCGCAAGCCCTCTTCGAGCGAGAACTTCGGATCGTGGCCCAGATGCTTCACCGCCATCTCCGTGCTCGCCATCGAGTCTTTCACGTCGCCCGCGCGCGAGGGACCATACTTCGCCGGAATGTCCGTCCCCTCGATCTGGTTCAGCAGCTTCCACACCATGTTCAGCGTGTAGCGATTCCCGTTGCCCGCGTTGAACGTCATGCCGCCCACGCCCTTGGCTTTCGATGCTTTGATGCACAGCCCTGCTACGTCTTCTACGTAGGTGAAGTCGCGCGTCTGCTCGCCGTCGCCGTGCATGGTCGGCTGCGTTTGATCCAGCACCGAGCGCATGAAAATCGAGATCACGCCCGAGTACGGACTCGACGGATCCTGCCGCGGACCGTACACATTGAAATAGCGCAGCCCCACCGCGTCCAGCCCGAAGCATGAGTGGAAGCAGCTCACGTAGTATTCGCCCATCAGCTTCTGCGCTGCATAAGGCGACTTCGGATTCGGCTGCATGCTTTCCACTTTCGGCAGCGTCGGCGTATCGCCGTATGCCGATGAGGACGCCGCGTACACCACGCGCCCCACGCCCGTGTCCGCGCAGGCGCGCAACACCGAGAACGTTCCGTTGATGTTGATGTCGTGCGACGGCACCGGATCGCTGATCGATCGCGGCACCGAGGGAATCGCGGCCAAGTGGAACACCACGTCCGCGCCCTTCATGAGGCGCTTCATCGACTCGTAGTCGCGAATGTCTGCCTCGTGCACTTCCACGTCTTTGCGAATCTCGTCGAGATTCTCGCGCCGGCCCGTGATGTAGTTGTCAATCACGGCGACGCTCTCATGCGGCCCGGCCAGCAACGCTCGAACCAGGTTCGAACCGATGAAGCCTGCCCCTCCGGTAACGATATAACGGCTCATGTTTTCAGCCTAGCGATGATTCCTTCCAAGTATCGTAGCGAGTCGCCGGCGATCTTTTCCGCGCCGGCTTTGAAATCGAACACTTCGAGCGAGATCCAACCCTTGTACTGCTTCTCGGCCAGCAGTTCGAACACCGGCCCGAACGGATAGTCCGCCGTGCCTGGTTCGCGCCCGTCCATCTCATTCACATGGATGTGCCGGATCCATTCCCAATTGCGATCGACCACCTTCGGATGCGGATCGGTCTCGTCGGCCGCGTTGTGCGTGTCGAACATCGTCCGCACCGCCGGGCTACCGATCTCCCGTACGATCGCCGCCGACTCATCCACCAGATTGATCACGTCGCACTGCGCGCTCGGCAGCGCTTCCACCAGAATCGTCACATTGCGATTCTCGGCGTGCGGCACCACCGATGCCAGCCCGTCCACGTAGTTGCGCGTCGCCTCGGCCCGCGAGATGCCGCCCGTGGTCCCACGCTGGTACGGCGATCCGAACACCATGATCCCGTTGTCCACCTTGCCATCGATCACGCGATCCTTGGCCAAGTCAGCGCACAGATCCACCAGGTCGCGGATGTGCTGCCAGCTCTTCTCGCGCAGCGCCTTGTCCGGCGCCGTCACGTGGAGCCCCTTGGGCGAGACCATCAGCCAGTGCAAGCCTACGAACTCGAGCCCCTCGTCAGCCATCACCCGGCGATACTCACGCCGCTCGTCTTGCGTGATCGTGGCCGGATACTCGTTCAGCGTGAACGGCGCGATCTCGATTCCCTGGTAGCCCAACTTCTTGATGGACCGGCAGGTGTCGGGAAACTTCCACCCTTCGTAGACTTCGTTGCAGACGGCGTGACGGAATGGGTAGCTCATGGGGCTGGTACGGGCGCGAGGGCCTATCTACTAGTCTATTCAGTCGGATAACCGGCGCACAACCTTTATGCCATGCGCGGGCGAAATCTCTATGCCCCACTGGTACTGAACCCGAGGCATCCGGCGAAGTGGGGCATCGTGGCCTCAGGCGGGGTCGGCGCAGATGTAGCCGAAGTAGCGAGGCAGGAACTCGCTCAGGGCGTAGTTGCAGGTGTTGCTCCATCTCCATGTGAAGAGCTTCATGGTGACGGCTTTTTGCGCCGCGTCGACCGTCAGCCGCTTCACGAAGATCCAATGCAACTCGTGGAGTTCTTTCACGTGTGCATCGCCTTCCAGTTTGTGGCCACGTTTGGCGTGGAGCGCAATCTTCGCATGCACCAGCATGATCACGAGTCTCCCGGTTGGCCCCGCCAGCGCCTGGGCGCACTGATCCAGGTTCGTTCGCGCCGTCGCCAGGCGGTGGTGGTCCCGCGCAGTCGTGTAGTCTCGGAGCGCGTGCTCCTGTACGTTGCGATAGCCCGCTCGTGCCAACAGGATCGTCATCTGCTGTGGCGTGGTGGCGTGGGCATCGCTGTCTGCGAAGTCGAACGCTCTTCCCCCGTCGGCCGGTGCCGCGACCACCGCCTCCACACAAACGCGGAGGCTGCCCAGCGCGATGTAATCGGCTGCGGGGCCCTTATCGGATTCCCATCCGTTGCAGAAGTCCGGAGCCCCCGCCGGGTTGACAAACTGTTGCCCGAACGACGCCGTTCCGCGATCGAACAACTCGGTCACGAAGCGGACGTATCGCACCGGATCGGTGCGGATGTAGGGTACGAGCACGGCTGCTGGTCCACAGAAACCCTGCGGACCTTGATTCATGGAACTCGGCCGCCGCACGCGTAGCGCCAACTGCACCGCCACTTGATATCGATCCACGTTGGCGAAGGTCTTGCTCGTTGTGTCGCCGGAGTCCGCCCAGCGCGCAATTTCGCGAAGCGCGCCGAGGCGCTGATCGCGCAAGCCTTGTCTTCCTTCCTTGGCGTAGGAAGCCTTGGTCTCCGTCTCGGTGAGTTGGATCAGCAACCTGAGAATGTGCTGTGTCTGATCCTTGCTGAGTGGGTCGTGGGAATCCAGTTCTGAGTGTTTCCCAAAGCCGCCTGGCTGAAACACGTCACCCAGGATTACTTTCTTTTCAGGCGCATTTCCAGCTACGCCAACCGCTTTCTCGAGAAGCGCGATGAGTTCCTGCACCTTCAGTGGCACGGCGTCTATTCCTTCTGCCGGCACGTGCCCGTTGGGCTCGTTTCCTCACACACAATACGGACATGGGCACGGGCGGCTCAACCATGCTACTCCAGCCTTTGGCCCAGTGGTTGTCTGGCGCTACCCCCCCCCGCGAAAACGCTGCCGAAATCTCGACACCAGTGGTGCTCAACCCGAGCCTACCCACTCTACGAAACGGACTCCGGCGCTTCCCCCGCTTCGGCGATCTCCTTGTCAGGACCGTGCGTTTCCGCGTGGACCACTTCGTTCCGCAGATCCGCCAGCGCCTGCTCGCGGTCCGTGCTGTCGAGATCGCTCTCGAGCCGGCGAAGCGCCACGCCCACCACGTCGCGATGATGGAGTTGTGAGCCGAAGCCGCCGTCCCCCGAGAGCTTCAGCCACATCTCGTGCAGACGGTCCACATCCTCGGGCCATAGCCGCGGCGGATGCGGTCCCAGGTTGACGTACGTAGACGGGCGCTCCGGCGTGATGATTTCGAGCGAGAACGAGTGCCGCGGTTCAGCCAGCCGTTCCCACGCGCGGCCGATCTTGTGTGCCAGTTCCTCGGAAGGCATGCGCGCCGAGATACCGGTCACCAGGCGCGAAGCCTTCAGATTGTGCGCCGCCTGCACCATGGCGTCGAACGGATTCACGCCCGGCACCACCAGCAGTTCCACGTGTTTGCCTTGCTTCTCGGCCAGCGTGACCACGTGGCTGAACAGCTCTTTCTCATACGGAGAGAACAACTGCGAGTCCGTCAGATCGTATTCGCCGGCGCCGGTGGAGATGGTTCGCACCGTCATCACCACGATGTCGTGCCGGCGCATGTTGGTCTTTCGCAAGACCTGCTCGAGGTGATAGAGGCGCGTATAATCGCGAACGCTCACCAGGATGCAACCGGGGCGAGCCGGAGTGCTCTGCGCCGATACCTCGGGATGATAGTCGAGGTTGAATTCCTCGAGTGCCTTGCCTTCCGAGCTCTTGCGCTTGGCGTTCAGGCGCTCGGAGACGATGAACAAGGTCAGCAGCACGATGGTGAACGAGACGCCATAGATGGTGGCGATCTTCTTGGTGAACAGATTCGCCAACGCCACCATGAACAACGAGAACGTGATCGCCGCCAGGCCCAGCGGAATCTCATGCCCGCCGATTCGCAGGTTGAACGGAGTCTTGTACTCCTGGTCGTGCCGTTTCAGCCGTAGCGCCAGCACGCCGAGCGACTTCAGGAAGAAGCTCCACACCACGCCGAACGCGTATGCTTCTCCCAGCAGGTCCACGTCTCCGCGGCTGCCCGCGATCGTCGCGATCTGCAGCACCGCGATCAGCGAAATCATGCGATACGTGGTTCCGAATTTCTTCTGCGGCTTGCGGAACCAGCTCACCAGCACGCCGTCTTCGGCCACCCGGTTGAGCACGCCATTGGCGCCGATGATCGACGTGTTCACCGCGCCCGAGAGAATCAGCACGCCCACCGCCACCACGAATACGTGGAAGACCAGCCGCATCATGTACGGGCCGGCGAGGCTCATCGACAATCCGCCGATCAGGTTGTTGTAGAACTGCGGCCGGATATCGTCGGGGATGATCATCACCGCGAAGAAGCTGATGAGTCCGGTCGAAACCAGCGCATACAGGCAGACCGTGTTGGCGGTCAGTTTGAGGTTCTGCAGCTTCGGATAGGCAATCTCGCGGTATACCTGCGCCAGCGTTTCGAAGCCGCTCATCGCGAGCAGCGAATGGCCGAACGCGATCACCAGCGAGATCCAGCCGACGGTGGGCCACCACGTTCCCTCGAGCCATCCCAATGACTCGCCCGTGAACTTCAGACTGTCGGCCGTCGGTGGCGGCGGAAGTTGGCCTCCTCGCAGCAGCAGCGTGATGGGGCACCAGATCAGCAGGATCACCACCATCACCGTTGTGATCTGCATCACGCGCAGCGCCTTGCTGCTCGATTCGTGGATCCCCTTGACGTTGCACCACCAGAAATAGATGGTCACCGCGATGCCGAAAAACGCCGCGAACCCGTTGGGGTCGATCTTGAAGCTCGACTGCAGCAGTTCCGAAAGTTCGTTGAAGAGGTGGCCGAGGTACTGACCTGCGCTGACCACGCTGATGGGGCCGGTAAGAATGTAATCGACGACGAGGGCGGATACGGAGATCTTGGCCATCAGCGGACCCATGCTGTCGCGCACGACCACATAGACTCCACCGCGAACGAACATGCTGCAGCTCTCCATGTACACCGAGCGAACAGCAAAACTGAACAACATGACAGCCAGCACGAACCAAGGCGCGGACTTTCCGATAGCCTTCTCCGTGATGCCGCCGACGTAGAACATCGTGGACGCAAGGTCGCTGAGCACAATCGCAGCGCCGCGCCAAAAGGAGATGAACGAGAGAGCGACGGTGGTGGCAATCACCACCTTTGCCGACGAAGGGATTCCCTTCGTGGACTGGTGAGGTTCTGAATCAGACATAGCTGCGATGCTCTTGCGAGCACCACAGTCATCTATCTTACGATCAAAGGAATGGCCACCGCCACTGAAGCGCACGCGAGAGCGAGCGAGATGATTCGCGCGCTACGGTTGCGCGGGCACTCGGCGTACCTGGTCGGCGGCTGCGTGCGCGACCTGCTCCTTGGCGTAGAGCCCAAGGATTTCGACGTCGCCACCAGCGCCCGCCCAGACGAAATTCTCGCCCTGTTTCCGCACGGCGACCGCGTGGGCGCCCACTTCGGCGTGATCCTGGTGGACGGCGTCGAAGTAGCAACGTTCCGCAGCGACTTCGATTATCGCGACGGCCGCCGCCCCGAACGCGTGAGCTTCGAAACCGATCCGCGCCAGGATGCGCTGCGCCGCGACTTCACCGTGAACGCCATGATGCTCGATCCGGAGTCCGGCCAGGTGCTCGACTTCGTGGGCGGCCGTGACGACTTGGCGCGCCGTGTGGTCCGCGCTGTGGGCGACCCGGAAACGCGCTTCGCCGAAGATCACCTGCGCATGCTGCGCGGTGTGCGGTTCGCGGCGCGGCTTGGCTTCGCGATGGACGCCGATACGGGAAAAGCGATCCGGTTGCATGCGGCGTCGATTCACTCGATCTCGCCCGAGCGAATTCGCGCCGAACTCGACCGCATCCTGACCGAAGGCGGCGCCCGGCCCGGCCTCGAACTGCTCGACGACACGGGCCTGCTCGACGCGCTGCTGCCCGAAGTGGCCGCGATGAAGGGCGTCGCCCAGCCGCCGGAATTCCATCCCGAAGGCGATGTGTGGATCCACACGCGCATGATGCTCGAAGCCATGGGCAAGCCTTCCCTCGCCCTCGCCTGGGCCGTTCTGCTGCACGATGTAGCCAAGCCGCCGACATTTCGCGTCGCCGACCGCATCCGCTTCGATGGCCATGCGGAACTCGGAGCAAAGATGGCCGTCGAAATCCTGAGCCGGCTGCGGGCGTCGAACGAAACAATCGAGCGCGTTCATGATTTGGTGGCTCATCACCTGCGCTTCAAAGACATCCGCCAAATGCGCGAGAGCACGCTGAAGCGTTTCCTGCGCATGGATGGCTTCGACGAGCATCTCGAGCTCCATCGCCTCGATTGCAGTTCGAGCCACGGCCTGCTCGGCAACTGGGAGTTCGCCCGCGCGAAGCTCGCCGAGCTTCCGGCCGCTGCATTGACGCCGCCCCGCTTGCTGCGCGGTGAGGACCTGATGGCGCAAGGGTTCGTGGCCGGTCCCGCGTTTCGCAAGATGCTCGACGCCGTAGAGACCGCGCAGCTCGAAGGCGAGGTGTCCACGCGCGAGCATGCCCTGGCGCTCGTGCTCGAGCGATTCGAGCCGCCCGACGGGCGCGATCGGCAATACGAAGCGTCCTAGCGCAACGCCCCGCTGTTCCACAGTCCTGCCGTGGCGTTACAATCTACCTTTCATGAATGAAGAGCATCGCACGGGATTGAACCAGACCTTCACCCGCCGGGAAATGCTGGCGGCCTCCAGCAAGGTAGCGATCGCAGGCATCGCTGCGGGCGCGGCTTCGCAAGGTGCGGAAAAGCGGCCGCGCATCGCCTGCGTCGTTACTTACTGGGCCGCTCCAGGCTCGCACGCCGACTGGATCATCACCAAGCTTCTCGACGGCTATTGGTGGAAGGGCGCGCATACGCCCTCGCGCGTGGACGTCGTGTCCGCCTACATCCATCAGCTTCAAGAGAGCCCCTTGGGTCAGAAAGTATGCAAGTCCAAAGGCATTCCGATCTACAAGACGGTCAGCGAGGCCCTCACGCTCGGCGGGAAGGAACTCGCCGTGGACGGAGTTGTCCTGGTGGGTGAACACGGAATTTACCACGATAATCTCCTCGGCCAGAAATACTATCCGCGCTGGTGGCTCTATCAACAGATCATCCGGGTTTTCGAGCAGAGCAAGCGCTCGGTGCCGGTCTTCAATGACAAGCACCTCTCCACCAGTTGGAACGAAGCCAAGTGGATGTTCGACAAGTCCCGCGAATTGAACTTCCCCTTGTTCGGCGGCTCGTCGATCCCGTTCTACTTTCGCAAGCCCGAGATCGAACTCGACATCGACACGCCCTTGAAAGCATCGGTGGTGGCCGGAGGAGGCGCGGACGAAGGAGGCCTGTTCCATTGCGTCGACGTGCTGCAATGCTTTGCCGAGCGCCGCAAGGGCGGTGAGACCGGCGTCGAGGCCGTCCAGTGCATTCGAGGCCCCGAAACATGGAAATGGGCCGAGCGCAATCCCTGGGCCGGCAAACTGCTCGATTCCGTGCGGGCAAACTTCAACCTGAAGCCCGGCCACTTTCAGGCAACAGCGCGCAACCCGACAGTCACCATCGTCGACTATCGGGATGGAACGAAGGGGGCGATCTTCTCGGTCAACGGCGTCGGCTGGACCTTCGCCGGCGACATCGAAGGTCAGAAGGACCCCACGATCATCTCGATGCTCGGCTGGCCCGGACCTTACTCCCAATACCACGCCGCGAACGCATTCGAGCACTGGATCGTCGAGATGATGCTCACCCGCAAGGAGCCCTATGACGCGGAGCGCCTGCTCCTTTCCACCGGGATTGTCTCTTACAATATGGAATCCAACTGGGAAAATGGCCGTTATTCCGCCGCCGGCCGCCGTGTGAGCACGCCGTTCATGGATATGACTTACCGCACCACGCGCGGACCGATGTTCGAAACCGGTCCGAGACCGCCGGTCATTCCGTACATCCGGGGTTTCGAGAAGTAAGGTCCGCGCGAGCGGGCGCAAGTGCGGAGAGCCGGCCCGTCCGCAAACGGCCGCCGCTGAGCCGAAAAGGACGAACCCTGGCAACCTTCGATACGATGGGGCGATGGACGAGATCCAGCGATTCATCGGCGACTTGGTAGGTCCTCTCCTGCCGAATGCCGACGTAGCTCGTCGTCACTTGCCCGCAGAGGCTGAGTTCGACGCCAAGTCGGGCGCTCTGCGGATAGACCGTCGCCCCAAGATTGCACCGGAAGCATATTGCCTCGTGCTCTATCCGGGAATCAGCGAGCGCGACCAGGATCGGTACCGTGATATTCAGGTGGCGAACCGTCGCGGTCCCATTCCAGCGATCGCGCCCGAGTACAAGGCTATCCTGGCCCACTTGAATGGTGCGTTCTTGTTCCAAGCCAGCCTGTTCGGCATTCCCCGATCGATGCTCCGCACGCCACCGTTGCTGGATCGCTCTACCTTGCAGCCAATAGATCTGTTGTCGTCGAACATCCAATCGAGATATGGCGCCGATCCCGGGCTGTTCCACTTCGGCGCAGGGCCATTTACCGATACGGAGAACGTCGGCTACTTCTGTGACGCCGGAAGAGTCAAGGCCTACCTGCGAGGCGGACGTCTTCTCCACGAGTACGCCTCGTTTCGTGAGTTCTTCACCGAGGAACTGATGCGCCTGAAATCAATCTATCCAGGCTAGAAAGCCTCGGCCTGTGCGAACATGCTTCGCAGTTCTGGGAGCGTACGTCCCTGACCGGCTCGGCGTTGCCCACATGCGTTGGGCTTCACTCGGGAATGGCCAGTTGCTTCGCATGACCGGGGCGAACGGCCTTCACGTTTTCTCATAAGTGACGGAACTGCGCGCAGAACTTGACCGGGCCGCGCTTGGCGGCTATCGTGCTCACGGCTATCCAGCTACCGATCATCGGGCAGCACCCGCCGAAGGTCATTGCCACCATCGACAACGCCGTGCGCGGTTCATTTCAGGAGCTGCAAGTAAGTGCCTCGAAGACTTGTTCGGCGGACTTGGGGACACCTGGCGGCTACTCCCGGCGGCAAGTAGCCGGGGCGCAAGACACGCAAGCGACTCGCCGCCCAGGTGGATTCGCAGGAGAGGTCTCCTGTGACCGCTTTCCGGCCCATGACTCCGCGGGGGGCACGCCCCGGCAATCCCGTGTGTCACAAATTTCGTAATTCCAGCCTGCTCATACTCTTACCGGGATCGATTTTGCAAGCACCACTTGCGCTCACCGTACCCTGATGTCGTGGACACGCTCCACACGTTCTTTGACATCCGAGCCGAACAGCAGTAACTGCCCTTGGGAGGCGCCGCTCCGCCCCGATGCCCCCATCGGCAGATCACGGCCACTACACCAACGCAGCCTCACGAGAAGGGCGAACGAAACGTCCGCTTTCGACATCTCCACGCCTATCCGGACCCGCGACAGAACGAAGCCAACCGCCCGCCCAGGCGCGCTCCATCCGGCAAATCCCGACTCCCCATACGCCTCAGAGTCCTGCGCGACAAAACGAACCCATCGAACCCACCGGCCCGCCTATCCGGACCCGCGACAGAACGAAGCCAATCGCCCGCCGGGCGCGCTCAACCTGGCAAGTCTCGACACGCCACTCGCCTCAGAGTCCTGCGCGACAAGACGAACCCATCGAACCCACCGGCCCGCCTATCCGGACCTGCGACAGAACGAAGCCAATCCCCCATCCGGGCGCGCTCCATCCGGCAAATCTCGACACCCCACTCGCCGTCAGGGCCCAGCGCGACAAAACGAACCCATCGCACCCACCCGCTCCGATCGAACCCGATTTCGGTACTCCCCGGCACACCCCACAGGTCGGCGACTCGGAGAGGTCTCCTGGGTCCGGCGCGGGCTCCGTGATCACAGCCGGCCCCGCGAGGCGGTCCGCGAGTCGCACCACCGCCTCCAGGTCAGTCTTTGAAGTAAGGTTGGCCTAACCAGGCTTCGCCAGCACGGGACCTCAGTCCCGTCACTGCTCTTGCGGCGGCATTGGCTCCGGATCCAACACTGGCGCTTCCGCAGCAGGCGCAGCCTCGGCAACCGTCTCCGCCGGCTGCATCTCCACCTCGCGCTCCACGCCTTCATGTCCATTCGGCGCCAACGGCACCTCGCAGTGGCAACAGTCGCTGCAACGGCGGCAGCGCTCGCAGCGATGATTCGGACAGGCGTCCTTGGTGCACTGCACGCAAATATCCGCGGATGGATCGCCGCAGATGCTGCAGGAAAATCGATTGGGGTTGACGGCCGCGGAACTCGTGGCGGGGGTCATTGACCGGGTGGTTTCCTCTCGGCTGGCTTCGATCGTGCCGGCTGCCGGATGATCGAGTCACGGCATCGCTGCGCTTCTTCGTTCATGATGCGCAACTCGGCTTCTTTGGTAGTGGAAAGTTCGACGACGTATGACTTCAACCGCTCGCGGTCCGTCTGGTTTTCCGCCACCATGCTTTGGAGCAAAGCGGCGAGCGCGGGATTCTGATACTTGCCCACGCCTTGGCTGATACTGTTGAGCAGCGATTCGAGCGTCTGCAGCCGAAAGTAGGTCTGCAACGCCAACGTGAGCTTCTCTGGACTCCGCTTCAGGGCCTCGGCTTCCTGCGTCAGGTATTGCAGTTGATCGCGCAGAGACTTGGCCTGGTCTACATAGGTCGCGGGAGCGCCGTTGGCGGCCCACTCCTCCGGCTTCAACTCGCCGGCCGCGTTCACCACGCCGCGAGTGTGCACCAGCATCGCATCGATCTGCTTCTGGAACTCCCACGCCGGGGTGATTCCCATTTGCGCGGTGCCTGCTTGCGCCCAGAGCCACACAGGCATCGCGAATGCTACGAGGAATCGCGTCACAGCCCTAGGATAGCAACGCTCCAGAGCAACCGGACTCGATTGATATCCTGTGAAAGACCATGAAAATTCTGGTGGCCATCAAGCAGGTGCCCGCGCGCGATTCGCAGCTTGCCATCGCCGCGAACGGACGCTGGATCGACACGGACGGCGTCAGCTCCGAGATCAACGAACCCGATGCCTACGCGCTCGAAGCGGCGCTGCAATGGAAGGAACAACACGGCGGCGAAGTAGTGGCGCTGTGCGCCGGACCCGAGGGCGCCTCCCAGACCATCCGCGAAGCGCTCGCCAAAGGCGCTGACCGCGCCATTCACGTGGAAGATGACGACCTCGGCCGCTTCGATCTGCTCGGCGTAGCGAAGTTGCTCGCCAAGGCCGCCGAAGCCGAAAAGCCGGACCTTCTGCTCACCGGCTTGCAGTCAGACGATCTCGGCTACGGGCAGACCGGCGTGGTGATGGCCGAACTGCTCGGCCTGCCGCACGCCACCATCATCATGCAGGTGGAAAAAACAGATTCCGGGATTCGCGTGAAGCGCGAACTCGAAGACGGCTGGTTCCAACACGTGGACCTACCCTTGCCCGCCGTGCTCACCATTCAATCAGGCATCAGCAAGCTGCGCTACGCCACGCTGATGGGAATCAAGAAAGCAAAGACCAAGGAAGTGCGCAAACTTTCAGCCGCGGACCTCGCCGTAGCGGCGGCGCCGTCGCTCTCGATCGAGAAGCTCTACGCGCCGCAGCGCTCCAAGCAGACGAGAATGCTCGAAGGTTCGCCGCGCGAGCAGGCGGCGCAGTTGGTGGAAGTGCTGAAACACGAGGTACGCGCGCTATGAGTACGCTAGTCATTTTCGAACCCGGCCGCGCGATTTCCTGGGAAGCCATCGCCGCGGCGCAGCAACTCGGCGGCCCGGTTAGCGCTGCCGTGATCGGCGGCGATCCGGCCGAGTTGGCCGCCAAGAAGCTCGACCGCGTCTATCACGTGCGGCACGAATTGTTGACCAACTACACCGCCGACGGCTACACGGCGGCGCTCGCGCAGTTGATCGCGAAAATACAGCCTTCCCTGGTTTTGTTTCCGCACACGTATCAGGTCCGCGACTATGCCCCGAAGCTTGCCACGCGCCTGGGCACAGTGCTGGTGAGCGACGTGATCCGAATCTCGCACGACGCTGGCGGCTTGATCTTCGTGCGGCAGATGTTCCAGGGCAAGCTCAACTGCGACGTGCGGGCGTCGGAGACGCGCGTGCAGATAGCTTCGCTGCAGGCGGGCTCGTTCCGGGCGGATGCAGTGGAAGCGGGCTCCGCGCCCGTCGAGGAATTCGCACCGGCGATCGAAGCATCGGCCATTCGCGCCAAACCGCAGCCTCCGTTCCGCGAAGCGCAGCGCGCGGTGGATCTCGGGGCCGCCGAGCTCATCGTCTCCGTCGGCCGCGGCATCAAGGAGAAGGACAATATCGGCGTGGTGGAGGAACTCGCGCAGGCCCTCGGCGCCGAACTCGCCGCGTCGCGGCCGATCTGCGACAACGGCTGGCTCCCCATGGAGCGGCAAGTCGGCTCCTCGGGCCAGACCGTCTCGCCGAAGCTCTATCTCGCCGTGGGCATCTCGGGCGCGATCCAACACCTGGTCGGAATGAAGGGATCGAAGAACGTGGTCGCGATCAACAAGGATCCCGACGCGCCGATTTTCGAGATCGCCGATTACGGCATCGTGGGCGACCTATTCGAAGTCGTCCCCGCCATCGTCGAAGAAGTCAAGAAGCACAAATGAGCACGCTCGGGGCGTGGATCGGGACGCTGATTCTGTTCCTTCCCGCGCCGCACGGAGTCTACGTCACCGCCGACAGCCGCTATGACGGTGGCGATCCGGCTCTCGTGGATCGCGCCCGAAAAATCCTCCACTGCGGACCCGCCGGCGTGTGCGCGATCTCCGGCGCTCTGCGCCTGGTGGTGACTCCGGCCGAGGGCGAGCCAGTCACATTCGATGTCGAAAAGGCCCTCGAAGAGGTGGCGGAGACTCTCGACGAGGCTGCGGCCCCGCGATCGATTGCCTTGCGCATGCACGCCAAGCTGTCTCTGTTCTGGGGAGCGCACTTGGCGAAGCCGGTGGCCAGCCAGTTGAGCGAGCGATTGCACGCGGCGAGCGTGTGCACCATTCTCTTTGCGCGCCGCGAGGCCGACTCAGGCGACGTGTCTGTGGCGCAGATTCAGTTTCCCTTCGTGGAACAGCGCGACGCTTCAGGCGGGTGGCTGCACATCCTGCAGGATCCCGTGGTGCGCGGCGGCGATGCGAAGCGCCCGATTGCGCAAGGCCGCACCGAGTGCCTCAAGCGAGGCGACGCCACGGCGGAGACGGCAACGCGCGAAGCGACGCTCGATTCGATCCGGCGCATCTACGGCCGCGCGCAAGCGAGACCCGAGTGCGCCGCTGTGATCGGTGGTCCGGTGGACGTGATGGTGCTCGATAGCGATGGCGTGCATTGGCTGGCGCGGAAACAGAATCCGGTGGCCGATAAGGAGGCGGTATGGGCAATCTCACCGGCTCCGTAAGCGCTATCTGGGCGAGGCTGTTGGACAGCCGCGAGATTCCGGCGGAAACGGCGCGATTCCTTTTGTCGATCGAGTTTCTCGAGAGCGATCACGAACGCATGCAGCATTTGGCGGACAGGTCACAGGAAGGACTTCTGACGCCTCCCGAGGAATGCGAATATGACGCGTATCTTCAGGTGGGCAATGTCCTGTCCATGATGCAGTCGAAGGCACGGGTGCGCTTGGGCGTGAAACTGCAGATCTCACCGGATGAGCCACTCTGAAGCTATCGCCGACTCTTCTTCGGCGGAGGAACGACAGTGGTTCGCACCGGAAGCGTCCGGACTCCGCGGATGTGCTCGATTCCCTCGCGAAGCCCTTTGAGGCTGCTCTTCGCCAAAAGCGAAAAGCCGGTCTCCCTCTTTTTGCTCGAGCGGTGATGCGCTTTGTCGGACGGCTTTCCTTGCGGCATGTCGAAACAGTCTTGTTCACCGCGGCAGGACCGGCAACACCACATGCGACGCATGCGCCCGCGAATGATGTACCCGCTGCGTCGCCACTTTCACTGCCGAACTCGTCCCGAACGGCTCACCCGTATTCGGATTCCGGTCAAACTGCGGAAAGTGGCTCGACGCGATATCCAGCCGGATCCGATGCCCGCGCTGGAACTCCACCGCCGTCCCCACCATATCGATCTCGAACTCGTACACCTTCCCCGGCTCGAGCAGCTTCGGCTTGTTTGCGCCTTCGCGATACCGCGCCCGCACGATCCCTTCGGCCATGTTCATCGACCGTCCATCCGGAAACACATCGATCAGCTTCGCCACGAAATCCGTATCCACGCAGTCGGTAGCCGCATGCAGCACCGTCTTCACCGGACCCGCGATCGTCACCGGCTCCGTCAGGAACTCCGACGTATACGCAAGCACGTCGCCGCGCGCCTCCACCGGACGCTGATCCTTTGGACCCGCCGGAGTCGGTGTCCCGCAGCAGTTGTTCCCTCCCAGGCTCGGCACCGGGTTGTTCGGATCGTAGCGATATGTGTCGGGTGCGGAATCGCCCGGCTCGCTCCAGCTCAACTTGCCGCCCGCCTGCAGATACATCTTCTTGTACTGCGCCCGCGCCGGCGGATATTCGTTCTCGTAGGTCCACTCGTTGCGGCCCATCATGTACATCTTTACCGGAGGCTCCTGCTCGAGTCCGTTGTCGATGCCCTTGAGCCAATGGTCGAACCAGCGGAGTTCGAGCGCGTGCATGTTCACATGAGCGTGTTTGCCGAAATCGAGATCGCCGAACTTCTGTGACGATCCGTGTCCCCACGGGCCAATCACCAGATTGCTGTACTTGCGCGCCGTCTCCGTTGCGCCTTTCTTGCTGATCAACGCGTAGCCGCGCAGCGTGCCTTGGCTGAAAATGTCGAACCAGCCGCCGAACGTGTGCACCGGGATCCCGATCTGGTCCATCACTTCTTCCGCATTCAACTTCTTCCAGTAGGCGTCATAGTCGGGATGCGCGATCCAGTCTTTGTAGAACTGCGCATTGCGGCCCGCCAGCCGCTGCATGTCGTTCAGCGGCAGGTGCCGTTGCATGCGATCGAAGTTCAGCGCCTCAGGACCACCCTCCATCGTGTGCGGACCCGTGTTCTGCATGATCCGCGACTCTTGCCGCACCGGTCCCCATCCGAAATTGAACGAGAGCCGCCAGCCGCCGTTGAGCGTGATCCAGTCGTGATAGAGGCTCGTCGCCGCCACGGCGGGAAAGATGGTCACCAGGTGCGGCGGCTTCGACATCGCCGCCCGCCACTGCACGTGCCCGAGATAAGACCCGCCCTCCATCCCCACCTTGCCGTTCGACCACGGCTGCTTGGCCACCCACTCGATCGTGTCGTAGCCGTCTTCGATGTCGTTGCGGAACGGCTCCCACTTGCCCTCGGACTCGTGCCGCCCGCGCACATCCTGATAGACGAACACAAACCCCCGCTGCGCGAAGAAAACCGCGGCCTCATATGCGCTGGGCGCGCGCTCGGTGGAATAGGGCGTCCGCGAAATGATCACCGGATACTTGCCGGGCGCAGCGGGTCGATAGATGTCGGCGAACAGGTTCACGCCATCCCGCATGGGAATGGCGACGAGGTTGTCCATGGCCACGTCATTGGTTGGCGCGTAGGCTTCGGGGAACTGAACCGCGGCGAAGCAAGACGATGCAACGAGAGCAGCAAGGTGTCGAGTCATGGTGACCCGGCCATTCTACCGAAAAGCCTCTACCGAAACAGCAACGGCGCGAACTCGCCCAGGTACTGGCGCCACACGGTGTAGGTATGCGCGCCGGCTGTGGCGCGGAATACGTGCTTCACATCGTGCGACTGCAACGAAGCTGAGAGCTTTTCGCTGCGCTCGAACAGCGAGTCCTCGCGTCCGCATCCGATCCACAGCGTCTTCAGCTTCTTGTTCGTGCCCGCCGAATCCTTCAGCACTGCGTTGAGTCGCTCTTCGTGATTCTGTGGCACCGCGGCGCTGAACGCGCCCACCGCACTGAACAAATCGAGATGCGTGAGTCCGATGGCGAGCGCCTGGCCGCCGCCCATCGAAAGCCCCGCGATCGCCCGGTGCTCGCGCCCCTTCTCGATCCTGTACTTGCTCTCGGCCAGCGGCATCACGTCTTTCATCAGATACTCTTCGAACTTGGCGACATTGTTCGCCTGCACCTCGCGCGGAGACCCGAACGGAACCGCGTGCCCATACGGCATCACCACGATCATCGGAACCGCCTTCTTCTCCGCAATGAGGTTGTCGAGGATGAAGTTGGCTTGGCCGGCGAGCGTCCAGCCGCCGGCGGTGTCATTCGAGCCGTGAAAGAGATACAGCACCGGATAGCGCCGGTTACCCTTCTCGTATCCGGGCGGCGTGTAGATCCAGATCCAGCGCGTGTCGCCGAGCACGGACGACTTCTGCCAGTTCACCTCCACCGTACCGTGCGGAACGTCGCGATCCTGCCAGAGCGCGGGTTCGGCGCCGTCAATCTCCACCATGCTCGCCGAAGTGCGAGAGCGCAGCTTCACGCGCGGGTTCACCGGATCGGCCATCGTCACGCCATCGACTGTGAATGTGTAGAGATAGATGCTCGGGTCCAGTGGACCGAGTGTGATGCTCCACACACCGCTCGCGTTTTTGCTCATCGGCTTCGACGTATTCACCGGCATCCAGTCGCCGAAGAACGAAACTTCGGACGCTTTCGGAGCGAGGATGCGGAAGGTGACCGTGCGGTCGGCGCGGACGTCGGGTGAATTGACGTTCGAACCGGGTTGTTGCGCAAACGCAGCCGCGGCGATCACCAGTATCAAAGAGCGACTCATGTTCCGTCTATGATACCGAGGTTGGTTGCAGGACGCGCTTCAGCCGCTTCTGACTTGGGCGAATGTCCCGGCGAACACTCCGCATTTGGCGTGCGCCTAGTGGCGCCTCGCAGTGAGGCAGACTTTGCAGGACTCTCCAAGTTGGACGCCGGCTCCGATATCGGCATTGGCCCCACCGTGTAGGGCAGGCTTCTCGCGCGCCCAAAACCTCCGCAGCGAGCTGCCCATTGGATCGCTCCCAGCCCCCCCCTACACCGCCCCCGACTTCATCTGCGCCGCCAAATAATCACTCGCCCTCCACGCCACCGCGAGAATCGTCAGCGTCGGATTCTTCTCCGTCGCCGTGGGAAACGCCGCCCCATCCACCACGAACACATTCTTCACCTCGTGCATCTGGCAGAACCCGTTCAACGCACTTCGCTTCGGATCCGCCCCCATGCGGACCGTGCCATGCTCATGAATCGCCGAGCCCGCATTGTCGAGCGAACCGCGCTGGAACGGCAGAATCTCGGCCTTGGCGGCACGCAAGATCGACTCGGCCGTGTCGTACATCTCGGCGACCATCTTCCGCTCGTTGTCGCCGATCCGATAATCGATCTTGGCGATCGGCACGCCATAGCGATCCTTCGGCGTCCCTTCCACCGTGATCCGATTGTGCCGGTACGGCAGCACCTCGCCGTAAGGATGCAGCGCCACCAGCGCCGGATACCGCCGTTTCACGCCCTTCTTGAAATCCGCTCCAAACCCATCGAGCTGCTTCGAGAACGATGCGCCAGCCTGCGCGCCGCTCCCCCAGAACTGCGAGCCGAACCCGCGCAGGTAGTCGCGCTTGCGCCCGTCGCGATGGTTGAAGCGCGGCATGTAGAGATGCTCCCCGCTGATGCCGTCGTCGTTCTGCACCGCTCCGCCCATCAGTTCCGGAACGAATCCGTACATGTGGAAGCGCACCTGCTCCACCAGGTACCGCCCGATCACGTCGTTCGAATTGCCGATTCCATTCGGGTGCTGGCGCGACTTCGAGTTCAGCAGAATACGCGTCGAATCCACCGTCGACGCAGCCATCACCACCACGCGAGCCTTCACGTGCCGCTCCGCACCCGTATGGCGGTCAAAGTACTGTACGCCGTCGGCGCGCCCGTTCGCATCCACCGTCACGCGAGCCACCACCGCGTTGTCGATCACGCGAAGCTTTCCCGTCTTCGATGCCGGATCGATCAGGTAGTCAGACGAGTTGAAGAACGCCGAGATATCGCAGCCGCGTCCGCAGGCTCCGCAGAAGTGGCACTGCGCCCGTCCATTGTGCGGCTTGGTGAGCACCGCCCGCCGCCCTGGAACCAACTGCACGCCAATCGACCCCGCCGCGCGCTTCAGCAACTGCTCGCCGCATCGCGGCGCAGCCGGAGGCAAGTGATAGCGCGAGCCCGGCAGCACATCGAGATCCTCAGGACCGCCGCAAACACCGATCAACTGATCCACTTTGTCGTAGTACGGTGCGAGGTCCTTGTACGTGAACGGCCACGCCACCTCCCATCCATCGCGCGCCGGACCCTGAAAGTCCACGTCGCCATATCGCAGCGAAACGCGACCCCAGATGTTCGTCTTGCCGCCGCGGCCCCACACCCGCCACAGCTCGAAGTAGCGATCGCCTTCCCACGCGTAGGGATGCTCCTTGGTGTCGAGCACGAACTGCGGAGGTTTGCGGCCTTGCGCCAGCCGCTGATTCCATTCCCAGGGCTTGACGTGAGTCCAGTAGGAAGCGCGGTTGAACTTCTCGCCCGCGTCGAGCATCAGCACGTTCACGCCTTGGCGCGTGAGATTCCACGCGGCGATTCCTCCCGACGCACCGCTGCCCACAATCACCACGTCATGCACTTCGCCTTGTTTGATGACCTGCATCGCTCAGCCTTTCTTCGCGCCCTGGTGTTCGGGATGGGTACAGCCCTTGAACTCCGGCAGCGGCGTATAGCCATGCCAGCCGAGTTCCGTCGCCAAGCCTTCCTTCGACGAGTAGTAGCCGTCGATCGTGAGATCCTTGAGTTGCCGAAAGAATGGATCCCGCGCCTTGCTCATTCCGCTGAGGATCGCGGTGAGCGTCTTGCCTCCGCGCCGGGCCGTCTCCACCGTGCCGAGCCCCTTGCGAAAAGCCGCCAGCGCTTCGCCGCGGTCGCTCAGCACGCGATCGATGTAAAGGTGAACTCCGGCATCCGCCGCCCCTGGTGTGTCGGTACGGGGGATGATCGTCTCGGCCAGATCGCGCACCAGGTCGAGTTCCGCGGCGGTAAAGGCACGCGGCTTATAGGAGGCTGGAGGCTCTTGAGAATGGGTGTGTTGTCCGAGAATCGGGAGCGCTGCTGCGGCTCCCAAGAGGTGGCGGCGTGTGGACATGTGTGCCATCTTAGCGCGACTGCGTGGGGATAACACCTACTCCAGAGAGGGGTAGTATAGTCCCGCTTCTTGGGCCTTCAGATTGCTTGACCGAACCTCCGCGAATACCTATCCTCAAAGAAACAAGATCGAAAGAAATCGTTACCAGAGGAAGTGTGGAGGAGACATGACCACCCGACTGACCATTTTTGCTGCGCCGCTACTTTTTGCTGGCGTGGCCCTTTCCGCAACCATCCAAACCGCGGTTGACCAAAGTCCGAGCCTGCTGGTTCCCGGCCCGAATTCATCCGCCTTGCAGAGCAGCTTTCTCGGCGGCCTTTCGTCGTCGCAGACCATCGACTTCGAGTCGCTTTCGACCGGCGTCGTGACCAACTTCTCACCGCTTTCCGGCGTGACCGTGGCGCTCACCAATGTGACCGGCTCCTTCGACAGCATCACCAACTCGTCTGACCAGTTCCTCGGCTTCAATACGACGCCAGCGGGATCGAATTTTCTGAGCCTCGAGATCGACGAAACGCTGCCTGCTCCGCAACCCGACCTCGTGGCGCATTTCCATTTCGCCACTCCGATCAGCGCGTTCGGCTTCTACTTGACCGGCGCCGGCACCGGCGCTGGCCATGCACAGTTAGAGTTCACCGATGGCAACGGTCTGAACACCTACCCGCTCACCAGCACGGACCAATATCCGGAGTCTTCGGTGATCTATGTCGCTGTGACGGGGCTGAACGGCAGCATCCAGGATTTCTACTTCCGCATGATCGCTGACCTGGACATCGACAACAATCTGACCATCGGTGACATCGTGGGCATCGATGACGTGACCTTTCAAGCTGATGCGGCGTCCACTCCCGAACCGTCCACAATCCTCCTCGCGGCCGCCGGCGGCTTGGCTCTCTGGCTCCGCCGCCGCTGATCGCGGCAGGCCGGCCTTTGTGTGCTTCTGTTTCTTCGCCGGCCTCGAGGGTGGGGCAAGGTTTTAGCGTGCGCGGGACTTCGGCGCCGCTTCAGATCTGCGCACATGCGCTCGCGCAACGCTCCGCATCTCCGCGATTGCAGCTCCGCTGCGACGTGGGGCAGGAACTAGCTGCCAGGTGCATGAGAATGCAACTCGCACAGTTCGACATTGCCCGGCTCTTGCATCCGTTCGACCATCCGCTAATTGCGGAGTTCGTTGCTGGGCTCGACGAGATCAACCGGTTGGCTGAACGTTCCACCGGGTTTGTTTGGCGTTTGACGATAGAAGCCGGGAATGCTACTGAAGCCCAGCATCCTTGGTCGGCGGACCCGCTTATGCCGGTCAACATGTCTGTTTGGGAGACACCAGAAGACTTGAAACTACGTTCATCGTTCCGCACATCTCGACTTCTAGGTGAAGGGGGCGCAGTGGTTCGAGAAACCATCCCAGGCGCACTACGTGCTTTGGTGGGTACCTGCTGCTGTTGCGGAGGCGCAAGCGCGATTGGAGCACAATCGGCGGCATGGGGCGACACCTCTCGCGTTCTGGCTCGGGAAATTGTTTCCCGCGGCGATGGAAACGGGCGCAATTGGCCAGCGAGTGCAAGCGAGCGCGCCCCGCAACCAATTCTCCGCAGCCCACTTCACACCGGCGAACTGCGTAGAGCTTCCGGCGCGTGGTACTTCGTCGAGCAGAAGAACCGATGCCGTGCGAACATTGAGTGTCTATATGGCGGCGAGGCGAATTCTATCGGCCCTTCTCGGCGCCCTGAGCTTGCTCCATGTGTACTGGGCCTGCGGAGGAAAATGGGCGTTTCAGTCGAGCTTACCCAAGACGCCGGCGGGCGAGCCGCTCTTTAGTCCTGGCTGGACAGCATGCATCGCCGTGGCCATTGCGTTAGCATCGGGCTCAGCTGTGGTTCTTTGGAATTCGTTCCGCTGGCATGACGTGGCAATGTACGGAATCGCCGCGGTATTTGCCCTTCGCGCGGCCGGGGACTTTCACTACTTAGGCTGGTCAAAGCGGGTCGGCGGCACGGATTTCGCGGCGCTGGATACATGGGTGTACTCGCCGCTTTGCCTGCTTCTTGCCGTTCTCGCTTGGGCCTCGGTTTGAAAGGGAATGCCTTGTCGCGTTTGTGGCTGTAGATTGGCACGCTCAGCCCCGTAGAGATTCATAGCAGGCCTCCTAACCATCCGAGGCCGAAGATGTCCAAACCCCGTGCTACGAGGGGCCCGCATGGCGCGCGGACAACTCGTTGTCTCCGGCGCGGTGACGAAGGGCAACAGCCTCACTCGCTCTCACGCCGCAACGAGTACGGCTCCCGCGCTTCCACTCTCAGGTTGAATCCATCGGGCGTGCGCGTTACCTTCCAATCTCCGATCAGGCGTTCGTCATCGGCAAACAGGAGTCGCTTCCGTGCGATCAGAGCCTCGATATGCATCACTGCCTCCATCTTGCCCTTCAAGGCCAGCCGGATGTTGTCGAGGTGGCTCGGATCACCGACCACATCGGCGAAGATCACTGCGTTCCAAACCCCGGAGCAGATGTTCAATGCCAGTTTGGCCTCGCCAACGACGTCTCGGCCCGGACAGTCCGCAAGGATTGGCTCGGCGAAATGCAGCAGCGCGGCGGAGATCTTGCAGTCTGGAAACGGCTTGGGTTCTGGTTTGGCCATCCTGATCGCTAACGGGTTCGGAGCCCATTCTATTACGGGCTCCAAAAGAAAAAGAGCGCACCCCGAAGGATGCGCCCTTTGCTCGAACCGGTGAAGCCGCTCTCTACCAGAGCACTTTCAACCGAATCTGGATCTGCCGCGGCAACATGTTCTGCGTTGAAACCAACGACGGGAAGATGGTGCCGAAGTTCGGGTTGTTCGGATCGGTGTTGAACTGATCGCGGCCGAAGTAGTTGTGGTTCGCCAAGTTGAACGCCTCGAAGCCAATCTGCGCCTTGATGCGTTCGGTGATCGTGGTGTTCTTCGTGATCGAAGCGTCCCACTGGAACGCGTGGTGCCGCCGGATCTCGCCCGTGCGGTTCGGCGTGTAGCGCGGTTCGTAACCGTAGCCCGCGCCCGGACCCACCGAGGTGAACAGCCACACGTACTTCGACTGATCGGTACCGCAACCCGCGTTGATCGAGTAGGGCATCGGCGCGATGGTGCCGTCCGTCTGTTGGCGCAGCACGCACGGGCTCCATGCGCACGAAGAATTTGGTGACTTGCCAGCCGGACAACGGCTTGTCGGCTTGAGCACATACCCCTCAATGGGGATCGAAGAATACCCTATTGGTACTAGATGTACTAGAATTGACCTGTGCGCATTGAACATCCGTTGCTAGCCCTATTCTGCGGTGATACGGGAGGGTTGGACAGTTGGCTATGTGGTGTCAACGGACACGTTGACCAAGTCCATCAAAGGCTTTCCGAAATCAGATCCAACCCCTTGAGTTGCGGCCAACTGAACCAACTGCTGGCCCTAGCCCACCAGGCTGAGGTGTCGGAGGGGTTCTTTACCTTCTACTGGCTCAAAACCCTAGATCGAGACCACACGTACAACCTCACAGTGATTCCCGGTTACAACCAAGCCTACGACGGTCTCGACAAGATAACGTCACTGGACCAGTTGTTCTGGGGCGTGTACCGCGTGTATGTCGACTGCTTGTTGTATTTCGGAGGCATTCGGACCGGTTATCGCTTCCTGCGCAAGAAGACCTTTGAGGAACTCCACGCCTTCTTCGCCTCCAGAAAGTTCGACGCCCAAGCAATGATCCGCCGGGGCCCACCGCTTCCTTTGGCACAAATCGCGCGGGACGATCGGTATCTCATCGCGGAGATGGCCTGCAAGTCTTTCGAGCCAATGATCGAGGAGGAAAACATCAAGAACGTCCTCCTCGGCGCGTGGGAAGAGCACGAATCGAAGGGTGGGGGTGCCATCAAGACAAAAGCGCTACTACAGAGCGCATACCTTGACAAGGGAATGGCTGGTCGCCAGCAACAACTGAACTTCAGTGCTGACGAGATTCTTGAGGCAGAGATCCGCTCGAAAGAGGAGTTGCTCGACAAGTACAACTCGCTCCAGGTCCGTTTGAACGAAGCCGCTTGCGCGGCGGACGCTGACGCGTCGTCAGTGGGTAGCGATCAGCGATCAGCGGGAATATCGTGGGTCACAAGGAAAGGAGGTCCTTGTGACCCAACTACGCAAATTGATGCTGGAGGAACTCCAGCGTCGCAATTACTCTAAGGCTACAACGCGGGTGTACGTGCAGGTGGTTCGTGACTTCACCAAGCACATCCGCAAGGCACCAGATCAAGCCGGGCTGGACGAGATCCGGCAATACCAACTCCATCTGCTGGAGCACAGGAAACTGGAAGCCCGGACGGTGTGTCATCACACCTCTGCGCTGCGCTTCTTCTTCGTCAAAGTGCTGAAGCGGCCGTACCCGGTCGAGGAGTTGCCGTATCCCAAGAGCCCGCGACGGCTACCGGTCATCCTGAGCCAGGAAGAGGCCGTGGCGCTGATCAACTCTGCCAGCAACCTGATGCACCGGGCCATGCTGATGCTGCTCTACTCCACGGGCATCCGCCGCGCCGAGTTGTGTCAGTTGAAGGTGGAGGACATTGATAGCAAGCGCATGATGATCCATATCCGGCAAGGCAAAGGCCGCAAGGATCGCGATGTTCCGCTCAGCCCGGTCTTGCTGGAGACACTGCGCGAATACTACCGGTGGATGCGGCCGAAGACCTATCTGTTCCCGGGTACGGTAAACAACTGCCGTGCCGACAAGCCGATCACCTCGAAGGTTGTCTGGGAAGATTGCCGGGAGGCGGCGCAGCGGGCAGGGATCACCAAACGGGTCAGTCCACACTTGCTGCGTCACAGTTTCGCGACCCATCAGTTGGAGAATGGCGCGGATCTGCCTGCCTTACAGGCGTTGCTGGGCCACGCCGATCTCAAGCCGACGTCCATCTACTTGCATCTATCCGAACGACATCTCAAGGCAGCCGGCACCCCTCTGGACAAGGTGGTGCCCACGTCTCTCGATCGAGTGAAACGGCCGCGTAAGCCGATGGACCACATGGGGGCGGCGGAGCGGAAATGAAACGGCCACCCTTCGAGGTGGCCGACATCATTCGAACAATCGGCAAAAGCTTCATTGAGCGCAACCGTTCCCGGTTGACCGGACTGCACCTGAAAGTGCTGTCGGCCATCGAGCGCTGCCGCACGGCGGCGCTCGGCGGTCACCGGGACCGCTGCACCCGATGCGGCTATGAAACCACCTCGTATTCGTTCAACTCCTGCCGGAACCGCCATTGCGGCAAGTGCCAGACCAATGCTCGTGACAAGTGGTTGGCCGCCCGCCAAACCGAATTGCTACCGGTGCCCTACGTGCATGTCGTATTCACCTTGCCGCACCAATTAGCCAAGCTGGTCTATCACAACCAGCGGATTCTCTATGATCTGCTGTTCCAGACCAGCGCGGCCACTCTGATGGAAGTCGCCGCCGATTCCAAGCACCTCGGCGCCGGGATCGGTCTACTGAGCGTGCTGCACACTTGGGGTCAGACATTGCAGTTTCATCCGCATGTGCATTGTGTGATCCCCTCGGGCGGGCTCTCGGCTGATCATCGGCGCTGGGTTCGTCCCCCCTATCCCTTCTTCCTGCCTGTACTCGTTCTGGGCGCGGTGTTCCGCGGCAAGTTCATCGCCGGGTTAAAGCGCGCCTTCAAGGCCGGGCAGCTTTGTCTGCCCGGTGAGTTGGAGGGGTTGAAGCAGGACAAGATCTTTCGTGCCTTCGTGCGCTCCTTGCACCGGCAGCGCTGGGTGGTCTACTGCAAGCCACCCTTCGGCGGGCCACAACATGTGCTCCACTATCTGGCTCGCTACACGCACCGGGTTGCGATCTCCAACCATCGCTTGGTGAACTTCGCCGACGGCAAGGTCACCTTCCGCTGGAAAGACTATGCTCACGGCAACAAGCGGCGGCTGATGACTCTGGCTGCAGAGGAGTTCCTGCGCCGGTTCCTGTTGCATGTGCTGCCTCACGGGTTCGTGCGCATTCGCTTCTTCGGATTTCTGGCCAATCGCAGGCGGGCCGCCTTGCTGCCTTTGTGCCGGCAACTGCTTGGCGCTCAACCTCAGCAGCCCACTCAACCTCAGCAGCCCACCGCGGTCTCCGCACCGGTGGCGGCATCGTCCACGGGACCACTGTGGCGGTGTCCGAAATGCGGCGGTCCAATGGCCGTCGTCGAACGGCTCACGCCCCGCCAACTCCAGTGGGAGCTGGCACGCTCCAGTGCGGCTCAAGACTCGTCTTAGTCCGGCGCTCATTCGGGCCTGCTGCGGTGCGCCATGGCGCGCATGGCCGACGTGTGTCCGGAGTGTCCTTGCGGCCCTTCCGACACCTTCCCATGCCTGCCAAAAACCGGCTTCCATAACCCACCCGGGCTTTGGCAGCCCATTCGATCTCGCCCCCTTGCCACCGTTCGTCGGCCCCCGCAGCCAGTCTTCACCGCGAAACCCCATTCAAAACCCATAACCGGCCGCGTCCGCCGCAACCGCAAGCGGCTTCCTTCAAACGCCGCCATCCGAAGTGACCCGGCATGCGCACCTCCTCTCCACCGACGTTCCCCGCGCCGGGTCACTCCAGATAGCGTCGTAACGTTTTGATTCCGCGCGCAATCAAGCCTTGGCCAATACGGAGCTATATCTGTCCATGGCCAACGACCTTGATGTGTACGTCGCCACCAGTATGCGCACAAGGGAACAGTTTCGAGCGATGGCGCAGCAGTGCGAGACTATTTTTGGTCATGCGGCAATACGTGATTTGAACTTGCGCTACTTCGACCCCACGCTGAGCGCCGCTCGTGGCCACGAGGACAAGGGTCTCATCGAGTGCTTAATGGTCAAATGCGCGAAGGTGCTCATGTACACAGTTGGGGAAAGAGACAGCTATGGCAAGGATGCCGAAGCGGCAATGGCCTTAAGCTTGGGGAAGCCCGTCATATTCATTTGTGAAGAGGAGTCGCGAAGGAAGTTCTTCGCAGAAGTGCACCCGCTGAGCCGACTCATCGAGTTCAAGTCCGGTGTCGCCGTCGGCGCTATGGCGACATCGGACATAAATGACGCGGCGATTTTGCTCTACCGAATTTTCAGCAATTCGATGGAATACGAATTGGAACATCCGAAGCTTGGATACTTCCGGTTGAAAGAGCGCCTCACCGACTCCACGGTTCGGCTCCAGACGAATGACCTGATGCTCCGAGAGACGTTTTGGAATTGCTACCACAAGCCCCACTGATCAAGAAAAAAGGCGCACCCCGAAGGATGCGCCCTTTGCTCGAACCGGTGAAGCCGCTCTCTACCAGAGCACTTTCAACCGAATCTGGATCTGCCGCGGCAACATGTTCTGCGTTGAAACCAGCGACGGGAAGATGGTGCCGAAGTTCGGGTTGTTCGGATCGGTGTTGAACTGATCGCGGCCGAAGTAGTTGTGGTTCGCCAAGTTGAACGCCTCGAAGCCGATCTGCGCCTTGATGCGTTCGGTGATCGTGGTGTTCTTGGTGATGGAAGCGTCCCACTGGAACGCGTGGTGCCGCCGGATCTCGCCCGTGCGGTTCGGAGTGTAGCGCGGCTCGTAACCGGCGCCCGCGCCCGGACCCACCGACGTGAACAGCCACACGTACTTCGATTGATCGGTGCCGCAACCCGCGTTGAGCGAGTAGGGCATCGGAGCGATGGTGCCGTCAGTCTGCTGGCGCAGCACGCACGGGCTCCACGCCCGCACCTGGTGCGCTTTCCAATCGGTGGTTCCGCTCCAGCCGGCCGCTGTCAGCGGCGACTTCAGCGGGATCACGTTGCTCGGCAGGTCAGCCGGGAATCCCGTGTTCGGGTTCACGAAGAAGTTCGTGACTTGCCACCCGGAAACCAGCTTGTCCACGAAGCCGTGCGCCCCGGACATGTACTTCTTGCCCTTCCCGAACGGCAACTCGTAAATCGCCGTCAGCTTGAGCACCTGCGGGCGATCCAGGAAGTAGACGCTCTTCTGCAGAACGTTGTTGTAGGGATCGTTGAAGCCAGACAGTTCGATCTGCTTCGACAGCGTGTAGTTGCCCAGCAGGCTGAGCCCATTGCGGAGGCGGAAGTTGTAGTTGACCTGCAGCGAGTCATACCACAGCTTGGCTTCGTTGCGGCCCGTCTCGGTCAGGTTGCCGTTGAACTGCGGGAACAGGCGAGCCATCTGATAGCGCGACACGGTGTTGGCCGTGAAGAAGCCCGTACCGTTGAATGCCGCCAGGCCGCGGAACGGATTCGGCACCTGCGCATCGCAGAAGTTCGCGTTGCCGCCCTGCGTTCCGCTGCACTGCTTGCGGAATTCAGGAGACGTAAGGTTGTAGTCGCGGCTCATGTTCATGTCGAGGCTGCGGCTTCCGGCGTACGTCAGGTCGAGCGTCGAAGCCTGCGTCACCTGATATTGGAAGCCGAACGAGAACGACCAAACCTTCGGCGTGCGGAAGTTCGACTGGAACCAGTTGTTGTTGCGCCCCACGAACGTCAACGGACCGAGCGAAGATCCGGTCGGCACCGAAATGCCGCCCGGATACGGATTCGAGAGTACGTTGGCGATCGGAGTCCGGTTGCCGTCATTCGAATTCACCAACGCGGTGCTGGTGCTGAAGCCGGCCGTCTGGAAGTAGTCGTTGTTCGGGTTCGAATAGTAGAGCCCGATACCACCGCGCATCACCAGCTTGTCGGATATCTGATAAGCCGCGCCGAAACGAGGCTGCCAGTTGTTGAGGTTTCTGTTCGCCGGAGCCGTCGGGATGCTGCCCACGCCCGCGAACGTCATTCCGCCCTTCAAGTTCTTCAGCGCATCGTAATAGCGCTGCATGTCGGAGGGGATCCCTGTGACGCCCGTGAGGTTGATCTGGCTCGCCAGCGGGCTCGCTGCGTTCGCGTCAAACGGACCATTCATGCGGTTCCACTTTTCGTGCGGAGGCAGGTTGAGGTCCAGCCGCAAGCCGAGGTTGAGGGTCAGCCGGCGCGTTACCTTCCAGTCGTCTTGCACGAACGGCGCCGAGTAGATCTGCTTCCACCAAGGGAACAGCGGATAGTTCGAAGACCCGCCCACGATGCCGAGCAGGAACGACGCATAGCCGTCGCCGCTCACCGTGTCGTTCTGGTTGAACAGCCGCGAGGTCCAGTTGGTGTTGCCGTTGAACGCGAGAATGTCGCCCGTGTTCTGTTGCAGGTAGTTGATCTGGCGGATATCGAAGCCAGCCTTGATCGAATGGCTGCCGATGATCTTCGTCAAGCTGAACTCAGCCTGGTAAGTATTGGTGAAGTTGTTCGACTGTCCGCGGCCCAGCGAATTGTAGCCGTCGAAGTTCCAACGGCCGAAGTATGCTTGACCGGGGATCGCCTTGAGCAGCGACGACGGCAGTCCGAACTTCGAAAGATCGAAGCCATCGTTGGCGCGGCCGTAGCCTTTTTCGATGAACCGGTTATAGGAGGCGCGTGCGTTGAGCACGAGCGTGGGGCTGATCGTGCCCACCCAGTCCACCACGTAGGCGTCGTTGATCCGCTGGAACGGCTGTTGGCCATCGGTGCCGGGCTTGTTGTCGATGCCGTTGACGGCGCGGTCTTCCGTACGGTCATTCGAAGCGTGCCGGAAGAAGGCGCGATGGCGATCGCCGAAGTTCCAGTCGAACTTGAGGCTCAGGTTGTAGAACTTGTCGGCGTCGAAGTACCCGGGCAGGAACAGATTGTTCGTGGAATATCGCTGGCCGGCCGGAGCGGCACGGTTCGGATCTGGCATGTAGCTGGTAACCGCCTTGGCGATCGGGTTGATCATGCTCGCCGGAATCGTGTTGTTCGGGAACGGATTGCGCGTCGGGTTGCCCCCTGCGTCGAGCGAGTAATCGAAGGGATTGTAGATCGTCACCTTCTGGCCCTGCGCATTGGTGAGCTTGCTGAAGTCGCCGAGGCGCATTTCCTTTTCCGGCCACGATACGATCAGCGGGTTCGGCGTACCTTCGCGGTAATTTTCGAACGCGCCGCTATAAAACAAACGGACCTTGCCTTGTTTCGTCAGCAGCTTCGGGATGTAGATGGGCCCTTCGAGCTGGAAGCCGTACTGGTCGAGGTAGTGCGCGGGCCGCACAGCGCCCGTGGCGTTGTTCTGGAAGGTGTTCGCATCCAGTTGCTGCCGCCGCATGAACTCCCACGCCGAGCCATGGAACGTCGCGCCGCCGCTCTTGAGCACCACGTTCATGATGCCGCCACCGGTGCGCCCGTACTCCGCGCTGTAGAGGTTCGACATCATGTTGAACTCCTGCACCGCATCGACGATCGGCACCAACGCGATGTTGTTGCTGCCCATCTGGCCGCCGTTCGACGCGCCATCGAGCATGTACTCGGTGGAGGAGTCGCGGCTGCCGTTCACCGACCACTGCGCGATGGCGCCGTTGTCGAACGGACGCTGCCAGATCGCCGCGCCGTTGAACGTAACGCCGGACATCATGGTTCCGAGCATGAACGGATTGCGCGCGTTCAGCGGCAATTCAGCTACTTGCTGATTCGTGACCACGCCGCCGCGCATCGCGGTCTGCGTCTCGAGCACGGCTGCATCGGCGGTGACGTTCACCGTCTCGGTGAGTTGGCCGACTTCGAGCGTAATATCGATACCAGCCACCTTGGCCGCTTCCAGCCGCACGCCGTCGCGTTGGTGGGTCTTGAAGCCCGACGCCGAAACGTTCAGCTTGTAGACGCCCGGCCTCAGGAATGGAATCGCGTAGCTGCCACCGGCATCGGAGCTGGCCGTGGAGGTCTCGTTGCTCTCGACGTTGACAGCCTGGATCTTGGCTCCGGGAACGGCGCTACCAGACGAGTCGAAGACGTGGCCGGAGATTGTGGAACGGAACTCCTGCGCGGATAACACGGCACAGGATGCAAATGCGGACAGAAGGGCGAAATGGCGGTACGACATGGATCCCCTTGTTGATTTGTTCTGAAAGACGCCTCCGGCGGGCAGGCATTGCTGCCCAGACCCAACCAAAGCCGTTTCAGCTAATATAGCGGATTTTCGCAGCCGCTCGCTGGCTTATGGCGCTTCGCCCTCAGCGATCGCCAATACCTGATTCGCCTTCACGTCCCGCAGCACCTGCTTCCCCCCACTCGGCCACTCGATCATCACGGACTCGGCAACCGCCTCCTGCCCCAACCCGAAATGCTGCTCATACGGGCTCGTCGCGCCGAACCCCTCGCTCCCCTTCACCTCCCGGTACATGCGCAGCTTCCCCGCCACTACCGTCACCTTCGCCCCGATCCCCAACCGGTTGCTCTTCACTCCGCGCAGCTTCACAATGAGCCAGTTGTTGCGATTCCCACGAAGGTTCCGATAAAGAGCGTTGTAGGCGTGGTCACCCGGGTAGTGTCCGCCCAACTGCGCGAACACGTCGAGATCGCCGTCGCCATCGAAATCCGCGAACGCAACGCCGTGGCCCTTGTTCCCAGGCTTGGCCAAGCCCAACGAATCCGAGAGATCGACGAACGCCCCATTGCCCTGATTGCGGAACATGCGATTCGGTTCGAGTCGCGTCAGTTGCGGATCGCCCGTGCCGAAGTAGACATCGAGGAACCCATCGTTGTCGAGATCGGCGACACCGGCGCCCATCGTCCCCATCGGAAAGTAGAGCCTCGCGCCATACGTCACGTCGCTGAACGTACCGTCGCCATTGTTGCGGAACAGCCGGCTCGCATCCGCATGAACCGTACCCGGCTTCGGCGACCATCCTTCTCTAAGCGACTCCACCACAGCCTCCCACGGCGCCAGGCTGGTCGTCAGAAGATCGGGCCAGCCGTCATTGTCATAGTCGAAGAAAAACGCGACGAAGCCGTTGTGCGCAGGCTGCCCCACTCCGGCCCGGCGCGTGACATCGGCGAACCGCCAGTTGCCCTCGTTGTGATACAGCCGGTTCGGACCCTCGTTCAGCCCATTCATAAAGATGTCGAGCCGGCCGTCTTTGTCGTAGTCACCGAGCGCCAGCCCGATCGCGCCATGCGACGAAGGTTCATCCAGCCCCGCTTGCCGCGTCACGTTCGCGAACGTGCCATTGCGGTTGTTGCGATAGATCTGCGGAACGCTGCCGTCTTTCAGCACCCCATTTGCGATCACCACATCGATCCAGCCGTCGTTGTCCAAATCGCCCCACAGCGACACAAAGCCCGAGCCCGGATCGTTCAGTCCGCTCTTCTCCGACACATCAACGAACCGCCCGCGCTCATTGTGGAAGAGACGATTCGGCATCGGACCGCTCCACCCATTCAGCGTCACGTAGAGATCGAGCCAGCCGTCGTTGTCGTAGTCCATCAGGTTCAGCGAATATCCGGATGGCACTTTGTCGAGCCCCACCTCCGCGGTCGCGTCCCGAAACATTCCCATCTGATTGCGATAGACCGTGAGGAACCCGCCGCTCCCGCTCACGAGGATGTCGAGCGCACCGTCGCCATCGATGTCTCCAATCGCGACCGTGCCGTTGCCGTTCTTCTTGCGAATCCCGCTCGCTGCAGCGATGTCTTCGAACGCGAGCGTCTCGGGAGCAGGCGCGGGCTTACGGAACATGCTCAACGCGGGAAGCGCGGGCAACGGTCCCGAAACGCGCTCGGCGGCGACCTTCACCAGCCACTGATCGATCGTGCTCGGCGCCCACTGCGTGGCTTCGTAGAAGCGCCGCGCCGCATCTTCGAACTGGCCGGAGCGATAGAGGCTGGCGCCGAGTTCGCGCAACGCAGCCGCACGCTGCTGCGGACTCAAGTTGCGTGAGAGCTCGGTCTCGTAGAGCCGAATCGCCTCGGCGAACTTGCCGCGCCGGGCGAGCGTATTGCCGAGCAGGAACAACGCCGCGGATTCTTCCGTACTGTACGGTACCACTTCGTCGAGCACGCGTTCGAGCAGGTCATACGAACGGTCGAGCCCAAGCAGCGGATCGTGCGGCACGCGATGTCCCGTCTCGCGCGAAAAGCGTACCTCGCCAGACATCCACTCGCTCAAGTTGATCACGTAGCCGTGGTTGTGCGGCTCGAGTTTCACAGCGCGCGATGCAAGCTCGAACGAAAGGTTCGGATCATAGTAGAGCAACTCGGCGCGAGCGTGGATGAGGGACTTGGCTCGCAGCGCGGGAATGTGGTTCGCATTGAGCGCAAGCGTTTGGCCGAGATTCTCCATCGCGAGCGAGAGCGCGATCTTGCGCTTGGCCGGATCAGTCTCGCGATAGAAATCCGCGAGGTGCGATCGCGCAATCTGGAAGATTACTTCCGCATCGCGCGGTTGCCGCTTGCGCAATTCTTCGAGCTCAGCGCGCGCCGCTGCGGTCTTGCCTTCGCGCAGCAGCACAGCGGCTTTGGCGAGAGGTCCCGTGCGCTCGGCGAGTGGCGGAAAATCCTGCGCGCAAACAACGCTCGCGATCGCCAGCGCGAGCAACATTCGCATCATGGCGCCGACCCTTGCGAGTTCGCCTCGAGCTTCCATGCCTTCTCGAAATGCGGCTGAGCGTCCGCGGCGCGACCCGCGCGCACGTAGGCGTTTGCGAGCAACAGATGCGGCTGCGCGGAATTCGGAGACGCGGCCACGGCGCGCTCGAGCAGTGCGATCGCATCAGTGGTACGGTCGCGATGGAGCAGGGCGCGGCCGAGATGCGTGAGGCCCGCAGCCGAGGCCGGAAAGCGCTCCACCACTTTGCGCAGCGCGGACTCGGCTTCGTCCCAACGGCCTTGCCGAATCAGGAACTGGCCATACGCTGCTCCGGCTGACGGATCGCGATCACTCGCGGCGCGGTAGGCTTCTTCGGCGGCCTTCGCGTCACCCAGCCCTTCCGCCGATTGCGCAATCGCCAGTTGCAACTTCCATGAGCGATCGAATGGCAGAGCGCGCCGCAACGCAACAAGCGACGCGTCGAAACGATTGAGCGCATACAACGCCCGGCCGTGGTAATAGCAGGCATCGAGCAACAGCGGCGCGAGCGAGCACGCCTGCGCGAACGCCGGCTCGGCTTCCGAGTACCGCTGCATCGAGGCGAAAGCGACGCCGAGCGCCTTCCAGGCCCGGGCATCTTTGGCATCGGCGCGGGTCAATTGTTCGAGCATCGGGATCGCGCCCTGCGGATTGCCCTTCTCGATCAGCGCAACGGCTTCGTCAAACTGCGAACTCGCCACCGCAACGCCAATCGACAGAGCGCAGACAGCAGCGCACGGCCAACGGCGGGGTCCCATCTGGCTCAACATAGCATGAGGTGAAGGCATGCCCCGCTTCCACCGGAAGCAACGTTCCTCGCGAGTGACAGAGCCTCCGAAGACGCTCGGCTCACTACCCTCCGAATCGAATGTGACCCCGATCATGTGACTGGCATTATTGCGAGACTAATGTCGATGACAGACCACGATCCGGCCGGAGACGCCATCGCCGCACTACAAACGAAGACACGATCACAAAGGCACGCGATCGCCCGTTTGCTGAAAACCAGCGGCCCGTCGCTTCAAGTGGTGCATTGGATCGTCTCCCAACCAGAATGCGATACTGCAACCGCCAGCATGGTCTTCTGGCGGCTCTTGCGCATCCCTCCCGAAGGGCCACTGGACGCCGATCCGCATCGCTCTCCAATTCGGGAGATCATCGTCACCAAGTCACGACGAGGCGAGTACACCAACAGCGGCATTGCGTGGGATGGAGCGGAAGCATGGTACCGTACCGCGCTTGTCGACGTGAATAGGGGCACCCGCGACATTTCTTCCGCGCTCTTCGGCCCCTTTCTGGGAGAAAAGCCGGAGCCCGCGACCCACGCTTTCCTCGATTTCCCGCGCGCCGAAGATGATGCGTTCGACTCTCTTTGGCGAACCAGTCCACAGCTAGCTGCGGCATCCGATTGGCTGATCGGAAAACCCGCTCACGCTTGGATGGCGGCCGTCGAGGAAGTCTACGCGTCCCACCCGGGCGATCTGTATCGATGGATCGTGCAGCAGCCGGAATGCCCCGCTCCAGTGGCGGGCCGAATCTTCTGGATGCACGATCCGGTGCGGCGCCTTCGTGGCATGATCAACTCGCCCGGCGAA
The DNA here is from genome assembly GCA_046331625.1 of Bryobacteraceae bacterium. Taxonomy (GTDB): domain Bacteria; phylum Acidobacteriota; class Terriglobia; order Bryobacterales; family Bryobacteraceae; genus JAXLQL01. Next base: position 140,927 of record JAXLQL010000004.1, read on the forward strand.
AAACCGCGAGGTTCGGATGCAATCGTTCATGACTTGCTCGGCGTCATCCTGGATCGTTGGCGTACAAACGGGTTCGCGCCCAGCAATCTCGACTTCAGCTGCTTTGCCCGGCCCAACGAGTACCGGGCGATCTTGCGCGAGTTTCCCGGCCAGCCGGATCCCCTGGCTGTTCCTGCCGGCCTGCTCGATCCGGCGCCGGGAATGCCTCTGGAAGATTCTCGCCTCTGCGACGACTTCGACTTCTGGTGCATCAAGCGAGGTATTGGCGGATTGGTGCCTCGGCCGAGATCCGCCGCGATTCAGGAGTGGCAGTTGAGCCTCCGTCCGGCTCCGCCCGAGCCTTCGAAAAAGTGGCGATGGCGTGACCTGCTTCGTTAGCCGGATCAGCACTGGGGCTCAACCGCATTCGAATGTCATGCGGGCGCCCGCCCAATTTCTCTTGGCCAAGTCATCAGGAGAAATGAAGAAGTGATACGCACCAGCATCCCCAAAGCTCCAGTGCACCATGTCATCGTGGTTCAGTCGTAGCAGCAGGTAGTTGCATTCCGCCTCCTCTGCCGCGCCTCCCTGGACGTCGATAACCTGACCGAACATCATGTGCGCATCACCGGCTGGAAGCAAATACTTCTCATTGATCAACCGCCGAACTTGTGGCGGCAGCGCGGCAAACCCCCGGTCCTCCGCTGTCGCCAGCGCAAGGAGTGTCGCCGTCGCCAAGTCGTCCAGGGAATGGGGGAGGCAGAAGCGGGTGTACTCCCCGAACTCCTCACTGGCGCGCTCGAAGAAGTTCGCGAGTCGCCCAACGTCGGTCGGCCCAAGCAAGGCCCACGGATCGCGGTCTCGGGTCCACTCCGCCACCTCCGCAACAAACTGTTCGAACGTGGGAATGCCTTTCTGAAAGGCTTCGGCAACGGCTAAGCGCTGCGGATCGGTCACCCCTTGCCGCTGCACGCGAATCTTGTTGGGAACTCCGAACGTAGTAGCGATTCGGAGGCAATCGGCAAGGTGAATCGCCGAGTGCCACCACTGAGGCGCGGGCTCATCTTCAAGTACCCGGAACGCTTCACGCGCGTGGAAGCTGGACGTGCGGCCCCGCACTTCAGTGGGCGCCACACACAAATCAACCGGCCAAAACGGGAAGAGCCTCGGCCCCAGCGGGTCCTTCGGCCAAACTACGATTCCGATTCCGCCGTAGCCCGCTTCCTCGAGCGTTGGCGAATCGGCAGGCGGCTGGCTGACCGGCGTCGACAGCGGTTGCTCCGGCACGTAGATTACCGGCTTGTCTCCAACAAAAAAGGCCAGCGAACCAGAAGCCGGAAGCGGAGATGGACCAATCTTTTCCCTCACCTCCGACAGGTCGATTTGCGCCAGGAACGGCAACGGCCGGCCGTCAGCCTCACTTCTCGGCCAGGGTGTCGTACCCAGTCTCGGCGCGCCTCCCAACCAACTGCGGGCGGTGGTCCAGTCCACTGCACCCACCTGTCGGGCTCTACGGGACACGAGGAGCGCTGGCAGCGTCTCTTTGACGTTGTTGGCTGTGGCAGCTTCCGGTCGCAGAGCCTCGGGATCAGTCTGTGATTGTACCCATCGCTCCTCCGCCCGGCGGAACCTGACCCACTCCTGTGCCGCAAGGACCATGAGAGCAACGCCGAGCACTGCGAATTGCGGCGCACGCCAGACGAGGACGAGCGCGAGCATCGTGATACCGGCGCCTCGAACTAAGAACCAATTGGGGTTGGGCCGGGGAACGCTGCCAGGTTCACTTCTCGAGGAACTGGGGTCTATCTTCATTCGATTGCTGCTTCAGCCATCGTCACTCTGTCTCCGGAATCGGAGGCTTCGCGCACTACGCCTCTGGTTGCCGAAATACTCAATCGCCAAAGACTCTAGCGTAGTGCGTCTGCGAATGTAGAACGGTAACGAGCCCATCAGTACCGGCCTCTTCCGGTGCGACTCCCTTCCGCGACCTTGGTACCCGACCGTCTCAAACTTCGGCCGAAACACGCCCAGCGATACCCTTGGATCAGTACATGATCGCGCCCCTCCTCGTGCTCGCGCTGGTCGGCGCCGCTCCTTTCGAGGACCGCTCCTCAGCCTCGGGAGTCACGATGGTGCTCAGCAACTCACCCACCGCCGAGAAGCACCAAATTGAGACGATGCCCGGCGGAGTCGCCGCCTTCGACTTCGGCGCGCAGCAGCCGGATCGGGATCGCCAGGTGCAGCTTCCACGATCGATCGAACGGCAACGCGCGCCGCAGCGCCGCCAGTGACGCGTCGAAGCGAATCCGCGCATACAACGCGCGACCGTTGTAATAGCAGGCACCGAGCAGTTGCGGCGGGAGCGAGCACGCCTGCGCGAACGCCGGCTCGGCTTCCGAGTACCGCTGCATCGAGGCGAAAGCGACGCCGAGCGTTTTCCAAGCCCGGGCATCTTTGGCATCGGCTTCGTCAAACTGCGAACTCGCCACCGCAAGGCCGATCGACACAGCGCAGACAGCAGGCGCGGGGCCAACGGCGGGGTCCCAGCTGGCTCAACTTAGCATGAGGTGGGAGCACGCCCCACCGTGTCCGGGCCACGATGCGCGGTTCGACCGAGTACAGTCTTCTGCTGATATAGCAGCGTTACTCGTTTCGCTACCGGCTCGTCGAGCTTTCAGCCTCGTGTACACTTCGCGCATATCGGGCTTTACTGCCGCGCTAGACTGAATCCAGGAGGATGGGCATGGAAGATTCCGGGCTGATCGTCTCAAACCCGAAGGTAATGCTAGGCAAGCCCGTGATCCGCGGAACGCGCATCACGGTCGAACTGATTCTGGAGAAGTTCGCCGCAGGCCAGACGGAAGAGCAGATCCTGCACGCCCATCCGCATATCACGCAGGAAGGCATTCGTGCCGCACTGGCCTTCGCAGCCGAGGCTTTGCAGGCGTCGGTTGTGTACCCGCTCGAACGCGTTGCATCCTGAGCAAACGCTTGAAACTCGTGGCTGACGAAAGCATCGAGGGTCCAACTGTATCCGCACTTCGCGCTTCGGGCCATGAGGTGCTGTTTGTCGCTGAGGTCTCGCCGGGAATCGAGGACGCTGAAGTGTTGGGAATAGCGCGCCGTGAGCGAGCACTTCTGCTCACCGCGGACAAGGACTTCGGAGAGCTGGTGTACCGCAATCGCGAGCCGCATTGTGGCGTACTGCTGATACGGTCGCTGGAAAGCGATACTGGTGAAAACGCATCCAACGCCGTGATTGCAATCCGCCAGCATGGGCAGGAGTTGCTCAATCGGTTCTCTGTCCTAGCCGGTCGCGTTCTTCGAATCAGGATTGCGCCCATGTAGTCGAGTCTGATCAAGAGCCGGAATGGCCCGCCCTGGGCCAGTGGCTTTGCGGACGACTTCGCGACAAGTCGCGATTATCGAACCGGGTGAAACGCCCGCCATCTCAGGCTTCTTATTCCGCAGGACATGAAGCCAGCGCTCGCGTTGATTCTACCGTTTGTTACCGCTTGCGCAATCGCACAAAATCCTCCGGCTGGCTGGGCGACCATCGCAGCAGAGCGATGCCAAGTCCACTTTCCTCGGGCGGTTGAAAATGACCATCGAGGGGATGTTGGACCAGAGTGGCGAGGCCCTCATCCAAGCCTTCCCCGGTTTGCAGTCAGCTCCCTACTAGACGGCGCGGATTGCCACGCTCAGCCCGACTGTCAGGGTCAGCAACACATACATTGATGGCGCGATGTTGCTCGCGTTTCTTCATGACCATTTCGGCCGTGATCGCGTGCAAGACCTTCTGGCCAGTCCTGCCGCCACGTTTGATGAAGCCTTCAAGACCGTGCTCGGTGTGGGCATGGGGGATCTATCGCGGGAATGGAAGGAACGGCTGGACAGAGAGGGCCGGCTCGAGAGGCAGGATAAAGAACGATAAACGTTACGACCCGCTTCTTTCGAGCGGCACGGCCGGCTGGTACGCGGTGCGTCGGCGTCCTAGTTGAAAGCTCACTTCGCGACAAGTCGCGACCTATCAAAACCGCCGAGGTGCAAAACTGATAGTTGAAGTACCCTGATGCCATGGGACTGCCAACGGCTGACATCAACGATTTCGCACTTCTTCACGCCGAGGCCTCAGCAGCGAGACTGTGGGCTTTCGGCAGTGCGCCGTTTCCACTCGCAAACGGTGCGATTATCCAAGGGCACATCGAACAAGCCGTCACGGATACAGCCATCGCCTTCGCAATCCATGTGCGGCGCCTTCTTGACAACCGCAAAATCCGAAGACAATTCACCCTCAACGAGCCTTTTTGGCAATGGTTACCGACTGGTGGCTTGACCAAGGTCGAGCAACTGAGAGATGCCTTGAATCGAATAGTGCATGCTACCGACTTCACGGTCGGATTCGAACGCCTGCTCAATGGAGTTGCGAAAATTGATGGCGGTGCGATCTCCGTGATCTATCTAAAGACCAAGACGGATCAACGTGACGAGGCGTTGATTGACGTATTTGCTCTCGCGTCGTGCTTCTTTCACCAGGTGTTGCCTGTGTTGCGGCCCCCGGGCGATACCGCCACAACGGCTGTCCAGTGAACTCAGTGTGGACGCGGGCTTTGCATGCTAGAACTCAACCGTAGGTGTTAGTCGCATGCACGTTTGATGGCGCGACGGAACATCCTTACGTGCAGCCGAGCCAGCGCAAGACGCCTTCGCTGACCGAGGCCACCTGTTCCGCTTTGAGTACTCCCAACCTTCGAATTGCCCGCACGGTAGGGTAGGTTGCTATGTTCTGAACAAGGAATGCTCCGGGCCGCAAGAACGGAACCGGAACGACGATTTCATATTGTGAACCGCGGAGCGTGGTCGTGTGCGGCACGACAGTGATCAAGGCCCGATCTTCGTCGCCGTAGGCGACGCTCAAGATCAGTCCAGGTCGAACCTTTTCGACCATGCCGAGGTCGAGCATCCACACCTCACCGCGAACGGGCGTCATCTTCCTCGGCGTCTAGCATTGCGAAGAGGGCGTCTGCGGCGTGAGCGGTCTCGTCGTCGTCCAACGGCCCCGAGTCGAAAGGTACAGCACGCCGGAAGAACTCGGCGGTAAAGACCCGCTTCTCTTCGGTTGGAAGAGCGTCAAAGGCTTCGAGAAGCTCAATTGTCTGACGGCTCATGATCTCACAATAGCGCCCAAAACCACTGATCCGCAAGGGGCTTGCGGGATAGATAACGAAAAACGTTACGACGCTATCTGGAGTGACCCGGCGCAGGGAGCATCGGTGGAGAGGAGGTGCGCATGCCGGGTCACTTCGGATGGCGGCGTTTGAAGGAAGCCGCTTGCGGTTGCGGCGGACGCGGCCGGTTATGGGTTTTGAATGGGGTTTCGCGGTGAAGACTGGCTGCGGGGGCCGACGAACGGTGGCAAGGGGGCGACATCGAATGGGCTGCCAAAGCCCGGGTGGGTTATGGAAGCCGGCTTTTGGCAGGCATGGGAAGGTGTCGGAAGGGCCGCAAGGACACTCCGGACACACGTCGGCCATGCGCGCCATGGCGCACCGCAGCAGGCCCGAATGAGCGCCGGACTAAGACGAGTCTTGAGCCGCACTGGAGCGTGCCAGCTCCCACTGGAGTTGGCGGGGCGTGAGCCGTTCGACGACGGCCATTGGACCGCCGCATTTCGGACACCGCCACAGTGGTCCCGTGGACGATGCCGCCACCGGTGCGGAGACCGCGGTGGGCTGCTGAGGTTGAGTGGGCTGCTGAGGTTGAGCGCCAAGCAGTTGCCGGCACAAAGGCAGCAAGGCGGCCCGCCTGCGATTGGCCAGAAATCCGAAGAAGCGAATGCGCACGAACCCGTGAGGCAGCACATGCAACAGGAACCGGCGCAGGAACTCCTCTGCAGCCAGAGTCATCAGCCGCCGCTTGTTGCCGTGAGCATAGTCTTTCCAGCGGAAGGTGACCTTGCCGTCGGCGAAGTTCACCAAGCGATGGTTGGAGATCGCAACCCGGTGCGTGTAGCGAGCCAGATAGTGGAGCACATGTTGTGGCCCGCCGAAGGGTGGCTTGCAGTAGACCACCCAGCGCTGCCGGTGCAAGGAGCGCACGAAGGCACGAAAGATCTTGTCCTGCTTCAACCCCTCCAACTCACCGGGCAGACAAAGCTGCCCGGCCTTGAAGGCGCGCTTTAACCCGGCGATGAACTTGCCGCGGAACACCGCGCCCAGAACGAGTACAGGCAGGAAGAAGGGATAGGGGGGACGAACCCAGCGCCGATGATCAGCCGAGAGCCCGCCCGAGGGGATCACACAATGCACATGCGGATGAAACTGCAATGTCTGACCCCAAGTGTGCAGCACGCTCAGTAGACCGATCCCGGCGCCGAGGTGCTTGGAATCGGCGGCGACTTCCATCAGAGTGGCCGCGCTGGTCTGGAACAGCAGATCATAGAGAATCCGCTGGTTGTGATAGACCAGCTTGGCTAATTGGTGCGGCAAGGTGAATACGACATGCACGTAGGGCACCGGTAGCAATTCGGTTTGGCGGGCGGCCAACCACTTGTCACGAGCATTGGTCTGGCACTTGCCGCAATGGCGGTTCCGGCAGGAGTTGAACGAATACGAGGTGGTTTCATAGCCGCATCGGGTGCAGCGGTCCCGGTGACCGCCGAGCGCCGCCGTGCGGCAGCGCTCGATGGCCGACAGCACTTTCAGGTGCAGTCCGGTCAACCGGGAACGGTTGCGCTCAATGAAGCTTTTGCCGATTGTTCGAATGATGTCGGCCACCTCGAAGGGTGGCCGTTTCATTTCCGCTCCGCCGCCCCCATGTGGTCCATCGGCTTACGCGGCCGTTTCACTCGATCGAGAGACGTTGGCACCACCTTGTCCAGAGGGGTGCCGGCTGCCTTGAGATGTCGTTCGGATAGATGCAAGTAGATGGACGTCGGCTTGAGATCGGCGTGGCCCAGCAACGCCTGTAAGGCAGGCAGATCCGCGCCATTCTCCAACTGATGGGTCGCGAAACTGTGACGCAGCAAGTGTGGACTGACCCGTTTGGTGATCCCTGCCCGCTGCGCCGCCTCCCGGCAATCTTCCCAGACAACCTTCGAGGTGATCGGCTTGTCGGCACGGCAGTTGTTTACCGTACCCGGGAACAGATAGGTCTTCGGCCGCATCCACCGGTAGTATTCGCGCAGTGTCTCCAGCAAGACCGGGCTGAGCGGAACATCGCAATCCTTGCGGCCTTTGCCTTGCCGGATATGGATCATCATGCGCTTGCTATCAATGTCCTCCACCTTCAACTGACACAACTCGGCGCGGCGGATGCCCGTGGAGTAGAGCAGCATCAGCATGGCCCGGTGCATCAGGTTGCTGGCAGAGTTGATCAGCGCCACGGCCTCTTCCTGGCTCAGGATGACCGGTAGCCGCCGCGGGCTCTTGGGATACGGCAACTCCTCGACCGGGTATGGCCGCTTCAGCACTTTGACGAAGAAGAAGCGCAGCGCAGAGGTGTGATGACACACCGTCCGGGCTTCCAGTTTCCTGTGCTCCAGCAGATGGAGTTGGTATTGCCGGATCTCGTCCAGCCCGGCTTGATCTGGTGCCTTGCGGATGTGCCTGGTGAAGTCACGAACCACCTGCACGTACACCCGCGTTGTAGCCTTAGAGTAATTGCGACGCTGGAGTTCCTCCAGCATCAATTTGCGTAGTTGGGTCACAAGGACCTCCTTTCCTTGTGACCCACGATATTCCCGCTGATCGCTGATCGCTACCCACTGACGACGCGTCAGCGTCCGCCGCGCAAGCGGCTTCGTTCAAACGCCACAGTGTTTAGCATCGGACAAAAGCGGGCCCTTCCTCCTATCGCCCGAGCACACGGCATCTGGATGATTCTACGCGAGCGAAATCAGGCGAAAGGGTGGTCCCAAATCTCTCTCGGCATCCAGACTCCCCCAAGGGCGCGAACTCGCCCGGAGATTGGAGCTGCGCGATCCGCCGAGCCGGAGGGGATGCGGCCTGATCTTCTCCGCCCCGCATCGGAGCGGCTTTGCTCAGCCGCGCGGACGAAGCGGCAGGGGCCGGACACGAATCTTTCGGTCGCTGACGAAGCAGAAGTGACCGGCCCAGGCTGTGCCCGATCGCAATGTGGAAGCGCGACACTAGCGGACTCTGAGGGTGTGAGTGACCCGGTCCGGAACAGGATGACTCCGCACGAAGCAGGCAGACCCCAACGAAAGGCGAGTTCGCCAAAGTCTTTGTCGAAAGTCAGCAGCGTACGGCCCTCGCTGGAGGCAATTGCCGCAGCAAAAGCAATGCGACGCGCGGAAAGTTCTCCTCAGCCACGAACTTCATACGGGTTCGAGAGGCGTGACGTGTTCAGAGTGGAGAAGCTCGGCGGCGTATGTCAAGCAGGCGTGGATGTCTTCCAGGCGCAGGTGCGGATAGTTTTCGAGAATCCGTTCGTGGGTCCAGCCGGCAGCGAGGAGATCTACGATGAACTCGACGGCGAGGCGCGTGCCCTTGATGACTGGCTTCCCGACGAGGATACCCGCTGCCGGTGGGACGGCGGGAGGCCGGGCCCGATAGAACCCGCGAGGTAGCGCTGGTGCCGGCTTTGGCCGAACGGTCCGATGCGTTCGGCAAGAAGAGAGCGTCCAGAGAGCAAGCAACGGCTGCGACGAGCAACGCGAACGTCTACCTCCGCCCGCGCCCTTCACCGGACCTACGCAACGGCGCGCAACCCATTCTTTTCCACCAGCGACAGCAGCTTCAGCGACGCGCCAGACGGCCGCTTCTCGCCGCGTTCCCACTTGCTGACCAAACTGCCGGTGACGTTCAGATACGTCGCGAACACGGACTGGCTGACTTGCTCCCGCTCGCGAATCGCTTTGATCTCCTTCGGCTTCAACGGCCGAATGGGCGTAAGGCATGCCTCATCGAAGCGCCGCATAGTCTGCTTGTCGATGGCCTTCACGTCGTGCAGCGCACTCATGGTTTCGTGTATGGCCGCCAACGCGTCGCTACGATACTTCTTGCTCATTCGCTTTCCACCTCCGGGCCTTTCACCTCTACGAAATCACCCTTCCTCAACAGTTCCGCGAGTTGCTTTTCCCGCAACGCCAAGACGTGTCTCGCGGCTTCCTTGAATTGTTGCTCTTCGTCGACATCGATGTTCGCCCGCTGGCTCTTGGAGAACCCGTACGCGAAAAAGGCCCGCTCTCCACGCCGAAACAGGATGATGCCGGTAGCCTTTCGATCGGCCCTGACTCGGTCTGGCGATCCGCTGCTTGATGACCTCGCCGCCAAGGCCGGCGTCGATCTGGACCCGAAGATTCGCATGACGTGCCGGATCCCAGGCTATAGCACCCAGTGCCATGTTTCAAGATCCGCCAATACCGGCTTCACCCGTCCGAGCCCTTGCCATCCGGCCTTCCAAACTCCAACCGAAACACTCCCGCGATACCCTTGGATCTGAAGATGACCGCGCCTCTCCTCGTGCTCGCGCTGGCCGCGCCCGCTCCTTTCGAGGACCGCTCCGCAACCTCGGGAATCACGATGGTGCTCAGCAACTCACCCACCGCCGAGAAGCACCAAATTGAGACGATGCCCGGCGGAGTGGCCGCATTCGACTTCGACAATGACGGCCTCATCGACCTCTTCTTCGCCAACGGCGCGCAGCAGCCGGATCTCCGCAAGGTCCGCCCGCGCGATTGCAACCGCCTCTATCGCAACCGTGGCGCCCGCTTCGAAGACGTCACCGAACGCGCGGGCTTATGCGGCGAAGGCTACAGCAACGCCGTGGCCGCGGGCGATTTCGACAATGATGGATTCGACGACCTCTTCGTCGCCGGCGTCAATCGCAACATTCTTTATCGCAACCGCGGTGATGGCACGTTCGAAGACGTCACCGAAAAAGCAGGCGTCGCGAATCGCGGACGGTGGGCCGCGGGCGCAGGCTGGTTCGACTATGACAATGACGGCCGCCTCGATCTCTTCGTGGTCCACTATGTCCGCTGGGATCCGCGCACCGAACCCTTCTGCGGTGACGCCAAGGCCGGCTATCGCAGCTACTGTCATCCGAAATTCTACGAGGGGCTCTCCAACGCGCTGTTTCACAACAACGGCGATGGCACGTTCACAGACGTCTCGGCTGCATCGGGAATCGCGCGTCACATCGGCAAGGGGATGGGCGTCGCGTTCGCTGATTACGATGGCGATGGCCGCATCGACATCTTCGTCGCCAACGACACGGTGCCGAATTTCCTCTTCCGCAATCGCGGCGGCGGCCAATTCGAAGAGGTGGCCTTTCCGGCCGGCGTCGCGATGAATGAAGACGGCCGCGCGCTTTCGTCAATGGGTGCGGACTTCCGCCCTTTTCGCGGCGTGCGTCCCGCGCTGTTCATCACCGCGCTGGTGAACGAAACGTTCCCGCTCTTTCTGAATCGCGGTGGCGGACTGTTCTCCGATTCCACCTATCAATCGGGCGTGGGCCGCGCAACGATAGCGTACAGCGGTTGGGGCGCGGGCATCTTCGACTTCGACAATGACGGCCGTCAGGATCTGTTCGCCGCCTGCGGAGACGTGCAGACCAACGCCGAGGCCTATTCGAGCCGCAAGTCGCGCCAACCGAACTTGCTGTTGCGCGCCACGCCGTCTGGAACATTTGAGGGCCAGGATGTCGGCTCGCCCGCCTTCCATCGCGGCGCCGCCTTCGCGGATTTCGACAACGATGGCCGCATTGACGTCGCAGTCACTCGCCTCGGCGAAACTCCGCTGCTGCTGCGCAACATGATGGGTTCGGGGAACCACTGGATCGGATTCCGCCTCGAAGGCAGGCAGTCGAATCGCGACGCCATCGGTGCGCGCGTGCGCCTGCTCACCGCCGAAGGCCAGCAATGGAACCACGTCACCACTTCCGCCGGCTACGCATCGTCGAGCCAGAAGGCGGTCCATTTCGGACTCGGCTCAAACAGCCGCGTCACCTCGGTCGAGATCCTGTGGTCATCGGGCGTACGCACCAAGATCGACCAACCCGCCGCCGATCGTTACCACAGCGTGCGCGAATGAGGCTCGCGCCGCGTGCATTGAAAGCCCGTTCATTTCGGCCTCGCAGCGAGCCGCGTCACCGCGGTCGAGATCCTGTGCCGCTCGGGCGCACGCACCAAGATCGACCCTCCGCCGATCGCTACCACCGCGTGCGCAAGTGACGCTCGCCCCCGTGCCGCATTGAGAAGCCCGTCCATTTCGGCCTCGCAACGGGGCCGCGTCACCGCGGTTCGAGATCCTGTGCCGCTCGGGCGCACGCACCAAGATCGGCCAACCCGCCGCCGATCGCTACCACGGCGTGCGCGAGTGACGCTCGCACGCGTGCCGCATTGAGAAGCCCGTCTATTTCGGCCTCGGCTCGAGCCGCGTCACCGCGGTTCGAGATCCTGTGGCCATCGGGCGCACTCACCACGATCGGCCGACCCACCGCCGATCGCTACCACCGCGTGCGCGAGTGACGCTCGCGCCGCGTGCCGCATTTTTGAGATACTCGATAGCACATGCCCGCCGAAGTGACCCAGTTGCTGGTGAATTGGACCAAGGGCGACTCGCACGCCCTCGATCAGCTCACGCCACTCGTGTACGAGGAGCTCAAGAAGCTCGCCCGCAGCTACCTGCGCCGCGAGCGTAATGACCACACGCTCGAAAGCACCGCGCTCGTGCATGAAGCCTGGATCCGCCTCATTGACCAGGAGCGCGTGGAATGGCGCAGCCGCTCGCACTTCTTCGGCATCGCCGCGCAGATGATGCGCCGCATCCTCGTCGACCACGCCCGCTCCGTGAACGCCGCCAAACGCGGCTCCGGCGCCGCCAAGCTCTCGCTCGACGAAGCTCTCGGCCTCGGCACCGCCGCCGGCATGGACCTGCTCGCCGTCGACGAAGCGCTCGAACGGCTCGCCGTTCTCGATCCGCAACAAGCCAAGGTAGTGGAGATGCGGTTCTTCGCCGGACTCTCGATCGAGGAAACCGCCGAAGCGCTCCAGATCTCGCCCGCCACCGTCAAGAGGGATTGGGTGGTGGCCAAGAGCTGGCTCTTCCGTGAGCTCAGCAGCCGCCAGCAGCAGCAACAATGACGCCAGTCGAGTGGCAGGAAGTCAAACGCATCGTCGGCGAGGCCCTCGTTCGCGAGGAGCCCGAACGTGAGGCATTCCTCTCGAGCGCGCTGGCCGATCGTCCGGACCTGCGCGATGAAGTGGAATCGCTCATCGAAGCCAGCCGCGAAGCCGAGGACTTCCTCGAAGCCCCCGCTGATCCGCTGATCGGCACCCGCCTCGGACCCTACATGGTGGAGGAGTGCGTCGGCTCGGGCGGCATGGGTTCCGTGTACCTCGCCACGCGCCGAGACGGCGAGTTCACCATGCGCGTCGCCATCAAAGTGGTCAAGCGCGGCATGGACACCGACGGCATCGTCCGCCGCTTCCGCTCCGAGCGCCAGATCCTGGCGCGGCTGTCGCATCCCAACATCGCGCGCTTGTTCGATGGCGGAGTCACTCGCGACGGCCGCCCGTATTTCGTGATGGAAGCCGTGGAGGGCAAACGGATCGACGAAGCCGCGCGCGACCTCCCGCTCGACAAGAAACTCGATCTGTTCCGTTCCGTCTGCGAAGCCGTACAGTACGCGCACGCGCATCTCGTCATCCACGGCGACATCAAGGCCGGCAACATTCTGGTGACGCCGGAAGGCATTCCGAAGTTGCTCGACTTCGGCATCGCGCGCCTCACCGAAACCGATCCCGAGCAAACGGAAACCGCCAACACGATGCCGCCCGCTTTCACTCCGGAGTACTCGAGTCCGGAGCAGTTGCGCGGGCAAGCGCTATCCACTTCGAGCGACGTCTACTCGCTCGGCGTGTTGCTGTGCGAACTGCTGTGCGGCCGGCGCCCCTGGCAGTTCGAGTTCCCGCACCCCGAGCACATTCTTCGCACCATCACCGAACACGAGCCCGCTCTTCCGAGCAAGGTTTCGGGCGATTCGCGCTTGCGCGGCGATCTCGACAACATCGTGCGCCGCGCCGTGCAGGCCGATGTCGAGCGCCGCTACCGCTCGGTGGAACAACTCTCTGAAGATATCCGCCGCCATCGCGAAGGACTGCCGGTTACCGCTCGCCCTGACACGTTCCTCTATCGCACTACCAAGTTCGCCTATCGCAACCGCCTGGCCGTTGCGGCGGGCATCACCACCGTGGCCGCGCTCGGTATCGGACTCGGAATCGCCACCGTCGAAGCGCGCCGCGCGATACGCCAGCAGACGCGCGCCGAGGCGCGATTCAACGACGTACGGACTCTGGCGATGTCGGTCTTCGAAGTGGAGAAGGACCTCGCTCAACTTCGCGACAGCACTCCGATTCGGCGGCGTTTGCTCGATCATGTGGCGCAATATCTCGAGAAAATCAACGAGCGCGCCGACGACGATCCCACCCTGCTGAATGACATCGCCCAGGCGTATCAGAAGCTCGGAGACGTGCAAGGCCGCCCCAATGTCTCGAATGTGGGCAATCCGAACCAGGCGCTGGAAAGCTACGGCAAGGCTCTCAAAATCCGCGCTGTCTTGTATGCCCGCTTTCCGGCCGACAAGGTCCAGACCATGGCCTACTCCGAAGGCTGCGTTCGGTACGCGGGCTTGCTCAACGTGATGAGCGACCATGCCAAGGCGCTCGAATGGAATCGGAAGGCCGTGGAGTTGCGCCAGCAATTGCTGCAAGCCGATCCCGCCAATCACGATCTACAGCGTTCGGCCACCGATGCGCTCCTCTCGCTGGGTAGCACGTTGTCGCTGATGGGCGATTGGCCGGCCGTGCTCGACAACCGCCGCCAGGTGTACGAAAGCTACAAGAAGCTGGCCTCGGACCCGAACTCCGACGTGGACGCCATCGGCCTCGGGTTGGCCGCTCGACGCTATGCTGGGATTTTGTTTGAAACAGGAAACGTCAAGAGCGCCATTCCTCTCTTTCGCGAGTCGCTCGCCATCGAAACCCGTCTGATGCAGCGCAAACCGGGCAACCGCGAGCAGCGCATCACGCTCGCCATGGCGCAGAACGTGCTCGCCTACGCGCTCACCGAAAGCGGCGATCATGCCGGCGCCATTCCGGTGGCCAGGCAATCGGTGCAGAATCACGAGGAATGCGTCGCATTCGATCCCCGCGATTTCCGCGCCCGCAACCTGCTCTCCACCGCGTTGACCACGCTCGGCAACGCGCAGATCCGCGCGGGCCAGCCCAAGCCAGGCGCCGTGACGCTCGATCGTAGCCGCGTGATGCGCGAGGAAATGTACCACGAGAGCCCGGCCAACGCAGGCGTCCGCGGTCAAGTGGCCGAGATCTACTCGAGCTTGGGAGACGCCGCGCGCGCCATGGGAAACAAGCCAGGCGCCATCGAGTGGTATCGCCGCGCCGGCGACATGCTTGACGACCTCAAAGCTCGCAACCAAGCCAACGCGGCCATGGAGAAGATCCGCAAACGCAATCAGGATGCGCTTGCGGCTGCCCAAGCCAACTGAATGGATTCGACGGCTCCCCGCTGGTTCGTGCGGATCGCGATCAACCCCGAGCACTGGGAGCTCGACCAAGCCCGCCTCACGGACTTCCCGGTGGAAGCGATCATCGAAACCGAAGATGACGCACGCGTGTACTTCGCGGCAAAAGCGGAGGCCGAGGAGTGCGCGCGTGAGTTCGGTGTCGCGGCGCCGCAGATGACAAGCGCGGGTGGCGGCGAGGTGTTCGGCGATGAGCCGCATCCGACTACCGCACTCTGCGTGGAACTGCTGCGGCGAGCGGTGAAGCCCGGCGACCGCGTCGCCGACATCGGCTCCGGCACGGGCATCCTCTCGCGCACCGCCGCCGAGTGCCAAGCAGCGTTCGCCGTGGGATGCGATATCGACGCGCCGGCAGCGCGTCGCACGCTGGCTCACGCAGCGGCCATTCAAGGCAGCGCCGATTGCCTGCGCAGCGGCGAGTTCCACGTGGTGGCCGCGAATCTCCACTTGGCCGCGCTGCGAACCGTGTGGCCCGACCTGGCTCGCATCGCGCGCCCGCAAGCGAACGTGGTTCTCGGCGGACTGCTCGACGCGCATCGCGGCGAGGTGGTGACGCTCCTCGCCACCGCCGGATTCGACGTCGCCCTCGAGTTGCAGTCGGGTGACTGGCTCGCGATCCTCGCGAGCCGACTGTGATATTCTGGTGAAGTACACCGTTCGCGGGGACGTAGTTCAGCTGGTTAGAACGCCGGCCTGTCACGTCGGAGGTCGCGGGTTCGAGCCCCGTCGTCCCCGCCATTCCTTGACCGAACTCTCCCTTTCACTGCGACCCGTGTGGACGCCGGCCAATCCAGCGATCGAGTCCCGCGCCTGAAGTCTTCACGGCCATCGAAGAAATCAAAGGATAGAAATTAGGATCGGCAGCGGAGCCCGCTTCAAGCGTGCGGCACTGACCGCGCCGCTTTCCTTACCGCTGTCGCTGCGTGCTGCTTACCGGCTTGATTCTCGCCGTCGCGCGAGCCTGCGCCTGGTGCGGTTCCGCCTTGCGATGCAAGGTCGCGGAAGCCGGCATGGGCGAACACGCGCAGCGAACCACTCGGGCCTGAAGTCCGCGCCGGCTACTGCTTCGGCGCTGGCGGCTTCATGATCTCGGTCCAGCGAGCCTCGGGAATCTTGGCGGCCTCGCGCAACTGCCGCACCTCCTTCGCGTCCACGGGTGACGGCGTGAAGAAGCGTTTGAAGAACGAGCGCGCTCCATCCGATACTTCGCTCTCGATCGCCTTCAATCGCCATTGCAGCTGGGTCTGCTCGGCCTTGCGCTGATTGGCTGCCACCGCTTTGTCGTACTCGGCTTTGCGGGCCGGATCCTTCGGCGGTCCTCCTGGACTCGCGCTTCCCGGCAAGATCGTGCGTGTCAGTGGGCGGTCTTCCGGGTCGAAATGCGGATCGCGCGCCGAGTCGATCGCGTGGATCAGGCGCATCCACGCGGCCGCGGCCTTATGGCGCACCGCCAGCCGATCCGCCGTGGCGGGAACACCCAGCGGGTCGATGGCGAGCAGGCGCCCCGAAGCTTGCTCGAGCAGGTTGGCGTCTTTGGTTTTCTCGAACTCCGCGATCGGCTTCAATGCGGCATCTACGTCCTGCGACATCTTTCTTGCCTCCTGCGCTCGGACCGCGGCCCAAGCGGCGAAAACGATAGTGAGCAACCGCACTCGCATGGCGTTCTCAAGTCTTGCCGTCACCAGTGGCGTCCCCGGCGCCGATGGTCGCCCATGCGCCCGCCTTCGTTGCCGTGAGCAGCCCGTTTGAGGCGCAACTGATGCGGTGATCGACGGTTTGGATGGCGCGCCAGGCCGCCTTGCCAACCACGCGGTATTTCCACGGGATGGGAAAGTGCTCGGAGCCTGTATCCGGAGAGGACCACGTGGAACCGCAGTGTCCCGAGTAGACGTGATCGTTGGCGTTCATCTCCGTTCCCTGCCCCGCCGAGACATGCGTAGTTGCACCCAGCCCATTCGGGTTGGGATGGTGCCCGGAACCGTTGTGGCACGAATACACGCCGTTCCCCACCATCGGCACATCGTCTTCCAGAAACTCGACGCGGTGGAAGTTGACGTCATCGGGCATCAAGAAGATCTTCGTGTACATGCCGACGTCCGGGTAGTTCTGCGTGTGCTGCACTTTGCCTGGATAGCGCGGTGTCATCACCACCGCGTTAGGCTGCACGATTTGGAAGCTGATGCTCGCCGTGCAGCCGCCGCCCGTGGCGGTGATGGTCACGCTCTGCGCCGTCTCGGGAGCCGTGTAGACAACGGTCGCGCCGCTGGTGGAAGAGAGGTCGCTCGCTGGTACTCCGCTCCACGTGGCGCTCCCCAACGAGAAGGTGAGGCTCACGCGCTCGCCAACGCCAAGCCGCGTTCGGGCGCGATTGGCCGGCTCCGTCATCACTGTCTCGGAAGTGATGTGACAGGTGACGCACGGAGATGCTCCGGCACCCGAAACAGCATCCACACCAGGACACGAAGAACCAGGCGTGCCGCCCTCGGGCGGAGGCGGTGCGCTCGGCGCTGGCGAAGCGGCGGCAGGAGTGGAACCGGTTCGCGGCGGATTCGGATCAGCTGGCCGTGAGCAGCAGGACATCTATCCGATCCTTTCCGAGAGCCGGCGCCGCATCAATTGAACGTAGGTGTTCGCCTTGGCGCCGATCTGCTCCACTTTGGCCTTACCATCGCTCTGCTCCTCGAGCATCTTGCGCAACCACGGATGTACGGGATCTTCGTGAACGCCATGTCCGAAGGTGAACTGCAGCACCAGCAGCAGCGCCGCGCCCGTGGGCATGTCGAGCCCGAAGCCGGCTGCGGTCTTCCAAGCCGTATCCACCAGTTCGTCGAGCGCACCGGGCTCCAGGAACTCGAGGCGCTCGGGATGGAGCCACTGCAGGAGTTCCGGAGCTCGCCCCCGCAACGATCCGGCGATGCGAGCCAGGCGGTCGACATTGAGGTTTTCGCCGCGTTCGAGCGCGGCCAAGCCGAGAGCTCCGCGCTCGCCGAAGGCGCGGTCGAGATAGGAGACGGCGTGGAAGTGCAGCAGGCTCGCTCGTTCGGCGGGTGAACCCTCGGCCGGATCGAGGAACGGCCGCAGCCAGCGATACTGTGGATCGGTGTCGAACGCATTGCCGAACGACATCAGCATTTCGAGGAAGAGCTGCAAGTGGTTGCCGGCCGTGAAGCCGTACTCCCTGGCACGCGGAATGCCTTCCCCGGCGAGCCGTTGCAGCCCGGCCTTGCCCGCTGCCGCGGCGAGCAGCGGATCGTAGGTCTCGAGGTGGCGAGCAGCGCTGGCCGCCGACCTCTCCTCACTCTCGGCGGCGAGAGTGCGAATCTGCCGTTGCCGGACGATCATCCTCGCACAGGTTATCACGCATCGCGGCCGGCTTCGATCGCGAACCGGCACACGCGAACTGGTAGACTTCGAAGCGGAGGCCCACCATGAGACATATTCGACTTGCTCTACTATTGCCCGCGGCCGTAGCATTTTGCCAGACTCCGGCCATCACTAACGTACAGGACGCAGCCGCCTACACCGCCGATGTCGCCCAAGGCGCGGTGTTCGTGGTGAAAGGAACCAACCTCAGCGACGCCGGGTTCGTACAGGCTCCTGCCGTACCCTATCCGGCCACGCTCAATAACGTGGATATCAAATTGACCGCGGTCAACGGAGGAGCCGTGGTGCCCGCGATGATGGTCTACACATTCAACCAGAATGGCGTGAATCAATTGGCCGCCGTGCTGCCATCCACGGCCGCCACCGGCGCCTACGATGTGCGCGTCACCAACAAAGGAGCGACATCGCAGCCGTTCCGGATCAACGTAGTCTCGCGCAAGCCCGGCGTGGTCACCGCCGATAGCAGCGGCTCCGGCGAAGCGCAGGCCACTCTCAGCGGACAGGCGATCCTTGCCCGCAAATCGAACCAAGGCAAGATCGGACAATTCGACACGCGCCCGGCCAAGCCCGGTGAACGCGTGGACCTGTGGGGCACCGGCGTCGGCGCCGATGCTTCGTCCGATACAGGCGGAACCTCCGGCGACCAAACGGCGGCCGGTGCGATCCGCGTCCTGGTGAACGGAGCTGAAGTGATGCCACTCTACGCGGGCCGCTCGCAAGGTTCGCCGGGGCTGGATCAGATCGTATTCAACATGCCGAACGACGTGACGCCGGGCTGCTCCGTGCGGCTCCAGGTGCGTGCGGGTGGAGTGATGGGCAACCTCGTCACGATCGCCGTCTCCACCACGGATACTTGTTCCGACAACACCAGCGGTGGTGGCGGCAATTCGGGCGGAAGTGGCAACCCAACGCCCGCGGAGATCGAAAGCTGGATCGCCAAGGGGAGCTTCGTCTCCGGCACTGTATTGATGAATCGCGGCACGGCCTACTCGATCAACCCGGCCACGGGCGCCACGACAGTCGCCAAGGCCGACAGTATCGCCGGTGTGTTTACCCGATCATCCGGCGCCGATCTGGCCAAGCAGTTGCGCGGCGAGTTGCCCCCGGGCTTCCCGAATCTGGCTCCAACCGCGGGAAGCTGCGTTGTCTACAACCTGAGGTCACTGACCAATCCGTATCCGAATCTGACGTTTGTCAATCTCGATGCGGGTCCTCAGTTGTCCGTCAGCGGACCGAACGGTTCGCAGGCAGTGCCCCGAGTGACGAATCAGTCGGCTGGTCCCGTATACAGCACCCTCACTTCGTTGCCCAACACCTACCTCACCTCCGGGTCGTACACGATCAGCGGCCCGGGCGGAACGGCGATCGGCGCCTTCAGTGGATCGACGACGATGGGAACCGAGTTCGTGGTCACGAACAATCCGGACGACTTCAAAACGATCAATCGCGGTTCCGGCGTCACCGTGCGATGGAGCGGAGGCGATCCGTCGACGTTCGCGTCCATAAGCGGCAGCAGCGTGGACCAGAGCCAAGCGGGCGCTGCGTTCATCTGCATCGAGAGGGTCTCGGCGGGCCAATTCACGGTGCCCGCGAGCATCCTGACGCAACTTCCGGCGAGTACCGCGATCGGCGCCGGCGGAGTCAGTTTCGTACTACGCGGTACGTTCGGTGTAACCGCCAGCAGCGCACTGACGCGACTCCCGGCGCCGCAGGGAGCCGACATCCTCACTGTTGGCACTGGTTGGAACTGGTCGTTCACTCCGCAGTATCAATAGCTGCAATGCATCGCCCGCGCTGTCTTCTTCATCGAGGGCGGCGCGGGACGACTCCGCTGCCGAGTGTGGGGCAGGCTTCAGCCTGCGCGGGACTTCAGTCCCGCCGCCCCTTCTCGCGACGACCTCGCTCGTGCCCTTTCGTCGCATAGAATAGCGAAGTGCTCCGCCGTTCCTTCCTTACCGCCGCCGCACTCGCTCCCACGGCTCGACCCGCTGAGCCGAAGCTCGAGAAGATCGACGTCTTCACCGCGAACAGCGAAGGCTATCCGCTCTACCGCATCCCCGGCATCGTAGTCACCGCCAAAGGGACCATCCTCGCCTACTGCGAAGCGCGCAAGACGCTACGCGGTGACTGGGGCTCAATCGACATCGTGATGCGCCGCAGCACCGATGGCGGGACCACATGGTCCCCGCAACGCATCATCGCGCAGGTGCCCGGACCACTCTCGAAGAACCCGATGGCGCAGGCACAGGGCCTCGGAGCCGGCGACGGCATCACCTACAACAACCCCGTAGCCATCGTCGATCCGCGCCGCGGCACTGTCCACTTCCTGTTCTGCATCGAGTACATGCGCGCGTTCTACATGCGCAGTGACGATGACGGCGTCACCTTCTCCGCGCCCGTCGAGATCACCAAGACGTTCGAGGCGTTCCGTCCGGACTATCCGTGGAAGGTGCTGGCCACCGGACCCGCGCACGGCATCATGACTTCGCGTGGGCGCATGATCGTGCCGGTGTGGCTCTCCACCGGAACCGGCGGCCATGCGCACAGGCCTTCGGTGGCGTCACTCATCTACAGCGACGATCGCGGCAAGACGTGGAAGCGCGGCGACATCGCGTTTCCGGATACACCGGAGCAGGTGATCCCGAACGAGACCATCGTCGCTGAACTCGCCGATGGCCGTGTGATGCTCAACGCACGCAGCGAATCGAAGGCGCACCGGCGCTTGGTCTCGACGAGCCCGAACGGCGCCACGCACTGGTCGAAGCCCGAGTTCCATCAGGAGCTTCTCGAGCCGATCTGCATGGCTAGCATGGTGCGGCTTTCGACAGTGAAGTCGCACGGGAAGAACCGGCTACTGTTCGCCAACCCGCACAACCTGGACCGCGCCGACGGCAAAGCCGAGGCGGGCAAGAGCCGCGATCGCCGCAACGTGAGCGTAAAGATGAGTTATGACGAAGGGCTCACGTGGCCCGTCAATCGCGCGATCGAACCCGGCCCCTCGGGCTACAGCGACATTGCCGCGACACGTGACGGCACCATCCTCCTGCTTTATGAGCGCGGCCGCGGCGATGCTCTCACGCTCGCCCGGTTCAACGTGGAGTGGCTCACCGAAGGCAAAGACTCGATCCGGTAGCATAAAATGTACCTTTAAGGAGGGTTAGCACTTTGCGCATCGATCCGAACAAGTGCGTCGCCTGCGGCAACTGCACCTACGTGTGTCCCATGGGGGCCATCTACATTGACCCGGTGATCAAGCGAGCCACGGTTGACCGCAACGAGTGCGTCGAGTGCTACTCGTGCTTCAACGGCTTGAGCCAGGAACATCTGAACCCGACTGTGGTCCGCACGGTGCGCAAGGTGTTTCAGATGATGCGGCTCCGGTTCGATCCTGAACCCGACGTCTGCCCGACTGCCGCATTCACTCCCGAGGATCTGACGTGGCCGCGCATCGTGCGCCGCGCCTTCTCCGATCCGCGCGTGCCGCATGAATCCACCGGCGTGGAGGGCCGCGGCACCGAAGAGGTGAAGACGAACGACGTCAGCGACCGCGTAGGCATCGGCGAGGTGGGCTTCACCATCGAGTTCGGCCGCCCGAGCGTGGGCGTGCGGTTCCACGAGATCCAGAAGATGACCATGCGTCTGGCGCAAGCCGGCGTGTCGTTCGAGAAGAAGAACCCGATCACGACGCTGCTCAAGGACGCGAAGACCGGCGAGATCCGCGAAGACATCCTCGACGAGAAGATCATGTCGGCGATCGTCGAGATCAAGGTTCCCGTGGCGCGCGCCGAGGAAGTGATCCGCCTGGTGAAGGAAGTGGAGCCGCAGGTGGACACGGTGGTGTGCCTTGGCGTGGGCGTGCGCTGCGACGCGAGCGGCGAAGACGACCTGGTGCTGCCGATGCTCGAACGGCTCGGCTACCATCCGCAGCGCGCCAAGACCAACATCGGCCTGGGCCGCATTACCAACGCGGTGGAAGAAGCGATGAAGCAGCCCGAACCCGTGGGCGCGCGATAGGAAAGAACAGACATGACCAACACCCTGCACCGGTTCGGCCCTTCGGAAAGCTTCCGGGACGACTTCATCGTGTTCGCGATTGCCTGCCGCGGCAAGAATGACAAGGATGCGCTCGAGAAGCAGCGCAAGTTCCTGCGCATGGCGATTCCGTTCGGTCCCGTGAACCTGGGTGACGCGCGCAACGGCGGCGCTCTGCGGCCTTCGAAAGAGATGAACCCCACGTCGCACTGGAATCGCGACATGACGCCGAATCTAGAAGCGGTGGTCAACGGACTGAACCACATCACCACCGTGGCCGCGGTGTTCGACGATCGGACCAAGGCGGAAGCGTTCGTCAAGGCGGTGAAGGAAGCCGATCTCGGCCTGAGCATCAACATCTCCACGTCGATCGACGGCGCCGAGCAATGCTGCCACTTCGCCGGCATCAAGCGTCACAGCGTGGGTTATTCGCTGGGCTTCGAGGGCAAGACCGAGAAGCTCCCCAACACGCAAGTGCTGACGCTGCAGACAATGTGCGGGCACGGGATGATCGCTTCTTCGATGGCGAAGAAGATGATCGACTGGGTGAAGGAAGGCCGCCGCACGCCGGAGCAGGCTGCGACGTATTTGCAGCGGTTCTGTTCGTGCGGCGTGTTCAATCCGGCTCGGGCGGCGCGGATCTTGGAAGACTCGCGCCACAGCACGAAGTAGCAGCCCCGCCCGCGAGAAGTGATTCGGTTGTCGAAGATCGCGTGGACCATGATCCACATGCCCAGCCTAGATCGCCGTGCGATGCTCCTTGCAAAATCGTTCCCGGGATGCGATTGACAAGTAAGGGAGATTCGTTTTTCGCGATACACGAACGGCAATGGTTTCGACGGCCGCGCGGTGAACGAAACCGTAGCACCCGTCCGAGGGCGCAATGTGGCCAGAAGCCACGCACCGATGCTCATTCGCCAAAATTCGATGCTTGTGGCGGTGGCGCACTCTCCGCGCCGGAGTTCTCGAGTCCAGGAAGTGGCTCGGCCGTGTGTTCGAGCGCAGCTTGTTCGGCTCCGGACAAGGCGCCGAGGAAGTCGAGTCCGGTGCGGCGTTCCACTTCGGCAATCGAGCATGCGAAGTGGGCGAGTGGCTCGGCGGGGTTGTGGTCGTTGGGGAGAATCGCTGCGAAGGTGTGGAGTGCCTGTCCGCGACCGGCGACGGCCACTTTGAATAGCTGACAAGGCACGGCGACCTGATTGACTCCGATCCGGGCGTCGTCAGGGCAGAAGACGGGTCCGGTGAAGACCAGGACGAAGTCGGCGCCGGCAGCGAGCTTGCGCACGGCGCCTTCGAGCACGCGCCACTTGCCCGAGTTGAGAGCGGCGTTTTGTGGTACGGCGTTCGAGAGGAGGAAGGAGTCGCGGAGCGCCTCTTCGCTCCAAGCCACGTCCGCGGCGGGTACCATGTGGCCGCGAGACAGCCCACTGTTACGGTAGTCGGCGTCCGAGGCGCCCGGTTGCGCAAGTGCGCGGTC
The DNA here is from genome assembly GCA_046331625.1 of Bryobacteraceae bacterium. Lineage (GTDB taxonomy): Bacteria > Acidobacteriota > Terriglobia > Bryobacterales > Bryobacteraceae > JAXLQL01. The sequence continues at coordinate 164,367 of JAXLQL010000004.1, forward strand.
CCGGCGGAAGTGGCGCGGACGTTGCGCCTGACCGTTCAGGCGCTCGGGAGTGATCTCGTAGGCGGTCCACATTGGGACACGAAGGGACCCGCTGTGGCACAGGACGAATGCGGAGCGGATTGCGAGCTCCTGGCCGGGCAGTTCGCAGGCTGGGAGGCCAAAGCGGTCCGGTTGGGCGAGTAGAGTGTGAGCGGCGAGGACGAGAAGTATTTGCGTGCGCACACACATCTATCGGCATGTTTGAAACGTTTCTTTAGAATTTTGTTTGAATTAGGCGGCTGCGAATCGTGCGTTGTTGGTCACATTGTGGGCTGCATTGCCGCTTCTACTCGCGGCGGAGCGCGTCGACGGGATCGACGCGAGCGGCGAGCAGTGCGGGTCCGAGAGCAGCGCTCGCGGCAGCGGTGGCGAGCATTAGCGCGACTGGGATGAGCACGGCCGGATTCCACGCGGCGACGCCGTAGAGAAACGGCCGGGCGGCCTGGCCGAGCGCGATGCACGCGATGACGCCCAGCGCGGCTCCGGCGGACGCGATGGCGACCGCGCGCGTTACGACGTCACGCGCGACATCGGCGCCGCGCGCTCCGATTGCCATGCGTACGCCGATCTCGTGCCGGCGGCGGGCAACCGAGAACGCGATTACGCCGTAGATTCCGGCGACGGCGAGGACGAGCGAGAGCGCGCCGAATCCGGAGGCGAGCCATGCGGCCGTACGCACTTGCGCGGTGGCCACTCGCTTGTTCTCGTCGAGGGTCGAGACGTCGAGCAGGGGCACTTGCGGATCGAGCGCCCGCACTTCACGCTCGATCGAAGGCAGAAGCGCGCGAGCGCTCCCGGCAGTTCGAACCAGCAGCGAGCCGTGCCCGTCTCGCACCCAAGGTTGGTAGTGATACGGCTGCGGCGGATCGGCGGGCGAACGATAGGTCGCATCGCTCGCGACGCCGACGATTTCGCGCTCCGCCTTGTCATGACCGAAGCGCATGGTTGCGCCTACGGCTTCGCGCCCAGGCAGGAAGCGGCGGACGAACTCCTGGGAGACGATGGCGACGCTATCGCCGTCGCGTTCGGTGAAGGCGCGTCCGCGCACGATGTCGATGCCCACCGTTGGGAAGTAGCCGGAGGTGACGATGTTCCCGGAGATCCAATCGAATCCGCCCATGCTGACCTGCTTGCCGTCGATGATGACCTTCGCCGCAGCCTGCACTCTCTCGAGCGGCCGAGAGTTTGCGAGACTCGCTGCCATCACTCCAGGCAATGCTCGCACGCGTTCGAGGAGCTGTTGCTGGAACATGGTGACCTTGGCCTTGTCGTAGACATTGCGCGGAAGGTCGAAGCCGATCATGAGGACATTCTCCGCGCGGAAGCCAGTGTCGGTCTCGAGGAGCTTGCGTGAGCTCGATGAGAACAGCGCCGCGCCCGAGATCAGCACGAAGCACAGCGCTACTTGCGCGGTGACGAGCAGCGTTTGCAGGCGCGTTTGCGCTCGTGAGGATCCGCGCGAGGCGAGTGCGGCGCGGGCAGGATCGCGCCCAGCGGCGAAGTATCCGGGGAGCAAGCCGCAGAGCACGGCGATGGCTGCGCCGAGCGCGATGGAGAAGGCAAGCAAGCGCAAGTCCATGCGAGGATCGATGGGGAAGCCGAGCGGAAGCAGATCCGCCGTGCGCGGACGAGCCGAGGATTGCAGCACACAGCAGCGCCCCTCCGGCCGCACCCGCGATCACGAGGACCAGGCTCTCCGCCATCAACTGCCAGGTGAGGCGGCCGCGGCTGGCGCCGAGCGCGGCGCGAACGGCGAACTCGCGCTCTCGCTCGGTGGCGCGGACCAGCATGAGCGTCGCTACGTTCCCGCACATCATGAGGAGCGCGCAGCCGATCAAGCCTGTAATCAGGAAGAGCAGACTGCGGATGCCGCCGATCGCGCCAGGCAGGACACGCGCTTCGCCGAGCGGCATGAGCTTGACCGAGAGCTTGTCGTTGGTCGCGGGGAAGCGTTCGGCAAGCGTGTGCGCGGTTGTCGCAAGCGCCTGATTCGCCTGTTCGAGCGAGACGCCAGCGCGCAGGCGCCCGTTGACAGCGAACATGCGGAACTGGCGCTCGAGGAACGCGCGTTCCGGCTTCAGGAACGAAACCATCACGCCGAACTGCGAGACCGGAACCCAGAGCTTGGGGCGGTACTGGAGGTTGAGTCCACGGAAGGCAGGCGGAGCCACGCCGACGATGGTGAACGGCTGGCCGTTCACGGTGACGACGCGGCCGAGGCATCCGGTGCAGAACTCGGCACTCGCGACAGCAACGGGCTCGCGTTCGAGTGGAGCGAACGCGCGGCCTTCGCGAGGCTGAACTCCGATCACGTCAAAGTAGTTTCCGCTGACCATCTGTGCGCCGATTGGCTCGGCGCGGCCACCGTCATAGAGAATGGCGTTGACGTTCATCCAATAGGCCAGCGCTTCGATGGCTTCGGATCGGGAGGCGAGGTCCTGGATGTCGGGATAGGAGGCGAAGGTGTAAGGGAACCCTCGCTGCGAGTGCATGTAGAGGGCGAAGAGGCGGTCGGGCTCGCGGACAGGGAACGGGCGGTAGAGCGTGGCGTCGAGGATGCTCCAGAGGGCGGTGGCGGCGCCGATGCCGAGGGCGAGGGACACCACGGCAGTCCCGGTGAAGGCGCGGTTTGAGCGGAGGTAAGTGGATATGGACATTGTGAATATAGGGCGGGACTGAAGTCCCGCGCTGGCTAAAGCCCGCCCTACAAATCAGAAGTCGAAGCGGCCGGCTAACTGAATGTTCCGCGGACCGGCCTGCAGACTCCGGATGACGCCGAAATTGGGCGCGCCGAGTGTAGACGACGGAGCGCCAAGTTGCACGCGATTGAAGAAGTTCTGCGACTCCATGCGCACCGTGAATCGCTTGCGCTCGGCGATGGCGAACGCCTTCTGCACGGCGAAATCGACCTGGGCCAAGCCGGGCGATCGCAGGATGTTCTTCCCTTGCGCGCCCCACACATAGTTGGGCGGCAGAGCAAAGGCAGCGGGGTTGAACCAACGGTCGCGCGTCTGTGTGCCTTCGTTGGGATTGCCCACCACGTTGGCTCGGTTGCTCCCGGCGCCATTGTTCATCACCTGGCCTGTGACGCCCACGGTGTACGGGAATCCGCCTTGCAGCGTGATGAGGCCCGATGTTTCCCAGCCGCCGATGACCGCACGCGCGGCTTTGTTCCACGACGCGAGCTTGGGCAAATGATAGCCGTACGCCGTCACCCAGCGTTTGCGAAAATCGTAATTCGCCGGACCGTAGTCATACCGGAAATTGAACGTGTCGTTGAGTGTGCCATCCGTTCCCGTCGAGTACGTAAGCGCCTTCGAGAACGTGAATGCGCTCTGCAGGAAGAATCCGTGCCACTCCTGCTGCTTCAGCGTGATCTCGAGTCCGTTGTAGTTGCTGTCGTTGATCGGCAGGAACTGCCAGAAGAACCCGACGTTCGGATACGGCCGGCTATCCTGCAGCGCGCGTGGACTCGGCGCCGGTGTGTTGCCGGGCGCGAGCGTGGGGAAGGCGAGCGCGCGCTGGCCCGTGTAGCCGAGCTCGATCGCCGTGCGGCGGAAGGGATTGAATTGCACGTTGAAGCTCCACTTCTGCGTGTAGGGATCGTGGCGGTCGAGCGGTCCATAATATGCGCCGAACGTGCGCGCCGCGAGTGCTCCGATCGCTCCGCCAGCCGGAAAGCCTTGGCGTGGGATGATCGGCTTGTCGAGTTCGCTGGCGAGCGAGAAGTCGAAGAAGAACGGGCTGCCTTCGGTCCCAGCGTTGTTGAAGTTGTTTGACACCGTGACGCCGTAGAAGATGCCGTACCCGCCGCGAACCACGACGTTGCGCCCCATGTTGTAGGCGAAGCCCGCGCGCGGCGAGTAGTTCTTCCAGTTTTTGTGCGGAACGATCTCGCTCAGCGACGAGTAGCGCCAGCCCGCGGGAAGATCACCGTTGGGGAACTTGAGAAGATCGCGCACGATGCCACGCGTGCTCGCGGGCAACAAGCGCTCGCCGGTCTTGAGGTCGAAGTTGCCGATGCGGTCTTGCTCTTCTGACCACGGCCCGAAGTAATCCCACCGCACGCCCGCGTTGAGCGTGAGTTTCGAGTTCGCGCGGAAGTCGTCTTGCACGAATCCGCTAACGCGCGAGCTGCGGATGCGGACGCCATCGAACTGGTAGTTGGTGGAAAAGGCGCGAGCCTGAGCGAGCAGCGCATCGGACATGCCGGTGCGGAGCGCTTCGAGCGCGGCTCCAACTACGGGCGTGGAGTATGTGCCGTCATACGTCAGGCTGCCGCCGCCGTTGCGCCCCTGGAATCGATTGTTGGCGATGCGCCCGACGTCAGCGCCGATCTTGATGGCGTGGCGGCCGCGCTGCCAGCTCAGGTTGTCCATGAACTGCCACGAGTGCTCCACCAGAAAGAACGGCGTGGGCACGCTCGCGATGGGGCGGATGATGGAGCTACCGGTGAAGTTGCGGATGCTGAAAGCAGGGAATCCCTTGGCGAAGCTGACGGTGTTCCAGTTGGGAATCTTGAACTCGTCCATCACGTTCTCGGAGTTCAACATCTCGTTGCCGAAGTGGAGATAGTTGTACCCGGCGCGGGCTTCGTTGACGAGCGTGGGCGCGAAGACGTGCGTGTAGGTGAGTCCGGTGTTGGTGCCGTCGAGCGCGGCGCGCGCGCCGAGGCGGTCGGCGGGCATCCAGAACGAGCGGCGGCGGCCTCCGCGTTGTTGCGAGAATCGTCCGGTGACGGTGTTCTTGGAGTTGACGGCGATGTCGGTTTTCGCGTTGTAGGAGTTGAGGCTGTCGTTGTTGCGCTCGGAGATCAGATAGTTGTTTCGAACGTTCGGGTTCGGATCTCGATAATTGATGTCGGGAAAGTAGCTGAGGAGCTTGGTGGTCATGCCGTCAATGCGCGAAGACGGGACCGTGTTGTTCGGGAACGGCGTGCGGCGGCCGACGTTGACGCCGCCCGCGGTAGTGGTGTCGGGGTCGGCGTAGACGATGTTCGAGTCACTGAAGATCCCGCGCCGCTCATTCGTCGAAGGCATGATGTAGGTATTGATGGAACTGCTGGGATTGCGCAGGCCTTCGTAGTTCCCGAAGAGGAAGACCTTGTTCCTCACGATGGGCAGGCCGAGCCCGGCGCCGAACTGATTGCGGCGTAACGGCTGTTTGGCGGGATTAGTGCCGGTGAAATCGAAGGGGCGGGCATCGAACTTGTCGTTGCGGACATAGTCATAGCCGAAGCCGTGCCACTCATTGGTGCCGGACTTGATGGCCACATTGACCACCCCGCCGCCTGATCGGCCGAACTCGGCCGAGTACTGCGAGGTCTGGATGGCGAACTCCTGAATGGCGTCAATGGCGGGAGTAACTCCCATGGCGCCGGAGAATTCCATGTTATTCGAGATGCCGTCGATGATGAAGTTGTTCGCCTCGGCCGAGGCGCCGCCGATGGTGACCGCCGCGCCGGAGAAATCGCGCTGGCGGGAAGCGGGCGGTCCGTTGGTGGTGCCGGGGACGAGCGCGGCGAGGGCGAGGAAGTTGCGCCCGAAGACGGGGATCTCCTGAAGGACCTGGCGCGAGATGACGCCGCCGACTTCGGGCGTGTCGGTCTTGATGAGCGGAGTTGCGCCGGTGACCTCGACGGTCTGGGTGGTCTCGCCGACTTGGAGCGCGAGGTCCACGCGGACGCGCGCTTTGACGGTGATCGGTACGGGCGGATGGACAACCTTCTTGAAGCCGCTCGACTCGGCGCTGACGGAGTAGGTCCCGAGAGGCAGATTGGTGACGACGTATTCGCCGGCCGCGTCAGTGGTGGTGTTGCGCGCGACGCCGGTGAGCGTGTTGGTGACCGTTACGGTGATGTTGGGCATTACGGCTCCGGTGGGGTCGGTGACGGTGCCCAGGATCGTACCTTCGGTGGCTTGCGACAAGGCGAGCGTAGAGAAGAGGACAAGCAACGAAAGGATTCTCATGGCGATTAACATATAACCCTCAGCGGCGGGATGCAAGGGGTTGTTGAGCGAGCGACTGCGTGGCGGTGGGTGTTGCAGGGCGAGGGTAGTGGGTTCGTTCGGCAATCTCGCGTTTGCGCAGAGCTTGGGAGTTCGTTTTGCAGATTTGCTTTCTGAGGGTCCCGCGGTGAGTTCGTTCTGTCGTGTCAAGAGCGGGCTGAGCCGGACTCCGCGTGGCGCGTGCGTGGATTTGGGTTCGTTCCGTAGCCGCGCGCTTCGACTGAGCGACGGATATTGCGGGAGCGCCGGAGGCTGCGCTCGACCTTGCAGGTTTCCATTGGCGTGGACTTGCAAGCATTGGAGCTGTGGGTTCGTTTTCTCTACTGCGTGTTTGCGCTCGCCGGGGCGAGGAGTTGGTTTTGCAAATTTGGTTCAGCATGGTGTTCCGGGCGCTCGCTTCACGGAGCTGCAGCGGTGGCCCATTCGCAGGATCGCGTGGATGTCAAGGGGACACGCAAAATCGTTGAAGCGCGGAGGTGGGGTAAGTGGCTGCGCGCGAAAGGGTTCGGGGAGCAGAAAAATATTGGAACGACTCGTGATGACGCAGTGAGAGTGCTCCGAGCGCGTGGCACGGTCGCCTCTGCCGTGGCCCTCCGTCTGATCTGGAAATAGTTCCGCAAGCCCTGGCGATCTTTGACCTGCTGCTCTCCCACTCATAGATGACGGCCGGTTCGAGCCATTCGAAGTCGAACGGAAAGTTTGGCTCTGCACGCTCGCCATGATGGACCGCCCTCCGTCAAGAAAGGGAAAAAAGTATGAATCGAATGACTTGCCGGCCCGGCCGCGGAAGTGTGGCGCAGGGCAAGGCCGGTGCGTCGGTGATCCTGCTGCCGCTCCTTGTCAGCGTTGCCTTGCTCGCTGCTCCCGCGGTGCAGGCGCAATCGCCGAACCAGATACTCGTCGACGCCGAGAAGCAGATGCAGAGCGCGATTGACCAATTGAAGATAGATCTTTCGGCAATCACGGCAAGCAGGGCGACTCCAGGGATGTTCGCGAAGGTGGTTGTCAACTACTACGGGGCCCCGACGCCAGTTCCGCAACTGGCCACCATCAGCATTCCAGAGGCGCGCATGGCTGTCATCAAGCCCTTTGACACCCAGATGCTTGCGCCGATAGCCAGCGCGGTCAGCACCTCTCTTGGGATTTCGCCGAGTAATGACGGCATCGTGCTTCGCGTTGTCCTGCCGCAGATGACCGAGGAACGGCGTCGAGAACTCATCAATACCGCAAGGCAGAAGACGGATGCCGCCAAGGTGGCCATTCGGAACGTACGGCGCAAGACCAGAGACCAGCTCGAGGGCTTGGTCAGGGCTGGAACCGCGACTGCGGCTGACGTCACGAAGGCGGAGAAGGATCTCGACAGCCTGACGAACAGATACGCAGCGCAGGCCGATGAACTGGAGAAGGCCAAGGAGCAGGAACTGCTGTAGGTCTGAGCCGTCTTCACGGATCGCCGCCAGGGGTGGTCCGCTTCCGGAATCGGGCGGGTACGGTCTGCGGTCCGCCCGCAGTTTCCGGAGAGGGCACGTTTGCCCGGTGGGCATCGCTGTCACGTGCGGGAGGTCAGATGGGGTCCGGTGACCGAGTCTGAGACGATGAAGCGGCGGCTGCGGGAAGCACGCGTGGGCGAGCCGGGTCTGGTTCTGGATGAGGCGGTGGCGAAGCCCGGATTGTTCGGTCGTTAGAGATATGCGGAGCCGATCGAGCAGGATCTCTCCGGTTGCTGGTCAAGGCGCATTTGATCAAGAGCATCGGCTCATTTATCGAGTGCAGCCCGGCAAGATCCGGCCTGCCGTTACCACTATTGATTGACGCTGAGCAGCGGGACTGAGGTCCCGCGCTGGCTTGAAGCCAGGCCCGCTTGCCGATCGCGCGTCGATCGATGACGCCGAGTTGGCGGAGGCCGTGCTCGGCCATCAGTCCGCGGACGCGGCTGTCCAGGGAAGATGCGCCGAGCGCTCGCTCATTGCCGGCCTCACTCGGACGATGGGGGGCAGCTTGCGAGCAAGGAGCCGTCCGTATTGTTTCGATCGATCTCCGGCATCGCGGCAAGGCGACCTTATCGGCCGAGAACAATATCGATGCCGCAAAGGATCGATGCCATCGCATTCCTACTCAATTTCGCGATGCGCTCGGTCAACAGTTGCTTGTCGAGGCTGACAATCTGCGTCGGATTGGCCACCGAGTCCTTGGGCAAGCCAGCCGCCCGTGCACTGAGCAAAACGTTACCCGGCGCTTCAGCATACCTCAGGTTGCTCGTGAGCGGCACGCAAACTACGGTTGCAAGCCGGCTGCGATTCAGATGGTCGCTCTGGACGACGACTACCGGCCGCCGGAACCCAGGCCCGGAACCAGTAGGCGAGGGCAGATCCGCCCACCAGACCTCGCCCTGCCCGACTACCATTCGACGCGCGCCAAGGCACGAACGGACGCAGCGGAGGTAAACGGATCAGCCGCATCGCCCGTGGCGTCAATCACTCGATTCATGGCATCGGTGATCTCGTCGCCGGAATGGCGATTGAGATACTCGTCAAGGGCATCGCTAAAAACCTGGCTGCGGGACCGTTTGGCGCGCCGGGCAAACAGTTCGGCCCGCTCGAAAATGCTGTCGGGTATGGATACCGCAGTTTTCATACCACTAGTATAACCGGGGTGCCCGGCTCGGGCATTGGCCGAGCGCCCCCGGCTCGAATCAGAACAGGAGCTTCAATCCAAACTGGACCACGCGTGCTTCCACCGTCGTCCCAGTGATCTTGCCCAGCGACCCCGGCGCCGAAAGGTTCGCACCCGGCGCGCTGAAGCTCGGCGTATTCGGCAAGTTGAAGAACTCGCCGCGGAACTGCACTTCGCGCGACTCGCCGAAGCTGAAGCTCTTGAGCAAGCTGAGGTCGATGATTCGCTGTCCGGGGCTCCAGAGCATGTTCCGCGCGGCATTCCCGAACGTGTACGGCGCGGGAATCGCGAATGCGGCCGGGTTGAACCATTGATTGATGTTACGTTGCGACCCGTAGAGATCGTTCGACACCACATTCGCGCGGTTGGCGTACCAGCCGGGGAGAGAGTTGGCCGCGAAGCCGGGGGTGAACGGCGTGCCACCGCGGAACTGCAGGATGCCTGCCACTTGCCAGCCTCCGATGAGGTAGTTGGCGGGTCCGGTGACGGCGGCGAACTTGCGGCCCTTGCCGAACGGCAGGTCGTAGGTGATCGACGTGTAGGCCACGTGGCGGCGGATCTGGTCGCCGTTGCCGCGGTCGAGCGCGGCGTTGTAGGGGTTTTGCGGCGTTCCCACGATCGGAACATTATCCAGAGTTTTGTTCAGAGTGTAGTTCGTCTGCAGGTAGAGTCCGTTGGCCCAGCGGCGGATGAGTTCGATCTGCAACTGGTGCGTGATGGAGCTGCCGTTGGGATCGAGGGTCGAGATGCTGGCGAACGGCTGATACGGCCGCAGCGCTTGCAAGGTCGCGCCGGGCGTTTTTCCGTCGGGCAAATTGCGCTCGTAGGTGTACCACGGCACGCTCGTTCCCTTGTTGCCGATGTAGGAGAAGCGGAGGCCGAAGTCCTTGATGATTTCGCGTTCGAGCGTCATGTTCCACTGCTGCGCGTAGGTGTTGGTGACGCGGCGATTGACGGCGGTGATGTTCGGATTCGGCGAGATGGCGCCGCCGCCTGGGAACGGATTGGCGAGGCTCAGCAGCGGCGAACCAGCGCCACCGTCAAAGCTCTCGGACAACTGGAACGGCGTATTCGTGAGCGAGATCTGGCGGATCCCGATGTAGACCGGGATGATGTTGTAGAAGATCCCATAGCCGCCGCGGACCACAGTCTTGTTGCCGCCGAAGGGGCGATAGGCGAAGCCGATGCGAGGACCGAGGTTGTTGTGGTCGGCGAGAATCACGTCGCTGCCCCAGTTGTTGGCTTCGGAGCCGACGTACGGATAGGCTTGCACCAGGCGCGGAAGGGCGAGACGAGGAAGCTGGCCGCCTGCCGTGCGGATCACGTACTTGCCGGCGCCGAAGTCAAAGTTGGCGAACGAGCCATCGCGCTCTTGCGTCTGCGTTTGCAGCGTGTATCGCATTCCGAGATTCAAGGTGAGCTTCGAACTCACACGCCAGTCATCCTGGAAGTACGCTCCGTAGCGAGTGAAGTAGAGCAGGTTGACGAGGCTGGGTGTTCCGCGAACCGCGCTGATCGGGAAGCCGAGCAGGAAGTCCGCATAAGCGGCGCCGAGCCCCGAGCCCGAGTAGCGATTCGCGAAGCTGAACGAGCCGAACTGCCCACCGCCGGCAGCCGGATTGCTCGATACGCGGCTGAAGGCAACGTCAATACCCGTCTTGAAGGTGTGCGCGCCGCGGACGAAGCTGAAGTTGTCGATCAGTTCCTGAGTGATCTGCGGGGCGCGATCGGAACCGCCGGAGTCGCCGATGGAGTTGAAGCCGGCGATGCCGATGGAAGGCAATCCACCGATCGGCAGCGGCTTGTAAAGAGACGGGAACAGGCTCGAGGGATCGAAGCTGGTGTTCTGGCCGATCCGGATGGAAGCGTGGTTGAAGTATGCGTAACGGAATTCGTTGGTTTTGTTTCCGCCAATCACGCGCGTATAGGTGGCCCCGGCCGACTTGGTGATGTAGCCGCCATCGGAGAAGTTTCCATACGCACGCGGGCCGCCGTTGTAGACGAAGTAGGGGTCGCCCTTGGAGTAGCTGAGCACCACGCTGAGATTGTTGGTCGCGTTGACGTTGTGGTCGCCGCGAGCGGTATAGCGGTTGACGCCGATGATGTTCGGCACGGTGTCGAAGTAGTTCACACCGGTGCCGGCGGCGGCAGCGCTACCCGGAGCATTGGGTAGCGGCACGAATTCGAGCAGCTTCAAGGAACGCGAATCGAGGCGGGCAGTGGGAATCCGTTGATTCGGGAACGGCGTCCGTGCGGCGAGGCTGGTGCCAGAGAGCGGGTCGGCGATGACAGGGAGTCCCGTGAAATCGCCTTGGCGCATCGCTTGGGTTCCGAACGAAAACCCCGCGCTCGTCGACTGCCGTTGCCGCAAGCCCTCATAGGACCCGAAGAAGAACGTCTTGTTCTTGATCACCGGACCACCCACCGTCGCCCCAAACTCATTTCGGTTGAAAGGCGGCCGCGGCACATTGTTCGCGTTCGAGAAGAACGCATTGGCGGCGAGCGCCTTGTTGCGGTTGAACTCGAACACGGACCCGTGGAACTGATTCGTTCCGCCCTTGCTGATGATGGAGACCGCGGCCGACCCTTCGTGTTCGGCCTTGGCATTGGTGGTCTCGATTTTGAATTCCTGGATGGTGTCGACCGAGGGCGTGGTGGAAAGCGCGGTGCGATAGCTGTACGCCGCGCCGCCGTTGCCGAGGTCGTTGAAGCTCACGCCATCAATGGTGAAGAAGTTGCCGCCCCAGTGGAGCGAGCCGGCGAGCTTGGGGTTTGATGGCGAGTCCGACGTGTTGCCGGCGGTGACGAGCAGCAGCCGATCGAGCGTGCGGCCGTTGAGCGGCAGCGTCACCACGCTATGTGCGTCGACGTTCGAGGCAACCGATGACGTTTCCGACTGCACCACGGGCGGAGCGGCTGTCACGTTGACGCTCTGCTCCACCGCGCCCGGCTCGAGGCGAATGTCGGTGCGGACCGTCTGGTTCAAGAGCAGCCGAATGCTCGCGACCTCGACGGTGCGGAAGCCGGTGAACTCGGCGCGCACGCGATAGGTCGCGGCCGGAAGGTTGGGGACGGTGTAGTCGCCCGCAGTGTTCGAAGTGGTCTCGACGGTGACGCCGGTGCCGTCATTGATGACGCGGATCTTCACGCCGGCGATGACGCCACCCGAAGGATCGGAGACCGTGCCGACCAGCGCTCCGGTGGTGCTTTGGGCCAGCAGGCCCGCGAAGGACAAGAACAAACTCGCAACAACCCGTTTCATTGCAGGTGCTCCTGAAGTTGGATTAGGATGCCCCTACGATATCACGGAAGCGGCCATTGCGGTGAACACGGCGGCGTCAGTTCAGAACCGGCGGAGGGATGAAGTCGTAGTCCGTGACGCACTTCTCGATCAGCAGCTTGCGTAGCGCGCGCTCCACTTCGGCAAGTTCGGGCTTTCCGGCCAGATTCTGGAACTCGTCTGGGTCGGCGTCGAGATCGTAAAGCTCATAGATGGGGCGCTTGCCGAAGTACGCGCGGTCGAATTTCGGATCGAGCTTCCCTTCGGCGTGCACCTTCTTCATCTCTTTCCAGCCGGGGTCGTTGGCGCTGTCCACGGGTTGGTACTCCATGAACGGCGTGGCATTGTAGATGAGCTTGTAGCGCCGGGTTCGGACACAGCGGGCGAGATCCCAACCGCTCGACTTGGTCTCCGGCGTCATCGTGGAGCTGCCGTGTTGCAGCCGCGCTCCGAAGACGTGTTGGCGGCTCTGGTAATTCGGATCTCCGCGCAAGAGCTCGAGGAAGCTCTGACCCGTCATGCCGGGAGCAGGTGCGATGCCGGCCGCGTCGAGGAAGGTCGGCGTCATGTCTTCGCCGGAGACGAGTTCGCGGGTCACCGCGCCGGGCTTCACTCGGCCCGGCCAGCGCATCATCAGCGGGACATGGAGACCGGGATCGTAGAGCGACCCCTTGCCGTGCGGCAAGGCCATGCCGTTGTCGCCCATGAAAGCGACCAGCGTGTTGCTGGCGAAGCCGCGCTTCTCGAGAATGCCGAGGATCAGATTCACCTCACCGTCGACCCGCGAGATCTCGTCGAGATACCGCGCGAAGTCATAGCGCACGCCCGGGAGGTCCGGCAAATAGCGGGGGAGCGTGACCTTGGCCGGATCGCGCGGAGGCGAGATGGCGTTGGTGTCCCAGGGGTGATGCGGATCGTTGAAGTTCACCCAGAAGAAGAACGGCTTGCCTTTGGGCAGCTTGTCGAAGAACGCGTTGACGACTTCTTCGGTGTGGCCAGGTCCGCTGCGATCGACGAAATCGAGGCGCTTGGCGAAGGTCTCGAGCCCGCGTTCGCGGATCACCTGGCCGACGTAACCGGCGTTGGGATTGGGGCCCGGACCATCGAGGTGATAATTGCGGCGCGCCACGCCGGTGAAGTATCCGGCTTTCTTCAGCAGGTCTGGCGCTGTGACGATGTCGGGCGGCAGGGGCGAGTTGAAGCGGCCCATGCGCGCGCTGACGGGTGAGCGGCCAGTCAGCAGCGCGGTTCGAGAAGGCACACACTGCGGCGCCGCTTGGAACGCGCGATGAAAGGTCATTCCCTCCGAGGCGAGCTTGTCGAGCGTGGGAGTGCGCATGTCCGGATGACCGTAGCAGCCCACGAAGGGATAGCTGTGATCGTCGGAGAGAAGGAACAAGATGTTGGGCTGCTGCTGGGCGTTGGCCAGAGGAGCAGCGAGCAGGGAGAGAGAAAAGTCGCGGCGGCGCATCACCGCCATTATCTACGGAATCCGGCCCGCGCACCGGCAGTGCGCGCCTTTGTACACGATGAGCAGTCCCCGGCGCGGACGATCACTGCGATTGGGCTCGCCGCGGTGCACGGTGAGGCAATGATGCAGCATGGCGTGGCCGGGCGAGAGAGACGACCGGGATCTCCATGAGGCGGGTCCGAACGTGGTCCGCCATCATGCTGTTGCCTTGGACGCCGGAGGCCTTGTGCGACAGCGCGCGTGCCTCAAAAAAACGGATCCGCAGGAAGATGGAAGCGCACTGCGAGCTTCTTCGCCTGAGCTTTGCTAATGGCCCGCTTGCCGTTGATCACCTCGGAGGCAACGCCGCTCGAGCCAAAGACTTCGAGGAGATCGCGCTGCCGGAGGCCGTGTTCGGCCATCAGGCTGCGGAGGCGGCTGTGCGGCGTGGAAGCGTTGAGGGAGTAGTGGGCATCCTCGAACGCCTCCACAAGGACATTCAGGAGTTCGCAGTATTCGCGCTCTTCCGGTGACAGTTGATCGTACCGGTTGTCGAGATCGGCGAGTTCAGCGAGTATGCGCTTGTTCTCCGCTTCGGTGCGGATGACAGCGGGCAGTTTGCGGGCCAGGAGCCGTCCGTAGTGTTTCGGATTCACCTCGAGTGTCGCGCTGCTCATCTCCCGAACCTCCTCTCGTATTCTTGGTGCGTCATGACGTGACGGATGTAGACTCTTCCCGGCTGGTACTTGATGAAGACCGCCAGGCGATACTTGTTTCCGCCGATGTTGAAGATACTGTTCCATCGAAGCCGCGTGACCGTCTTGTACCAGTCGTCCAAGGGCGATGCGGCGTCCGGATGAGTCTCGGCAAAATCACGCAGAGCGCGAAGGCCCGTCATCTCGCTGCCCGCGAACCCTCTCCTCGCCCCGCTGCCCAGTCGATCGCGTTGAGCACCAGCTTCCGAAACCCCTCATGCCGGTGCGCCAGTGGACCATGCCCCAACTGGATCACCACCACGCGCGACTTGTCGTAGGCGCTGATCCACGCCACCGGACCGTCGCTCGTGGGATGCCCCGTCCGCAGCAGCACCTTGTTCGAAGGCGAGATCCACATGCCGTGATAGGTCTCGTCATTGATCTTCATCGGCGCCAGTCCCTTGGTGATCGCGTGCGGGGTCACGGCTTCGATCTCGAGATCCACGTCATGCAAGAACGTGGAGCTCTTCATCAGGTAGCTCCCGCCCACCAGTTCTCGCCAGTACCATTCCCAACCGTTGTAGCTGCAGAGCGCATGATGGAGCACCACGATGCCCTTGCCCGCTTCGGCGAACTGGCGGAGATTGGCGCGTTGCGCTTCGGGAATGTCCTGGAGCATGTCGTAGAGCACCAGCACGTCGGTGTTGCGGCGCAGATCGCGCGTGAAGGCGACCGGGTGCGGATCGACGCGGGCTTTGATGCGCGGCGCATCGAACACAGCGTAGAAGCTCGGCTCGTGATCGTGTCCGCCAGTGACGATGGTGACACGAGGCGCTTGCGCCAATAGCGGGAGCGCCGCGAGCAGCGCCGCCTCAAGCAACCGCACTGCGGACCTCGCTGTACTTCGCCCATCCCTCGGGATCGCGCTGGCAGTGCGCGCCCTTGAACACGATGAGCAGCCCACGGCGCGGGCGCTCGCTGCGGTTGGGCTCGCTGCGATGCACGGTGAGGCAATGGTGGAGCATGGCGTCGCCGGGTGAGAGCGGTCCTGGGATTTCCACGAGATCGGCCGGAACGTGGTCCGCCATCATGCTGTTGCCCTGGACGCCGGAGGCCTTGTGCGGGAGCGGCTGCCAGCGGTGCGATCCGGGCGTGTAGTGCACGCAGCCGTTTTCGGGCGTGCTGGCATCGAGCGCGATCCAGCAAGTGAAGCTGTCGGGCGGGGTCAGGTTGAAGTAGGCGTTGTCCTGGTGATGCGGAACGGCCGAGCCGACGCGAGCGGGCTTGGCGAACAACTCGACGCCCATCGAGACGGGATCGCCGTTGACGAGCTTGCCGGCCAGTGCGAGCAGGCGCGGGTTTTGCGCGAGAGAGGCGAAGAACGGGCTGTACTGCTCCATGCGCCACAAGTTGCGCACGCGGCGCGAGCCATCGGGCATCGGCTCCTTCTCCCAGACGATATCGCCCGCCGGAAGTCCCGGCGCGATCTCGCGGAAGTAACGGTCGAGTTCTGCTTCCAAGGCGGCGAGCTCAGCGGCGTCGAGTAGACCGCGGATCTCGAGGAATCCGTCCCGGTCGTATCGCTGCTTCCATTGGTTCAATTGAGCTTCGTCTGAAGAGATCATGTCGGTGTTATACTCACCCCCATTATGAACCGTCTGCTCTTCCTCGCGGCTATCGCCGCCGCCATGTTCGCTCAGCCGAATGCCGCCACTTTCGAGAACCTCGACAAGGCCTGGTCAAAGGCGATCCTGGCGCGCGATGCGGCCGCGCTAGACAAGCTGCTCGATGACGAACTGATCTATGCGCACTCCACGGGGATCATCGACACCAAGGCAACGTATATGGAGAAGATCCGGTCAGGGCGCCAAGTTTACAAGACGATGGAGCTGAACAAAGTGAGCGTCCGCGTGCGGGGCGCGAGTGCGGTGACCCACTCCTGGGCTCGGATCACGGGAGTGAACCAGTCAGGCAATTTCGATGACAAGCTCATGATTCTTCACCTTTGGGTAAAGAATGACAAGGGTTGGCAACTGGTGGCGCACCAGACCACGAAGGTCGATAAGCTTCCTTGAATGAAGCCGATGAAGCGGGCTGGAAGCGGCGCGCCGGCCGATGCGGGTAGTGCTAGGGTCCCGAACCACAAGGCTATTCCCAAGAGGGACTAAGGGTTCTGATCGATTACAGCAAAGATCGCGTCCGTGTATTCTCGCTTTAGGGATTGAGCACAACCACTCGAAAGGAAGAGAGAGACACAAATGAAGCAAGTCACCAACCTCGTCTGCAAGCTGCGGCTGCTGAAGGACAATCGCGGCCAGGACCTCATCGAATACGCCCTCATGGCCGGGTTCGTTGCGGTGGCCGCTGGCGCCATCATGCCCGGCGTGGCCAACAGCATCAGCACGATCTTCTCGAAGATCTCGATTGCGATGTCCAACGCTGCCAACCAGGGCTAATCCCGGGTCAGAGCGAACAGAAGCGGAGGGGGCGTTCTCGAACGTCTCCTCCGAAACATTTTTAGGCCTTCCTGTTCAAGCCTGCCGGTTTTCGTAATTGCGAGCGTAGTAGTCGCGATATTCGCCGGACTTGATGCGCCGCACCCACTCGATGTTGGTTCGATACCAGTTCACGGTCTCGACGATCCCGCTCTCGAACTCCACTTGCGGCTTCCAGCCCGTTTCGCGCATCAACTTCTCGCTCGATAACGCGTAACGCCGATCATGGCCCGGGCGATCCGCCACGCGGGTCATCAGACTTTCGGGCTTGCCTGCTATCTCGAGGATCTTGCGCACCACTGCCAGGTTCGGCAGCGAGCGGCTCCCGCCGATGTTGTAGACCTCGCCTTCGCGCCCTTGGCGAAGCACGGCGAGAATCGCGCGGCAGTGATCGTCGACGTAGAGCCAGTCGCGCACCTGCATGCCGTCGCCGTAGATGGGCAGCGGCTTGTCTTCCAGCGCATTCGAGATCATCAACGGGATCAGCTTCTCCGGGAACTGAAACGGGCCATAGTTGTTCGAGGCCCGCGTCACCACCACCGGCATCTTGTAGGTGGTGTGATAGGAAAGCGCCAGCAGATCCGAGCCTGCCTTGGCGGCCGAATAAGGGCTACTCGGCTTCAGGGGATAGTTCTCATCGGCCTCGTGCGGCTCTTCCAGGCTCCCGTAGACCTCGTCGGTCGAGACATGCACGAAGCGCGGCGTCTTGTGTGCGCGCGCTGCTTCCAGCAACGTGAATGAGCCCCCGAGATTGGTGTCGAACACCGGCTGCGGCGAAAGGATACTGCGGTCCACGTGCGATTCAGCCGCGAAGTGGACGATGGCATCGGGCTTCTCGTCACCCACCAACTGGGCCACCAACTGCTTGTCGGCGATGTCACCCTTGACGAACCGGTATCCCGCATGGCCGGCCACCGAAGCGAGGTTCTCGAGGTTTCCGGCATAGGTGAGTTTATCGAGGTTGATCACCTCATCCGCGCCCGGGCCTGAGAGCACCAGGCGCACGAACGCCGAGCCGATGAATCCGGCTCCTCCGGTTACCAATAACTTCATTTGTGTTGGATTTCCCAGTCGTAATTGATTTCGGGGTCGTCGTACGGAATGCGGCCTTCGTCTGTGGGATCGTATTGGCGATCGGTAACGTAGACCAGCATTCCCGGCTCCATGCCGATCACTTTGTAGCCGTGCGCCACACCAGGCGGAATGAGGATCTGCCAGGGCTTCAGGTCGCCCGCGTACATGGTGTTGCGCAAACCGTAGGTGGGCGAATCCTCGCGAAGGTCGACCAGTGCTACCTGAAACATCCCGCGCGCGGGAACCCAGAAGTCCGTCTGGCGCTTGTGAATGTGGAAGGCCTTGATGGTTCCGGGATAGCTGAGCGCGGCGGAAATCTGCGTTGTGGTAGCGGGGAAATCGGCTACCAAGCCGGATCCGAGGCGCGCCACCTCGAGGAAGTACCCGCGATCGTCCGGGTAGAGCTTGTAAGGACTGACCTTGACGCCCGGTATGATGTCAGGCGAATCCGGGTAGAGGATGAGCTTGCCGAGGCCTTTGGCAGGGGCCACCTGAGTCGCCATCATCCTTCGGTCTTCACCTTTCGGCTTTGGGCCACCAGCGTAGCGGCGCGATAGAGAGATTCGAAAGTGCCGGCGTCAGTCCACCAGCCGTCGAGATAGGAGAACGACATGGTGCCCTCGCGGATGTAGCCGTTGTTGACGTCGGTGATTTCGAGTTCGCCGCGCGCGGAGGGCTTGAGCGTGCGGGTCTTCTCGAAGACGGTCTCGTCGTAAAGATAGATGCCGGTCACGGCCAGGTTCGACTTTGGATTCTTGGGCTTCTCTTCGATGCCGAGGATGCGGTCGCCCTGGATCTCGGCCACGCCGAAGCGTTCGGCGTCGGGAACTTCCTTGAGCAGGATGCGCGCGCCCTTGGGCTGCTTGCGGAACTCGTCGACGGCGCCTTTGAGCGAGCCCTCGATGATGTTGTCGCCGAGGATGACGCAGATGCGGTCTCCTGCGGCGAAATGCTCGGCGAGCGAAAGCGCTTCGGCGATGCCGCCTTCGCCTTCCTGGTAGGCGTAGTTCAGGCGCTTGAGGCCGAACTCCTTGCCGTTGGCGAGCAAACGCATGAAGTCGCCGGCGTTGCGTCCGCCGGTGACCAGCAGCACTTCCTCGATGCCAGCGCCGACAAGCATTTCGATCGGATAGTAGATCATCGGCTTGTCGTAGATGGGAAGTAGATGCTTGTTGGTGATTTTGGTGAGTGGGAACAAGCGGCTCCCCAGCCCCCCAGCGAGAACGACGCCTTTCATGAGAACCTCCATGATACAATACCGCTTCTTCCATGAAGCCCTATCGCTGGAGCGACGTCCCACTCGAACAGATGAACCCCACCGTGTCGCGCAAAGTGATCCACGCCGAGCGGATCACCATCGCGCGTCTCGCCATGGCCAAGGGAGCAGTGGTTCCCCGCCACCATCATGAGAACGAGCAGGTGACGCTGCTGCAATCGGGCAAGCTCCGGTTCATCTTCGATGACGCCGAATACGTCATCTCGGCGGGCGAGGCGATGCAGATCACACCGAATGCTCCGCACAGTGTGGAGGCACTCGAAGACAGCGAAGCGATCGATCTGTTCTCGCCGATCCGCGAGGATTGGATCCGCGGTGACGACGCCTACTTGAGGCGCTGATTCTTCCAGAGCCCCACCACCCTCGGACCCACGCCCAACAGATCGAGATCGCCATCCCCGTCGAAGTCCACCGGATAGATGGCGGTCAGCCCGGGCGTCAAATCGATTCGCGTGCCCTGATACTTGCCGCCGCCGAGATTCCAGTAGACCAGCAGCCGCGAACCGTCGCCGATGTTCTCGCCTACGATGATGTCGTTGCGCAGGCTGCCGCTGAGGTCGGCCGCCGCGAGCGCCTTGGGGCGCCGCAACGGCGGAAGCGCTTCCAGCTTGTTCTCGCGCCAGAACTGCGTGGGGTCGGCCGGGCGCTCGAACCACGCCAGGCGCGCTTCGTCGGCCTCGGCTTCGGCCGCCACGAGCACGGGGAACGGCGTGTCCGGATTCTTCGCGGCCGCCAACCGCAGCATCGCCGAGCGCGGTTTTTCCCACCACTTGTTGATCGCGAACAACTGCCATGGCGCCTCCGCCGTGGCAGGGGACTTTACCCAGTAGTTTCCCGCCAGAATGTCGGGGTTCCCGTCGCCATCGATATCGGCGCGCAACAGCCCGCCCTGAGCCGATGGAGTGTAGATCGAGTAGATTTCCTGATAGGACCAGTGGCCCTTCAGCTTTTCCGGGATCTCGTAGAACCGGATCTGGGCACGCCGGTGGATGATCAGGATCCCGCGTTTGCCGAACATCGTTGTGGCCAGGCAGTCGTCGAAGTCGGCATCGGTGTCAATCTCGTGAGACTCCCAAAAGGGCCCTTCGAGCCAGACCATGCGGCCGAGCCCACCCGGCTTTTCGCCGGGCAAGGGAAGCTGGTGCAGGACGAGATCGGGTTCGCCATCCTGGTTCACATCGGCGACACAGCCGCCGGCGCCGAAAGACGGCAGGTCTTCTACGTCATGAAGCCGAAATCGCGGGCCGCGCTGGATCCTCAGCTTGTCGCCCCAAACGGCCAAACGACGGCCATGGTCTCCGGAGGCAGGCAACATCGCCGAGCCCCGGAACTCGGCGTTTTCGTATTCTTGCAGATGCGAGCGCTTCAAAGTGACGCGCTGACACACCACAGGCGCGGCGATCACCAAGAACAAGGCGACCTGACGCAGCAGGCGTCTGAACATTCTTTAATTGCTATTCTACATGCGATAGCTCCCGAGTGGAATCATTAAGACAACTTTTTGTTGCCCGCGATCCTTCCGTGCCGCTAGACCGGGCTGCGCTCGGCTTGGCGACGCTCGAGTTTCCGGGCCTCGAGCCCGAACCGTTCCTCGAAATACTCGACTCCCACGCGCGGGAATTGCTCGAACTGGTGGATCCGCGTGCCCCAGGCGAGGAGTTCGTCGCAGTCGCCAACCGCTACTTCTTCGAAACATGCGGCTTCACAGGCAACAAGGATGACTACGACAACCCGCGTAACAGTTGCCTGAACGAAGTTCTGCTCACGCGCACGGGAATCCCGATTTCGCTGGCGGTGGTGTACCTCGAAGTAGGGCGGCGCTTGCATCGGCCCGTGTTCGGAGTCGGGATGCCAGGGCATTTCCTGGTGAAGTACGAGGATCGCCACTACACCGAGTTCGTCGATTGCTTCCACGGCAAGGGCGTGACGTTCGAGGAGTGCCGCGAGTTGGCGCTGGCCTCGTCGCGGATCGACATCTTCGCCGTGCCATCATCGCTCGCGCCGGTTTCGAATCGCCAGATCATCGCGCGGATGATGAACAACCTGCGGCGGGTCTATTACAAGTCCGGCCAGTTGGCGAAGGCGCTGGGGATTCTCGACCTGTGCATCGACGCCGATCCGTCGGTTGCGGAAGAGTACCGGCAGCGCGGCGTGCTCCACATGAGCCAGCAGCACGCGCATCTCGCGCTGGCCGATTTCGAGAGTTATCTTCGGCTGGCGCCGCCGCGGGACGATGGGCGGGATCAGATCGAAGAGCAGGTCCGGCAGTTGCGGATGTGGCTGGGGTAGGCGTCTGTTTTCGACCAACGATGACAGCGCTGCGCTGAATGCCGCCTGCTGTCTCGAACGCGGCCAGTTCGGCCAACTGCCGCGTGCCGATTGGCGGGTACGATCTTCTCTACAATTCGCGATCATCGTTCCCTTCCTGCAGGGGGATGCCTGGGCCGCGATTTCAGTACCTTGTAGATGATGAACTTCGAGCGCATCACAGTTGATCCGGCGCAGACTGGTGGTGTACGCGTGTGTCAGGCACCTGCGCATCCGATGCTATCATTAGTTAGTTAGCGGTCGAGTATGGTGATACGGCAACAGCAGTTTGACTCACAGCAGGCCGCCGTAGTGGAACGCTGGGTGACGAGGCTGACGGCCTATGCCTACGATAGCTTCCCTGTCGAAACTGCCCGAATGGGGCCCGACCTCACCCGAAAGCTAGCCCGCTATGGGATTGCGCGGGCCCGGTACTGGAATCTGGTCAGGGAAGACCATGTCGCCGGATTTCTCGCGATGCTGATCCTACTGTCGCCGACGTTTGACGCCGATCCGGAGTTCGAGTGGGCGCAGGCAATCCTCGCCTCGGATGTCCCTGCCGCTCTGCGGATGGAACGACTGTGGATCGGGACCGATCGCCTGTTGAGAATGCTAGCTACTACGGCTTGAGGTCGCCGCCACCGTGGGTCAACCGCTGCCGGTTCCTGACATCCCGCCCGAGTGGACGCCGCCTCCGGTGCCGGTTCGACCGCCGTTGCGTCTGGTGCCTACCCCTCCGCCGGCGGTCGAGCCGCCGCCACTCCCCTCGCCGTTGCTCCGGCCTGGTTTAGGCATTCCGATCCTGGCGGGCATTATTGTCTTTCTTTGGCCAAGCGAGACGGCCCCGCCGTGGATGGACGAGACGAATCCCGTCACCGGTGGCCCCTACAGGAGCAAGCAAGAATACGAAGACCTGCGGAGGAAGAGCGCGGAGGAGATCCGTCAGTTAGCCGCCGCTGAGCGCCTGCGGCGGGCCGAAGAAGCACGCAAGAAGGCCGAGCGACAGGGCAAGAACGACCCTACCTTGTGCTCGCAAGGCTGCGGTGAGGCTCTGGAAAGCGAGAGGGCTCCGGCCACCGAAGGCGTCATCAAGCTCAAATGCGATGACGGTTGGAACGATTGTCAGAAGCGCCAGGCGCGCGCCAAGGTCGCCCGGTTGAACGAACTTGCCCGGAAAAACAATGGATTGACCCGCCGAGCGACAGCCGGAGCTGTGCGCGACGTAGGTAACAGTTGGGCCGCTAAGTATCGGTCCGACTTTAATCGCATCGCGAATGGTGAGCCGACATCGAGTCTGGAATTTACCCATCCGGAAGCGACTCCACCGAAGGGAACCTCGGCCGACTTCATGGACGACTGCTTGTACCAGCAGTGGATCAGGGACGGCAAGCCGGACTCCAGTTCGGCGCCCCTCGACAAGGCTTCACCGGACCACATCCGCGATTTGCAGTGGGGGGGGCACGTGCAAGGCCCGATGGTGTGGCTGGACCGGGAAGTGAACGAGAAACTTGGACGCGACATGTCCTCGGGTGACAATGACACGATCGATGTCGCGAAGGGTTTCGAACTGAAGTGTCCGTAAGTGTGATGAAACCATGACTATTCCAGAAACTGAAATCACTCTCGGGCAAATGACGAGTGTATTGGCCCGAATAGCCGACTTGCGCTGGCGCACTTATCGGCTGATCGGCTTCGAGGGTCCCAGTGTACCCGGCCGGCCGGCGCCCGAAGAGTTGCTGGCAAGGTTCGAGAACTGGTTGGGGTTCGCCTTGCCGCCTACGTACCGGCTGTTCCAGCAAATCCACGATGGGTGGCAGCATTGGTCAGGTGACGTAGCCTTGCTCTCCGTCTCCGAGATGGTGCGTGGGCCATACCACGACGCCGTCGAGGAGTGGCGGGCAAGAAATGCTCCAGGCGATCCGGTCCTGAAGCACGCCATGGTTGTCGGATTCTCGCTCTTCGCGGGAGAGCAGATCTTCTTCGACCTGTCGGACACGGAACGCCCGGTTGTTGTGTGGGACCGCGGCGAAGCCGCGCGATTCCCCAGCTTCTTTGCCTACCTGGAGTACTTCCGCGGCGTGCTCGAGGAAGTGTACGCCAGCGATTTGCACGGAAGATGAGTCAGCGGCCGGTCCGGCTCACCGGTATCATGGCTGTGTCCACGGTATCGAACTATTTAATTTGCGCCGCATTCAACCGAACGAAGTTCCAGAGCTAGCCCTCGGTTTCATATCCCTTGACATATTGCCGATCGAGCGTCTTCACAGCTGCCGGATCGCGCCGCGACACCAGCGCCTTTGCCGCCAACCGGGCAGTCTTGTGCGCGCCCACACGGTGAAAATTCTCCACTATCACCGGTGCATGCCGTCGAGACGAGTTATGGAAGAAGAACAAGAATGCGCCGTTCATCACCTCACGGTCGAGTTCCATCAACGACAGGAGTACCCGCTCCTCGTCCGTCAACCGCCTCTTGTGGCCGAGGGCCTCTTCGAAGGCGCAAAGAACAGAGTCGACGCGAAATTCGCCGGCCAGACCGATCAATTCCTCGGTGGACTCACCGCTGTAGTCACGCCATGGCAGTTCTCTCTTGATTTTCCACGCTTGGCAGGCATTTGCGATTTATCGACACAATCCGGCTCCGGCTGCACGACAAGGATGCGTATCGGCCGCCGATGTCTCTTCGGAGGCACACAGTCCGTGCCGCGGTCAATGCCAGGCGGAGTTTGCCTCGAAGAAGTCGTTTCCCGCTGCGTGCTTGGAGGTTATCGTTTCGGGTCAGCTCGGCGAATTGACGCGGATGCGATTTCACCGGCAGTTGTCCAGGGCCAGCGATTACGATGCTGAGCTGAATGCCGCCTGCTGTCTCGAACGCGAACAGTTCGGCCAACTGCACGCTGCCGCGGCGAGCGTACCGAGCTTCTCTACGCAGCGCGGCCGCACGTTCTCTATCCCTTCGACTCCACTTCTGGCCGCTGATGCCGCCAAACGAAACTCCCTGAGACGAAACAACTGAGGGCGCGTCAAATGCAAGGTCGAGCAACGACGACTGCTCGATCTCATGAGGAATAGCACCAATGGTCTCCCGTCGCCAGCTTGTGACCCAATCCATATCTGTCAGCGTTCTTGCCCCCACCGTTTCTGCGCCCACCGTCTCTGCAAAGGAGAGGCCTGTGATCGAATCGGACGTTGGCATAAAAACGGCCGATGGGATCTGCGACGCTGTTCTGTTTCACCCCAAGCGAGGCGCCGTCAACATGCCGGGTCCCGGTCTTCAACCGTCGCGCGTATGAGTTCGGCGATCTCGCTCGCAATTGCGGAAGGCAGTTTCCGCGTCAGACTCCTGGACAGTGAGACCGCATCAACCACCCGAGCCAGCCGCCGCCAGCCATCGGGAAGGCTGCCGCCGCCAGAGACATATCCGTTGGAGAAGTGCGGCTCCAGGGCCGGGCGCAGGACCCGCTCGTAGCGGAGCAGGTGGCCAATGTCGGCCAGCGGCGAGCCCGCAACCGCGAACTCCCAATCGATGACGCCGCTCACGGCCCACCCTTGGCCGTCACCGCACACCAGCACGTTGCGCTTGCCAAAGTCGCCGTGGACCAAGAAGCGCTCGCGCCGGACGCCGGCCAACTGAGGAGCCATGGCTTCGACCAGTCCGCGGAATCCGTCCCCGGCTTCCGGTGGCAACGCGTCCTGGCTGTCGAATGGGGTCACGGCGAGGCCAGGTCCGATCCATCCGCGATCGGGGAACGCGATCGTGTGGATCCGCGCCAGGCATCGCCCCGTGGCGTACGCGGCTTGGGCGAGCGCAACCGAGTCGCCCGATCGTTTCAAGTCATGCAGGGTAACGCCTTCGAGATAACGCAACACGACAAATGGTGGAACCGAAGCCGTTCCGCCAGGTTGCGCGAACAGGACCTCGGGCACGGGAACATCCGCCGAAAGCAACCGCAGAAGATCGACTTCTTTCATGCAAAGCGAAGGATCGTGCTCGAAGATGCGGACCACCACCCGTTGCCGCGGTGATTCGAGATCCACGCGGTAGCTCGCATTGCGCAGACCTGCAAGCGGCTGCACGCCCGCCACGGTAGAGCCCGGGAACGCCGCCTGCACGATGCCGCCGATCCGTTCCTCGAGGAGCGCGTGACGGGGCTCCGCGCGCACCCAACGTGATTCCCAGATATGGCCCATAGCCAAATTGTCTATGCGGCGCCGTGTCACCGCACCCCACCTCGGGCAGCCTGAGCTTGCACCCACGCGTTGTTCCGTCCACTCGAGATGGACCGGCCTGAACACCGCTGGCGAAACCTCTAGCTGGCGCACCGGCCGCCACGGGAGTAGACTATTCAGGCCCTGTCATGGGCTCACGAAAGGAAATTTCCACGATGAAAGCTGCTATCGCTGAATTCTTCGGGACCTTCTGGCTGGTGTTCGGTGGCTGCGGGAGCGCCGTGCTCGCCGCCGCCTTCCCCAACGTCGGCATTGGACTGCTCGGTGTTTCGTTCGCCTTCGGCCTGACTGTGCTGACCATGGCCTACGCCATCGGCCACATCTCTGGCTGCCACCTCAACCCCGCCGTAACCATCGGACTCGTCACCGCGGGCCGATGCCCCACCGCCAAAATCGTTCCTTACGTGATCGCGCAAGTGGTCGGCGCCATTGCCGGAGCCGGCGTCCTGCTCGTGATCGCCAGCGGCAAAACCGGCTTCGACGTCAGCGCCGGCTTCGCCTCCAACGGATTCGACGCTCACTCACCCGGCGGCTACTCGATGATGGCCTGCCTGGTAGCCGAAGTCGTACTGACGTTCATGTTCCTGTTCATCATCCTCGGCGCCACGGACCGCCGCGCTCCGGCTGGTTTTGCGCCCATCGCCATTGGGTTGGGACTCACGCTGATTCACTTGATCGGAATTCCAGTGACGAACCTCTCGGTGAACCCTGCGCGCAGCACCGGACCGGCGGTGTTTGTTGGTGGCTGGGCGCTCGGGCAACTGTGGCTGTTCTGGATCGCACCCATCATCGGAGCCGTCGTCGCCGGCTTCGTCTATCCGTGGTTGGCGCAAGAAGAGTAGGAATCGCGAATAATAGTAGTTTGTTTCCCCGGGAACACGGCGCATGGTCGATGCTGGCGCAGCCTTTCTTGTGCGCGCTGATTCTGGCGCGCGAATGGTCGTGGTATGCGCTTCCCGCGGCGGCAGCGGCCGCGGCCGTGTTCCTGGTGCGAATTCCTTTGATCACCCTGGCGCGACAGCGCTGGGTGTGGACCGCTCCGCACCCGGAAACCGCGCTGGCGTGGCGATGGCTCGCCGGGCTCGGCGCGGCGCTCTTGGTGTGCGCCGCCGTTCTGGCGCAGCGCTGGCCGATCGCTCTCCTGCTCGGATGCGGTGCCTTGGCCACCGCGCTCACCACCTTCGCCGTGTGGATGACGGTCCGCAACCGGCAAAGATCCGTGGCACTGCAAGTGGTCTCCGCCGCCGGCTTGACCGGATCCTGCGCCGCCGCCTGCCTTTCGGTACTTGGAACGATGCCCGGCTGGGGTTGGTGGCTCTGGGGACTCAGCGCCGCGCACGCCGCCGCTGGGATCCTCGTGGTCCACGCCCGGCTCGAAGCTCGCATTGCCGCGCGCAAAAAGCTGGATCAGCCGAACCCGTGGCGTAAGCCGGCGCTCATCGCGCAGGCGGTGCTGCTCGTGTTGGCGCCGGTGGCGGCGCTCCGCAGCCCATGGCTCGGCGCCGCGCTGGCGCTCTCCGCTGTGGTCCATTTGCGCGCCCTCGCACGGCTCGCTGAAACAGTGGATACGCCGTTGACAACAGTGGGCTTGCGCGCCCTCGGCCTCTCCTGTGCCGTGTCGGCGCTGCTCATTCTCGGACTTTGGTAAATCCGATCGCTACAGGGAGCCGTATGCTGATCGTGGCCCAACGAGCGCTCCTCTTCTTCGTAACCTGCCTTACCTTGTTCGCCCACCCTATGGGGAACTTCAGCGTTAGCCATTACTCGCGGCTCGCGCCCGGACCCGATGGCGTTCGCATCTCCTACGTGCTCGACTTCGCCGAGATCCCCACACTCGAACTCTTGCAGCGTTGGGGCATGTCCGCTTCGGACCCCGCACCCGCACTGCAAGCTCGCGCCGCGCAGGAGATGCAGGAATGGGCTCGTGGCCTTGCGCTCGAAGTCGGCGGCACGCCGGTCGCGCTCCGAGCCGAAGGAGTCGAAGTCGCGCTCGCTGAAGGCGCCGGCAGCATGCCTGTGATGCGCGTTTCGGCACGGCTCTTCGCGGCTTCGAAACCCGGCCGTATCGTTTATGAGGACCGCAACTTCACTGATCGCACCGGATGGAAAGAGATCGTCGTGGGCGGTGCGAAAGACCGCAGCTCCGCGCTCACGGCCTACCCCGCCGACCCCGGCGTGGCGCCTCCGCAGCAGCTACGCGTGGAGGCCGACTGGTCCGCATCGCAAGCAACCCCAGCCTTTGCGGGCGCCGCGGAATCCGCTGGCGGATCGGTGGTGCGCGGCGACTTCCTCTCGAAGCTGCTCGGCAGTTCGGAGATCACACTCGGCATGGCGCTCATCGGGATGGCCGTGGCCTTCGTGCTCGGCTCGACGCATGCGCTCTCGCCGGGTCATGGCAAGACGATGGTGGCGGCTTATCTCGTGGGCTCCCGCGGGACCTTCAAACACGCAGCCATCCTCGGAGCCACGGTCACCTTCACGCACACGATCAGCGTCTTCGCGCTCGGATTCGTGACGCTGTTCCTGTCGCGCTACATTCTGCCCGAGAAGCTGTATCCCGTGCTCGGCGCGATCTCCGGGCTGACCATTCTATGGGTGGGCGTGACGCTGGTGCATTCTCGGCTCATGGGGATGTCGCACGGACATCATCACCACCACCACGGGAATGGCCATCATCACCATGGACACTCGCATGACCACTCCCACGATCACGACCACAGCCATAGCCATAGCCACGTGCCCGAGGGCGACATCACCCTGCGCAGCCTGATCGCACTCGGCGTCAGTGGCGGATTGGTCCCGTGCCCGAGCGGATTGGTCCTGTTGCTGAGCGCGATCGCAATTGGACGCGTCGCTTTGGGCCTGCTGTTGCTGACCGCCTTCAGCGCGGGCCTCGCCACAGTGCTGACTGCGATCGGACTCACCGTGGTCTACGCCAAGCGTTGGCTCCCGAGCCGCGAGGAGACCGCGCGATCCACCGTGTTTCGCGTGGTGCCGGTGCTTTCCGCCTGCGCGATCGTCGTGATCGGACTGCTGATGACGGGCGTATCGATCGGCGTGATCCAGCCGGTCCGCTTCATCGGATAGCGCGCTCTACTTCAGCACTTCCCAATCGATCACGATCACCGACACCGCCTGATCGCCGCCGCGAAGTTGTACCTGACGATTCCCCGACCCGGCCGACGGCGGCACGCTCACCTGAACGCTCCGCGCGCGCGCGGGATCGTACTGATAGCGCGTATTCATCCACCCGTTCTGCGCGCTACGCGACTCCACCACTTCCTGCTGCGCCAGCTGCTGATTCGCACTGTAGACCGAAAGTCCGCCCCGCGAGAACTCCGCGGGAAAGGCCGAGACGCGAACCGGAACACCCGGTAGCGCACCGTTGACCGTGCCGCTCGATGCGTTGCGTCCGTTGATGGTGAGTGATCCGTTGGGCGCCAGATAACCGGACCAGATCAACCGCCCCCGGCGCGGACCCGTATATACCGGCGCGGCGGCCTCGGCTGGCGGAGGCGCGGGTGTCGCCGCAACCGGAGCGGGCGCCGGAGCCGGCGCCTGTTCCACGGGAGCGGTTGGTTGTGGAGGAGGCACGAGCTTGGCCGCCATTTCCTGCTGCCTCTGATCCTGAGTCTTGCGATCGCGTGCAATGCGCTCTTGATCCGCTTTGGCCTGATCTGCCTTAGACTGATCTGCCTTCGCTTGTTCCGCTTTGGCCTTCTCGGCTTTGGCGGCGCGATCCTTGGCGGCCGCCGTCTCGCGAGCCAACAATCGCTCCTGCTCTTCACGCCGCAGCCGTGCGATCTCGGCCTGCAGCTTCGCCGCCTCGGCCTTGGAATCGGCCGCGGACTTGATCTCGGCCGGCTTCGGCGGCTCCGGCTTCTTCTTCTCGGCAACAGTAGGCGGCGCGGGAGGAGACGTCTGCTGCTGCGGAGCACCAGGCTGTTTGCGGAGCGTCTGGATGCGATTCTCGATCTCGGAGTTGTTGGCCGATTGGCTGGCCAAGTCCCCTTGCAACCGCGCCAGTTCCTCGCGCAACGAACCGATGTCTTTCGTGCCGCGCGGGCTCGCCACTTCTCCGGCAATGTACCGCGCCACTTCGCGAATCGGACCATCGCGCATGTCGAGATCGGGCGCTTCTACCTCGAGCGTCACCTCCACGTCGCCTTGCGGCCGCAGGATCGGCAGCGTGCCCGTTCTCAGCAACTCCGGATGCAGCGGCAGGCGCGTCTTGTCGTTGCCGTTTTGAATCTCGATCGATCCCCGCTCGGCGTGCAAAATCACGGGCGAAGACGGATCCCACATCGCCCGCAGTTGGCCGCTGCGCTCCACCAGCTTCAACGCCAGGGTCGGGCGCGGGCGGCCGCCGCCCACACGGCTGTAGATGCCCGCCGCCGCTGCCGCCACGGCGATCACCGCCGCGGCCGGAACCACCATCCTGCGCCATCGCGACGCCTGCGGCGGATGCCACAGCATCTCGTCGGGAACATCTTCCTCTGGTTCGGCTTCCTTGGGCTCTGGCGGATTTCGCACCGCCATCGCCAGTTTGTGAATCGCCGGAGCCGGCAAGTTCTGCAACTCCGTCTCGAATACCCTGTAGCTCGACTCGAGCCGCGCTGGACCCGAGTCCGGCCGGAAGAAGAATCCTCCGCGGGTCGGCTCATCGCGCTGCGGCCTCAGGATCAACGCCACTTGCCATGGATGGGGGAAGTAGCGATTCCAGACGCGCGCGTCTTCCGGCGTCATCGCGATAGGACTACGGGTGTGGGTGTGGTACCATCCCACCGGGATTAGCCCGCGCAGATCGGGATCCGATGCCGCCTCGCCGATGACCCGCTGGAGCGTCTCCTCATCGGACGGCGACAACACGAAACAAGGACCGTACCGGTACTCACAGGAAACATCGCGCGAGGAAGTGATCCGGATCTCGTCTTCGTCGACCGAGCCGAACAACACTCCCCCAATCTCGGAGCCACCGTTTGGGAACGACTCGTACGCGCGCGTCGCCTGCCGCGACAGCTCATTGAGCAGCGTAACCGAATAAACAATCGGCTTCGATCGTCCGGGTGCCTGCCAAGTGGCGAAGTCCTCTTGAACCTTAACGCTGGTTATTGCCACAAGTGCAACCTTTCCACAATGATACGGGAACAGTGGCGGGTATTTCAAGCCACGAATGGGCAGTTTTGCAGACTCGGGGCTCTCAAAAGGGGGTACGGATGATAATTCTTGCGTCTGGCTGGCACTACTATAGTGTGAGGTACTCGCAGTTCCTATCCGCGTTTGCGGTAATGGCCAGTCCCCTGATGGGGGCTTCCGCACTGATCTCGGTAGTACAGGGCGATCAAGCGATCTACGACACTTCCTCTAGTACTACTTACCCTGTCATCGTCCAGGTGACTACCCCTCGCGGCCTCCCCGTCCCTGGCGCGATGGTCACCTTTCGCACACCTCGGGACGG
This sequence comes from Bryobacteraceae bacterium, assembly GCA_046331625.1. Lineage (GTDB taxonomy): Bacteria > Acidobacteriota > Terriglobia > Bryobacterales > Bryobacteraceae > JAXLQL01. Next base: position 195,349 of record JAXLQL010000004.1, read on the forward strand.
CCCCGGCGGCCAGTTCGGATGCTGCGGATCGCTCACCGTGGTCACAGACACCGGCGGATTCGCCGTAGCCCACGGGATGAAGCCGAACACCGCTCCGGGATCCTGGACGATGGAGGTCTGGGCGGAGGGCCCGGGGTGGCGAGTGCTCGAGCGGGTGGACCAGACCAACGCCGTCCCGCTGTCGCTCTCTGAACCAGCCGGGCGCGCGGTCTCCGAGTTGGACCTGGGCGTCGGGCTTGCCGGGGTCCTGTCGGCATTCGGTGCGGGACTCCTGTTCCGCCAACTCTGCCGCCAACCTTGGGCCTTGCGTCGCGGCCGGCACAGGGGAAAGGCTCCAGCGATCAAGGTTCACGATCCCGCAGTGGTGGCGGGGTGATGAACCATCATGATCCAAGGTCAAGGATGCTCTCGAATCATACCTGAAGGCCCTGAACGTGCGGAGCGAACTGGTTGGGCACGATCCGGATCGAACCGACTGGCAGCATGACTTGGCAGTTTCCCTCACCAGGATCGGAGACCTGCTTCGCACCCAACAAGACTTTTCGGGAACGCGCTGCTGGTACGAGCAGGCACTGAATGCGGCGCGGAGACTTGTCGAGCGCGAGCCCGGACGCACAGACTGGATTCGTGAGTTGGCGTTGTCGTACGAGCGACTCGGGGATGTGCTCATGGCACTCGACGAATGCGCCGAGGGTTTCAAGTTCTTCGAGCAAGCGTTAAAGACGCGCAGGAGGCTGGCGGCGCAACAGCCAGACCTGGCCGGCCTGGAATTAGAAATGGTCGCACCGCTAATGCGCATCTCTACCGTGGAATCGCTAAGCACGGCGCTCGCCATTCTGCTCCGGCTGGACGCGGAGGGGCGGCTGACGGATCGGCGGTACAAGGAGGACTGGATCCCGCAGGTTCGGCAACTGCTGACGCGGGCTAATGAATTAGTTAGAACCTGTAGAACCTGCGGAGGTACGCCCTGACGCGCATCGGTAACCGGGCGGCACTCGAATTGGACACTGGGGACTTGCTCGAGCTTCAGGCAGAAGGTTGCCTCTCCCACGAGCGTCAGCAGCGGATAGCAACACTCCAACAGATGGTGGCGAGGGAGCGCAGGGAGCGAGAAGGCCAGAGTGGCTGCAAGACAGAATTCGAGCGGCATGGATCGCGAGTGAGCAGCCTCATACTGACTGTCAGCCACGGGAGATCGAGAACCCAGATTGCCAGCGTCTATGCGACCCTGCTGGCGGCATCACGTCATCGTTTTCGGTGTTTCGCTAACAAGCCATCGACCACCGCTGCCGGCCGGCGGAATGAGGTGCGTTCCAAGGCGCGGATTGCCCGGGCGAAGTCGATGAGGCCCCGGTGCAGCCAAGTCGAGGAGGCCGAGTGTCCCGGTAGCGCGAAGGCCCCGTTCCCGCGACGCGGAAGCCCTTCCGCTCGTCGATCAACAGAGTCGGCGGCGAGCGCTTCGGCGAGGGCGATGGCCGCGGCTTCTCCGTCGTCGAGTCCGGATGGCAGGGGAAAGCCCGAGCTATCGTGCACTTCGAGCCAAGCGGGAGGAATCGCGATCCAACGCCGGACCTGCGGCGGGCCGAGAGGATCCGAGAGTTCTTTCTGGACCGCCGACGGCAAGACGACGCGTTCGAACAGGCTGGGAAGGAGATCAATGTATCCGATAAGGATCAAATAGTTGACCAGGCCGGTATCTGCGATCACCAATCGCACGGCTTACAGCCCGACCTCGTCGAGCGCGCGCCGCTCCTCTTCGAAGTCCGCGAGTGTGTAATCCGGGTAAATGCCGTGCGCCTTCAGAAACCCGTCGAGTTGGATGCGGGCCAATCCGAGTATCTTGCGCAATTGGAGCTCCGAGATGCGGCCGGCTCGGAGTTCCTCGAGGGCGAAAGCTTCGAGTGCGCGGCGGGAGAGGTCGCCGGTGGAGTCACCGAGAGTCCGCGCGATGTCGTCAGGAATTTCGACGGTCAGGAGCATGTCTTCTTCCAGAGTACTGCGCTCGTTCGAGCTGCGTCAGATCAGGTGACTGAGCCGCGGCTCGCGAGCGTCTCCAGAGAACGAGCGCGGTATGATCAGTAGCAAGCCATCTGATGCCTTCCGACCGCGCCGCTCACCGCCGATGACCGCACGTTGCTGACGGGTCTTTGCCAAGCGGTGGCCGAAGGTCCTCACCGTCTCGATTTTGCACCAGCACATCGAGTGGAACGACACGGGCGGCGCTCACACGGAGCGGTTGCAAGAGACGGAAGAGGAGAACGCGTAGCAAGATGGGGAACCTTGCTCACCCGCAGAGCGCGCTGGCAGGGTCCGAGCCGGGGAGCCGGCTTCTGACGGTTGTTCGAGTGGAACGAGGGGTTCGCGCTCATCGTCCTGTTTGCGCCGGACCGCAGTGGGATCAAGGAGGCCCAAGCCGACTTGCGGCGCACGCTCGAAGCGCGCGGGCAGCAAATGCCGGTGATCGAGCCCCAGACGGCTGGCGAGGTCCGGCAGTTGGCCGAGACCGTCTACCGGCTGGATCTTCCCGCCAGTTGCGGAGCCGTTTGGATCGAGGCCGGCGATTCCCCGGACACCGCTGGAGTGGCAGGCGGCGTGGCGTTGGGCTGCGGGGAGTCTGAATCAAATCCGCAATCTTCTGCAGCGGAAGTTCACCGTGCCGTTGATCTGCGCGGGTCCGGACTGGTTGCCGCAGGTGCTTCGGGGGATGTCGCCGGATTTGTGGTCCGTGGTGACGTTGATGATCCGGTTGGAGCCGGAGCCGATTGCGCCTGACGCGGTGAAGCGACCGGACAAGCACCAGGAACACGGGGATCGTCCGAAGGCGTGGAACATTGGGCTGTCGCTGGACGCGGTGGAGGGGTTGCGCGGTAAGGCTGGGCGGGAGGCGAAGTTAGCGGAGTCCCTGATGCGGGCGGCGGAGGGGAACCTGGCGAAGGGCGATCCGGGTGAGGCGCTACGGCTGTACACCGACGCGAGGGCGGCGCCCGAGGGTGATCGTGGCGATCGGGAGGCGATGGGGGTGTTATGGCGCGTGGATATCGCGCTTGGGGCTGTGCGGCTGGCTCGGGCGGACACGGGTGCGGCGCGCGAATCCTATGGGGAGGCATGCGAGGTCGCCGCGCACCAGTTGACGCTGCGTGCCGGCGATGCCGAGTGGCTTCGGAACGCCGCGGTGTCTCATGAGCGGCTGGGGGATTTGCATCGCAGTCTCGGCGAGGTGGAGCCGGCGGCGGCATCTTATCAGCGGGCTATTGAATTGGGCCGCGAGTTAGTAAGGCGCGAGGCTGGCCGCGGAGAGCGGCTCCGGGATCTGGCTGTTTCCTATGATCGGATGGGCGATCTGTATCGCTCGGCGGGGCAGCATGAGCGGGCGCAGGGGTTCTATGAGAAGGCGCTCGACATCGCGCGGAAGCTGGTTGCGGGGTCGCCTTCGCGGGTGGATTGGATGCGGGATCTTTCGGTAACTTACAACAAGCTCGGCGATCTGCAGCGCGATATGGGGCTCGGCGATGCGGCGCGGGAGTTCTACCAGAAGGCGCTCGATGTGCGGCTGGAGTTGGTGAAGCAGGGTCCGGGGCGGGCGGATGCGCTGGTCGATCTGGCGGTGTCGTACGAGCGGATGAGCGCGTTGTACACTGCGCTGGAACATGCGGAGTTTGCTCGGGAGTTCCGACTGAAGGCCGAGGAGGCGCGCGGGAAGGCCGCAGCTCTCGATGGCGATTCGGGTGCGCTACGCGGGTCGCAACGGTGACGCGTCAGGCGAGGATCGCGCGCACTACGTTTCCGTGCACGTCGGTGAGGCGCATGTCGCGGCCGGAATAGCGATAGCTGAGGCGCTTGTGGTCCATGCCGAGCAGGTGCAGCATCGTCGCGTGCAGGTCATGCATGTGGACCTTGTCTTCGATGGCGAAGTATCCGAACTCGTCAGTTGCGCCGTGGCGGATGCCGCCTTTGACGCCACCGCCGGCCATCCACATGGTGAAGCCGAAGGGATTGTGGTCGCGGCCGACCTTGTCGACGTAGCCGCCGTCGGGTAGCTGCGCGCATGGAGTGCGGCCGAACTCGCCACCCCAGATGACTAGGGTGGAGTCGAGCAGACCGCGCGCTTTCAGGTCGTAGAGCAGGCCCGCGATCGGCTTGTCAGTGGACTTGGCATTGATTCGATGGCCTTGTGGGAGGTCGGAGTGTTGGTCCCAACGGTCGAGGCCTTTGCGGAACGGAGTGAGGAGCTCGACGAAGCGGACGCCGCGTTCCACCAGGCGCCGGGCGAGCAGACACTCGCGCCCGAACTCGGAGGTGATCTCTTCGTCGAGGCCGTAGAGCTTCTTGGTGGCTTCCGATTCACGCGAGAGATCGAGCAGATCGGGTACAGCGGACTGCATGCGGTAGGCGAGTTCGTAGTTGGCGATGGTCGCTTCGATTTCGCTGGTGGCGCCGAAGCGATCGAGCACGCCCTTGTTGAGCTTGCCGAGCAGTTCGAGCTTGTCTTTCTGGGCTTGCGGCGTCCTGTCGATGGGTTCGAGGTCGGCGATGGGGTGGTCGCCTTTGCGGAACAAAGTTCCTTGGAAGCTGGCGGGAAGGAAGCCCGAGCCGAAGCAATCCATGCCGCCGGGCGGGATGAGTCCGCTCTCGAGGACGACGAAGCCGGGGAGGTTTTCGCTTTCGCTGCCGAGGCCATAGTTGACCCATGCGCCCATGCTGGGTCGGCCTTGGAATCCGGAGCCGGAGTGGATGAAGTAGTTGGCGGAGGTGTGCTCGGAATGGTCGGCGACCATGGAGCGAATGATGCAGAGATCGTCGGCGCGTTCGCCGAGGTGGGGGAAGAGTTCGCTGACGTCGGCGCCGGACTGGCCGTACTTCTTGAACTGATAGGGCGAGCCGAAGATCTTGTCGCTGATGTTGAAGACGGTGGTAGGGGGCTTGAAGGGGAGGGGCTTGCCGGCGTCGCGCGTGAGGCGAGGCTTGGGATCGAACGTGTCCATTTGCGCGGGGCCACCGTCCATGAAGAGGAAGATGACGGCTTTGGCTTTGGCGTCGAAGTGAGGTTTGCGCGTGGCGGCTTGGGAGTCGCGGGCGAGTTGGTGGAGGAGGGCGATGGCTCCGAAGCCGTTGGCGGCGCGGGAGAGGAAGTTGCGGCGGGAGGTTTGGGGGCGGGACTGAAGTCCCGCGCAGGCTGAAGCCGGCACCACAAACTTTGGCTTATCGGACATAGATGAACTCCGCGGTGTTGATGAGCACGTGAGCGAGGTTGGTCCAGGCCTCGGCGGCGTCTTGCTTGCGGTCGACGAAAGCGAGGGTCTCCTTGCGCTCCCAGGTTTCCGGAGCGCGGCCGAACGCGTCGAGGTACATGCGTTCGATGCGTTGCGCGGGATCCGTGCTCTCGGCGATCATGCGCTCGGCCCAACGGCGCGCTTCGCCGGCAATGAACTCGTTGTTGAGCATGAGCAGCGCTTGCGATGGAACCGTCGACGATCCGCGCGAGCCGATAGTGGAGATGGGCGGCGGATAGTCGAAGGCGAGGAACATCGGTGTGATGAAGTTCCGGCGGACTTGCAGGTAGATGCTACGGCGGCCGTCGCCATCGAGCGGTCCGGACTCGGGCTTGCCGCGGCCATCCTGATACTTGCTGATGTGCGGTTTCACGCTGGGGCCGTAGGGGATCATACGCAAGCTGCCGGAGACGGCGAGGATCGCGTCGCGAATCGCTTCGGCTTCGAGACGACGCACCGGCATGTGATGCAGCAGTTCGTTGCGCGGATCGGCTTGCGCGGTTTTCGGATCTTCGGTGCTCGCCATACGATAGGCGTCCGAGAGCAGCATGGCGCGATGCATCGCCTTCACGCTCCAACCGCTCTTGATGAATTCGAGCGCGAGCCAATCGAGCAGTTCGGGATGCGTGGGGCGCTCGCCGGTCTTGCCGAAGTTGTCGGCGGTGCGGACGAGGCCTTGTCCGAAATGCTGCTTCCAGATGCGGTTCACCATCACGCGCGCAGTAAGCGGATTGCGCGCACTCGCGATCCAATCGGCCACCTCGAGCCGGCCGCTGCCGTTGCGGAAGGTCTCAGGATTGTCACCGGCCATGATGCGGAGGAAGTGGCGCGGCACGGGATCGCCGAGGTTCTGGTGGCTGCCGCGCAAGTGCAGGCGCACGTCATGCGGGTCCTCGTCCTGGCTAAGCATGCCCCAGGACGACTCGGGGAATCGCGTCTCGAGTTCGGTGATCCGCGCTTGCAACGCGGCGGTCTCGTCCGCAGAAACGATGGCAGCGGTTGCGGGCGTCGGCGCGGTAGCGCCGGGTTCGTCAGCGGGCGGGGTGTCGTGATCGGAGAGCACGATGCGGTCGACCGCGATGTGACCGTCGCGGCTGCGGTCGACGATCTCGAAGTAGCAGGCGCGCCCGATCTCCTTGGTCATGCGTTGCGTCACCCAGTGGAAGCCTTGCTTGCCTTGCTTCACGGTGAAGTAGATGCTCTTGTAGTCGTCGGCGACCACGGTGACGCGGAGCGGCGTATTGTCGCGCAGGCGCGTGTCAGTAGGCGTGCCCGCCATGCGGATGTGGACCCACAGCTTGGGCATGGTGAACTTCTTCGAGGTGAGCGAACCGGCCAGGCGTTCAGTGGCTGCGCCGAACGAATCCGCGATGCCGGCTTGCGGCGCAGAGCCGAATGCATGTCCGGAGGTGGCCCAGCCTTCGTAGGAAGGCTTGTCGAAGTCTTCAAACAAAATGTCGCCATCGCGTAGTTTCGATTTCACGGGCGCGGCGGCGGGCGTGGGCGCGAGCTTGGCTCGGAGTGAGGCGACATCGCGCTTGGCGCGCGCGATGGCGGCTGCGCGCTCGGGCGAGTCAATCACGGCTTCGCGCACATAGGTGGAGTGCATCACGCCGGCGAGCGCGTAGTAGTCTTCGGTCGCGATGGGATCGAACTTGTGGTCGTGGCAGCGGGCGCAGGCGAGCGTGAGTCCGAGGAAGGCTTTGCCGAAGACGTCGATTTGGTTGTCAACCCTGTCGGCGCGCGACTTCACCGAATCGGTGGCGCTGTTGAGCACTTCGCCGAACCAGTACACTCCGGTGCCGAGCGGCGACTCAAGGATGGATCCATCCGCAGAGCGGCGCGGCTTGGCGATGAGGTCGCCGGCGATGTGTTCGCGGATGAACTGATCATACGGCACGTCTTGTTGAAAGGCGCGGATGACGTAGTCGCGATAGCGCCAGGAGTCGAGCTTGTCGTTGTCGAACTCGTGGCCGTTGGTTTCGGCGAAGCGGACGAGGTCGAGCCAGTGGCGGGCTTGGCGTTCGCCGTAGGAGGGAGAGTCGAGCAGGCGGTCGATGACGGTGCGATAGGCGTTAGGCGAGGTGTCGGCGAGGAACTCGGCGATTTCGGCAGCGGAGGGGGGAAGTCCCGTAAGGTCATAGCGGACGCGGCGCAGCCACGCGGCTTTGTCGGCGGGGGGGGCGGCTTTGATGCCTTTCTCGCGGCGCTTGGCTTCCAGGAAGCGATCGATGGGGTTGCCGTTGCCGGAAGGCGGCTCCACGGCCTTGGGCTGTTGGAAGGCCCAGAACTCGCGGCCTTTGCGGTAGTCGATGCTGCCGCGATTGGCGGCAGTCGCGGACGCTTGGCGCGGATCGGGCGCGCCCATTTCGATCCAGCGGCGGAGGTCGGCGATGGAGTCGTCCGAGAGCTTGCCGGTGGGGGGCATGCGCAATGCGGGGTCAGTGTAGGAGACGGCGAGGAGGACGCGCTTGCGAGTGCGATCGTCAGGCAGCGGCTCGTCGAGGCGGAGGCCGCCCATCGGGTTCTTGACCTTCGCACTGTGACAGGCGTAACACTTCTCGGCCAGAACGGGCCGGATCTTGGACTCGAAGAAGTCGGAGCTGGGCTGGGCCGCCGCGAACGAGGCAACGGCGAGCGCGAGCGTGATCCTCATGGCCGTATTATCTCGCGAGTTGGGCTCGGGGCTGGAGCCGCTTCGTGCAAAGATCGATGAAACGCGGAAAGCGCCCGAGGCGTCGGTAGCGCAAAGGAGTTGCGTGCCATGCCGTGGACTATTGTCGTAGCAGTCCTGGCGGCGGCGCTCGCCACCGCCCAACCCATCGCCGTTGCAGGCGGGCCTCTGCGCCCGGGGAACAACACTGGCCAGCCCAAGTTCAAGCCCGAAGAGCTGTGCAACCTCGAAGGCACCGTGAAAGACGAGCAGACGGACCAGCCGATCGGAAAGGCGAGCCTGCTGCTCTATCGAGTCTCAGGCAGCCAGCCTTACTCTTCAAGCAGTGACGCCTCGGGTAAGTTCGCGTTCAAAGGCGTGGAGCCGGGGCAATACCGTATGTCGGTGAGTCGCACTGGTTATGCGCGGCTCGAGTACGGTGCGTCATCGGGATCGCGCCCGGGCACCACGCTGCGGCTCGAGAAGTCACAGGCATTGAAAGGGCTCGACGTGAAGCTGACGCCGCACGCGGTGATCACGGGTAGAGTGGTGGATAGCGACGGAGAGCCGGTGGCTTGGGCTCAGGTGCAGGCTTTGCGGTCGAGCTTCCGCAGCGGCAAGAAGCAGTGGCTGCCGTTTGGGAATGCTTCCACGAACGATCTGGGCGAGTACCGGATGTTCGGGTTGTCGGCGGGGCGTTACCTGGTGAGCGCCATCTCGAGGTCTTTCGATCAGGGTGATGGAGCGATCGACGCCAGCGGGCGCGAAGGGAGCGAGGGGCCTGTGCTGACTTATCATCCTGGAGTTACAGAGTCCGAGCAAGGCAGCCAGGTCAACGTACCGAAGGGCGGGCGCGTGCAAGGAATCGACATTGCACTGGCGAAGGGCAAAGGCTATGTGGTCAAGGGGCGCGTCACTGGCATGCCGAACCGGAGCACTCCGGTGATGGCGATGTTGTACCCGCGGAACCCGGAGATCGGAATGATGGGGCTCGACCGGGGATTTGCGCAGGTTCAGCCGGACGGGACTTTCGAGATCCGAAGGGTGCGACCGGGTCTGTATACGGTGAACGTGCAGGTGCAGGACCAGGAGAGCCGGCTGAGCGGGCGCGCCGACGTCGACGTGGTCGATGGGGACGCCGGCAATGTCTCGGTGATACTGCAGGCGGGCTTCGAGGTGAAGGGCACGGTGCGAGTGGAGGGCGGAGGTTCGGCCAAGCTCGACGAGTGCCGTGTGTCGCTCACTCCGAAGGTGCAGGGAGGGTTCCTTTACTTTGGAGGAGGCGGCGGCGCGATCAAGGATGACGGCTCATTCGCGCTGCGCGACATACGACAGGGTAAGTACACGGTTCGCTTGTACAAGATGCCGGACGGGCACTATCTGAAGTCGGCGCGGATGGGGCCGGCGGATGCGATGGCTGACGACTTCGAGATCGGCGGTCCGGGTGAGTTGGAACTGGTACTGAGTTCGAAGGCGGCCAAAGTGGAAGGCTCGGTGACGAACGCGAAAGGCGAAGCTGCTTCGGCCACGGTACTGGTGATTGGCACGGACAAGAACCGGCAGGGGACGCAGAACGTTACTACGGATCAATCGGGGCGATTCACCGTGCAGGGGCTGGCTCCGGGTGACTATAGCGTGATCGCGATCGAGGACTACGAGCCGGGCATGGATCAAGTGCCGGAGTTCTTGAAACTGAACTCGAAGTTCGTGGAGAAGGTCACGTTGCGGGAGGGTTCGGCGGAGGCGAAGACACTGAAGTCGACACTGGCGATACTCGAGTAAGAGAGAGGGGGGGGGGGGGGGACTGAAGTCCCGCGCTGGCTGAAGCCCGCCCTACACGTGTAACTCAGTGGCGCGGGGCGGGAGCGCGGTAAACGTAGATAGCGCCACCGAGGATATCGCCTTCCTGGAACTTACTTGGCCGTTTGATGGCGGGGTCATTATTGTGGCAGGCAACACAGCGGGCGCTGGAGGCGGCGGCGGGGCGAGCGGCGATGGTCCACGAGCCGGCTTGGGTTTCATAGTGCTGCTCGCCTTTGGCGAAGGCGGTCATGGCTTCACGGGCGATGGGGTAGATGGTGTTCCAATCGGGGAAATCCGGTTTGGGCGCATTCACCGGGGGAAGGACCTTGGCATACTGCAACAGACGGGAAGTCCCCTGTGTAACGATCCCGGGGCCTTTCATGGCGCGATAGCTGAATTCGGCTGGATCGGTGCGGAGCACGGACTCGCCGAACAGGTACATGCCGAGTTGCACCTGCTGGCTTTCGAGTTCGGCTACCAACTTCCGTTCGGCGTCATCGCGCGGTATGAAGTCCCTGACGGCGAACTTGGTGGGAGCAAAGTGGCGGCCAAAGGAACTGGGCCTCATGACGCGCGACAAGCCGAGTTCCTTGGGCAGGGGTTCGGCGAGACGCTGTTGTACGAAGCCATCGAATTGATCGATCAGCGGCTCGATGCGGGCTTCGGGATTCCGGTATGCAAACGCGGCCGCGAGGGCCACTGCGAATAGAACGAATGCTCTCATGCATTCACCTCCACGTGGGATATTGGACGTGCGAGTCAGCCGAATTGTTCCGGCGAAAAGCAAACCGGGCTTCCTCGCGAAGGGAAGCCCGGCGTTTCACAGCAAACTGGACTGAAGTACTAGAAGATATACTTCAGCGCGAACTGCAGTTGGCGCATGTTGGTGCGCGTTCCGCCGATCACGCCGAAGTTCTGCGGGTTGGTGATATTGCCGGCCGCATCGCGCTGGATTTGGCCGACGTTGGTGTCGGGGTTGCCCCAGTTGGGATGGTTCGGGATGTTGAAGGCCTCGAACCGGAACTGGATTTTGTGGTTCTCGGAGATGGCGAAATCCTTGAGCGTGGAGAAGTCCCACGCGAAGATGGAAGGACTGATGAGCGTGTTGCGGCCCACATTGCCGAACGTGCCGAACGGCTGCACGATATAGGCGGCCGGGTTGTACCAGCGTTGCGGGTCGTGGTTCGAGAGGTTGGGATCGACGCCCGAGATGTAGTTCGGACGATCGAAGCCGGCGCCGGTATTCGAACGGTCACTGCCGCTGACCACCGTGAGCGGGAAGCCCGTGCTCAGGGTGAAGATCGAGCCCAACTGCCAGCCGCCTACTACGGCGTTGGCCACGGGATTCGAGATGCTGAACTGGCGGCCTTTGCCTACCGGCAAATCATAGAGGACCGACGTGACGGCGCGGTGCCGGGTGTCGAAGCTCGAATAGCCGCGTTCGCAGCGCATGCAATAGCTGTTCTGCGGGAACAGGGTATCGCCATCGTTGACGCGGATGCCGCTGGTTTCGTCGAGCGACTTCGCGTAGGTGTACGACACGAGTGCACTGAGGCCGTTCGAGTACTTCTTGGTCAGCTTCATGCCGAGCGAGTTGTAGTTGCCGCGGCCGCCGTTATCCACCAACTGAATGCGGCCGAAGTTCGGATACGGCGACCGGCTGATGACCGATCCCGTGGGACCCGGAATCGCCTCGTTCACCGCGCGGAGCGATTCGAGCATGCGCGAAACCGAGCCGAGGTAGCCGATTTCGAAAGCGAGGTTCTGGCGGAACTCGCGCTGCACGTTGAACAGGTACTGCATGACGTACGGCGTGCGGCGGTCATACAGGTTCGAGAACGTGTAGGGTTGGGGAACCTGAGCGAGCGCGCCGGCGATTTCCTTGAACGCGTTGTTCCACTGGCGGTCCGGGAAGTCACTGACGGCTTCCTGACGGAAGCGGCCGGCGATGTTGCGCGCCATGTCGAAACGCGGGTTGCCGGTGTCTTGCGTGTAGAACATGCCGGCGCCGGTGCGGATGACCCAGCGGTCCGTCGGGCTCCAGGTGAGGCCGATGCGGGGAGCGAAGTCATTGTTGTCGCGCTTGACCATGCGGTCACCCAGGCGCCCGTCTTGCACGACGTCGATGTTCGGCCAGCGCACGACGATGCCGTCATAAGGATTGCTCCCGTTGCCTTGGCGAACGAACACGGGGTAACGGCTTCGGTCGGATACGTTCGGCACCGAGTCCATGTAAGGGATCGCGGCCGAGAAGAGCTTGCCGGTGGTGTCTTTCCACGGCGGGGTGTTCTCGTAGCGAAGGCCGACGGCCACCGTGATGCGGTTGGTGACCTTCCAGGAGTCGTCGACGTAGAAGTTGAACGACGTGGCGCGGAAGCGCGCGCTGCCGATGGCAACGGCGGTTTCCGGGCGGCGAATCTCGCCGAGCAGGAAGTCCGCGAATGAGTTGCCACCCCCGGCCGAAGGCGTCTGGCGCGTCGCGTTGATTTCGAAGCCGAACGAACCGCGGGCGAACTGGTTGCCGTCCTGGTTGAACTGATCGTTGCGCACTTCGCCGCCGAAGCGGATGGTGTGACGTCCGCGGATCCACGAGGTGTTGTTCAAGAACTGCATGGAGCGGTTCTTGTTTTCGTAGGGGCCTTCGGAGTCATCACCGAGTCCGCTGTAGCCGGCGAAGCCTACCGACGGGATGCCCCAGGTGATGGGAGCGCCGGTGTTGAGGCCGGGGATGGCGAGTTCCTTCACCACGTCACGGACGCCGGCGAGTTCGCGGGCGGTGGAGTTGTAGAAGCGCGTGTAGCCAAAGCGGGTTTCGTTGACCACGTTCGCTGAAAGCGTGCGGGTGTTGGTGCCCATGTACTGCTCGACGTTGGTGAGCACCTGCGAGCCATTGAGGCGGAGGCCCTGGTTGAACTGCACTTCATCGCCCCAGCTATAGCGGCCGGACCACTGCGACTTGGAAGACTCGACGAAGTCCATGCGGAGGATGAACTGGTCACGATTGATAGGAGCGCCTTGCGCCTGCTGATAGTTGAGGCCGGTGCCGGGCAAGTTGGGTTGGCGGTAGAAGCCGTCGATGAGCTTCTTGGAAATCGGCTCGATGCGGCTGCTGGGAATGATGAAGCCCGGGAAAGGCGTTGACGTCACGGCCGTGCCGGAGCCTGTGCGCGTCTTGGGATCGAAGATACCGCCGTTGACGGTGCTGAAGTCGCCACCTTGTTGGGCCGTGGTGGGCAACTGATAGAGCGCCTGCGATTGGCGGCGTTGGCGGAATGCCTCGTAGTTCCCCATGAAGAACAGGCGATCCTTGCCGTTGAACACTTTCGGGATCCACACCGGACCACCGAAGGTTCCACCATATTGATTCCACTTGAAGGGATCCTTGGGCGGGCGCGCGGTGCGGAAGGCGTAGTTCTTGGCGTCGAGCTTGTCATTGCGGAGGAACTCGAATGCGGTGCCGTGGAACTGGTTGGTGCCCGACTTGGTGAGCACGTTGATCTGCGTGGTGGCGCGGCCGAACTCGGCGGGATAGATGCCCGTCTGGACCTTGAACTCCTGGAGCGCATCGATCGAGGGCTGGATCACGAAGGTGTTGAAGTTCGGATCGGTGTTCTCGACGCCATCGAGCGAGTAATGGTTGAAGGCGCTGCGCTGGCCGCCGACCGAGATGGACTGCTCGGCGCGGAAGGCTCCCTGGCGCGAGCGGGCTTGGCCGGCGCTGGGGAATCCAGTGGAGGTGTTGGGCGCGAGCGAGACGAGTTGGAGGTAGTTGCGGCCGTTGAGCGGGAGCTCGACGATGCGCTTGTTCTCGACGACGGTACCGATGGTGGCGTTTTCGGTGGTGAGCAACTGGACGGTGCCGGAGACTTCGACGGTTTCGGAGACCGAGCCGACGGCCATGTCGAGGTCGAGACGGACGGTTTGCTGGACCTGGACTTCGACCGACGACGTGGCGGTCTTGAAGCCTTGCTTTTCGGCGCGCACGTTGTAGTTTCCGGGCGCGAGGGAGGGGAAGGCGTAGACGCCAGCTTCGTTCGAGACTGTGGAACGAGTGGCGTTGGTTCCGGTGTTGGTGATGGTGACGTTCACGCCGGGCACGACGGCGCCCTGGGTGTCGCGAACTTCACCGGTGATTTCGCCGAAGGTCTGGCCGAAGACGGGCAGACTGAGCAGGAGGCAGAACGCTGCCAATGCTAGCAACTTGGTTTTCATAAGGTAGAGGACCCCGGGGGATAAAATCCCACTTCTATCACGCTACAGGAGCATGACGGACAAGTCAAATCAGGTTGAGGATGATGGCTACTCCCAGTGGTGCGGAGAGTGCGCAGTGGACAAGGGTGTATCGGGCTCCGGGTTCATCTGGGTGGAATACAGGTCTCGTCCCGACGGTCGTTATATAGATTGTTATATGTATCAAAAGGTCGTATCACAGATTCCAGAACACACATTTGGTACTCACCAACCAGAACAGCCTTGTAATCCACAAGGAGTTCCACGTACAATCAAGGTGTTCGTCGAGTAGGCTGTGGATAAGCTGTGGAAACCAGTTCGCATGTCTGCTCGAAGACTCATGCTTCGGAGTTCCTCAGAATGAAGCTTTCTCTCCATTATTTGGTCTACGGTTCGGGTTCACGCACGATCGCTCATTGTCTCGACTTCGACCTCGTCGCTAGCGCTGAGTCAACGGCTGAAGCGGTCAGGCGGCTCGGGTTTCTGGTCAAGAGCCACGTCGCGGTAGCCGTAAGAGATGGGAACGCGGTGTCGTTGCAACATCGAGCACCCGAACAATACTGGGAACGATTTCGCCAGCTCAAAGAAGCTGGCCTACAGGACTTTTCAGGCGGTTCTGCCGGAAACGTCGTCACCTCGCCGGAAACGGGATGGTCGGTCGAGATGGCGTCGAGTCCGGGGCGGGAACCGCTGAATGCTCTACAGTGAACTCTTGCGCAGGCTGAAGAAGTTCGGGCTGGCGCAAGTCGGCCGGATGACTCTTGGCAAAGATTCCTCTGTTTACATCGGCAGACCCGAGGAGGTCTGCTTTCCTTATCAGTTCGCGTGCCATACTCTCTGGGCTCCGCCGGGGGAAGAGGACTTTTGGCTTGATCCTGAGGAAATCGCGGCGCTCCTGCGGCGATTCAAAATCAGTCAAGATGAGTTCAACGCGACGGCCTGATTGCCTTCAGCCTTGGCGATGGATCGCTCCGTTCTGGCCAATCGAAATCCGATTTCGTTGTACCTGCCAGATGGATGAGCGGCGTATCGGGCGTCGCGCGCGGCGATGGCGGAATTGTAGTTCCACGACGCGCCCCTTACCGCATAGTTGCTTCCCTGCTTCGTGCTCGTCCACTCCCACACATTCCCGGCCATGTCGTGGCAGCCAATGGCACTCCCGCTGTCGGCGAAGATCCCAACCGGCGTCGGCTCGCCCACCCACCGCCTGACGTTCACGGGGATTTCGTCCGCATGGTGGAAGCCCCAAAGTAGTTCACGCTCATCGGTGCCTTGTGCGGCGCGTTGCCATTCGCCGGACGTCGGGAGTCGGCATTGCGTCCACTCGCAGTAGTTACAGGCATCGTCCCAGCTCACGGAGACAACCGGTCGCGAGGGATGGAGGAGTTGCTCGTCCCACTTTTCCGGGACTGGGCCTCCGGCGTCGACGAACTTGCCATACTCCCAAACAGTGACCGGATACCGGCCCATCAGGAACGGCTTGATCTCGCCGAGCCCGGGAATCTTGCACCAGTAGTCGGCGTCCTTGGGAAGCCGGATGTAGGGATGGCCGGAGACACCAAGGGCTTCGGCGGCTGCGACGCGGGTTTTGAGGTCGAGGCCTTTCGCACCGCCGGGCTCGAAGAGGCGCTTCATTTCTTCGAGCATGGCGAGGTAGCGTTGGCAGGTGGCCTGGTAACCGGTCGGCCGGAGGTCTTGGAGGATGGCGTTGAGGAGAGCCACGCAATGACCGTGATCGGGGAAGGTTGGTCCGGCGTTGCTCGTGATCTGTTCGAAGAGGCCGTCCACCTTTCCTGAACCTTGCTTTGTCCCGAGGATGCCCGCCAGAAGGAGAATGACTTCGCGCCACTCGGATCGATAGACATGGTCGCGTATGGCCGCGTACTGGTCCGCGTCTTTCATGCCCGCCAGATCGCGAGCCGCGAGGAACTCCTGGAAGGTGAGGTGCCAGAAGCGAACGTCTGTTCCGCGACTGACGATGATGCCGCTGTCGAGTTCTTCGGCTTCGAGGAAGGCGAACGCCTCCTTCTTGTCGAGACCCTTCAGCGCTTCCGCGGCTGCACCGCGCTCGATCTGCGTTAGCCGGCCTTTGGGTTCGTTCTGCATCGCGAGGGCGAGGGTGCCGAGGCGGTCGAGACAGCGCTCGGCGTTCGCGCGTCCGGGGCGCTGCTCGCGGGCTCGGGCCAACCACGTGAGCACGCAGTCATAGAGTTCGGCTCGTTGTTCCGGCAATCGCCGTTCGTTCCACTGCACCACGGCGAGCGCGGTGAGCATCACGGGATTGCGAGCCATCCGACGGATCTCGAGCTTCTCGTCGAGCGCGCGGCGGAGTTCGGCGCGGTGTTCAACGGCCCGAGTTGGGTTCGTTTGATGAAGGCGCTTGGACCAGAGATCCAGGAAGCGGGTGACGGCTTCGTCGTCCAGGTCTTCGATCCTGACTTCGTCGAAGCCCACCAGTTTCTGGAACGAGGCGGGGCGCGTGGTGACCGCGAAGCGGCACTCAGGATAAACGTGAACGGCCTCTTCGAGGAGCCGACCGAGCGCGCGGCGGCGGATATCGTTGGCTGCCTCGTCGAGGCCATCTAGGAAGACCATTGTTCCGTCTCCCCGGAGCTTGCTCTCGATGAATTTGGCGGTGAGACCCCATGGTCCGGAGGCGAGGTAGTGCGCGATCCACTGGGGCGAATGGCGTTGAGCCGGCGTGCCTGGCGCGGAGGCGTTCTTGTCGATGTGCTGATCGAGATCGGAGACGCGGATGAAGATCGGGAAACCGCGGACTGGCAGGTCGAGTTGTGGGTCGCCGGAACGGGCGAGCTCGCGCACCATGCGGCGGAGGAAGGTGGTTTTGCCGGAACCGGGGTCGCCTTGGATGACGAGGCGGCGGTGGGTGAGCGCATGCTCGAGCGGGACTAGCTTGGACTCGCGGCCCAGGGTCTTGACGGGGACGTAGATCTCTTCGATGGGAACGCTGTGGGCGGCGTTGTCACCCGAGGGGATGCCTTGCAGGTCAATGGTCGCGGTGGAGGTGAGGAGATAGGTGAGGTAGCTGTCTTTGGCTTCGAGGTCGGCGGCGACGGCGACGGGGCAGTGGTGTTCTTGTCCCATTTGGCGAGTGCTTGAAAGACGACCCTGGCCGCGTTGTCCGGCGAGGCGAACGTGGCCATAGTGCGAGTGCCGAGCCAGGTTCGGAAACTCGCGAGTTGGCGGCGGCGCATTTGGACATCGGCCAAGAGGTCAGGCGTCGCCGAGTCGATGGCTTGGGTGAGCGCGTACTGGTCTTTGAATTTCTCGGGCCACTCGTGGTTTTCCGCGAGCGTGAAGGCGAAGATGGGCAGCCCTTTCGCGGCAGCGTGCTGGCATTCGAGCCAGGTGATGCTCTTGTCTTTGGGCTCGGGCTGGTCGGGCGGAATCCAGCCGTAGCGATGTGCGACGAGGACCACGACGGCTTGGCAACGCTCTACCTCGCGCAGGCACACTTCGAGTGGGGCGCTGTCTTCGGCGGCGAAGTGCTCCATGGTTACTGGGAAGCAGCCGGCTTCGAGGATGGCGTCGCGGACGGCGAGGCGGTGCTGGACTAGGTCCTGCTTGGTGGCGGACAAGAAGACGTGGGGAATGTCTGGCATTTTCCTCCTATGGAATTATATTCGGAATTTGTGGCGGGACTGAGGTCCCGCGCAGGCTGAAACGTGCTCCAGACGGGTTTCTGCGTTGGATGGAACGGGATCGGTTCGGATTGGGTCGTTCCTGCAAATAGGAAAGGCGGCCGAGACGCAAGGGTCCAAGCCACCTTCAGCTCCAGTGTTGCATGGGTGGCCAAGGAATTCGGGGGCCCGAGGGCGATTTGTGTTGTAAGGAAAGGAAATATTTTGCGGTACTGGGGACTACGCGCGGGGCCGGATGTTGGCTTCGATCCAGTGGGCGAGGTCGTCTTCGGACAGTTCGCCGGCGGCGAGGGCGAGGATGGTGGCGACAGCGTCGGTCTGCGGAGCGTAGAGCTGCCAGCCGTTCAGGTCGAGGAAGACGCCGATGGCGGCGAGGGCTATGCGCTTATTGCCGTCGAGGAATGGATGGTTCTTGGCGAGTCCGAAACCGTAGGCCGCCGCTAGCTGGACAAGCGTGGGCGATTGCCCGTAAGCATAGATGTTCTGGGGCCGGGCGAGGGCTGACTCGAGCATATTGAGATCGCGGATGCCGAGAAGCCCTCCGAACTCGGCGATGAGTTGGTGGTGGATCGCCTGGACCTCATGGCCGTTAAGCCATACGACTTGGAGCATTCATTCCTACTCGGCGAGAGCCTTGAGGGCGTCCTTGTAGTCGCGGCGGACGCGTTCGTAGGCTTCCATGGTTGCCTTGAAATTGGGGTCGTAGGGGGTGATCATGTAGCCACCCTCAGAGGACTCAGTGAGGACGATGGAGTCGCCTTTTTGGACCTTGAGGCGCTGGAGGACTTCCTTGGGGAGGATGACTCCGGTGGAGTTGCCGACGGTCGTGATCTTGAGGGTCACCATATAACATATTATATAACGACAGCATGCCGGTGGTCAAGAGCGCTGGCACCCTTGCTTCGCGAGGTAACGAAACCACTTGGGGTTCAATCACTTGGCGAGTTTCTCGAGGGCACGGCGATAGAGTTGTGCCCTCTTCGGCTGCTTTCATTTGGGCTTCGAAGCCGGGTGGTGGCCTCTGATATTACACCACGGGCGCGGCGATGCAAGCTGTTACGTTACACCAGCAGGACCTTGCCCTCCACTCGCAGACACCGTGCGAACTCGTCCCCTTCGAGCGCTTGCTGCAAGACTGCGGTGGAGGTGAGCCGCTCGAGGTATGGCAGGCCGTCGTTCCTGAGATCGGCTTGGGCACGGTTCGCGAGGGCTTCGGGGTCGTCGCCGGAGCGGAAATCGTAACCCTGATGGAACGGATCCTCTGGCGTTGTTAGGGGTAGTTGGATCAAGATGGAATCCGGGCCGGATTCGATTGTTACTCGGACGAAGTATTTTGCTTCCGTGCGGCTGGTTAGGCCGGTGATGACGCGGATCTCCTGGTGCACGCCACCCACGGTGCGGGACCATCCGTCCGCGGAACGCGAGAATCCGAGGCCGGCGGCGATGTGGGTAACGCGGGCGTCGATTGCTGCAGCGACGGCTGCGGGATCAAACTCAGCGGGTTCGCCGGCGGGCTTGGGTTCCCAGGATTTGTGGGCATCGACTTCGCCGAACTTGGCGGCCATCAGCAAGTCACGCCAGTCCACCTTTGCGAGTTCGATGGCGCGTTCGAGGCGGTCCGTGTCGCCATCGCTCACCTTGAGCGCGGCGAAACGGAAACGCTCGAGCTCGAACATATCGGCATCTTCGAGAGCCGGGAGGTTGTTGCCGCACTGGTTGCGGAGGAGTTCGGCGGCGTGCTCGCGTTGGCCCGGCGGGAAGAGGATTTCGACGCGGCGGATGGTTTCGGGGCTGAGGTCGGGTCCGCGTTTCTTTCGGAAGAGCCTCATGGGCGTCTATCGGCGGAGGGACCAGTTCGGATAAGATGATGGATCAGTTTGTGCGGTCACTGATATGGCAGACGTGTTCATCAGTTACCGCCACGCCAAACCCGACGAGGATTTGGCGAAGGCTCTCCGCGCGTGCCTCGAGCGGCGTGGAGTGGATGTCTTTCTCGACCAGGAGATCTCCTGGGGAGCGAACTGGGAGCGCGAGATTGGCGAGCAACTTCGTCAAGCACGCCACTTCGTGGTGCTGCTTTCCGAGCACTCGATCCTGAGCGATGCGGTACGGGAGGAAGTCAATCGCGCCTATGGGCAGATGAAGGCGGGTCAGACCAGGATCCTGCCGTTGCGGCTCAGCAGCGTGCTCGAACTGCCGTACCATCTTGCGCTCATGTTGAATCCGATCCAGTACGCGCGTTGGGATCCAGCAAACGGCACGGATCAGTTGTGCGAGCTGGTGCATGCGGCGATTCTCGGGGCGGAATTGCCGGAGAAGGGCTCCGAGGTTTCGGCTACGCTGCCGCCGTCGGCTCTCGGGCCCGCGCTCGAAGAGGGCGCGCCGCTGCCGAGTGCGGACTTGCGGCTGATCGAATCGGAGACGGGCACGGTGCCGCTGGATTCGCCATTTTACGTGGAGACGGCGCTGCAAAAGGATATCGAGGCCGAGCTCGGATTGGGGAAGGGGCGCACGATTATTATCAAGGGTCCGCGGCAGAGCGGGAAGAGTTCGCAGCTTCTGCGCGCGCACGATTGGGCGACGCGGAATGGCCAGCGGTCATGGCTGTTCTCGTTCCAGAGTCTGGACGAGCGCACGTTTCAGGATCTCGACACGCTGTTGCGAGAACTTGCTTTTCGCATGGAAGATGACCTGGGAACATCGCTGCGCGTGGGAGACGTGTGGGACTCGGCCCGTGGTGCAAAACGGAGTTTCTCGAGATTCGTCGAGCGCGCTGTTCTGAGCGAATTCGCGGGAAGGCAGGTCGCGCTGTGCCTCGATGAAGTCGACTTGGTTTTTCCGCAGCCTTACTGTTCCGACTTCTTCCAAGTCTTCCGCGACTGGCACAACCGGCGAGCCACGCATCCCTTGCCGTGGCGCAACCTGACGATGATGATGGCGCACGCTACCGACGCCTGCCGATGGATACCCGGCGACGTCAGCTCACCTTTCAATGTCCCGAACCTGCGCGGCCTGACTCAAGACTTCGACGCAGAGCAAGTCGCGAAGCTCAACCAGCTCTATGGCGCGCCGCTCGTGTCCGGCCAAATCCCCCGGCTCATGGCTTTAGTGGCGGGGCAGCCCTTTCTGATTCGCCAGGCGCTTTATACACTGAAGAAGAGGAACTGCTCGCTCGAGCAACTCGAAACGATGGCGACGCGCCGCGACAGCCCGTTTGCGGATCATCTGGGCGGGATCCGTGTCCTGCTCGACGGCGATCCTGACTTGGCGAAAGCCGCCCGCCAGGTTGAGGCTGCCAAAGGCTGCGACAGCGAGTCCGCTTTCCAGCGTCTACTCATGGCAGGGTTGGTGGATGGCGAAACGCGGCGGACAGCGGTAATCCGCTGCGACCTGTACCGCCGGTTTCTGCGGGAGCACGCGTGAGCCAGCAGACGCGCTCGGCGCGGACTTTCTACGTCGCTGGCGGAACCATGGAGGCGGACGCCGAGAGCTACGTGTTTCGTCCCGCCGATGAGATTCTGCACGACGCAGTTCTGGCGGGGGAATTCTGTTATGTTCTGACGCCGCGCCAGATGGGCAAGTCTAGCCTGTTGGTGCGGACCCGCGAGCGCCTCATTGCGGGCGGCAGGCGAGTAGCCTCGTTGGATCTCACGACCGTCGGAGCGCAGCAGGGTTCGAACACGGACGCGGGGCAATGGTATTTCGCGCTTGCGTTGTTGATTCACGAGGAGTTGGGGCTGAGCTTCCCTCTGCGCCCGTGGTGGAAAGAGCAGGAAGACGTGCCCGCGCTGCTGCGCCTGACGCAATTCTTCAGACGCGCGGCCGAGGATTTGCCTTGCCGTGCGGCAATCTTCCTCGATGAGATCGAGACCGTGGCCAGACTGCCGTTCTCCGACGATTTCTTCGCCGCCATTCGAGCCTGCTACAACGAACGAGCTAACAAGCCGGTGCTCAAGAACATCACCTTCGTGTTCGCGGGAGTGACGACGCCGCCGCAGTTGATTCGCGATCCAAAGCGGACGCCGTTCAACATAGGACGACCGATCGAGTTGGCGGATTTCACGCTGGAACAAGCGATGCCGCTCGCCCGGTTGCTCGATGCGGACCCGGCGCGGCAGCGGGCACTGATCGAGCGCGTGCTGTATTGGACGGACGGCCATCCGTATCTGACCCAGATGGTGTGCCGGAATCTCGGTTTGGGCAACGGCGGCGGTTTGTCCGAGGTGGATGTGGATCGCTGTGTCGAGAAGCTGTTTCTGCTGCCGGGCAAGGAGCAGTCGGAGACGAATCTCAAGGTGACGGGTGACCGGCTGAAATCGGCACGCTCCGGCGCGAGGCGGCTGTATCAGAAGGTTCTGAGGGGGGCACAGGTTCCTGATCAGCCCGCTGAGCCCTTGTACGCCGAGCTGAAACTGACGGGTGCGGTGAAGGTAGACGATCGAGGAACCCTGCGGATCCGGAACCGCGTGTATGAGCGCGTATTCTCGCCGGAGTGGGTGAAGCCGCATTTGAAGCAGCCTGCGTGGAAAACGGCCTCGGTAGCCGCGTCGGTGTTGCTTGCGCTCGGGGTAGCGGGGTGGTCGCTGAAGTCGAAGGCCGTTGTGGATCGCCAAGCCGCGGCACTTTGGGAGACGACTGCCACGCAACAACTGGCGCAGGGAAATCGCGATGCAGCGCTCCTGGCGTGGATCGAGGCTGCACGGGCGGAGGACACTCAGCAGCGAAGGCGAGAGATTCAGCATTTGATCGGTCCGGACTATCAGAATCTCGTGACCACGGTGCGCTCCGGGCCTTTCGTGGACGATGTGGCCTTCACGCCTGACGGAAAGTCGATCGCGGTTGGGACTTCGTCTTCGCGATTCGGTCTGTGGAGTACGGTGAATGGAAGCTCGTTTCAGAACTGGCCCGAGCATCCCGGTGACGTGAGTAAGATCGCGGTGAGTTCGCGGGGCAACATGATGGCCACTGCGGGCAGCCGCGGCGAGGCTCGACTCTGGGGACTTTCCGATGGGCGGCCGATCGGCGCTCCCATGCGTCACCCGGGAATGGTCCGCTCTTTGGCGTTCAACTCCGACGGCAAGATCCTGGCTTCGGGTTGCGACGACGGGGTGGTACGGCTTTGGGATGCCTCGAATGGGCGGGCTCTGGGCCGAGAGATGAGGCCGCTCAGTCGCATCGATTCCCTTGCATTCAGTCCAGACGGCAAAACGCTTCTGATAGGAGCGGATCGTGAGATCAGGATGTGGCGTGTCGCCGACGGCCTGGCGATGGGGGTGCTGCCTTCGTCCGTCCGAGGCATCAGTGCGCTGGCGTATTCACCCGATGGCTCGGCGGTTTTAACGGGTGGGAACGGAGCTCAGGTCATTCGCCTTATGAACGGGTTGCCGCAAGCCACGAGTACGGAAGTGTTGACTGGAGTGACTGTGCGAACAGTCGCTTTTGCGCCCGATGGAAAATCCTTTGTGACGGGCAGCCGGATCGGTCTACAGCGTTGGCGAACCGCCGATGGCACGCCGATTGGCGCTCCGCTGCGCATCGAACTCGTTCAGGCGGCCGGATTCAGCCTCGACGGAACTTTGTTGGCGACCGGTGGATTCGACGGAGCTACTCGGATTTGGCGGCTCCACGATTCGCCGCCGCCCACCATCGACGTCGAGGAACGAAATGAGATTGTGTCGGCTGCGTTCAGCGCCGATGGCCGGATCGTGTTATCGGGGGCTATGGACGGAACGGTCAAGACTTGGAACATAGCGGAGAGGAAAGCCGAAGGCTCGCCTATCCGTCAGAATGCTCCGGCGCACGCGATTGCCTTCGGGCCCAGTGTCCCCCTGACCGTGCTCGCCGCAAGCGGAACAACGAAGGTGCAAGAGTGGAGCCTCGCGGAAGGTACTCCGGCGGCTAAGCCGATTCGAACGTCGAGCACGCCCTCGGCGCTCAGCGTTACCCGAGACGGGACGATCGCAGTGGTCGGAGAGAACGGGACAGTTGACCTTGTTACAGGAAAGTCGCAGATTTCGCTAAAGCCGTTCGGCGACAATACACGAGCGGTAGATGCACTGACTCGGCCATTTCGAGCCGCCCTCGCGCCCGACGGGGAAACATTGGCTGTGACCGATCCGAACGGTCAAGTCATCTTGGGGCGCATATCGATGTTGTCCGGTTTTTCGCCGTTACCCATTTCGCTGTTCCCCACCCTCCGGTTCGAATCCACCAACAGCGGCCGGATTGGCGCGATTGGTTTCCGCTTCGACCAGAAATCGTTCCTCGTGTTCAACGACAAGTTAGTTTACCGGTACGTCTTCGACGGCAAGTCGGCGCGGGCCGATAGTGTACACCTGATCCCGTATCCGGTTCGGGCCGTGCATTTCCCCACCGATTGTGCCGACTGCTATCAAGTCGCGATGTTGGCCGCGGGCAATGGTCTCGTGGTGCAGCGCCTCACCTGGACTCTTTCCGACGTCCAGCCGATCCAAGGCGACCTGTCGCAACTAAAACGAGAATGGGAGAACAAGCTGTCGTTGCGCGCCACCGCCGACGGCAAGTTCGAGTCCCTCTCGCCGCAATAGCCCCATGGAAGCAATTCGAGGGGCTCGTCGCAATCGTTCGAGGCTCAGCCTGCTCTATTCCGGGATCGAATGCTCGGAAACGGCCTTGGCGAAGAGTGGCACCATCCTGGAGAGCGAGGACAACATCGATTCGAGAGAACGATCGCGTTCAGCCGCTTGCAATCGCACTCTCCTTGCCACTTCGTCAGGATTTCGCCGCAGAAGGTGTAGCCAGAAGGCATCCGGATGACGCGCGATCACGCCTTCTGGTGCAAGATGCTCGGGACGAAAATCGCGGAGGTTGAACGTAACGATGATCGGAGCGTACCCGCGAATCGCGGCGGCGAGGACATGGCGATCTTTGAGATCGTTCTGCAACCCACCAACAAGGTCTTCGTGACCGGTCACCAGTGCCATGGGGAAAGCGGCCGTCAGTTCCTGGCGCAGGTACGATGTCAATCGAGGAGGCCAGGCGAACTTGGATCCAAGCGTTCGGACGACCTCATCGAGAATCTCGGAGGACCACTTGGGAGCATACAGTGAAGGCGGCTCGGCCAAGCGGAGGAGCGTGTCACAGAGCGACGGTGGGATGAGGACGCACGCATCCAGGACCGCGACCGTCGACTCGCCCATCCTCACTCGTGACGGCTGACCGGTGGATCGGGAACGAGGTCATAGAACCCCGCTTCGTCAACCAATTGACCGATCCGGAGAATGGCACCATGCTGACGCCGGCCTTCGTCCATTTGTTCGAAGTAGGCCGTGAGAGCGCGTTCCACCAGATCGCTCGGTCCGTGAAACGTACCCTTGGCCAACTCCCGTTCCACGAGGCTGCTCAGTCCCGGCGGCAAATCAAGCTCGACAGTCATACTACTGTCCTCATCCTACAACGAGAACTGCCTTGAGCGGGCGGGCTCTGACCGGATTGTGGGCTTACGCGCTGAACGAGCTACCGCAGCCGCAAGTGGACTTCACATTCGGGTTCGAGAACTTGAAGCCCGAGCCTTCGAGCGTCTCCACGTAGTCGACTTCGGCGCCGTCGAGGTAGAGGAGGCTCGCCTGGTCCACGAACACCTTCAGGCCGTCGTAGGCGATCGTCTTGTCGAGCATGCTGGGCGCGTTCTCGAAAGCCATTGAATAGCTGAATCCGGAGCAGCCGCCGCCAACGACAGCGATGCGCAGGCCGGCCGGCTTGGGCTCCTGGGTGTCCAGGATCTCGCGGACCTTCTCTACCGCGCGCGTACTCAAAGCAAGAGACATGAGGTTCTTCCCTCCCAGAGATAATTGATACCGAAAAGTACAGTTTAGCGCATCCGCATAGGGGTGCTGTCAATAGGATGCCCCGGATGGGGTTCCGGATTCAAGCCCGGGCGCTTGGAGCCCAGACGCTCAGAGCTCGGCCACGTAGACCTGCGGGTGGCCTGAGCGGTCGCTTGCGAACACGACCTTGCGCTCATCGGGTGAGAACGATGGATGCGGATGGGTCCATTGGGGTCCGTAGACGGTGTCGGTGGCCACCTCCATCCAACTCAGCGCGCCTGATTTTGCGGCGCTACGGGCGGCGGCAAAGTCTTCGGCTAGCGCGTAGCGCGAGGTCTTCCACTGCGATCCGCCATTGCTCGATTCCGAGAGGCACACCTGACGGCGCGCGCCAGTAGCAGCATCGATCAGGAAGAGGCCGAGGTCGGGATGATTCGTGTCGCAGAGCACGCGCGCTCCGGCGCGATCGGGCGTGATGTGCCAAGCGTTGAACTCAGCGATCACTGTGCGCTCTCGCGTCTCCCAGTTCATGCGGCACAGCGCATGCGGCCAGACGGTGTAGACGATGTCGCCGGTTGTTCCAAGGAATGTTTCGTGAACCAGGAACTCGTCATTGCCGTGTTCGTAGAGGCACTCGAGCGATGTGCCGTCGCGGCGAACGCGATGCATGCGCGGGGCGGGGTCGCCGGCGAAAAGGATCCATGTGGGATCGAGCGGATGGAATTGTGGATGGATGACGGTGCGCGGAAATGGGATGAAGGTCCAGTGAGAGCCGTCGGCGCGGCCGGCGACGATGCCGGATTCGCTGCCGCGCTTGGCCGCCGCCGTGAGCCAATCCCCGCCCGCGCCCGGCGAGCATTCGCCCAATTGGGCGTCACCGAAGTCGACGATGCAGGTTTCAGCGAGCGTGTTGCGGTCGAGCCGCCAGATGGATCCGCGGCGGACGAAAAAGATGGAGCCGCCATCGGGATGGATCGCGGGCGAGAACGGATGGATCGGTACGCCATCGGTCAACTGGCGGATATCGCCGGTTGGGAACGGTGCGATTTCGTAGAGTTGCGCGGCTCCGCTGCGATAGGAGACGAAGAGCAGGGTGGAGCCGTCCGGCGTGAAGGAGCTCTGGAGGAAATAGGTTGCGTGATTGATGCAGGGCTGATTGGTGAGCTGATGGACGAGTGCGCCGGTGGCTCGATCACGCGCGCTCGAGTGTTCGGAGGGGAATCGTGCACCCTTCATTTCTGCGCCGCCTTCTTGAAGAAGAACATGTGCTGCCAAGGGAGATCTTCGAGGACCTTCTCCATGCGGTAGCCTTCGGCTTCGAGTTCCTGCTTCACGGTGGCGACGCTCATCTTGTGCTCTTCGCGAATGGGGACGCTCGCGTCTTCTTTTCGGAATTCGAGGAGCACGAGCGTACCGTCCGCCTTGAGCGCGGAGGCGATGGAACGCAGCATTTCCTGAGGCTTCGCGAACTCGTGATAGACGTCGACGAGGATGGCGAGGTCGATTGTGTTGGCAGGGAGATTCGTGGAGGCTTCGCCGCCGAGGACGGGCTCGACGTTCGAGACGCCGGCCTTCTCGATGCGCTTCCGCAGCAGACGCAGCATCTCGGGCTGGATGTCGACCGCGTAGACCTTGCCTTTGGGTCCGGCCTGTTCGGCCATTCGCAGCGACCAATATCCGACTCCGGCGCCGATGTCGGCGATGCGCATGCCGGGTTCGAGCGCGAGCATCTTCAGAGCGAGCGTGGGGTTCTCTTCGGTCTCGCGTTCGGATCGCACGAGCCAGTTGGCTCCGCCGGCGCCCATGACGGGTGCGTAGACGCGTCCGCTGACGGGGTGGACGCCTTGCGGTAGGGCGGCGGGCGCGAAGGCGAGAAGGAGAGCGAGCAGAGTCCGCATCCTTCTAGTTTGCACGGTGGGCGGCCAGCAGGATGGAGCGAGACACGATCTAGCCTGAAAGGAAATCGCGAAGGGAGCGCTTGAGCACAGGCCGGCCCTTCTCGCTGGTCTGGCAGTCCCAAACGATGAACACTTCCCAGCCCGCTTTTCGCCACATGCGGGTCTTGGCTTTATCGCGAGCGACGTTGCCCTGGAGCTTGGGCCGCCAGTACCCGGCGCGAGACTTCGGGATGTGAGAATCGATGCAACCGCGGTGTTGGTGCCAGAAACAGCCGCGCACATCGATGATCTTCTTGAGCCGCGGGAACACCAAATCGGGCTTGCCCTCGAGCTTGGGTTCATGGAGGCGGTACCGGAAACCGAACCCATGAGCCAGCCTGCGCACCACCATCTCGGGCGACGTATCCTTGCTTCGGATCCGCCGCATGTTCTCGCTACGGCGCTCTGGGCTGAGGTTATCCATTCTTCCGGCGGCTTTTCGCTTCCCCGCGGCTCTTCGTTTTCCCGTGGCTGTCAGGGAGCGCTAGTTCAGCGGCTTGCTCCGGGAATTTCCGCAGCAGCCAGGAGAGAACCTTCAGTTGGTCCGCGCCGGTTGCGCGCCGTACCTGAATGAGGAACTTCTCGGCCGGGGGCCGATCGAGCGTGAGGTTCCTCGCTCCCTCGTTGCACACCGAGCAGATCGCGCGAAGGTTCGATGGATCGTCACTGCCACCGGCCGACTTGTCGATCACGTGGCCAATGTGGAGCCGGGTCTTGCGCCCAGGGTCCGCCGGATGCGGTTCTCCCGCAACCGCTCCGCACATCTGGCACGTGAATCCATTGCGGTCAAGCACCAGCGCACGGGTCTCCTTCGAGATCTCGCGGGCGAAGGCGGGTTTCGGGGTTGCATCCTCCAGAAGGTACTCGCCGGGCCTGAGATCGCTGCGGTCATTGTGAGTGAGAATCTCGTAGCCTTCTTCGTTTCGCAGTTCCCGGACTCGACGCGCCCACTCGCTGATATTCCCTGAAGCCCTACGAAGCTGATTCGAGGTGAGGACCTCTCCTACGTGTGCCAATAAGAAGGTCCTGAGTTTTGCTCGCGCTCCGCTCTGGCTCATGGTCACCCCGCAGCCTTTACCATCCGCGACACTGTCAAGCAGGCCCGAATGCTCTCGGCCACGGCTCGCGCAAAGGGCGGCGGAAACGCGTTTCCAACCTGGCGGTATGACGCTGTCTTGCCACCGCTGAACTGCCAATCGTCGGGGAACCCCTGGAGGCGGGCCACCATTCGAACGGTCAACCGCGGCATGCCGGTGAAATCGCTCCCCGGAGCCGCATTGGCAATGCCGAGTCCGTCAACGCCCAGCGAGGCCCATGCGCGCCGGGCGCGGGTCGGGCCCAGGTCCGGACCGCCGTGCTTGTGCGAACCACCGACCACGGTCGGGGCAATCTCATTTGCTTCCCGAGCCCATGCAGCCGCGCCCTCCCACCCACCGGCCGCCATCAGATCGAGAAGAGCTTGCCCAACGGTTGGCGGCGTCTCGAGATGAGTTGCGGGCCACTCGAAGCCAGAAGCGTAGGCTTTCTCTATCGCGACGAACACCACGCGCGGCCGCAGTTGTGGGACTCCAAAATCGGAAGCGTTCATGAGCTTCCAGCCTGTCTGGTAACCGAGCTTCTGGAGTTCGGAGCCGACGTAGCCACGGTAGTCCTGAAAGACAGCGTCGAGGATCCCGCGCACGTTTTCGATCATCACCGCCCGCGGGCGAATCTGATCCACCAGGCGAATCATGGCGGGAAACAGATTTCGTTCGTCCTGGGTTCCCAACTGCTTCCCGGCTACGGAAAAGGGCGGGCAGGGCAAGCCGCCCGAGATGATGTCGACGCCCCGGTAGTTTGCGCCGTCGAAATGGTTGAGGTCCTGCTCGATGACTTCCCATTCGGGCCGGTTCAGGCGAAGCGTGGCACACGCGTGACGATCGAGCTCAATGAGAGCGGCATGATCGATCCCGGCCTGTTCATAACCGAGGGCTTGACCGCCAGCACCAGCGCACAACTCGAGTGTCGTCAACCCGCTGCGGGGCGGGGCGATTCGATGCTTGGCTCGCGACGACGCCCAAGGGTTCTCGGATAACTCGGGGAACAGCAGGCGCTGTTCGGTGGGCCTGAGGTGGCCATCCACGCATACTACTATCGGCTGTTTCCCGGAACCTGGTTTAGGGGCGCTCATGATGCGGCGATGCGATGAGGCTTCTCTATTCTATCGTGCGCTGTGTACCGACTCAGGCTCGGCACTGCCCGTCGAAATCGACGATAATAGACCCCATGCAGCGTACAGCAGCTCTTCTGGCGGCCTTCGCCATCGCCGTTCCCTTGGCCGCGCAACATGAGAAAGAAGGCGAAAAGGGTCGCAATCCCGCGATCGGCGACGCCAAGGCGATCGAAGCCGGGCAGAAGCTCTTCGCCGGCGGATGCGCAGTGTGCCATGGCTCGGAAGGGCAAGGCGGCCGCGGACCCAACTTGCGCGAGCGCGTCTTCTGGCATCCGCTCGACGATCCGACGTTGTTCAAAGCCGTGCAGAAGGGCGTGGGCGCGGCGATGCCGGCGTCGAATCTTCCCGACGATCAGGCTTGGCAGGTAGTGGCGTATGTCGTCTCGCTGACCGCGCCGGCGATCGAGAGTCCCGTGAGCGGCGATGGCAAAGCGGGCGAATCAGTGTTCGCGAAGGGCGGTTGTGGGGGCTGTCATCGTGTGAACGGCAAGGGAGGAATGCTCGGTCCGGATCTGTCGAACATCGCGGCGATGCGATCGGGCGCGCAGATGCGCGAGTCGATCGTGGACCCGGATGCTGACGGCGCGCAAGGCTACCGCGCGGTAACGGTGACGCTGGCGAATGGAAAAACGTTGAAGGGCGTGGCTCGCAACCGCACCAATTATTCGATGCAATTGCAGGACGCGCAAGGCAACCTTCACTTGGTCAACATGGCCGACGTGACGGCGATGTCGATGTCGAAGGGCTCGCCGATGCCGAAAGATTACGCGAAGAAGTTGAGCACTGGCGAGATCGACAATCTCGTTGCTTATCTGAGCCGCCTCAGCGTACGCGGCGTGGACGTTGCCAAGAAATAAGGGACCCAGACCATGAAGAGAATCCTCCCCTCACTCGCTATTGTGCTGGCCGCTCAGGCACAGGTTCGTTACGAAGACATCCTCAAGGGGCCGGGCAACAATTGGCTCACCTACGCGGGCGATTATCAGGCGAAGCGGCACAGTCCGCTTACGCAGATTAACACCGCGAACGTGGCCAACGTGGTTCCGAAGTGGGCGTACCATGTGCCCAAGGCCAATGGACTGCGCACAAATCCGATTGTCTACGACGGTGTGATGTACATCACCAACACCAATGAGCTCCGCGCGCTGGATGCCAAAAGCGGACGCCTGATCTGGGCGTACAAGGATTCGCGCTCGAAGAAGGAAGCCGTGAACCGCGGAGCGGCGATCCTCGGAGACAAGGTCTTCTTCGTCACCGCTGATATTCAGGCCGTTGCGCTCGACCGCCGCACGGGCGCGGTGATCTGGCAGAAGAAGTACGGCAACATCGACGAAGGAATGTTCGCTTCGGCGGCGCCGCTCGCTCTGAAAGACAAGATCCTGGTGGGCGTGGCCGGCGGCGATACGGGCATGCGCGGATACATCGCGGCGCTCAACGCCGATACCGGCGAGGAGATGTGGCGTACCTACACGATTCCCGCCAAGGGCGAACCCGGGTCCGAGAGCTGGGGCAAGTACATTCAATACGGTGGAGGCGGAACCTGGCTTTCGGGAACGTTCGATCCTGAGTTGAACCTCATCTACTGGACCACCGGCAATCCCTGGCCCGATTTCTACGGGGCCGATCGCGGCGGCGACAACCTCTATAGTTGTTCGCTGATTGCGCTCGACGCCGATACGGGCAAGATGAAATGGTATTTCCAATTTACGCCGCACGACACGCATGATTGGGATGCGCAATCATGGCCGGTGCTCATCGATATCCCGATCAACGGCAAGCCACGCAAGGCCGTGCTCCATGCGAATCGCAACGGCTTCTTCTACGCGCTCGATCGCGTGACGGGCGAGTATCTGCGCGCGACGCGATTGGTGGAGAAGCTCGATTGGGCTTCCGGTATCGATGCCAAGGGCCGCCCGATTCTGGTGCCCGACAAGGATCCGACGCCGGCGGGCAATCGCGTGTGTCCCGGAGTGCGTGGCGCCACGAATTGGATGTCCCCTTCGTACAATCCGTCGACGGGGTGGTTCTACGTGATCACGCTCGAGCAGTGCGACATCTTCACCAGCTCATCGAAAGAGCCGGAACCGATGAAGAACTTCTCGGGCGGTGGCGCGGGACCGAAGCCCGCCGATATCGGGCAGTTCGTGGTGCGCGCGTTCGATCCGAAGACGGGGAACAAGATGTGGGAATACCCGATGACGGGTCCGGCGGAGCAGTGGTCGGGGACGGTGTCGACGGCGGGCGGGCTGATCTTCATCGGCGACGATGACGGGCAACTGATCGCGCTCGATGCGAGGACCGGCAAGCACCTTTGGCATTTCAACATGGGCGAAGGGCTGACGGCCGCGCCGATCGTGTACACGGTGGATGGGAAGGAGCAGATCTCGATTGCTTCGTCCACGGCGATTTGGGCGTTCGGGTTGCCGGAAGCGGTGAAGTCCGCGCCGATGCCGAAGATCCGGCTCGAGTAGGTTGGCGGCGCCCGCTACGGCTCGAGGCTGGCGACTCCGCGGTCGATGGCGGCCATGAGATTGGGCTTGTCCCCTTTCCAGAAGGCTTTCGCGTGGAGCCAGAGTCCTGGAAAGATTTTGGAGCGATACGTCCCATCGCGGTGGGGCTTCATCAGGCGGTAGTGGCCATTCTCGAGGACGCGCCATTCGATGCGCTCGCCCTCGAGAACCACGGCGAGGTACTCGGGCACGCCGGCCTGCTCGTAGAGGCGCAGCTTGGCGCCGAGGTCGTAGGAGCGGCTCGAGCGGCAGGTCTCGGCAGCTAATTCTGGCACGCCGGTAGGCAAATCGCCGGTAAGCCGAAACCGCGAACCGGGGCCGACTCTGCACAGACACTGGTCCGGTTGCGGTGCGCTGGTCCGGGTCATCAGCCAAGTCGCGCGACTGAAGGAGCGGCAACGCGCCAAGTGAGCGGAATAGTATCCGAGCGCTAACGCGATGAGTGCGTCCTTCGTGCCGTGAGAGAAAGAAACCAGAGGCTGCAGGTAGACGACTCCATCGATCAGTTCCGCGCGCTTCAGTTCCGGCATCTGGCTCCAGCGGTCGATGAATTCCTTGCGGCTCATGTGATCGCCGTGGCTGAGCAGGTCAGGCTCGGGAAAAACTAGGGAGGCAAGGGCTGACATTGCAAACCTCTTCAGCCCGAGTCTAACGCGGGCTCCTGCTCTACCGGGACGGAACGCCGCGATCGACAGCGGCCCTCAACCCGCCCCTGTCTTCGCGCCAAAATGCCTCGATATCGAGCCAAAGTCCGGGGAAAATCCTGGACCGCAGCATCCCGTCGCGATGCCTCTTCAGCATCCGATACTGGCCGCCCTCGAGCACCCTCCACTCGATCCTCCGTTGCTCGATGATCAACGCCAAGTACTCGGGAACCCCCGCCGTCCCATACATCCGCAACTTGACGCCGAGATCGTACGAGCGTCGCGAATCGCAGACCTCAACGGCGAGTTCGGGCACGCCCGAGCGCAGACCGTTCTCCACGCGGGAGCGAGCCCCCGGACCGATCTGGCACAAGGACTGGTCGGGTTGCGGCACGCTGTGCCGTGTCATCAACCAAGTCGCGTTGGAGAGATGCCGGCAACCCGGCGCCAGGCCCGCGTAGTAGCCCAGCCAGAAGCATGTCAGGCCCTCACACACGGCGTGCGATTCGGATGGACGCAAGGGTAGGTAGACAGACCCCTCGATCAACTCCGCTTTCTTCAGCCAGGGCTCGCGATCCCACCGGTCGAGGAATTCTTCGCGGCTCATCCGGTCGCCGTGGCAGATCGCCGCCGGATCGGGTACAGCCAATTGAATCCTCGCTACCATGCGCTCGAGTCTAACACGCTCCATCCGGCATCATCGCGCCTAAAATAAGACTAGAGCGCGCGAACAGACGCGCTCGCCCCCACATGCCTGAATCACCCACTATCCCTGATTTGAACAGTTGGCTCGCGGAGGAGCTCCACGCCCAGTACCGGAACAACCATGCGGCGGTGGACGCCGAATGGAAGGGCCTGTTCGAAACCAATGGCACGCACACGGCAGCGCCCGCCGAGGCTCCGGCTCCCGTACCTGCTCCCGTTGCTGCACCGGTTCCGGCCACTGCGCCGCTTCCTGTCCCTGCTCCGCCCGCTGCCCCGGCAAGCGAAGAGACGAAGGCCGTCACTCCATCCACGCCGCCGATTCAACTCGGGCCCTCCGAGCAACTCGTTCCTTTGCGCGGAGCCGCGGCGCGGCTTGCCGCGAACATGGTCGCCAGCCTCTCGGTGCCCACCGCCACTTCGCAGCGGACCGTGCCAGTAAAGGTGATCGAAGAGAACCGCCGGATCATCAACCAATATCGCGAGCTCCAGGGCAAGAGCAAGATCTCGTACACGCACCTGCTCGCGTGGGCGATCGTGCAGGCGGTGAAGTCGCAGCCCTCGATGAACGACGCTTACGGCGAACAAAACGCCGAAGCGTTTCGCCTGGTGCGTAAGCAGATCAATCTCGGCGTGGCGGTGGATGTGGCGGGTCCGGGCGGGACGCGCTCGCTGGTGGTGCCGAACATCAAGAACTGCGGCGAGATGAAGTTCGCGCAGTACATGGCGGCGTTTGACGATCTGGTGCAGCGCGCACGCAAGGGCAAGCTCGCCGTCGATGATTTCGCGGGCACCACGATTTCGCTCACGAATCCCGGCACCGTCGGCACCGTCGGCTCAGTACCACGGCTGATGCCCGGCCAAGGATGCATCATCGCGTCCGGCGCAATCGACTTTCCCGCAGAGTATCAAGGCGCGCGCGCCGATACGCTCGCCTCGCTCGGGTTGAGCAAAGTGATGACGCTCACCTGCACGTATGACCATCGCGTGATTCAGGGAGCGGAGTCTGGCACGTTTCTCGGCAAGCTCCAGGAGTTGCTTTTCGGCGCGGCCGAGTTCTACGAAGAAGTGTTCGCGGCGCTGCGGATTCCGGCGCGCCCCGTGCACTGGGAAGCGGACCGGCGGCCGAGCGCGGCCGAGCCTGCGGCCAGCAATGTCGCCAAAGAAGCGGCCGTGTTGCAGCTCATCAATGCGTATCGCGTCCGCGGCCATCTGATCGCCGACCTCAATCCGCTCGGCTCGGAAGCGAGCTATCATCCCGAGCTCGATCCGGCCACGTACGGATTCTCCATCTGGGATCTCGACCGCCCGTTCATCACTGGCAATCTCGGGGCGCTCACCGGCGACGCGGCGCCCAAACCCGTGGCCACGCTACGCGAGATTCTCGACACGCTGCGCCGCACCTACTGCGGAAAGATCGGATGCGAGTACATGAGCATCCAACATCCGGAGCAGAAGCGCTGGCTGCAGCACCGCATGGAACCGGAACCTGCGGTGCTCTCGTCCGAGGAGCGCGTGCGCATTCTCGAGCGGCTAGTGAACGCCGAGGCGTTCGAAGGATTCCTGCACTCGCGCTTCGTGGGGCAGAAGCGATTTTCGCTCGAAGGCGCCGAGACCGCGATCGCGATTCTCGGCGAACTACTGGACCGCGCGGCCGACAACAACGCGCATGAAGTGGTGATCGGCATGGCGCACCGCGGGCGGCTCAACGTGCTGGCCAACATCATCGAAAAGCCGATGAGCCAGATTTTCTCCGAGTTCGAAGGCCATCCGGATCCGGATTCGAGCCAGGGCTCCGGCGACGTGAAGTATCATCTCGGCGCATCGGGAATCCATCGCTCGCTGCAGGGCAATGAGACCGTGGTTTCGATGGCTCCGAATCCTTCGCATCTCGAAGCCGTCAATCCCGTGGTGGAAGGCATCGTGCGAGCCAAGCAGACGCGGCTCGAAGACGCCAAGCGCCGGCGCATCATCCCAGTGCTGCTGCACGGCGACGCGGCGTTCGCCGGACAAGGCGTGGTGGCCGAGACGCTGAACCTTTCGCAACTGCACGGATATCGGACGGGCGGAACGGTTCACCTGGTGATCAACAACCAGATCGGATTCACCACGAATCCAGCGCACTCGCGCTCATCGGTTTATTGCACTGACGTGGCGCGCACCGTGCAAGCACCGATCATCCACGTCAACGGCGACGATCCGGAGGCCTGCATCCGCGCAATGCAGGTGGCGTTCGATTTCCGCAACGAATTCCAAAAAGATGTTGTGATCGACATGATCTGCTACCGGCGTCACGGGCACAACGAAGGCGACGATCCGAGTTTCACGCAGCCGATCATGTATCGCAAGATCAAGGAAACGGCTCCGGTGGCGGCGCAGTACGCCGAGCGGCTGATGCGCGAAAAAGTGGTGACTCCGGAACAGGTCGATCGTTTCCGCAAGCGCGTGGCCTTGCGCCTGGACGATGGTTTCGATGAAGCGCGCCAGTTTCCGCACAAGTACGAAGTGCAGGAGATGGGGCTGCCTGAATCCGATGCGGGGCGCGTTCCGCACAAGACCGCCGTGGAGCGCGACGTGCTTGATCGCGTGATCGAGGGGCTCACCACGCTTCCCGATACCTTCACGCTGCATCCGAAGCTGAAGCCTTTCATCGAACGGCGCAGGAGCGCATTCGAGCATGGCGTGGATTGGGCCACCGCCGAAGCGTTGGCGTTCGGGACCATCGTTCTCGAAGGAACTCCAGTGCGGCTCAGCGGCCAGGACTCGGGACGCGGCACGTTCAGCCAGCGCCACAGCTCTCTCGTGGACTACGAAACCGGAGAACTCTATCGCCCGCTCAAGCACATCGCGCAGGAGCAGGCGAGCTTCGGCGTCTATGACAGCTCGCTCAGCGAGTACGCCGTGATGGGATTCGAGTTCGGCTATTCGGTGGGAGATCCGCTGACGCTGGTGTTGTGGGAGGCGCAGTTCGGAGACTTTGTCAACGGCGCCCAGATCATGGTGGACCAGTTCCTCAGCGTCTCGCTGCAGAAGTGGGGGCAACATTGCGGGATGGTGCTGCTGCTGCCGCACGGGTATGAAGGCCAAGGTCCGGAGCACTCGAGCGCGCGCATCGAACGCTTTCTCACACTCTGCGCCGAAGACAATATGTACGTGGTGAATTGCACCACGCCGGCGCAGTACTTCCACGTGTTGCGACGTCAGATGTACGGCGGTGCAGACCGCCGCGGGCTCCGCAGGCCGCTGGTGCTCTTTACTCCGAAGAGCCTTTTGCGCCATCCGCGCGTGATTTCGAACGCCGAAGAGTTCACCACCGGGACATTCCGCGAAGTGATCGGCGAGACTTCGGCAACGGCGCCGGATCGCGTGTCGCGCGTACTGTTGTGCTCGGGCAAGATCTATTACGATCTGCTGGCGGCGCGGGAGCAGCGCGAAGCGGACCATGTGGCCATCATTCGCATGGAGCAGCTCTATCCGTTCCCGAAGAAGGAACTGCGCGACCACCTCGATCGCTACCCGGCCAGCGCGGATGTGGTTTGGGTGCAGGAAGAGCCGCTCAACATGGGTCCGTGGCGCGTGATCAGCGACTTCATTCAACCGCTGCTCGATGGGTCGCGGCGCCGGTTGCGCTTCATCGGGCGTCCGGAAAGCGCGAGCCCGGCCAGCGGATCGTACAAGACGCACGAGAAGGAACAGAAGGACATCATCGACTCGGCGTTCGCGGAGGCGCAAGTGGCTCCAGTGCGGCGGGTGCGTGTGGTGCGGCGGCGCACGGCGAAGTAGTCACGCCCTCGGATGTCAGGCAAGGGCCTGCTCGACCAGCCGGGCAACGCGAGATACGGTTGGTTCGCTGAGCAGGCTTTGAAGGTCGTCGGGTAAAGTATGATGTTCCACCGGGCCGGTGATTAGACGGTCCCAACCCATGAGGGGCGCCGGATATTCGCCAGCCCGCGGCGATTCCGGCTGCAGCAAGAGCACTCGCCCGCTGAATGGAAGTGGGCGGAATGAGCTCGTCGCGTCCCGATAGGGCATGACCCAGTCCCGCTCGTCTCGAAGTTCGGAGACGCGGCGGACCAGCGCTGCCCAATGAAGCGGTCCGCGAGTTACGTGCCGCAGCGCTCTTCTGACGGCATGCTCGAATACCACCGAAGCTCGGCGCGCCGCGGACTGTTCCCTTAGCCAGCCGTCGAAATAGCATTCCACCAGCACCAGAATCGATACGCGTTCGCCGGCTTGCTCGAGAAGCGAAGCCATTTCCCAGGCGACCAGGCCGCCGAAACAATATCCCGAAATCGCGTACGGGCCGTGAGGTTGTACCTCGCGCATCGCCTCGATATTGCGAATCGCGAGATCGCGCACGGGAACCGGAACGTTGGCGCCAGGAGGCGAGAACCCGAAGATCGCTCGGCCCGGCACGAGGTGCCTTGCAAGGTTCTGATATCCCACCAGGAGCCCCGAGTGCGGCGGTGCGCAAAACAGCGGAGGCTGCCCATCGCCTCTCCGAATCGTGATCACGCCGGACGCGGAACGGAAGCCGGCCATCCGCCGAATCGTAGGTCCGGAAACGAATGCCTCGACGTCGATGCCGAGTTCGGCCACTACTCGCGCAACGTCGAGGGAGGTTCCGCCGAGATCGAAGAAGTCATCGTCGATTCCAATTTCGTCGAGATCGAGCACCTCCCGCCAGACTCGTGCGATTTCGCGTTCCGTGGCGGTCTCGGGATCGATCATCGGCACTGCTAGCGATGGCCTGCCGCGGCTGGGCGCCGGTAACGCGGAACGGTCGATCTTGCCGTTTGCATTCAGCGGAAAGGCATCGGCCAGAGCATACCAGGAAGGCACCGCGTGTAGCGGCAGGCGACCGGCCAATTCCCGGCGCAGCCGGCCCGGATCCAACTGGTACCCAGGCTTGCAAATCAGCCACGCACACAACCGGGGCTCGCCTCGTTCGTTCGCGCGCGGGGCAACGGCAGCTTGCTCCACGCCGGGCAGCGTGCAAAGGGCAGCTTCCACTTCGCCCGCATCCACACGGTTGCCGTGGATCTTGAAAGCGAGGTCCTTGCGGCCAAGATGCTCGAGACAACCGTCGTCATGCATCCGCCCGAGATCACCGGTTCTGTAGAGGCGCTTGCCTCCGTCGCAATCGTGGAACGCGCGCGCCGTTGACTCCGGTTGCTTCCAATAGCCGAGGGCCAAGTAGCGGCTCTTGATCCCGATCTCGCCGACTCCATCTTCCGCATCGAGCAACTGCGCATCCATGTCTTCGACCGGATAACCGATGGGCAGAGAACGTTCGGGGATGGCGGTAGAGGCTGTCACGAAGAACTGCCGGGTGATGCCCGTTTCGGTTGCGCCGAGTCCGTTGACCAACACGGAGTCGCCAGAGAAACAGCGCCGGAACAGCGTGACATCGGAGGGTGCGGCCTGATCCCCTTCGAGCCGCACCACGCGAACCGAAGGGAAGCGTTCGCCCGATGCGCACAGATGCCGGAACAGCGCCGGTACCGAATGCCACATGGTCAATTCGTTGGATCGGACCCAGTGTGCGAGCGCGCCGGGTGTCTCCCCGCGTGCGAGTATCGGAAACGATGCGGCGCCATTGAGCAGCGCGCAAAACATGCTCGAGACCGCGCCGCTGAAGCTCGCCGTTTGCAGCAGTGTGAGCCGGTCAGAGGGGCCGATCCCGAGAGCGTTGGTGTATCGAAGCACGTTGTGCAGCACATTGCGATGGTTGTCCATCACGCCTTTCGGTTCACCGGTACTGCCGGACGTGTAGTAGACGTAGGCGAGCGCGTCTGGGTCACCGGAGCGGTCAATGGAACCCGGGTGGGCCTCGTTGGCGATCGACTCCGCTTCGACAAGCTTCGCGGAGAGCCCGGAAGCGATGGCGCTGCTGGCCCGGTCCGTGATCAACGTCGCAGCGCCTGCGTGCTCGAGCATCCGCGCGATTCGTGCCGGAGCAATCCCGCGGTCGAAGGGCACGTAGAAGTGTCCCGCTTTGAGAACTCCCAGGATCGCTGCCGGCAACAGCACACTCTGGTCCATCAGCAGCGCGATCGGCTGTGGCGCCTCTCCGGCCGCCGAGAGTACCGCGTGAGCGAAGCGATCCGACAATTGGTCCAGGTCGCGGTAGCTCACGCTGACGCCGCCGGCCGAGACGGCCAGTGACTCTCCGTGCTGGCGCACCTGGGCTCGCCATCGCGCGGGAATCGACTGCTGGATTTCGCTGCGCGCAAACGCGACGAATCCTCCTCCCGTGCGCATTGCGTCGTTGACACCTCCCCGGATGCGAAGGTCTAATTGTACTTCCTTCGATGCGCTCGGCCGATCGTGTACTTTCGATGCTCGCTCTGCTCGCCGTCATCACCTACGTCGATCGGGTATGCATTTCCGTCGCGGGTCCACGGATGCAGCGCGAACTCGACATCGGTCCGGAACAATGGGGTTGGGTGACCGGAGCGTTCGCACTCGCCTACGCTTTGTTCGAGATCCCGAGTGGACGAATGGGAGATCGCTTCGGTCCGCGCCGCGTGCTGACTCGAATCGTCTGCTGGTGGTCCATGTTCACCGCGGCAACCGGAGCGGTCAGCGGTTTTCGTTCGCTGGTGGCCGCGCGCTTTTGCTTCGGGGCCGGCGAGAGCGGCGCGTTTCCGAACATGTCCACGGTGGTTTCGAGCCGATTCCCAGCGGAACGACGGGCCCGCGCCTTCGGCGTGATCTGGACCGCGAGCCAACTCGGCGCCGCGTTGGCCCCTGCGCTCGTCATACCGGTCCAGGTGTACTACGGATGGCGTGCTTCATTTTTTCTGTTCGCATCGGTGGGCGTGATCTGGGGTGTCGCGTGGCATCGCTGGTATCGCGATATCGAAACCAGCGGACCCAGGGTGACTCTCCCTTGGCGAACCGTTGCGGCCAACAAGAACGTTCGCGCGTTGATGGGCGTCGCTTTCTGCTTTTGCTACGCCATGTACTTCTTCCTCGCGTGGCTGCCGACCTATCTCGCCAAAGCCAGGGGCTTCAGCGAACGCCAATTGGCGTGGTCGACGATTCCGTTTCTGCTCGGTGCTGCGGCCAACGGCCTCGGCGGAATCGCCGGTGATGCGCTCGTCTCCCGCTTCGGGTTGGCTCGGGGCCGGCGCTCGGTGGGGTTCGGAGGATTGGCTGTGGCGCTGATCTGCATCTGCTGTGCTCTCACAGTGCGGACTCCCGCACCATCATTGACGCTGCTGTCGCTCGCTTATGCGGGCCTCGCGTTTCAGCAGCCCGCGGTGTGGTCTGTGTGTGTCGATATCGGCAGAGAATCGTCGGGAACCGTTTCGGGCTTCATGAACACAGCCGCTCAGGCGGGTTCATTCGCGTTCTCGATTTCCTACGGCTACTTGGTGCAACGCACTGCTGATTACGATCTCAGTCTGCTTCCGGCCATGCTCTTGCTCGGAGTGGGGATTCTGCTTTGGACCCGAGTCGACGCCGCTATG
Organism: Bryobacteraceae bacterium; assembly: GCA_046331625.1. Classification (GTDB taxonomy): domain Bacteria; phylum Acidobacteriota; class Terriglobia; order Bryobacterales; family Bryobacteraceae; genus JAXLQL01. Next base: position 236,255 of record JAXLQL010000004.1, read on the forward strand.
CCGGTGTCAGAACGACACGGCCCGTGATTTGGCCTTTGCGCATGCGCTCGAAGACCGCTCCGACTTCGGCGAGCGGCTGCGTCTCCTGTCGGCACCGGACCTTTCCTTGCGCGGCCAGTTCGAGCAGTTCCGACAAGTCTTGCCGCGTGCCCACGGCCGAGGCCACGATCCGGATCTCGCCGGCGACGAGAGACACCGCCGAAACAGGAATCGGGTCCGCCGGCATGCCCACCACGGCGAGCGTTCCACCTTTGCGCACGCAGGCAAGCGCGGTCTCGTATGCGGCTTTGGCCGCTATCCGTGCGCGTGATCAGCGACTTCATTCAGCCGCTGCTCGACGGGTCACGGTGGCGATTGCATTTCCTCGGCCCTCCGGATAGCGCGCCCAGCCAACGGATCGTAGAAGACGCACGAGAAGGAACAGAACATCATCGACTCGCAGTTCGCGGAAGCCCAAGCGGTTCCGGTACGGCGTGTGCGTGTAGTGCGGCGGAACACGGTGAAATAGGGCTCATCGGGAAGCGTCTCAGGGGAACTCCGTACTGAAGGCCCAGCCGGAGGCGGACGATGGATTCTTTGCATGAGTTACTCGCAGGGTGGAGACCGTGCGGGCTGGTCCCGCTCCGAGTGGCTGTCACTGCTCAGCCTGATCGTCACCATTGTCGCCGGAGTTGCCGCCTGGCTGGTGGTTCCGGAGATTCGGCGATCGCTGGCCCTGCGCGACGAACCAGCCCCCGCTCCGGTCCAGGTGGTGCAGGCCGCAAGCCCGACTGTCCCGGCTTCTCAGCCTTCGGTTGCGCCCTCTCCTGCAGAGCCGGTCAGTCCGCCGGTAGAGAACAAGGCCGAGTCGACACCAGCGCAGGCGACCGAACCGGCACCAATCCAAACGACGTCGTCGAGCACGCCAGCGGTACAACCGAGTCCAACGCGTCAAGACAACGGACTGATTCCCGTGTCGCAGTGGAGCGTGATCGATCAATACCGCGTTCCGGCCGGTGGGGTCTCGGCGCCATCGCCGACAGCCGCGCCAATGCGGCCCATTCGGCAGTCATCGATTCGTCAAGTGGCGGAAACCGAGTTCGCCGTCATGCTGACGCATCGGGACACTTGGTACGACACTGGGATTCCGGTCATCACGAATACACGCTTCTTCGTAGCGTCGCCGGAGAATCGGGCGGCGTACATAGTTTCGACAGCAGACCGAACGTTTTTCGGGCGGCACTCGGCGTTGTTGGGAGCTCAAGCAAACTTCGAGTTCAGCGAATTGAACCGCCTCGATACGATCCCGGCTGGCCGGTCCCTCCGAGACACCGTGAAGCTGAGAATCGCGGACGACTGTCCGCTGGATACCGTGAACCTCAGTGTGAAGTGGTTCGACAGCGATTGGATGTGGGAAGATGGCGACCGAGTTCCGCACTTGAGATCGCAACACCGTGAAACTGAGGCGTGGCGGCAGGAACAGATGCGGAGAATTGGCGTCGCCCCGGCTTCCTCCCTGCAATAGCGGAATTGCGACACCGGCTACGGCGTCAACACGACGCGACCCGTGATCTGCCCCTTTCGCATTCGCTCGAACACCGCTCCGACTTCGGCGAGCGGCTGCGTCTCTTGTCTGCACCGAACCTTGCCCTGAGCGGCCAGTTCGAGCAGTTCGCACAAGTCTTGCCGCGTGCCCACGGCCGAGGCCACGATCCGGATCTCGCCGGCGACGAGAGACACCGCCGAAACAGGAATCGGTTCCGCCGGCATGCCCACCACGGCGAGCGTTCCACCTTTGCGAACGCTGGCAAGCGCAGTCTCGTACGCGGCTTTGGCGGCCGCCGTCACGATCACCACATGCGCGCCGCCCAGTGCGCGGATCGCTTTGCGCGGTTGCTCTTTCGATGAGTCAATGACGTGATCGGCGCCGCATTCTTTCGCCAGCGCGAGCTTCTCTTCGGCGACATCCACTGCGATGACAGTAGCGCCCTTCGCCTTGCCCACCTGGATCGCCAAGTGGCCGAGCCCGCCGACACCGAACACGGCCAGCCTCTGCCCAGCAGCGAGATCCGCCTTTTTCAGCGCCCTGTAGACCGTAAGCCCCGCGCACAGCAACGGCGCGGCTTCGGCCAGGTCGAGCGCATCGGGAATGCGCGCCACGTGGCTCGATTTTGCTTTGAGGAACTCCGCGTAGCCGCCATCCACGCTGACGCCGGTGATGGTCTGCTTTCCGCACAATGTCTCGCGGCCGCTCTTGCAGTATTCGCATTCGCCGCAGGTCCAGTGAAGCCAGGGAACGCCAACGCGATCACCGGGCTTCAGATCGCCCGCATTTTCGCCGTCTGATTCGACGACGCCCGTCACCTCGTGCCCGAGCACCAACGGGATCTTCGTGATGGGCTTGAGCAAGTCCCAGTCGCCATCGGCGAGGTGAAGGTCCGAGTGGCAGACGCCGCAGGCGTGGACACGGATGACCACTTCACCGGGCCCCGCTTCCGGGCGCGCGACCTCTTCCACGGCGGGTGTGACGCCGAACTCACGCAGGACGGCTGCTTTCATGAGCCTCTTATTTTGTCACAGCCGTGCGATCCTGCCAGTATGAAGAACATCGTTCTGGTCGCGGCCTCATGCGCCGCGCTCGCGGCGGAAACGCACACGCTTTCGCTGCGCCAAACGGCCGAACTTGCGCTAAAACAAAGTCCCGAAGCTTTGTTGTCGCGGATCGACGAGCGGAAAGCCGCGCTCGACACGCAAGTGGCACGCGACCCCTTCATCCCCAAGGTCTACGCGGGCAGCGGACTGGCCTACTCGACGGGATTCCCGATGTCGATCGAAGGCTCGGCGCCGAGCATCCTGCAGGCGCGCGGAGTGGCGAGTCTCTACAACAAACCGCAGCGGCTTCGGATCGAGCAAGCGAAGGAAGCGCAGCGTGGCGCCGGGTTGGAAGGGCAGGTGTCGCGCGAAGCAGCGGCCTATCGCGCCATGGAGCTGTTCCTCGACCTCGAGCATCGCCACAAGCTGGCTTCGCTGGCGCGGCGTCAAGTGGAGAGCGCGCGCAAGGTGGAGGAGGTGACGAAGGTGCGCGTGGAGGAGGGACGCGAGCTCCCGGTGGAGGCCAAGCGCGCAGCGCTCGAACTGGCCAAGGCGGAGCACCGCGTGGCACAGCTCGAGTCGGTTCTTGACCAGACGGGCGTGATGCTCGCTTCGGCGCTCGGGTTCGCGCCAGGTGATCGCGTGATGCCTACCGAAGAAGAGCGCGCGGTGAGCGAGACTCCGGAATCCGAAGACGCGGCCGCGAGCCAGGCACTCGCCAACAATGTGGAACTGCGGCGGCTGGAATCGGCGCTTGCGGCCAAGGGCATCGCCGTGCAGGCCGAGCGCGCGGCGCGCTATCCGCAGATCGACCTGGTGGCGCAATACGCGCTGCTCGGCAAGTTCAATCACTACGAGGACTTCTTCCGCAAGTTCCAGCGCCACAACGGGCAGTTCGGGATGTCGATCCAGGTGCCGCTGTTTCTCGGGTCCACGGTGGAGGCGCGCGCGGCGCAAGCGGAGAGCGAGGTGGCGCGGCTCCGCATCGAGACGTCGCGCACGCGCAGCCGGATCCAGGCCGAAACAATTTCGCGCTTTCATGATTTACGCAACGCCGAGGGTGGGCGCAAGGTGGCGCGGCTCGATCTCGACGTCGCGCGCGACCAGCTTTCGGTGGAACTGGCCAAGCTCGACGAGGGCCGTTCGTCATTGCGCCAGGTGGAACAGCTCCGGATGGTGGAGCAGGAAAAGTGGATCGCATACTGGGACGCCCAGCACTCGGTGGAAACGGCCCGGCTGGCGCTGCTCGAACGCACCGGCGGTTTGCTCGCGTCACTTCGCTGAGCGGCATTCTGGTGTAACGTGGAGCTTATGAGTGACTCTCCGATATCGCTGCCCAAGATCGGCGACACGGCCCCTGACTTTACCGCCGTCACTACGCATCACGCTGCCATGCGTTTCAGCGAGTGGCAAAGCGGCGACTGGGTGGTCTTCTTCTCCCACCCGGCCGACTTCACTCCCGTGTGCACCACGGAATTGAGCGAATTCGCCCGACGCACCGCGGAATTCGCTGCCCTCAACACCAAGCTGATCGGACTCAGCGTTGACAGCATCCATTCGCACCTGGCATGGCTGCAGAACATGAAAGAAAAACTCGGCGTCGATATTCCGTACCCGATGATCGCCGACCTCGACATGAAGGTGGCGCATGCGTTCGGCATGATCCACCCAGGCGCGAGCGCCACGGCCACCGTGCGCGCCGTGTTCATTATCGATCCCAAGCGCGTGATCCGCGCGTTGGTCTACTATCCGATGAATGCGGGGCGCAACGTCGATGAGATCCTGCGGCTGGTCACGGCTCTGCAGACGACCGATCAACACTCCTGCGCCACGCCAGTGAATTGGCGGCCCGGGGACAAGGTGGTGGTTCCGCCGCCCAAGACGGTGGCCGATGTGGAAGAGCGGCTGAGCCATCAAGGCAAAGACTACGACGTTTGGGATTTCTATCTGAGCCTGCGAGAGCTGTAGCTCAATACTTCGAATAGACAAGGACTTCGTTCCTCTTGCGGCCAAACGCATAGTTGCTTAGCGCCCCCACCCCCGCGCCCACGGCACCGGAGAACGGGACGAAGCCTTTGACGATGTCTCCTTTCGAGTACACCCAGGCTCCGAAGAGGAGCCCAACACCGGCGCCGATGGCCGTCGCTACGGCGATGTTCTTGCCCCTCGCGTGCGAGACGAATCGGTAGACGCGTGCCACCTGGGAGCGCTCGATCTCCATCGCCTTGCCGCGGTGAACGACCGTGAGCTTCGTGTCAGAGACAGAATCGAGCCTTCCCTTGATAGATCGCTTTCGACCCGAGTCCACGCGGATCTCGTCTCCCTGCGACACCTGCTCCTGAATTGCACTCCATTGGGCGCTTGCCACAGCCACTGTCGCAATCAATAGAACGACGTGCATTACATCGTGGCCAGCACGCCACGGGCCATGTCCGGTGGATTACGTTCTCCGAGCCCCTTGGCGAGTGCTACTTTCCGATCAGCAGAATCCTGACATCCATCACGTTCGTGCGCGTTGGACCCGTCTTCACCAAATCCCCGAGCGCATCGAAGAAGTGGTAGGAATCGTTGCGGCGCAGGAAGTCCGCGGCGTCCAGGCCTTGCTTGCGGGCGCGAGCGAACGTGACGCCATCAGCGATCGCGCCGGCCGCATCCGTGGGACCATCGGTTCCATCAGTGCCCCCGCTGAACACCACCGTGTCGCGCGCGCCATCGAGATCGATCGCCGCAGCCAAGACGAACTCCTGATTGCGGCCCCCGAGCCCGGCGCCGCGAATCGTCACCGTGGTCTCGCCGCCCGAGATGATGCAGGCAGGCGCTCGAACCGGCTGCCCCGACAAACGGACCTCGCGTGCGATCGCGGCGTGCATGCGCGCGACATCTCGGGTCTCGCCTTCGATCAGCGTCGAAAGCACGAGAGTCTTGTATCCGAGCGCGCGAGCCTTTTCCGCTGCCGCATCCACGGCGAGCCGGCAACTACCTACCACCAGTCCCTGTGCATGCGCGAACGCGGGGTCGCCTTGCTTCGGTGTTTCGGTTGCGTTGCCGGCGCGGCCTTCGAGCAAGCGGTCGCGCACGGCATTGGGAAGGCGCTGCGCCAATTCGAACTTCTCGATGATGCGCAACGCGTCTTCGAACGTGGACGCGTCTGGAACGGTGGGTCCGGAGCCGATCACATCCACGGGGTCGCCGATCACGTCGCTCAGCATCAGCGTCACCACGGTGGCGGGCGCCGCGAGCCGGGCGAGTTGTCCGCCTTTGAACGCGGAAACATGTTTGCGGACCGTGTTGATCTCGTGAATGTTCGCGCCGCATTCGAGCAGCAGTCGCGTTGTCTGCTGCTTTTCGGCCAGCGTGATGGGCGGCACTGGGAACGGCGTGAGCGCCGAGGCTCCGCCGGAGATGAGGAAGATGACGAGGTCACCGGCTTCGGCTTGCTCGGCCATGTGTGCGATCGCTCGTGCGCCTTCCACGCCCGCGTCATCTGGCACGGGATGTCCGCACTCGTGTACGTGGATGCGCTTCAGCTTGGCGCCGTGTCCGTACTTGGTGTTGATCCAGCCGCTTTTGATGCGTGCGCCGAGTGTGCGTTCCACGGCCTGGGCCATGGCGGCCGAAGCCTTCCCTGCCCCCAGTACATATATGTTGCGGAAACTCGCGAGCGGGTAGCGCCGCTTGCCGACCCACAGCGTGCCGCCGTCGCGCCGGAGGAAACGCTGCACGGCTTGCACAGGGTCGGCAGCTTTCAAAGATGCGCGAAACATAGCGAGAGCGTCGGAGCGGAGTGACATGCGCAGGTCCTATTGTAGGGTGGGCTTATCCTGGGAGTTCATGAACGTCGAGGCGTTCGAGAGGGATGGCTTCGCCGTGGCCGCAGGCTTGGTCTCGCCCACAGTGATCGAGCGGCTGCGCGCGGCAGTCTCGCACCTCTCGCGCGGACGCCGGTTGCTCGATATTCCGGAGATCGCGGACGCGGCGCGTGCGCCAGGGGTTCGGGCGGTCATCGAAGCAGTGCTCGGTGTGCGCGCGCGGGCCGTGCGCGGGCTCTTCTTCGACAAAACTCCCGAGGAGAACTGGGCTGTTCCGTGGCATCAGGATCTGGCGATCGCGGTGCGGCAGCGAGTGAATGCGGCGGGATTTCACGGCTGGTCCATGAAGGCTGGCGTTCCGCATGTTCATCCTCCGGCGGCGATTCTCGACCAGATGGCCGCGCTCCGAATTCATCTCGACAATTGCGATGAGACCAACGGAGCATTGCGACTGATCGCTGGATCGCATCGCGCCGGCAAGCTGTCGTCCGCGGCGATCGACGAGATGGTGCACTCGCACCCAGCCGTGCTGCCAGCGCTCGCGGCTGGCGACGCGCTGTTGATGCGACCGCTGTTGCTGCACGCATCCTCGAAGGCTCGCATGGCAAAGCCACGCCGCGTTGTGCATATCGAGTTCGCTGCGGCGGACCTTCCGGAAGGGCTCGATTGGTTCGAAGCGCTGTAGCTGCCTACGGCTTCTCTTGCTTTTCCCGCCGCGCCTTCAGGATCGCTTCCAGCCGCTCGGCAATCTTCGCTTCCGTTCCGCGCAGCGTCGGATGGTAGAACCGCGTCCCCACGAGCGACTCCGGCAAACAATCCATGTCGGGCAACGCATCTTCGAACTGATGCGCATGCTGGTAACCCTTGCCGTAGCCCCACGCCTTCATCGCTTTCGTCCATGCGTTGCGTAGATGCATCGGGACCGGCTCGGCCACCGATCCGCGGACCGTATCGCGCGCCACGTTGAGCGCCTTGTACGCCGCATCCGATTTCGGCGCCACCGCGAGATAGAGCGTCAACTGCGCCAAAGCCTGGTCGCCTTCCGGAATTCCGAGGAAGTGAACGCACTGCTGCGCGGCCATCGCTTGTTCCAGCGCGCGCGGATCCGCGAGGCCGATATCTTCGATCGCCATGCGCACCAATCGCCGCGCGATGTACATGCGATCTTCGCCCGATTCGAGCATCCGCGCCAGCCAGTACAATGCCGCATCGGCGTCCGACGACCGCACCGACTTGTGGAGCGCGGAAACCAGATTGAAGTGCTCCTCGCCGGACTTGTCGTAGAGCAGCACCTTGCGCTGCAGCACGTCTTGCATCGAGTCGCGGGTGATGCGCCCGTCGACAGCGGCTGCCGCGGCCAGTTCGAGCAGGTTGTACGCGGACCGCGCGTCGCCATTCACGAACACCGCCATCTCCTCGAGCAATGCGGCGTCGCAACTCAGCGCAAGCACGCCGAGCGCCTTTTCGAGCAGCTTCACGATCTCCTCGGTGGTGAGCGCTCGCAGTGCATAGACGCGCGTCCGCGAGAGCAGCGCCGAGTTCACCTCGAATGACGGATTCTCCGTGGTGGCTCCGATCAGCGTCACGTCGCCCTTTTCCACATACGGCAAGAACGCATCCTGCTGCGCTCGGTTGAAGCGATGAATCTCGTCGATGAACAGCACCGTGCGCCGCCCGTACTGCCGGTTGCGCTCGGCTTGCGCCATCACTTCCTTCACTTCTTTGATGCCGCTCAGCACCGCGCTGAACGGGACGAAGTCGGCTTGTGTGTGCCGCGCGATCAGGCGCGCCAGCGTGGTCTTGCCGACTCCGGGCGGTCCCCAGAGGATCATCGAGGTGAGTTGATCGCGCTCGAGTTGACGCCGCAGCGGCTTGCCCTCACCGAGGATATGCTCCTGGCCAACGTAGCCTTCGAGCGTCTCCGGGCGCAACCTTTCGGCGAGCGGCCGGCCTTCGCTCGCAGCCGGCATTGACTCGAACAGGCTCATCGCCGGACCGTCCGCTGCCGGCTCGCCTCGTAGAGCACCACGCCCGCGGCCATGGCCGCATTGAGAGACTCCACGCCCACGGTGGGAATCCGCAGCGTCAGCGCTTCTGAGGAAAGCTTCGCGCTCACACCATGTGCTTCGCTCCCGATGAGGAGCGCGAACGAACGCTTCAAGTCGCACTCGCCGAGCGCATGCTTTCCCCTCGGATCGGCCGCATACACATCCAGCCGATTTTGTTCCAGAGCCGCGCGCACCAAATCATGGTCGAGACCCGCCATGTGCGGAAGGCGGAACAACGATCCCGCCGAAGCCCGCAGTGCTTTCGGATTGGCCGGATTCACCGTTCCCTTGAGGAACATCGCGCCCGTTGCGCCGAACGCTTCCGCTGCGCGGATGATGGCGCCCGCGTTGCCGGGATCCTGCACCCCGTCGAGCACTACCAGCATCGAGCGCCCGCGAAAGAGTTGATCCAAGCGCCATTCGGGCGCCTGCACCAATGTGATCACGCCCTGGCTGGTTTCCGTCGCCGCCACTTCGCGAAACACCGCATCCGGAACCACGGTGGTGCGCACGCCGCGCAACCCGCGAACGTGATTGTCGACCGCCGAGCGCACCGATGCGGCTACAACGACCGCCTGAATGGGGCGGTTGCTGCGGATGGCCTCTTCGAGCAAGTGGAAAGTCTCGGCCACCATGCAGCCTGATTCCGTCAACTCCCCGCGCGCGATGGCTCGCCGGATCTCCTTGAGCAGCGGATTCTTCGAACTGGTGATGGATTCGGCTTTCATCGCCTCGGCAGGCATGTTCGTCGTAGACTGATCTTAACGCATCATGAGGCGAGGACCCTGGTTGGCGGCGGCGCTGGCTCTTAGTGTCCTTATCGCCTGGTGGGCCAAGACGACGCTCGATGTGAGCCGCTCGGCGACGATCGACGAAGCATCGAAAGCTGACGTGATCGCGGTGCTCGGCGCGGCGGAATATCGGGGTCGCCCGTCGCCCGTGCTCAAGGCACGGCTGGACCACGCGCTCGCGCTCTACCGCCGCGGACTTGCTCCGCGCATTCTCACTACCGGCGGCGCGGGCGGCGATCCTGTGTTCACGGAAGGCACTGTGGGGCGCGATTATCTGATCGGGAATGGAGTGCCAGCGGAGTCAGTGATCGTGGAAGGAGAAGCTTCGTCCACTTGGCAGAGCGCGGCATCGATTGCGGAAATCATGCGGCGGATGAACCTGCGCTCATGCGTCGTGGTGACAGACGGCTATCACGTGTTCCGCGTGAAGCGCATGCTCGAATCGGGCGGCATCACGGCGTACGGGTCGCCGCGGCCGGGCCAGCCGCAAGACGAATCGCGCTACTGGCGGCTGTGCGCACGCCAAGCCTTCGCCTACATGCTTTGGCGTGTGGGCATAGCGGTCTGATCACTCGAGACCGCGGAACCGTTCCGCCGCCGCTGTGGCCTTCTCTGTTTCACCCAAACGCCGATAGCTCAGGCTGAGCTGATACCACGCTTCCTTGAGCTTCGGATTCGCGGCCACTGCTTGCTCGAAGTGCTTCACCGCAGCGGCGTGATCGGCGCGCGCCGCCACTAGCTTGCCGATTTGGAAGTGTGCCTCGCTGTTCTCGGGCTCTCGCGTGAGCGCCTGGCTGAATTCGGCCTCGGCCTCGGATCGGCGCTGCAGGTCGAGCAGGTTGCGTCCGCGTTTCACGCGATACGCGGCTACCGCGCCGTCGAGCCGCACTGCGCGCGCGTACCCGGCTTCCGCTTTCGCGAACTCGCCAGTCGCGCGGTACACATCACCGAGAGAGGCATGCAGGTCAGCCTCCGAGGGTTCGAGCTTCACAGCAGCCTCGTAGGCTTGCACAGCCTCGGCGTTCTTGCCGGTGAGGTACGCCACCATTCCCGCTGCCGCTTGGATCTTCGCCGCCCGCGGAAAGCGGCGCCGCCCGCGTTCGAGCAACGCGATCGCTTCGTCATTGGCATCCACTTTGAGCAGCGTCACAGCCAGATCATGGAGCGAGTCCGGATTGTCGGCATCGAGCGCGACAGCCCTGCGCAATGCTTCGATCGCATCGGGCGTTTTGCCCAGCGCGTTCAACGCCGCGCCGCGGAGCGCGAAGCCGTCGCCGGTAGCGACGGGATTCCGGTCAAGAACCGCGATGGCGCCCGCCGCGTCTCCGTTGTTCAAGAGCGCCAGCGAGAGATTGTACGCCGCGTCCGGCGATTTCGGACCGAGCTCGAGCGCCGCGCGGAATTCGGCAACAGCCTCGGCGACGCGCCCGTTCTGCTGCAAGAAGATCGCATAGTTCGTGTGCGGCTGAGGACTCCGCGGATTGGCCTGAATCGCCCTTTGCAGATCCTGTTCGGTGGCGGGAGCGAATGCCAGCAGCAACCACAGGAAGAGCATCGCTTCAGTGTAGCCGTCATTGCGATATACTGGGTCCCAAATTTCCTCGAACAAGGGGTAGATGATGAAGTTTCGTTCGCTTGCTCTAGCCGCGTTGTCGGCAGCTTGCGTTTTTGCGCAAGTTCCGACGGCTGTGCTCACCGGTATCGTCAAAGACTCGACCGGCGCGGTGGTGCCGAACACGAAGGTGACGGCCATCAATACGGGGACCAACCTTTCGCGCCAAGCCACCACTGACGAGTCCGGCACATTCCGCATTGCGGCCCTCAATCCTGGACCCTACACGGTGGAAGCCGAGTCGCAGGGCTTCAAGAAAGCCACCGTCAGCGGGATCGTTCTCGAAGTGGGCCAGCAGGCTCGCGTCGACGTGGAACTGCAAGTGGGCGAGGTGACGCAGACGCTCGAGGTGAGTGGACGCGCCGCGCTGGTCAACACGGAGAACAACCAGATCGGCGGCGTGATCAATCAGTCCCGCGTAGTGAGCCTGCCCCTCAACGGCCGCAACTTCATGGAACTGACCACGCTGACCGCGGGCATCGCCGAGGGCACCGGATCGGCTGCTATCGTCAACAAGCGCGCGCCCACGGCGGCCGGCATGCCGCACCAGGACAACAACTACCAGCTCGATGGCGCCGACAACAAAGAAGCCTTCTTCAATAGCTGGAACCTGGGTCCTTCGGTCGACGCGATTCAGGAGTTCAGCATTCAGGTGGGCCAGTATTCGGCCGAGTTCGGATCGGGCGGCGGCGCCGTCATCAACGTGGTGACGAAGTCCGGCACCAACAAACTGCACGGCACGGCGTGGGAGTTCCTGCGCAACGATACCTTCGACGCGCGCAACTTTTTCCTCACGCCGACGCAGAAAATCGCGCCGCTGCGCCGGAACCAGTTCGGGGCGGCCGTGGGCGGACCCATCATCAAGAACAAGATGTTCCTGTTCGGAAACTATGACGGATCTCGCATTCGCCAGGGCCTTTTCCGCAGCGGTGTGGTCCCCACGGCCGATCAGATCGGCGGCAACTTTGCCGGCTTCAACAAGACCATTCGCGATCCGCAGACCGGCCAGCCGTTCGCCGGAAACATCATTCCCCGCGCGCGGCTGGACCCAATCGCACAAGCGCTGTCGAAATTCTATTCAGGACCCAACAACCCGAACCCGGCACAGAACTACTCGAACAATTTCTCGAGCATCAATGACTATGACTCGGGCTTGTTTCGCTTCGACTGGCGCGTGACCGACAAGCATGATCTGATGGTCCGCTACGGCATTCAGGACATCTATCAATACACGCCCGGAACATTTCCGCAGGTTGGCGGGTTGATCGTGCCGCAGAAGCCGCAGAATCTCGCCATCAACCTCACTTCGATCGTGACCCCACGCGTGCTCAACGAATTCCGCGCCAGCTACGGACGCCAGATCCATCGGCAACGCGGACAGAACTCGGGCAACCCGATCGCCGCCAACGCAGGCATTCCGTTCGCGCCGAAAGAAGGCAGCGGAGCCGGATTCGTGGAAGGCATCGGCTTGGGCAACACGATCTTCAGCGCGCTTTCCGAACAGCAACCGTGGTTCCTGACCGTGAACAGCTTCCAGTGGTATGACGGTGTCACCTGGTCGCGTGGCAAGCACAACTTCAAGGCCGGCGCCGACATTCGCCGCCACCGGGCCGACGCGTTCCTGGGCACGCGGCTCAACAACCAATACACGTTCTCCGGCCAGTTCTCCGGTGATGGATTCTCCGACTTTTTGCTCGGCAACATGGCGTCATCGTCGATCGCACTCGCGCCGAACGAGACTGGCCGCTTCCGCCGCACCATGACGGCGTTCTACTTCCTCGACGACTGGAAAGTGAGCTCGAAGCTCACCATCAACGTCGGCATGCGCTACGAATACGCCCAAGTGCCGCGCGAACTCGGCGGCCTCACGCCGACATTCTCTCCGAGCCTCGCCGGTGGCCAAGGCGGCCTGCTGTTCCCCAAGCACAACACCAACGCAGCGCCGTTCTATCAAAAGATCCGGCCGGACCTCGGCTTCGGACTCACCGATCGCGAGACGCTGTTCACCTCCGACAAGAACAACCTCGCGCCTCGATTCGGCTTCGCCTATCGCCCCTTCGGCGGCACGCGGACCGTGGTCCGCGGTGGATACGGCATCTTCTACTCGGGTCCGCAGTTGATGAACCTCGTGCAGAACTCGGTCACCGGACCTCCGGCGCAACTGTGGGCCGGCTACACTTCAGACCTCACCAAGCCGACGCTGACATGGGCCGGCGATATCAGCAACCCCAATGGCTCGCTGGCAACGGCGATCTTCGGCGTTCTCACAGGCCCCGAAAACAAGTGGCTCGATGGTTACACGCAGCAGTGGAGCATGAGCGTGGCGCAGGAAGTGACGCGCAGCACCGTCGTCGAAGTGCAATACCTCGGCTCCAAGAGCACGCACATCGAGAACTCGCTCGACTACAATGCCACCCAGCCCGGACCCGGCAACGTGCAAACGCGGATCCCGTGGCCCAAGTGGAATCGTGTTTTCGGATTCAACAGCGGCGGCGCGGCCAACTACAACGCGTTGCTGGCTTCAGCGGAAAAGCGCATGGGCAAGGGGCTCATGTTCAAGGCCGCCTACACGTTTAGCAAAACGCTCACCAAGAACGGAGCGCGTTCGAGCGGCAACGTGGGCCAAGTGCAGAATCCGTTCAATCTGCGCTTGAACAACGGCTACTCGAGCGATCACCTGCCGCACCGCTTCACCGCAAACTTCCTTTATGAGCTGCCGTTCGGTCGCGGGAAGTCGTACGGCACCAACATTCCGCGCGTGGCCGATTTCCTGCTCGGCGGCTGGACCACGTCCGGCATCTGGACGCTCCACAACGGCTATCACCTCACCTCGCCGACAATCGCGGCAGGCAACTGCAACTCTTCGCCGACGAACCTGTGCAGGCCCGACGCGCTCAGCGATCCCTATCTCGGCGGCACGGGCCTGGTGACGCCGCGCTGGAATCGAGACGCCTTTGACTGGCCGCTCAACACGGCCAAGCACGCCGCGCAAGCTCCGCGCTTCGGAAGCGCCACCACGAACATGCTCCGCGGAAATCCTGTGAACGCCTGGGACATCGGCATCTTCAAGAACTTCGCGTTCAAGGAGAACTACCGGTTCGAGTTCCGGACGGAGTTGTTCAACGCGTTCAACCATACCAACTTCGCGAGCCCGAACACGTCGGTGGAGAATCCGAACTTCGGGCGCACGTTCTCCACGTCGATCAACCCGCGCACCATCCAGTTCGGGTTGAAGTTCTACTGGTGACCGGATAGCGGGGGCTTCGGGGCGCTGTCTTGATATCCTGAAAGTTACCCCACATGTTTCGATTCGAGACCGCGGGCGAGTCCCACGGCCAGTGTCTGGTTGCGACTTTGACGGGCATGCCCGCGGGCGTACCCGTTTCGCTGGAAAAAATCAACCACGAGCTTTGGCGGCGTCAACAGGGCTTCGGCCGCGGCGGCCGCATGAAGATCGAGAAGGACGAAGTGCAGGTTGTCGCCGGCGTGCGTCATTCGCGCACCATCGGCGCGCCGATCGCGCTCATCGTCGAGAATCGTGACTGGAAGAATTGGACCCAGTCGATGCCCGTCGAAGACTACGAGGGGAGCGACGCCAATCTCAAGACGGTGAAGCGTCCGCGACCCGGCCACGCGGACCTCGCCGGCTGCATCAAGTACGACTTCCGCGACGCCCGCTACGTGCTCGAGCGCGCCAGCGCCCGCGAGACGACCATGCGGGTCGCCGTGGGAGCCATCGCCAAGGCTTTGCTCGGCGAGTTCGGTATCGAAGTGCTCAGCCATGTGATCGCCGTGGGTCCGGAGCGGCTCGAACGCCGGGCTCGCTGGGAGGAAATCGTCGAGCTCAGCAAGAAGACGGAAGTGCTGCTCGGCTGCGTGGACCCCGAGACCGAGCACCGGATGAAGACGGTAGTCGACGAAGCCTACCGCACCGGTGATACGATTGGCGGCGTGTTCGAAGTAGTTGCGCATGGGCTGCCTGTCGGCCTCGGCTCGCACGTCACGTGGGACTCCCGCCTCGATGGGCGGCTGGCGCAAGCCATCGTCTCGATGCAAGCGGTGAAGGGCGTGGAGATCGGCTTCGCCGCCGAAGGTTCGGCGAGCTTCGGGTCGAAAGTGCAAGACACGATCCACTACGACAAACAGGAGCGGCACTTCACGCGAGGCGCCAATCGCGCCGGCGGGATCGAAGGCGGCATGACCAACGGCGAGGACCTGCTGGTGCGCGGTTTCCTCAAGCCGATATCCACTCTGCGCCGTCCGCTCGAATCGGTGGATCTCGACACGCGAGAGCCCCAGGCAGCGGCTTACGAGCGCAGTGACGTTTGCGTGGTCCCCGCGGCCGGCGTGATCGGCGAAGCGATGGTGGCCATCGTGCTCGCGCAGGCGTTCCTCGAGAAATTCGGCGGCGATTCGCTCGGCGAAACGCGCCGCAACTTCGAAGCCTACCGCGAGCAGGTACGGAGTTTTTGAGATGACCCGGCGAATCCTCAAATACGGCGATCCGATCCTCGAGACGCGCTGCGACCCCGTGGCGGAATTCGACACGGCCGAGTTGAATCAACTGGTGGCCGATATGTTTGAAACAATGTACGCCAACAAGGGAGTGGGCTTGGCGGCCCCGCAGGTGGGCGTGCAGAAGCGCCTGACCGTGATCGATTGTTCGGCGGGGCAAGACGACACGCAGAAGCTAGTGCTCATCAATCCCGAAATCCTCAAGCTCGATGGCTCGCAGGTGGGCGAAGAAGGATGCCTCAGCATCCCCGGATTCCGCGAAGACGTCAAGCGCGCCATGCACGCCACGGTCCGTGCCCAGAATCCGAAAGGCGAGTTCTTCGAGATCACAGGGCAGGAATTGCTGGCTCGCGCCATGCAGCACGAGATCGACCATCTCAACGGCGTGCTTTTCCTCAGCCATCTGAGTATCCTGAAGCGCGATCTCATTCGGCGCAAGATCCGCAAGCTCGTCAAAGCCGGCGAGTGGAACTGACGCCTTGAAAGCCGTCTACCTCGGGACCCCGGAGTTCGCCGTGCCTACGCTCGAGCGCATGGTGAGCGCGGGGCATGAGGTGGTTGCCGTGTTCACGCAACCGGATCGCCCGAAGGGTCGCGGGCAGGAACTCGCGCCGCCGCCGGTGAAAGAAGCAGCGCTGCGGCTCGGCATCGCCGTGCACCAGCCCGAACGGATCCGCCGCCCAGAACAAGTGGAACTGCTGCGCACGATCGCGCCCGAGGTGATGGTAGTGGTGGGCTACGGTCAAATCATCCCGCAATCGATCATCGACATTCCCAAGCACGGCATCATCAACGTGCACGCGTCGCTGTTGCCGAAGTATCGCGGAGCGGCGCCGATCCAGTGGGCCATCGCGAACGGTGAAACAGAGACTGGCGTTACGACCATGCGCATCGATGCGGGGCTCGACACCGGCGACATGCTTCTCGAATGGCGCACCGCGATCGGCCCGGAAGAGACCGCGCCCGAGCTTTCGGCGCGCCTTGCGACCGCGGGTGCGGACCTATTGGCGGAAACGCTGCGCGGTCTCGAGCAAGGGACGATCACGCCGCGCCCGCAAGATCATGCCGCCGCGACGCTCGCACCGATCCTGAAAAAGGAAGACGGGCGAATCGATTGGAATTGGCGGGCTCCGAAGATCCACGCGCGCTCGCGAGGCTTCCAGCCATGGCCCGGTGCGTACGCCGAGTTCCGCGGGCAGACTTTGCAAGTCGCACGATGCCACGTGGCGGCGGAGCGAACCGAGGCCGCACCGGGTTCGATTTTGCCTTCGAAACGGAAGCTGCTCGTCGCGTGCGGCGAAGGCTCGGTGGTCGAATTAGCCGAGGTGCAACCGCAGGGTCGCAAAAGAATGCCCGGGGAGGCCTTCCGCAACGGCCAGCGATTGTTGGACAATGAACGAATAACATGACATTACCCAACGGGTATCGGTACGCGTCCACGTATGCCGGGATTCGAAAAGCGAAAAAAGACGATCTGGCTTTGATCGTATCCGACTCGGCCGCCGTCGGCGCCGCGGTGTTCACGCAGAACCTCGTCAAAGCCGCGCCGGTGATCGTGGCCAAGCGCAATCTCGAACGCTCGCAAGGCAAGCTTCGCGCGATCATCGTCAATGCTGGGAACGCCAACTGCGCCACGCGCACCGGCATGACCGTGGCCGAGGCAACGTGCGATGCGGTGGGCAAGGAACTCGGTGTGCCCGGGTCGCACGTGATGCCCGCATCCACTGGCGTCATCGGAGTCGAGTTGAATCCGAACCTCATCACCAACGCCGTTCCCACTCTGGTGAAGCGCCTGTCGCCCGAGCGACTGCAAGACGTGGCCGAAGCGATGATGACCACCGACCTCGTTCCCAAGACCTCCTTTGCCGAAGTGGCCGTGACGGGCGGGACCGTTCGCATCGCCGGCATCACCAAAGGCTCGGGCATGATTCATCCGAACATGGCCACCACGCTCGGGTTCATCCTCACCGATGCCCGCATTGGCGCGGCCACGGCGCGCAGAGTGCTGACCACCGCGGTGAACTCGAGCTACAACTGCATGTCGGTGGATGGCGACATGTCCACCAATGACGTGCTGGCGTTGATGGCCAACAGCGCTTCCGGCGTCACGATCGCCGCGCGCGACATGCCGGTGTTCCAGGACGCTGTGTCGAACGTCGCCCGCCATCTTGCCGAACAGATCGCGCGCGATGGAGAGGGCGCGAGCAAGCTGATCACGATCCTGGTGAACGGCGCGGCGAATGAGGCTGCTGCAACGCGCATTGCTCGCGCGATCGCGAATTCGCCGCTCGTGAAGACCGCGATGGCCGGCAACGATCCCAATTGGGGCCGCATCATCTGCGCCGCTGGTTACTCTGGCGTGAAGTTCGATCCCTCGAAGGTCGACATCGCGATCCAGGGAGTTCCGGTGTGTGTTGGGGGCTTGGCCGCGCCATTCTCCGAGGCTGAACTCAAGAAGAAGCTCGCGGCCACCGATTGCCGGATCGAAGTGAACATTCGCGGACGCGGGCATGGGCAGGCACGGTTCTGGACTTGCGATTTGACGGACGGCTACATTCGCATCAACGCCAGCTATCGTACGTAGACGCTACCTCTCGGGCGTCGCCGTGAGTTCCGGATGCGGCCGCAAGTGCGACTAGGCGTGTTCGGCTGCGACAGAATCCGGCACCGCAAGCACCCCTACCCCTGCGACTCAGGGCGCAAATTCAAACGCTGCTGTCTCGACAAACCCATTCAGTGACGCACTGGAAGACTTTCATACTTCGAACACCCCTTGCTCCAACCTACACTCCAGGTGTATTCTCGGCAGGTATGAAAGTGCTCGCCAGCCTCGCCGCAACCGCTCTCCTCCTCTCCGCTGCCGACCGCCGCGCCGTGGTCCCCACCGTCGGACCCAAACCCGTCGGCCCCTACACGCCCGGCATCATGGCCGGCGATTACCTCTACGTCTCCGGACAAGGCGCGCGCTCGCCCGAAGGCAAATTCGCCGACACCGCCGAAGGCCGAGTCCGCCAGTGCATGGAGAACGTGAAGTCCATCGTTACCGCCGCCGGACTCACGATGGAGCACGTCGTCTACACGCAGGTCTACCTGCACAAAGACACGAGCTACGAGACGTTCAACAAAGTGTGGGGCGAGTTCTTCCCAAAGAATCCTCCCGCGCGAGCCACGCTCGGCGTCCATCGCATGCCCACGGAAACGACGGTGGAAATGAGCGCGGTCGCCGTTCGCGACGTCTCGATGAAGAAGGCGATCGTGCCCGCCAGCTATCCCAAAGATGTCAATCTCGCACCGGGCATGATGGTCGGCAACCGCCTCTATCTTTCCGGTGTCACCGGACGCGATCCCAAGACTGGCAAGATTCCCGACACGCCGGAGGAGCAGGTTCAACTCGCGCTCGATCGCATGAAGGAGATCCTCACCACCGCGGGCCTCGACTTCCGCCACGTCGTCTTCGTCAATCCCTATCTCACCGCCAAAATGCCGATGGGCGTGATGAACAAGATCTACGCCAAGCACTTCGAATTCGGGAACACGCCGGCTCGCGCCACCATCCAGGTTTCGTTCCTGCCGCACGACACCAACATCGAGTTCACCGGCGTCGCCGTGCGCGATCTCGGCTTGCGCCGCGCCATTCGTCCGAAGAATATGGAGCCGAGCCCCACGGCCAGCCCCTGCGTTTTCGCTGACGACACCTACTACTGCTCGGCGAAGTCGGGCTTCATCCCCGGGCTCAACGGCGGCATCTACGCCGAGAACGTCGAAGATCAACTCCGCCAGTCGATGCGCAATCTGCTCGATGGGCTCGAAGAAGCAGGCCTCAAATTCTCTGACGTCGTCGCGAGTAACGTCTACGTCGACAACCTCGACGAGTTCGCCAAGATGAACGCCGTCTACGCGAAGTACTTCAAGGATCTGCCGCCCACGCGGACCACGGTCTCGCCCATCGCGCCCATCGAGCGCAAACGCACGGGGACGGGCCACTTCCCGAAAATCGAAGAAGTATCGGTGGTCGCGGTGCGATGACCGATGAGCACTGGGTCCGCGAGGCCTTGGCCGAGGCACGCTTGGCCGAAGCCGCGGGCGAAGTGCCGGTAGGCGCGGTAGTGGTGGCCGGTGGCGAGATCATCGGCCGCGGACAAAACAAACCCATTTCCTCGAGTGATCCCACTGCTCACGCCGAGATCGTGGCCTTGCGCGACGCAGCGCGGCGCATCGGAAACTATCGCCTCGAAGGCGCCACCTTGTACGCCACGCTCGAACCATGCGTGATGTGCGCGGGCGCGATCGTGCATGCCCGCATCGCGCGTCTTGTCTTCGGGTCTCGCGACTTGCGCTTCGGCGGCGTGCGCTCCAAGTTCCAGATCGCGGACTCCGATCTGCTCAATCACCGCGTGGAAGTCGTGGAAGGTGTCCTCGCGGCGGACTGCGTCGCGCTGCTGCAGCGCTTTTTCGAACAACGGCGAGGTGTCGCGTGAGCTTTCAACTCGAGACTGCGCGTCTTTGGCTCAGGCCTTGGGAAGCGCCGGATTTTGACGCGTTCAAGCCCATCGCCACGGACACCGAAGTGATGCGCTTCATCAACAAGGGCGAGCCTTGGCCGGATGAGAACACCCGATTCTTCATCCAACGGCAACTCGACCTCTTCGACCAACGCGGCTACTGCCGCTGGAAACTCATCGAGAAAGAAACGGGGCGCCTGATCGGATTCGCTGGTCCCGGCACGCTCCTGTGGATGCCCCGCGAGGTGGAGATCGGCTGGTGGATCGCCCGCGACAAGTGGCACCAGGGATTCGCCTCGGAAGGGGCGGCCGCGGCGTTCCATCATGCGATGCACGTGATCCGGTTGCCGCGCCTGATTTCGGTGGCGAACGAGCAGAATACGCACTCCATCCGAATCATGCACAAGCTCGGCATGCAGTTCGAGCGCTGGGCCGATCATGAATCCGGCCGCCATGTCGTGTACTATGCGGAGCAAGCCCCATGAAAACCGACAGGCGTGAGTTCCTCTCCGCGGCGCTGGCATCGCAGGCCGCTTTCGCCGGACCCAATGACCGCATCCGCATCGCGGTGCTCGGCTGCGGTGGCCGCGCGCGGCATCTGCTCGGCGCTCTGAAAAAGATCACGGGTGCGGAAGTGGTGGGCGTAGCCGACGTCTGGGATTCGAGCCTCGAGCAGTCGCGCCCGTTTGCCACATCCGGCGCCTTCTTCACAAAGGAGTATCGAGAAGCGCTCGAGCGCAAAGACGTCGACGCCGTGTTGATCGCCTCGCCCGATCACTGGCACGTTCCGATGACCGTGGACGCCTGCGCTGCCGGCAAAGATGTTTACGTCGAAAAGCCCTTGACGCACGATTTGAGCGAAGGGCCGAGGGTGATCGAGGCGCAGAATCGATACAAGCGCATCGTGCAGGTGGGCACGCAGCAGCGCAGCATGCCGCACATCGCGGAAGCCCGCCAGATCGTGCAATCGGGCCAGTTGGGGCGCGTGCACAAGGTCCACATGACGTGGAACCGCAATGCGCCGCGCGGCCAACGCGTGGTGTATGACATCGATCCCAAGACGGTCGATTGGAAGCGCTTCCTCGGCTCGGCGCGCCCGCAGCCGTTCGACGAATACCGCTTTCGCAATTGGCGCTGGTTCTGGGATTTCGGCAACGGGATCCTGACGGACTTGATGGTCCACTGGCTCGATACCGTGCACTGGATCCTCGATCTCGACAAGCCGGACACGGCGATGTCGATGGGCGACCAGTTCGCGTCGAAAGGAGTTTGGGAGACGCCGGACACGATCCAGACGTTTCTGCACTATCGGCGGCAGCAGGTGCAGGCGTATTTCGAAGGCACTTTCATCAATCAACACAACGCGGCGATGACCGAGATCATGGGCTCTGACGCAACGCTCTACATCGACCGCGGCCGCTACGAGATCCATCCTGAGCCGAACAACAAGAAAGGAATCGAGTATCGCGAGAAGATCCTGGGCAAAGGCCGTCGAGGCGCCGACTTCTTTGACCAGCCGGATGGCGAGTTGCTTCACCTGACTGACTGGCTGGACGCGATCCGGACGCGCCGGGCGCCCAGCACTCCGGCCGAGGCGGGCGTGAGCGCAGCCGCGGCCGCTCACTACGGAAACATGGCTTACCGCACGGGCCGAGTCGTCGACACGGCGGCACTGTAGGCGGCCGCAAGTTCGATCTGGTAGCGTGGACGCGGAGGCACCTTGATGCATTACTGGAAAGGCACAGCCGCCCGCACGATTGCGGCGCTGGCGGTAGTGTTCGCCGTGACGTGGATCAACGTGAACGTGCTTCCGCCGAATTCCACCACATGTGCGCTGCTGTTGATTTTCGCTGTGGTGGGGATATCGGCGTTGTTGGGTTACATTCCTTCTCTGGCCGCTTCGGCGGGAGCGGCCATCGGATTCGGT
Organism: Bryobacteraceae bacterium; assembly: GCA_046331625.1. Lineage (GTDB taxonomy): Bacteria > Acidobacteriota > Terriglobia > Bryobacterales > Bryobacteraceae > JAXLQL01. Next base: position 258,030 of record JAXLQL010000004.1, read on the forward strand.
GTGGTGCTGCCGCCCCCTGGGAGTATCCGTATCGATGACCCCGAAGACTGGCTGGCCTTCGCTGTATTTCTTGTCACGGCCCTGACGGTCAACCGCTTTGCCGAGAATGCGCGGTTTCGCGAACAGGAGTCGGCAAGCCTCCGCCTCGTGGCGGAACGGTTGCTCGCAATCGAGCCGTCCAGTTTGTCCGCGATGGCTGCGCGCATGCCGCAGATCGTGGCCGAAGTGTTCCGCCTTCCAGGAACCGCGTTCTACTTTCGCGACACCCAAGCCCTTTACCGTGCCGGCGGCGCGCTCGAAAGCGTGACGCGCGCCACTCTCGAGCGCTTCGAGCCCAGTGAGAACACCCGCCATCTGATCAAGCTCCCGGTGCTCTCCAGCGCGCACATGGCCGGGGTCCTGACCTTGAGCGGAGCGCGGCTGTCCTCCTCCGCGCGCCAGGCTCTGCCGGCGATCCTCGGCCTGGCGATCGAACGCGCGCGATCGGAGAACCGGGCTGCCGAGGAACAGGCTTACCGCAAGCGTTTCGAACTGCGGGCAGCGCTGCTCTCGGCGGTGGCGCACGAGTTCCGCACTCCGCTCACAGTGATCAAAGGTGCGGCCACGGAACTGTTGACATCGCCTCAAGGCAGCGATGACTTGCTCACCATCGTGGATGAAGAAGCCGACCGGATGAACCGGCTCTTGGGCGAAGCCATCGAATTGGGCCGAGTGGAAGCGCAGAGCCTGCGGCTGCACCGGGTTCCGACGCCGATTGGAGCGCTGGTCTCGGCCACGGTGGCGGAATTTGCAGAGACCGGCCGCGTGATCGCCCAGCCCGGTCTGCCCACCCAGATGGCCGACGTAGAGCCCGAATTGATCGCCCAGGTGCTGCGTCATCTGGTGGGCAACGCCCTCAAGTATTCGCCGCCCGAGTCTCAGGTGCAACTGGACGTCACCGTGCGGGAACGGGATGCGGTGATCAGCCTACGGGACTTCGGCCCGGGCATCGCGGCCGAAGACATCGATCACGTGTTCGAGCCGTTCTTTCGAGGGGCCGCGCAGAGCGATGTGCCAGGAACGGGGATGGGTCTCGCCATTGCCCGTTCGCTGGTGGAAGCCCACGGTGGCAAAATATGGGTATTGAGCTATCGAGGTCAAGGGTCTGTGTTCTCTTTCAGTGTTCCTCTCATGCTTGGCCACCAGCGAGGTGGCGGTTGAGACCATCGCGCATCCTCATCGTGGACGACGAGCCCCAGGTCAGGAAGATGCTCCGCACGTCACTGACGCGCCACGGTTACGAAGTGTGGGAGGCAAGCAACGGGCTCGAGGCCCACGAGGCGATGCGGGAGTTCGAGCCCGACCTCGTGTTGCTCGACCTGAACATGCCCGGTATCAGTGGCCTCGAGGTCTGTCAGAGCATTCGCATGGGTTATGACACGCCGATCATCGTGCTGTCTGTGAGTGACACCGATCACGACAAGGTTGGCCTGCTCGACGCCGGAGCCGACGACTACGTGACCAAGCCGTTCAGCATGCCGGAGCTGATCGCGCGGATTCGGCGTGCCCTTCGCCGAGCCACGCCAGTGGAGGAGGCTCCCCGGTATCAAGATGAGCGCATCGAGATCGACTTCGAGAGCCGCCGGGTTCTAGTACAAGGCAACCCGGTACGGCTCACTCCGAAGGAACTCGACGTCCTGCGTTACCTGGTTGCGCGGGTTGGAAAGCCGGTTTCCCATCGGGACCTGCTCCGCGCCGTCTGGGGCCCCGACTACGGAGACGAAGTAGCTTACCTGAGGGTCTTCATCAACCGGTTGCGCGCCAAAATCGAGCTAGACCCGGCTGAGCCAAAGTACCTTCTGACAGAGCCGTGGGTGGGCTACAGCTTCGCGGCGCCCAAGGTGTTATGAATCGTTTATCTTCCGTTAAGATACCGTTTAGCACTTGTTGAGGCGTTGTTTAGGAGTTTCCGTGCATGATCGATGCATGGATTCACCAGCGCGGTTGTTGCTGATTTATACGAGTTCTTCGGAAGCGTGGGGTGGTCTTCCGCTTGCCGAGGCTTTGGTACGCAAACTATGCGCGCTCGGCATCGAGGGCGCCACGGCCCATTCGGCCTCGATGGGTTACGGCAAGCACAAACGAGTTCGCCAGCACAAAGCTACGGGAGATGACGAACATCGTCCGGTGATGGTGACAGCAGCGGACACGGAAGCCAAGATTCTCGAAGCGATTCCTCACCTGCGAGCGTTGGCGCCGGGCAATGCGATGCTCATTCTCGACGCCGAGATGATACCGCCGCGCGGCGGGGCGGAACGATTGACAATGAAGCGCGAACTGGCTTGGCTTTGAGCTCGCCTTTCGCGAAACGCCCCGATCGAAGAATCGCCAATTGAGGTCTGTGCATGATCGTACGTTTGCTCCGTTTCGCGCTCTCGCAGCGCATCATCGTTGTGCTGGCCTGCCTGGGGCTGATTGGCGCCGGTATCTGGTCATTCGAACAGTTGAAGATCGAGGCCTATCCGGATGTCGCCGATACCCAGGTAGTGGTGATCACCACGTTCCCAGGGCGTGCGGCGGAAGAAGTGGAGCAGCAGGTGACAATTCCGATCGAGCGGGCGCTGAACAGCACTCCCGGCGTGATCGCGCGCCGGTCGCGGACGATCTTCGGGTTGTCCGTGGTGGAACTCACATTCCAGAACGACACGAATGACTATTTCGCGCGGCAAGTCGTGCTCGAGCGCCTGCGCGACGCAACGCTGCCCGATAACGTCAATCCGGATCTGGGGCCGATGGCGACCCCGATCGGGGAGCTATACCGTTACTCGGTAAGGGGCCCGGGCAAGGGTGAGATCGAACTCAGGGAACTGCAAGACTGGGTGATTGCGCCGCGGTTCCTGCAGGTGCCAGGCGTGGCGGACGTGACTCCGTTCGGAGGCCTGGTGAAGCAGTACCAGGTGGATCTCGACCCTGCTGCATTGGCCAAATACAGCCTCACAATCGGGCAGGTATCGCAGGCGATCGGAGCCAACAACGGCAACGCCGGCGGCGCGATGCTCGACAACCAACAGCAGGCAATGGTGGTTCGAGGCGTGGGACTCATCCGAAACGCCGAGGACATCGGAAAGATCGTGCTCACCTCGCCCAAAGGCGTGCCGATCTTCGTGCGTGACGTGGGAGCCGTGAAGATTGGCGCTTTGCCGCCATCCGGGGTGTTCGGCGTCAGCGAAACGCAGGGAGGGGTAGAAGGAATCGTGCTCATGCGCCGAGGCGAGAATCCCTCGGAGGTTCTCAAAGGCATCAAGGCCGTAGCCGACGAGTTGAACGCGAGCCGTCTCCCCTCCGGCGTCCGCATCGAGCCGATTTACGACCGGACGGATCTGGTCGAAAACACCGTTCACACCGTATCGCACACGTTGATCGAGGGCTTGGTGATCGTGGTGACGATGTTGCTGCTGTTTTTGGGAAGCTGGCGCGCGGCCGTGCTCACGGCGCTGACGATTCCGCTTTCGATGCTGTTCGCCTTCGTATGCATGCATTTCACCGGGATTCCGGCCAACCTTCTGAGTCTCGGGGCGCTCGACTTCGGTGTCATTGTGGACGGCACGCTAGTGATGGTGGAGCACATCGTGCGGACTCTCGAGGAGCGCAAGAACGACACGCGGCACGCCGTGAAGCACCTGATCGGCAACGCGGCGCTCGAGGTGGAATCGCCGATCTTCTACTCGCTGATCATCATCATCTCGGCCTACATCCCGCTGTTCACGCTGGAACGGGTGGAGCGCCGGCTGTTCACGCCGATGGCCTACACGATCTGCTTCGCGCTGCTCGGTTCGATGATCCTGGCCCTGTCTCTGGTGCCGGTGCTGGCGACGTTCCTTTTCCGCAACGGCGCCAAGACCTGGCAGAATCCCTTCCTGCGCTGGACGCAAGATGCCTATGGCCGGGCCCTCGAACTCACGCTGCGCTACCCGTGGAGAACGGTGGCCGTGGGTGCGGCGATAGTGGCGGGAGCCTTCGGACTCGCCACGCGGCTGGGAACCGAGTTCCTGCCGCAGCTCGACGAGGGGACGCTGTGGGTTCGCGCCAATCTGCCGGCCGGGATTTCGCTGAGCCAGTCGGCCACGGTGGCGCGGACGATCCGCTCGGTGATCCAAAGCTATCCCGAGGTGCTATTGGTAAGCTCGCAATCGGGGCGCAACGACGGGGGCACGGATCCGTACGGTCCCAACCGGAACGAGTTCTTCGTCGCCCTGAGGCCATACTCGGAATGGGCGAAAGGCAAGACCAAGAGCCACCTGGTGAGAGAACTGTCGGCCCGCCTAGCCGCCACCATTCCCAGTGCGAACTTCAGCTTCACTCAGCCGATCATCGATAACGTTACGGAGGCGGTGACGGGATCGCCAGCCGACTTGGCGGTGATCTTCCGCGGACCGGATCTTCAAGCCCTGCGTGTGCTGGGACAGAGCGCTTTGCGCGAATTGCGGACGATTCCAGGCGCGGCCGACACGTTCATCGAGCAGGAAGAGGATCAGGCGCAGTTGCGCATCACGATGGATCGCGATGCCATAGCCCGGTACGGGCTCAACGTCAGCGACGTAGCGGGTGTGATCGAGATGGCGATCGGCGGCAAGACCACGAGCACGATGTTCCAAGGCGAGCGGCGGTTCGACATCAGCATCCGGTACAAAGCCGACGCGCGCAAAGACGCCGCATCCATCGGCAACATCATGATCCAAGCCTCCAATGGCAACGTAGTGCCGTTGTCGCAACTGGCCGAGATCAAGGTGGTGAACGGAGCGAGCATCATCGCCCGCCGGGACAACGAAAGGATTCTTTCAGTGCGAACCAACATTCGCGGCCGCGACCAGGGCGGATTCGTGGAAGAGGCGCAGCGGCGGCTGCAGTCCACGGTGCCGTTGCCGGCCGGCTATTCGGTGAGTTGGGGCGGGCAGTTCGAGAATCTGGAGCGGGCCAGCCGCCGCCTGCGGATCATCTTACCCGTGACCATCCTGGTGATTTTCACGATCCTGTTCTTCGCGTTCCAATCGGTGGGCAATGCCGCGCTCGTGCTGGTGAACGTGCCCTTCTCGCTCGTTGGAGGAATCCTGCTGCTTTGGGTCAGGGAGATCCATTTGAGCGTGTCCGCCGCGGTGGGCTTTATCAGCCTGTTCGGCGTGGCCGTCATGAGCGGATTGTTGTATCTGGCCGAAATCCAGCGCCGGCGCAAGGAAGAAGGCACGCCGCTCGAGGAGGCGATCATCGGAGGTGCAAAGAGCCAGTTGCGGCCGAGGCTGATCTTGATCCTGGTGGCGCTGATGGGAATGGTACCGGCCGCGATGGCGACTGGCGTGGGCTCCGACGTGCAAAGGCCGTTGGCAACGGTAGTGGTGGGAGGGCTGTTCTCCACTTTGTTCCTGACACTGTTGGTATTGCCGAGCCTGTACTATCTCGCCAACCGGAACTCGCCTCCTCCGGCGAAGAGGGCGTTGCGTCATTCGGAAGCGAAGGAGCAACCGAGCGCGGAACCAGAGCCGGAGTTGACGGTGGTGCGGCGAGCAGAAATAGCGTTCGATCCCGAGGGAGCGTAAAGAGGCGCGCCGGGGCCCGCGCCTGACTGCCTGTAGTATCGTGGGGAGCGGACCATGCCTTTTCGATTCGCCGCGCTCGCGGCCGCACTCGTGCTGCCTGCCATCGCGGACGAGTTCTCCACGCGCGTTCTTCCGGTGCTTGGCGAGCACTGCTCGGCCTGCCATGATCCGGCGAACCCCAAAAACAAGATCGGCTTTCTTCGTGCGAAGACCGCCGAGGACCTGCAGTCGGCTCGGGGCGATTGGACCAAGGTCGCCATGCACCTGCGCAATCGCACCATGCCGCCGGTGGCTTCCAAGATCACCGAGGACCAGCGGCTCACCGTGTCGCGATGGGTGGAGGATCGGCTGCGCTCTACTGCCTGTGCCGCCGGGGAGCAGGCGGGCAGCGTCACCGTCCGCCGCTTGAGCCGGCGCGAGTATCGCAGCACGGTGCGCGATCTCATCGGCGTCGACTTCCCGGTGGAAGACATCTTCCCAGCCGACGGGTCCGGCGGCGAAGGCTTCGACAACAACGGCGAGACGCTTTTCGTTCCACCGATCCTGATGGAACGCTACGTCGAGGCGGCGCGCCAGATCCTCGACCGCGCCATCGTGACGCCGTCGATGAACAAGACGATCTTGCACTACGAAATCGTGCCCGAGCGCGTGCCCGACAAAACGAAGCCAATCGTGCTGAAGCCGGGTGAGGAGATCTCGGCGGACTTCACCGTTTACCTCGATGGCGACTACGACGTTCGCGTGACCATCGATCGCCCGCGCGATCGCGAGAAAGACGTGTTCGTGAAAGTGGACGGCATGGACGCCGGCCGTCTCGTCTTTCTCAAAGACGCCAACGGCGGCGCGACTTCCCGTGCGGTGACCAAGCGCTTGAGTCGCGGCGTGCATCACGTCACTGCGCGCATGGGCGAGTTCCCGATCGACTTCTTCAGCCTGCGGCTCGATCACAAGCAGCCCGATCCCTCGGCTGAAAAGAAGACGATCCACTATCGTCTCTTCGGCTTCGAGCCCGGCGAGAATCCCGCCAATCCTCGCGGAGCCGCCGCGCGTGTGCTGGAGCGCATCGCCTCGCGGGCTTACCGGCGTCCGCTGCGCGCGGGCGAACTCGACCGGTTGCTTGCGCTCTACGATCGCTCGGCGCAGCGTGGCGATCCGTTCGAAGAGCGCGTGAAGCTGGCGCTGCAAGCAGTGCTGCTGTCGCCGCACTTCCTGTTCCGTATCGAAGGCGAGCCCGACAAGCCGGGTCAGCAGCCGTTGTCGAGCTTCGAACTCGCTACGCGCCTCTCGTACTTCCTCTGGGCGACCATGCCTGACGACGAGCTTTGGACGGTCGCTTCCGCGGACCGGCTTCGTGACCCGGCTGTGCTTGCCGCGCAAGTGGATCGCATGCTCGCCGATCCGCGCTCGCGCGCCTTCGCCAACAGCTTCATCGGGCAGTGGCTCGGGACGAAAGACGTCGGCGGGCGGCTGGCGCCGGCCGTGGCCGCGGTGCAGCATTTCTACACGCCCGATGTGGCCGCTGACTTGCGCGAAGAGCCGGTGATGCTGTTCCATCATTTGCTCACCGAAAATCGAAGCTTGCTCGAGTTGCTCACTGCCGACTACACATTCATGACCGAGCGCATGGTGAAGTTCTATGAGCTGGAAGGCAAGGTGAGCGGAATTTCGAGCAACGGATTCCACTACGTGAAGTGGCCCGATGACCGCAGAGCGGGCGTGCTCGGGATGGGATCGGTGTTGGCGATGACGTCGCACTATCAGGAGACGAGTCCGGTGCTGCGCGGTGTGTGGGTGCTCGAGACGATCCTCGGAGTGCAGGCTCCGTCGCCGCCGCCAGATGTCCCGCCGCTCGAGACTGGCCGAAAGAGCGGACTCTCCGCGCGCCAGAAACTCGAGAAGCATCGCCAGAATCCGTCGTGCGCGGCGTGCCACAACCTGATCGATCCGGCCGGATTCGCGCTCGAGAACTTCGATTGGATGGGCCGCTGGCGCGACAAAGAAGCGAACGGCCAGCCGGTAGACGCGGCGGCGTTGATGCCGACGGGAGAGACAGTGACGGGTCCGGTGGAGTTGCGGAAGGCGCTGCTCGCAAAGCGTGAAGTATTTCTGAGGACCCTGTCTGGAAAAGTACTTGGTTACGCACTGGGCCGGAGCCTCGAGGACAGCGACCACTGCACCATCCAGCATCTTGTGGAGAAGCTCTCGGCCGATGGGTACAAGGCGCGGACGCTGATCCGCGAAGTGGCGCTGAGCACGCCCTTCCGGTTTCATGCGCAAGGCGTGGCGAAGGAGATGCAGGGTCCGGTGAAGCGGGAGAAGTTGCGGGGTCCGCTGCGCAAGGATCAGTAGCGCAGGCTCTCGATCAGGAAGTCGCGATTCTCTTTCACCTGCTCCCCGAGCCGCTGGCACAACTGCTCCCGCTGATCGAACAAGCGATAGCCGCTCGCACCTCGCAAGTATCCCTTCGACTTTGGCTCCGCCTTCGCGAGCGCCTCCTCGCCGATCTCGGCCGCGCGCCGTTGATACCGGGCCCGGTTATCGAGCAGCGCCTTCACCACGAACGGCATGAGCGTCGAGTAGTCCGCTTGCAAGCTCTCGGTGGTCTGCTGATACGTGTCCTTGTCGACCTTGCCCCACGTCACCGCCTCAGCCGGAAAGCACGAAGACAGTGACCCATCCGTAACCGGCGAAGTCACGATCTGGACATCGAAGTGATAGCCGCGGATGTTCGGTAATCCGAGGATCTGGCCGAGTGCGGGTTCCGGTTGCAGGTTGAAGTTCTTCGGAACGCCCCCCCCGAGGATCAGAGTGCCGAGCGCGAACGGCTCCTGATCGAAGAGTCCCCAGCGATGATAGGCGCAAGCCTCGAAGACCTCGGCGTGCAGGTCGAGATCGAAGGCGTAGTTCGAGACGAGTCCGGCCTCGCGCATGGCCCAGAGCTTCATCGAATTGAGGAACACACTGCCATCGGATGGCGCGCCCACGAACACCGGGATCGCCAAGCGGTGGCACGTCGCGAGCAGCCCGGCGGCCACGCCTTGCCGCGCTTCCATCTCCGCGTAGTGTTTCCCGAGCAGGTAGCGCAGTTCGGTGCCCGTCATCTTCTTCTGGAACTCGGGCCGCTGCAGCAGCGCGCTCAGGAACTTGTCTTGGTCAAAGAGCACGCTCTCGGGGAACGCCATGTCGGTGACGCGGATGGTGCCTTCGTCGCGTAGCGCGCCATCGTCGCCGAAGATCGGGACCTCATGGACGGGCTCGCCGCGATAGCCTTCGAGGCTCCGGTGGCCATCGTGATAGCAGACCGCGTCGGTGGTGCTGAGATAGGCTACCCAACCGGTTTCGAGCAGCGGAATGAGCCACGTCTGGTGTTGGCCGGATACGGTGACGGGCCCTGCAACGGCAAGCGTGAGCGGGCATCCCATGCCGATCGCCGTGTCGAGAATCGAGTAGACGCGGCGCAGGAAAGCACCGCCGAACGCGGGCAAACAGTGCTGGAAGATCTCGTGAAGCGAGCCGCATTCATCGACACGTTTGACGCGGACGGTTCTGGGGTGAGCACCCGAATGGACCATGTTCATTCGAGGTTAGCAGGACCCGTCGAGACCTCTTCCTCTTGCCCCGGTGGGCGCCGCCATGTTCCAATAGGAGTTACCCCCACACACACAGGAGCAAGCCCGATTGGATAAATCGATCCTCGCCCTGGAGGACGGCACCGTCTTCGAGGGCAGGAGCTTTGGTGCGCGCGAAGTCAGAGCCGGTGAGGTCGTCTTCAATACTTCGATCACCGGATACCAGGAAATATTCACGGACCCTTCCTATTGCGGCCAGATCGTGGTGCTGACCAATCCGCAGATTGGAAACTACGGATCGAACGCGGCTGACAACGAATCCCGCAAGCCGTTCATCGAGGGTCTGGTGGTGCGCGACTTCTCACCGCTGGCGAGCAACTGGCGCTCCGAGCAAGAAGCCAACGAGTTCCTGGCGCGTAGCGGCGTGCCGATCATCTCGGGCGTGGATACGCGGGCTCTGGTGCGCAAGCTCCGAACGCAAGGCGTCATGCGCGGCGTGCTTTCGGGCTCGGGAGGAGACGGCGCGGCGCTCGTGAAGCAGGCCAAGGATTCGCCGTCGATGGCCGGGCTGGATCTCGCCACGCGCGTGACCACCGGCGAGCGCTATGAGTGGACCGAAGCCGTGACGGCGTGCTCGCCTTCTGAAGACGTGGAGCCGGCGGGCGAACTCCGCTATCACGTGGTGGCCTTCGACTTTGGGATCAAGCACAACATCCTGCGGCGGCTCGTGCAGTCGGGATGCCGCGTGACTGTCGTTCCCGCGGCCACGTCCGCGGAAGACGTGCTTTCGCTGAAGCCCGATGGCGTGTTCCTCTCGAACGGTCCGGGCGATCCCGAGCCTCTCGAGTTCCAAGCGGCGCAAGTGCGCAAGCTGGTAGGCAAGACACCGATCTTCGGCATCTGCCTGGGGCATCAGGTGCTGGGGCTCGCGCTCGGCGGCAAGACGTTCAAGCTCAAGTTCGGACACCGCGGCGCCAATCATCCGGTGCTCAACTATCGCACCAACAAGGTGGAGATCACTTCGCAGAACCACGGCTTCGCGGTGGACCCCGACTCCTTCAAATCAAGCGACGTGGAGCTGACTCACATCAACCTGAATGACCAGACGCTCGAAGGCCTGCGCCACAAGAGCCATCCCGCGTTCTGCGTGCAGTACCATCCGGAAGCCGCGCCGGGACCGCACGATTCGCGTTACCTCTTCGACGACTTCATCGCACTGATCAAGGAATTTCGCAAGGACTCCTGACCGGGAATGCCCAAACGGACCGACCTCAAGAGAATCATGATCGTGGGCTCGGGGCCGATTGTTATCGGCCAAGCCTGCGAGTTCGACTACTCCGGCACCCAAGCCTGCAAGGCTCTTCGCCAAGAAGGCTACGAAGTGGTGCTCATCAATTCCAACCCGGCAACGATCATGACTGATCCGAGCCTGGCCAATCGCACCTACGTGGAGCCGCTCACGCTCGAGTACGCCGAGGAAGTGATCCGGCGCGAGAAGCCCGATGCTCTGCTCTCCACAGTCGGCGGCCAGACGGGATTGAACCTTTCGATCGCGCTCGCCGAAGCCGGCATCCTCGAGAAGTATGGCGTGGAGTTGTTGGGCGCCAAGGTCGAGTCGATCAAGAAGGCCGAAGACCGGCTGCTGTTCAAGGATGCGATGCGCAAGATCGGGCTCGAGTCGGCGAAGTCGCAACTGGTGAACAACCTCGAAGACGGCTTCGAGTTCGCCGCGAAGGGCGGATATCCGGTGGTGCTGCGGCCCTCGTTCACGCTCGGCGGCAGCGGCGGCGGTATCGCCTACAACCGGGAAGAACTCGAAGAAATCCTGCAGCGCGGGCTGGACCTTTCGCCGGTGCATGAAGTGCTGGTGGAAGAGAGCCTGCTCGGGTGGAAGGAGTTCGAGCTCGAGGTGATGCGCGACTTGGCCGACAACGCCATCATCATCTGCTCGATCGAGAACTTCGATCCGATGGGCGTGCACACGGGCGACTCGATCACGGTCGCGCCCGCGCAAACGCTCACCGACCGCGAGTACCAAATGATGCGCGATGGGGCGCTGGCGTGCCTGCGCGAGATCGGCGTGGACACCGGCGGATCGAACGTGCAGTTCGCCATCAACCCGAAAGACGGGCGGATGGTGATCATCGAGATGAACCCGCGTGTGTCGCGCTCTTCGGCGCTCGCATCGAAGGCGACCGGCTTCCCGATCGCGAAGATCGCGGCCAAGCTCGCCGTGGGTTACCGGCTCGATGAGATCCCCAACGACATCACCCGCAAGACGCCCGCGTGCTTCGAGCCCACGCTCGACTACGTGGTGGTGAAGATCCCGCGGTGGCAGTTCGAGAAGTTCCCCGGCGCCGAGCCCGTGCTCGGAACGCAGATGAAGTCGGTGGGCGAGGTGATGTCGATCGGGCGCACGTTCCAGGCCGCGCTCTCAAAGGCGATCCGCAGTCTCGAGACCGGCAAGACGAAGGCCGACGTCCATGAGGACCACCTCATTTCGAATCGCCTGATCACGCCGAATCCGGACCGGCTCAACTATGTCCGCTACGCGTTCGAGCGCGGATACACGATCGAGCAAGTGCAGGAGCTGACGGCGATCGATCCGTGGTTCCTGCGGCAGGTGCGCGATCTGGTCGAGTTCGAAGGAGCGATTGCGAAAGACGGGATCGACGGCGTGACGCCCGAGCGCATGCGCGACGCCAAGCGGGCTGGCATCTCCGATTCGCACATGGCGCGGAGTTGGAACGTGACCGTGGACGCCGTGCGCGACAAGCGCAAGCAAGCTGGCATCCGCGCGGTGTTCAATCGCGTGGATACGTGCGCGGCCGAGTTCGAGAGCTTCACGCCGTACCTCTATTCGAGCTTCGAGTTCGAGTGCGAGGCAGAGCCGACGGATCGCAAGAAGGTGATGATTCTCGGGAGCGGTCCGAACCGGATCGGCCAGGGCATCGAGTTCGACTACTGCTGCTGCCACGCGTCATTCGCGCTGCAGGAGTTCGGCGTCGAGTCGATCATGGTCAACTGCAATCCGGAGACGGTCTCGACCGACTACGACACCAGCGACCGTCTCTACTTCGAGCCGCTGACCTACGAAGAAGTACTGAACATCGTGGATCGCGAGAAGCCCGATGGCGTGATCGTGCAGTTCGGCGGACAGACTCCGCTGACGCTGGCGCTGCCGCTGCAGAAGGCGGGCGTGCCGATCATCGGGACCGATCCGAAGAACATCGATCTCGCCGAAGATCGCAAGCTGTTCGGCAAGCTCCTCGACGACCTGAAGATTCCTTCGCCGCCGAATGGCTCGGCCACGAGCCGCGACCAAGCGGTCTCGATTGCGCGCAGGCTCGGGTTCCCGGTGCTGGTGCGTCCGAGTTACGTGCTCGGCGGGCGCGCCATGACGATCGCCTACGACGAAGACACAGTGGACCGCTACATGCGCGAGGCGGTGGTGTTCTCGCAGGATCGTCCGGTGCTGGTGGACCGGTTCCTGGAAGACGCGATCGAAGTGGACGTGGATGCGCTGTGCGACGGCGACGACGTGCTGATCGCGGGCATCATGGAGCACATCGAAGAAGCGGGCGTGCACTCGGGCGACAGTTCGTGCGTGCTGCCGCCGTTCTCGATTCGCGAGACGGAACTGGCGACGATCCGCGATTACACGGAGCGGCTGGCGCGCGCGCTGAACGTGATCGGACTGATGAACGTGCAGTACGCGATCAAAGAGGGCACGGTGTATGTGCTCGAAGTGAATCCGCGGGCATCCCGCACGGCGCCGTATGTGGCGAAGGCGACGGGCGTGCCGCTGCCGAAGATCGCGGTGGGGTTGATGCTCGGGAAGAAGCTGAAGGAACTGACGCATCTTACTGGCGGGCGGACGTCGGGCGTGTTACCGGTGCCGCAATTCTTCGTGAAGAGTCCGGTATTTCCGTTCAATAAGTTCCCAGGCGTGGACCCGGCGCTGGGTCCCGAGATGCGGTCGACGGGCGAAGTGATGGGCGTGGGCGAGAACTTCGGCGAGGCGTTCGCGAAGGCGCAGTTGAGCGCGGGGACGCCGCTGCCGGACAAGGGCACGGTGTTCATCAGCGTGAACGAGCGGCACAAGGCGGACGCGGCGGAGTTGGGCCGCAAATTCGTGGAACTGGGATTCCAGTTGGTGGCGACGCGCGGCACGGCGGCTGTGCTTACGGCCGCGGGGCTGAAGTGCAAGACGGTGTTCAAGGTGAACGAGGGGCGTCCGAACGCGGTGGATTTGTTGAAGGCGGGCTCGCTCGACTTGGTGATTTACACGTCGACAGGGGCGCATTCGTTCAGCGATGAGAAAGCGATCCGGCGGACGGCTGTGTTTTATCGGGTGCCGTGCATTACGACGATGAGTGCGGCGAAGGCGGCGGTGGAAGCGATCGCGTCGCGGCAGAGGGATCCGATTCGGGTGTGGAGTTTGCAGGAGATTCACGCGAAGTAGACGGGCCGGATTTCCGTTTAGAACGGGGGGCCTTCGCCGTCGGCCTTTTGCGGCGAATGGAGCTACTGTACGACGGCGAATGCGACAATGCGACCGACGACGAGCAGACGCTTTGCGAATCAGGTATAATTCGTCCGATCCGCTAAACTAACCCTACTTCAAGAAGAGGAGTACTTCTCATGGGACCGAGTCCATCGTCCGATAGTCCGTAGGTTTGGAGGGGCCGAACGAGACGCGAAAGGTCGCTGTTCATATTTGATGTGCTGAGAACGGTCACAGCGATGCTGACGGCCGTTTCGCTACTGCTAGCGATTCAGACGTTCCGATGGCAACAGGCTTCGAAGGCGGATGAGTATTCATGGAAGCGGCAAGACCTCGCCCTGAGCTTGCTTCGGGATTGGGATGACAAGACCACTGTACATCGACAGAGGATCGACTTACTGCAAGCACGACTCCAGGGCATCCGCATTTCGACCGAGTCTGACATCCCACCGATGGCAACAGAATTGGCTGACGCAGTGTGGAAGCAGGTCAGCTTCACTGAGGGCAAGCAAAAGGAAAAAGATCTGTACGATCTAAGAAATGAGTGCATTTCCCTGCTTAACTACTTTGAATCGCTGGCGGTTGCATACTATATTTCTGCAGCAAACCAAGAGCTGCTTCGCGTGTCGGCCGGGCCGCCACTCAGGGGATGGTACAAACGGCTGTATCCGTTCACAGCGGTCGCCGACAAGGCCAAGAACGCAAAAGTCTGGGAGCCGTTCTACCTGCTCGCAAAGGATCTCGAGACTGAGCCTGATGTACGAAAGAAGTTGGATCAAGCTGTCGTCTTTCAAACTACCGAACCCAAGCGGCTTCATGAGCCTTGGCCGACGCGCAATTGATCCGACTGGCTTCTTCAGGTCTGCTTGTCTGCTAAAGACACCCGTGCGATGCTAGCCCAGCGAGGGGAGCCGGGGTGGCAGCAGCAGTTTGACAGTTCCGAGAGTCCTTCCGATAGAAGAAGCAGCCCCACAGTGCGGCACAGTGGCTCTAATGGGGCGGCTGGACTTGTCGACGAGAGTGGTCGGGTGCGGAAGCGCTTCGACGGCCAGTGCCGCTGCTGAGCCGGCGACGACAAGAGTCGCTTCGAACCGCTCACAAAAGCCCCCGGCTGTTGGTGCCTAGGGATAAGCGAAGCGTTAGTGAGGTTGGTGAGTAGCGGCAGTTGGCCGCTCATTCGCGCTCTATTGTCCGGGTTGTCAAGTCCAACTCAGGACCAGCCACCAAATCGAGGCTCCGATGATCTCGTCAATGATGTCTCAGCGGGTACCGTGCATTACGACGATGAGTGCGGCGAAGGCGGCGGTGGAAGCGATTGTGTCAAAGCAGAGGGATCCGATTCGCGTGTGGAGTTTGCGGGAGATTCACGCGAAGTTGGCGCAACCCCATCGGACGTCTCAAGCCCACCTTGGCATGTGAGGGCTAGGCCCAGCTATAATCTCGATTCCAGGTGAAATTAATGAGAGTGAGCAGCGCTAGGTTATGAAGATCGGAAGCCGACATCTTGGTGAATCTGAACTCATGCTCAGGTCGGTGAGACTCGAGCGATTCAAGGCTGCATTCACGCCTGAGCCGATCGATGTGTCGCCATTCACCGTCGTCATCGGACGTAACGGGAGTGGGAAGAGCACGATCCTTGAAGCTCTTCAGTGGCTCGACATGGCTATTCGCCATGACGCTGTGCGTGCATGCGAAAGGTACTCCGGAATCCACGATCTGCTGAACATCCGGAGTCGAGGCCCGACCACACGGTACTTCAAACTGACCCTGAACTGGGGTGGCAAGCGTTTGGCGGGCGTTGACGACGTCGAGGCTGAATACGAACTGAGAGTCAACGAGTCGGTGGAGGGACTTCCGTTGATTCACTCCGAAAAACTCGAGGTCCATTCCAAGAATCGGCCTACGGTTTCGATCATACGGACCGATAAGGCTGGCACAAGTGCGACCCCTGGTGTGCGCCGAGTGTTTCCGGAGGATCGCTCTCGGAGCCGTGTTTTCGACGAGCCCGACAGACTGGCGCTGAGCCGGCTAGCGGGGGGCCATGATGATGACAGCCTCGCGCATGCAATGCTCGAGAAAATCCGAAGCTTCTGGGAACGCGCGGTATTCCTACGTTTGAGCCCACAGCGACTGGCGCAGGGTTCTCCCTCGACGCGACGCTCATTCGAGCCTCTTCTTGACGAAGAGGGCCAGACTCTTCCGGCTCTCTTGAATGAACTCAACTCGAAACAGAAGCAGGCGTTGGTTGAGGCCATCAACGATGCTCTTCCCGACGTGAGGAATGTGCTCGTATCGAAATCCAACTCTTCACGAGAGCAGAATGCCTACTGGTCGATCAAGGAGAAGATGCCGACGGGCTACGCGGGAACCGGCTCCTACGAGATCCCGGCGTCGATGTTGTCCGAGGGGACAAGGAGGCTGACAGCCATCCTCGCACTCCTGATTCGCCGCCCTCCTCCGTCTCTGCTCTGTATTGAAGAAATCGAAAACGGATTAGATCCGTGGACCATCCTTGGTGTGTTGGAGCGCCTGAAGAGCGCCCCTCGGCGCGGCTCGCAGATTATTCTGACGTCCCACAGTCCGTGGCTCCTCGACAACGTGGAGCTCGAGGCGATCCGCCTCGTTCGCCGCAAGGGAGGCAACACTCGATATTCGGTCTTTCGATCAGACTCTGCTGTCAAGGCGTTCATGGATTCGGTCCCTCCTGGCGCTCGGTATGTGAACCTCCAAGAAGAGGAGTCGTCGTGAAGGTTGGGTTAGTCGTGGAGGGGTCCCACAGCTACGGTCGAAGCAACATTGAGCAACTTCACGAGTTGTGGGCGCGTGAGATGTTGCGTGTAGCGAAGTTCCCTCCTCCCGATCGAGTCATCGGAATCAGCAAAGGCAGCTTGGTAGCCATGCGGCTGAAATCCTCTAAGCTCAAGAAGACAACGTCCATAGCGGAACCCCTCGATTCCGTCCTCGAAAGGCATCGACGAAGCCAAGGATTGGATTGTTTCATCATCGTCTGGGATTTGGTGCCACCGTGGGATCCGGACGCAAGACCTTGCCGCTGGCAGGAAACCCTGCTCCTGTTCGAGGGGTTGGCTGGCAGCGAGTGCTTGGAACGCAGGTTCAGAGACTTCGCGGAGCAACGCTTGGCCGAGTTGCGAGCGAGGCCAAATCCGGGCAACCGCCGGGCTGCTCCAGTGTTGACCGCCGGCGCCATTGTAGCCGCTTGCATCGAACCTGTCTTTGAGTCGATCTTCATGAACGAACAAGCGATGAGGAAGTCTCTGAACGTTGCCGGGTCCAAGGTCAGGGACTGGCCCTCGTCTTCGTTGTGGGACCCATTGGCTCCCCGTGCTGCCGATACTGTCGCGCAGGCTGTGGATGCCGCTCGCGCAACAAAGTCCGCACGGAAGTTATTCAAGCGGCTTCGCAGCGACTACACAACCGGCAAGACGACATGGGGAATTCACTTTCTGAAGAGCGGGTTCTTCGATTCGTTCATCGGGAAGCATCCGTTCGGCCGAAGGCTGTCGGAAATCTCCTGAGAGCGGGACGAGATCCTCATCTCCAATGCGGTGCCTCACTTCGAGGAAGCTGAGGGATCTGGTGGACACATGGCAGGCGTGTTACCGGTGCCGCAATTCTTCGTGAAGAGCCCAGTATTTCCGTTCAATAAGTTCCCAGGCGTGGACCCGGCGCTGGGTCCCGAGATGCGGTTGACGGGCGAAGTGATGGGCGTGGGCGAGAACTTCGGCGAGGCGTTCGCGAAGGCGCAGTTGAGCGCGGGGACGCCGCTGCCGGACAAGGGCACGGTGTTCATCAGCGTGAACGAGCGGCACAAGGCGGACGCCGCGGAGTTGGGCCGCAAATTCGTGGAACTGGGATTCCAGTTAGTGGCGACGCGTGGGACTGCGGCTGTGCTGACGGCCGCGGGGCTGAAGTGCAAGACGGTGTTCAAGGTGAACGAGGGGCGGCCGAACGCGGTGGATTTGTTGAAGGCGGGCTCGCTCGATCTGGTGATTTACACGTCGACAGGGGCGCATTCGTTCAGCGATGAGAAAGCGATCCGGCGGACGGCTGTGTTTTATCGGGTGCCGTGCATTACGACGATGAGTGCGGCGAAGGCGGCGGTGGAAGCGATCGCGTCGCGGCAGAGGGATCCGATTCGGGTGTGGAGTTTGCAGGAGATTCACGCGAAGGCGTAGGCGATCCGTCCGCTCAAATCCAACGGGTTCGACTACTTGCCGGCCGCGGAGACGTTCGGGACGGCGAATCGGCGCGAGCTAACGGTGCCGGGCAATTGCGTGGCCGACCGTTGAACAGGGGTGGCCGGACTAGTCCTGACACCCTACTGCGATCTGGAAAAAGACCCGGAACTGTACCAATCTGGCCGGAAACGATGGAAAGCAAGAGCGTGACGATCAATTGTTCCGGTCTCCTTAAAATTGATCCGATGCTATCGTCATGGAGTCTAGCTCGTAAAATTTCGCATCGGTGCGCAAGCTCCCATGGTTGCCCCTCACCGGGTACGCCGTGAATGGAGAAGCCTGAAGGTGCGCGGAGGACTCCCCCTTGCCACAAACCAGGGGTCAGTGACGGGGGCTGGAGTCGTTGGCCGCTCGCCTTCTCATCCACGCCGGTTCCGGCGGCAGCACCTCCCCGAACAAGAAGCAGCGCCCGGCGAACCAGCGGTAGCTCCGCTTGCTCCCCGGGCGCGGCGAGTGGACGCGAGACGTTACGACCGCGGAACGGACAGGCTGATCAGATACGACGCCTCTTCGCCATCGCCCGTCAGCGAACTGCCGGTACCCGAAAGCACCCCACCCCTGCAACTGGCCCTGAACTTGGTTTCGACGTTGCGCCGCGCCGACCGGATGGAGACCACCACTCTGCTCCAGATGTCGCGGGAAATCTGGACATCCACCGGCTCGGCCTGGTTCGGATTGAACGGCGCCTCGGCTGACTCCTGGCCGCTGAACATCAAAGGCAGGGAGTTGCGGAACGTGAGCGTGCGAGCCGTGGAGACCCCTACGCGTTCGGCCGCCACGATTCCCGACAGCATACCGATGCGGGCGGGTTCGGAATTGCGCACTTCCGTCTCGCTCGACACCGGCTTGCGGATCAGGGTCAAACTTCCTTCGGCATAACCAACCACCCCGTCGGGCTGGTTCGATACGATGCGAACGTTCATGGTCGGAACTCCCCGTGACGATCCGGCCACTTGGTCAAAGCACTCGAGGACATTCGCGCGAGCTGCCATTCTATCGGTTCTCCTTATGTTCTTCTTGCTGGCACACGAATCGTGATACCGCCCGAGTGAGGGGCTCGGCGCGGCGACACACGTATCCTGTTTGGCGAAAAGGGAACCTAGTGGTTGCTACCTGCCCCTTCCGTTTTGGGTCGCTGGAGGGCTAGTAAGGGTAAGCAACAACCGCTAGTGGGGTAATGGTACCACTAGTCTAGTTACAAGTCAATGACGATTCCCACCCTACTTATGGGGATCAATAGGCTCGAACGGGGGTGCGTTCTGACCGTTCCGTTACAGTTGTGACCCCGTCAGATCGCGACTCTGTTCTGAAACGGATGGACTCGGATCGGATTTTTGTCCCCGCACCTTGTTCCACAAAGCGGACAGTGCGGCCCGGAAACCTTGGTGCTCGTCCGCTCCCCGTGGCGGCGTTTGTGCTCCCTTGGGTGCTTCGGCGAAGGCTTCCGCCGGGACATGGGTGAGAGGTTCCTGCGCCGCAGAGAGGCGTTGGAGCGTCTCGCGTATATCGGTGAGCGGAGGCAGGGGAGCCGGCTCGTGCGGAGCAATCTCCACTTCCGCGGCCGACTCAGGACTCGTCTCGGCCGGAGTTTCACTCGAGAGCGGGTTTGGTGATTGGGCGGATCCTGTGGCTTGGGCTGCAGCGGAGGCTGCCGCGGCTTTCCGGGCCAAGGCGGAAACACTCGCCCGGCTGGCGCGGAAGCTCGACAAGGTCACCGCTTGCACCAAGCCCGGCACCATGGAGGCGTGGCGGCCCAAGGCAAAATGGTTGTAGAGCCCGGAAGAGAGGTCGTACAAAACGCTCCAGGCGCGATCATGGAGGTTCCCAACGGATTCAATCGGGATGACGTACTCGGTGGAGACCGCCACGCGGGCCAGAAAGACGAGATTCGAGACCGGATCGATTCGCGCCAGGCCGAACTCATCGGCCTTGGTCAGAGCCGGTGGGGCCGCGTTGCTCCGCATGTGCGAGCGGACGAGCGTAGCCAGCGCCTTTTGGTCAGGAAGTTTGACGCGTTGCTGGATTTCGCTAAGCAGCGGGAGCGGGCATTGGGCCTTCATGTTTGCCAAGGCGTCAATGCTATCGCACTGGATGTATTCGACCACGATGAACGAGTAGTGCTTCTTGCGCACGCGGGAGCAGAGCGCCACCAACTGAGGATCGAGGGAAAGGGCAGGAGTGGTCTCGCGCCAGAACTCGGCGGCGAGTTCGACCTCGCGGGTCAACTCCGACGAGAGCCAAAGCCGCGCCGCCTCGAACAGTTCGACGTTTTCGGCTCGGCGTTCTTCACCCAAAAGATCGTCCGGCAATTCGAAGAGTTCCCTTGAACTCCTCTGATAGATCTGCATACCAGCGCCTCTTCCCCTATGGCCTAGCTCTGTCGCTTTGGTGAGCTAGCGTTTCCACTGTATGATCGGCCACAAAGCGAGGCTGCGGGATAGGTGGATCGCCTGAGGTTGCCGGGGGGAGAGTTAACTTCTGCCAAGTCCGTTCTGCTGGTAGCATAGGAGACGCAGTGAAACGGGTCTATCCGGGCGACGGATGGCCGGAATCGTGGAAGTACTCATACCCATTCGATCTCGAAGAGGTCTACGGGGAGATCTCCAATCGGGGGTACGCCTACGCTTACGCCAACCGCCGCAAGCACACGCTCGAACTACTGCGGGAAGCCGTCGCGCCGCCCGCGAGCATCCTCGATATCGCCGCCGCGCAAGGCAACTTCTCGCTCACGCTGGCCGAGTTGGGCTATCGCGTCACTTGGAACGATCTCCGTTCCGAGTTGGCCGGCTATGTCCGCATGAAGTACGAGCGGGGCGACATCACCTACGCCGCGGGCAACGCATTCGAGCTGCGATTTCCGGAATTGTTCGACGCGGTGCTGATTACCGAGATCATCGAGCACGTGGCGCACCCGGACCAGTTCCTGGCCAACGCGGCCGCGCTGGTCAAGCCCGGCGGGTATGTGGTGATGACCACGCCGAACGGCCGTTATGTTCGAAACAAACTTCCGAAGTTTTCGGAGTGCCCCGACCCGAGCCAGTTCGAGGCGGTGCAGTTCAAGCCCGACAGCGACGGCCACATCTTCCTGCTTCATCCGGATGAAGTGGAGCCGTTGGCGAAGCGGGCGGGGCTGGCCGTGGAGCGGATGTCGCTGTTCACGAATCCGTTGACCAATGGGCACATGATGACCAGGTTCCTGCTGAAGGCGGTGCCGCGGGGCGCGGTGGAGTCGATCGAGGCGGTGTCGCAGAAGCTGCCGGAGGCGGTGTCGAGCCGGATGCTGATTCAGATGGGGGTGCGGTTTCGGAAGGGGTAGAACGGGCTCTCCCGCGCGAGTCTTGGCGCGAAGCGCCTCAGCCGTGGAGTTCGGCTTCGAGCCAGGCGCGAGCCACGGCCCAGTCACGCTTCACTGTCTTCGGGGAAATCCGGAGCACGTTGGCTGTCTCTTCCACTGTGAGTCCACCGAAGAAGCGGAGCTCGACGATTTCGGCTTGGCGCGGATCGAGATCGGCGAGGCGGTGTAGCGCGGTCTCGAGCGAGAGCATCTGGACGGCGTCAGCATCCATGGCGGCAGCCGCATCGTGGAGCGAAACCTTGTGCGCGCCCGCTCCCCGCTTGCCCGCCGTATGCGCGCGGGCGTGATCGATGAGGACGCGGCGCATGGTGCGCGCCGCCGCGACATAGAAATGCGCGCGGCTTTCCCAGGCAACCTTCTGGTCACCCACCAGTCGCAGATAGGCCTCGTTCACCAAGGCGGAGGGCTGCAGGGTGTGGTCGCGGCGCTCTTTACGCATGTAGCCGGTGGCGAGGCGGTGGAGTTCGGAGTAGACCAGTTCCATGAGGCGCTGTTCACACGCGCGGTCGCCGCCGCGGGCATCGGCCAGAAGCTTCGTGATGTCGCCGTTGTCCGCCATTCGCGCTCTGGCCAGTGTAGCGAAAACAACACTTGGTGGCTACGTTTGAAACAAGATTGGGAGTTGCGTCAGTCGTGGGCCGGGGGAGCGAAGCGTTCGAGCTTTTCGGCGAGACGTCCCAAAGTGCCGGTATAGAGATCGGCGATACGGCCGATGACGATGGCGGCCCGCACTTCCGGTTCACCCGGCTTGGCAGGGCGCAGGAAATCGCCCACCGAGGAACAGCCCTCGCTCGGCCAGGGCATCGGCAGGGGTGCGAGCTCATCCACCAATCCACGCAAGCTCGCATCGAGGCGCGGCCTCCACTGCGAGAGAGCCGCCTGTGTCTTGGAGGGGTCCTGGTCCAGGAGAGTTTGGATCGCGCCTGTTTGCGCGATGAGGCGGTTCTGCTCGGGTTCCATGCCACCGAGGCGGCGCAAAAGGTGGAGCCATGCGGGAGGAACCTCGGCGCCCAGGCGCGCGATGCCGCCCGCGATGAAGCGCAACAGCGCGGGGCAGGCTTGGTGCAGCCGCGCGCTTGCGCTCGCGAAGTTCGCCTCTTCCGATCGGATCTCGCCGGCCAGCACTGCCGGATCCGCCGAGGCCAATCCGAGCGAAGCCGCGTCAATCTGGAAGCCCGCGTCGACCAGCGCGCTCACCCTGTGGCACATCAACAGGCGGTTCATCGCGGTGGCGCCTTCCTCGCTTGGTCCGAGAGCGGCCTCGGCTTCCTTCTTGGACTGCTCGAACCAACCGGCCAGTGCGTCGTCTGGCGCGGGCTCGCCAACAGCGGGCAGCCGGAGCCAGCATCCGCCATCGAACAAACCCTGAAACAAGCGCCGGCGCGACCTTGCGTATCGAGCCGATTCCAACCCTTCGGCGAGGACAGTGTCGTTCGAAACGAGTTGATCCGGCGAGGGAGGCGTTTCCAACATTTGCGCGTAGAAATGTTCCGAGGCGCGGCGCGAGACGCCGGCGAAATCGCCGAACAATCCGGTGGCGTTTCCGTCGAGGGTGAACACGCCGTCCCAAGCGCGCTCCTCGGCCTTGGCGATGCGTTGGCCAGTGGGCGGATGGGAGTCATACATCCCTGGCGACGAGTTCATCGCGTTGACGAGAGCCTCTTCGATCTCGCTCTTGGGGATCTCGCGCAGGTTGGCTTGGATCAGCGCCGGAAGGTCATTGCCCAAGCGGCCCTTTCGCCAAGCGTCTTGCTGGAACGAGTGCGCCCACTGGTCGGCCAGATCGAGCACGTGGAGTTGGCGCGACGTCTCGATGAACGTCTTCGACCCGACTGTACGGATCTCGGCTTGATCGGCGTCGAATTCCATCTGGCGCTGCAGGTAGGAACTGATCGCGTGGCCGGCCTGCATCAACCGCATCAGCAACCATCGCGAGACTCCGACGCAGAGTCTGGCTCCACCCACCATGATGCCCCCGTGATCGCTTGCCAGGTTGTCGAGCCACTCATCCCAGGAGTCGCGCAGAAAGACGACGCGTTGAAACCAATAGTTCATCAGCCGGATCACGTAACCCATCCGCATGCCGGCGCCTTGCGAAAAGTGGCCGAACTCGTGCGCGAGCACGCCGGTGAACTGGCGTAGCGTGAGTCCGTTGACGAGGGGCAAGCCTACGGTGAGCACGAGGTCATTCGAGACGATGCTGAGCAACCCGCGGCGCAACGAAGCGGCCGCGTTCACGCGCACGTCGATATCGATGCGGCGCGGGCGCGGCGAGCCCAGCATGTCGCAGAGCGATTCCACCAGTTCGAAGAGCAGGGGCGCATCGGCGCGATCGAGCGGCAACGTATCAGATTCTTTGGGTAGACGCGCTACCAATGGCTTCAAGAGGAACACGATCATCACTGGAGCCGCCACCAAAGGCGTGGCCGCGATGACGATCAACTTGCCGTTGCGCACGTTCGAAATCACGTAGGGCATCACGGTGGTGGCGTACCACCAGCAGCCCCAGGCCGAGCCCACGATGAGCGCGACGTAGAGCAGCGGCAGTAGCACCATCGCGAACGCGACGCCCACGACGGCGAGGCGATAGGCGGCCGTGGTCCGCACCGGATCGATGCGGCGAGTAAATGCACTTCGAATCTCGGCCTGCGTCAGCATGGTTTTTCTTCCATCGGCAGGATCACGCTTTCGATTAGACCACGCCCAGCACCCAGCCTTCTTGCCGAATTACGATCTGACGCTCGGCGCGGCTCAGAAGCGGGCTGCCGGCGAACATGGGTACTAACTCGCCCTTCTCGTCAAGCGCGGCGAAGTGTTGCGCAAGCGATCGAACTTGCGCTTGATCTTTGAACTCGCCGCGACGGGGCTTCGGCGGAACCATCGATGGATAAACTTCGGCGAAGATCACGCGCGGCTCGATGGGGCAGGCCAGTGAAGTTTCGAACGGCCACACGCGGGCGATCTTCCGCAGAGCCGCGCTCTTGCGGAGCCGCCACACGCAGGGGATCCCGGTGAGCGCCTGGCTGCCCACCGATCCGGCGCCGTAGAGCTTCCAAACGGGCTGCATGCGGCGCATGGTTCGCTCACAGAGCCGCCGCTCGGCGATCGTCTGCTGGGCGGGCTTTCGTGGACTCAGATTGGGAATCGCCACGCCTCGCGGGCAGCCCCAGAACGGACCTTCTCCATCGAGGCGCCGGTTCCATTCCGCCGCCACGGCGAAGCGGTTGTTCGCGTTGTCTTTTGCGTCGTGGATGGTGTGCGCGATCGCCCGCCACACCGCGCGCCACTTCGCACCGGATCCGGCAGGATACCCGAGTGGAAAATCGAAGCCGCAGAGCGTAGATCCGCGGGCGTTTGCGAGCAACTCGCGGATCTCGCCTTCGGCTTGCGCGCGCGTGGCCGGATTTGCGGCGATCGGTCGCGCGTAGCGCCGCAGCATGCAATAGCAGATGCTATCCGGGCCCGTCTTGGGAACGCTCGCCGCGCTCCAATCGACGATGAGGTAGTTATCGAAACGCGTCATCCTCGAGAGGAGCGCGAGCCGCGCTCGAAGCTCCACTTGAGCAGCGGCGGAGTCATCATGGTGGTGAGCATCACCATCACGATCATCGCCGAGACGAGCGCGGGCGAGAGCACGGGCGCACCGCCGACCTCGAGCGCGGCGCCCATGCTGGCGAAGATCAACCCGACCTCACCGCGTGGGATCATCCCGATGCCGATCGCCAGCCGGTTCAGGCCCGAGCCCGCAACCAGCCCGCAGACCTGCTTCCCCGCGAAGGCAGCCAGCGTGAGCACGCCGGCGAGCATCAGCACCCGCGGCGAGCCGAACACCGAGAGGTCCACCGTAATGCCCATCAACACGAAGAACATCGGAACAAAAATGGTGGCTAATGGTTGAATCAATTCACTGATCGGCCGTACGCCCCGCGCCTGGAACTCTTCGTAGTCATCGTCTTCGAGCACGAGGCCGGCCGCGAACGCGCCCACGATCGGCGCCAGACCCAGTGCGTTGGCGAGCACTGCCATTGCGAAGCAGTAGCTCACCGCGAGCGCCAGCGTAATGCCGTCCACGCGGAACCTCTTCGCGATTTCGAGCACGCGCACGTGGATCCACCTGCCGAGTACGATCGCACCCACCAGGAATGCCACGGCCTTCATCACGATGATCGCCACCGGACCCGCTTCCACGCGCGCTCCGCCGCCGCCCGCCATCGACGTGACCATGCCCGAAACCACCGCGAGCACGATCAAGCCGAGCACGTCATCGGCGACGGCCGCGCCCAGAATGATGCGGGCTTCCGTGGTGTCTGTACGGCGGAGGTCACGCAGCACGCGAGCGGTGATCCCGACGCTGGTGGCGGTGAGCGTGGCTCCTGCGAACAGGTGGACGTACCAAGGTTCGCCGGGCAGGAGCGCGGCCGTGACGCCCACCCCGAGCACCATGGGCGCAATGACACCGACTACGGCAACGATGGCGGCGCGAGCGCCCACGGCCATCAACTCGTGAACTGTGGACTCGACGCCCACCTGGAACAGCAGCAGGATGACGCCGATCTCCGCCATCAGTTCGAGGCCCGAGTTATGCTTCAGGGATTCGAACGCGTTCACGCCGGCCAGGGTCGCGTTACCCAGGAGCACGCCCGCCAGCAGTTCGCCGAGCACCGCGGGCTGCCCGAGGCGCTCAGCGAGTTCGCCGCCGAGTTTGGCCGCCACCAGTACGATGGCCATGGCCAGCAGAACGGTTACAGGCGCGTGCTCCAACTATTAAGATAGCCGAGCTTCGATCACGCACATCGGCGTGTGGGTGGGTGTGATGGAAACAAGTTGCAAGCCCGCGCTCGCGAACAACGCCTCGAACTCGGAGCGCGTGCGTTCCTTGCCGCCGAGCGTTGCCACCAGCATTTCGATATCGAGCATCACTTCCGGACCGGGCCGGACTTGATCAGGCACCACCATTTCGAGCAGGAACACGCGGCCCCGCTCCGGATCACAGGCAGCGAGCCCATCGCGCATGTAGCCGAGGATGCGGCAGCAATCGGCGTCGCTCCAATCGTGGATGATGTGCTTCATGATGTAGGCGTCGCAGCCCGAGGGAACGCGCTCGAGGAAACTGCCGGGTTCGAATTCGATGCGGCCTTCGCAGCCCGTAAAATGTCCGCTGGCTGCCGCGCCCTTTGACGACCGGAGCGAGATCGAACAGCACGCCGCGCAGGGCGGGACACTTGCGCAGAATGGTGCCGAGCAGGATGCCGTGTCCGCCGCCGGCGTCGGCCATGCGCCGGAATCGCGAGAAGTCATAGACCTCGACGGCATCGGCAGCGACCACGGTGGTGAAGTCGGTCATCGCGCGATGGAAAGTTTCGCCCTGCGAGGGACGCTCGGCGAAAAGATCGAAGGCGTGCTTGCCGAACGCCGCGGTGACGCCATCGTTGCCGGTGCGAATGCAGTGGTCCATGCGCGAGTAGGCGGCGCTGATCCACTCGTCGCCGAGCATGGTGGCCATGTTGCGCAGAGAACCGGGAGCGTTCGAACGTAGGAGTTCGCCGACGGGCGTGAGCACGAAGCCGTCTGGGGTCGACGCGAAAACGCCGACAGCCGAGAGCGTCCGCATCACGCGGAACAGCGCGGGTTCGTTGACGCCGGCTTGGGCGGCGATTTGCTGGGCGGTCATGGGGCGGCCGTTCATGTGGTCCGCGATGCCGAGGCGGGCAACGGCGGAGATGGCGAACGAGACGGTCCGCCCGAAGAGCATTTGGAAGAGGATCTCTTGGGGTTGGGGAGGAGGCTGGGTGTTGGTCATGGTCCCTCGTTTCTGCGGAGTGAAAATCGTGAATACGTTAACTCACGCGCAGATGGATTCATGGAAGGCTCACGCTACGCACGAGCCTGCCCCAGGAGGCGAAATTGCGCCACCAGCTTCGGATCGGGCGGAGCGGCACTCAAGCAAAACACGCGATCGGTCAGGAGCTCCGATGCCTCTTCGATGCGGTGTACGGACCGATCTGGAAACAACACCGTCGCAGCATCAAAAAGGTCCGGCGCCGCGAGGATGTCAGGATAGAATCGCCAGACTCGGCACAGCATCTTCGATGCTTCGAGCAGGGGCACTCGCAGCTTCCGGGCGACTTCCTTTACAGCCTCGGGGATCTGCATCCTTTTGGGCAACTCCAGAAACGAGCCTCGCACGTGGTCCGTTGCATCGGCCTGTTGCTTGGCGTACCGTGCGCTGACTTGGACCTCGGAAACCGAGTAATCCATCAGTACGTCATCGAGCACCGTCACTTTGAAGAACCGCAGCCACGACGCCCACAGCGCGTAGTCCTCGCAGTGCTCAAACGCCGGTGCGTGCGAATACCCACCGAGCGCGGAATACACTTCTTTACGAGCCAGGATGGTGCCATGCGGAAACGGGCAACCGGTCTTGCCGGCGAACTCGATTGCGTGGCGCCAGTCGCCTCCGCGCGGCTCGTCCCGATCGCGGGAAGGATCCGCAGCGTGGACCAACCTCATGCCGCCGGCGACGAGCGTGACGTCTGGATCCGCGGCGACGCACTCGCATTGACGCCGCAATTTTCCGGGGCGCCAGATGTCGTCGTGGTCAATGCGTGCGATCCATTCATGGCGCGATTGCGTGAGTCCGGCGTTGAGCGCGTAGACCAACCCTTGATTCGAGACGAGCGGGATCAACCGCACGTCTGGACGTTCGAAAAGCGAGCGTAACTCCGCGCGGGCAGACAGTGCGGGTCGCGATCCATCGTCCACCACGATCAGTTCCACGGGAATGGAGCGCCCCTGTGACATCACTGACTCGGCCGCGCGCAATAACGCTGCCCCGCCCCGTTCGTCGCGAAAGAACACGGGCAGAATCACGCTGACCCCACTCACCGTCACTGCCGAGCCCTCCCGCCTCGCGTGAGTCGAAGCCATGCGCCCAAGATCCGCCGCGCCGGAGCCATCCAACGCCACGACAGCGACGACTCCAACTCTTCCACTCGCTTGCGCAGCGCCGCGATGCGCAACTGATCGGCGACGCGGCTTCCTTCTTCAGGACTGGATCCCAGGCCCACGCTCTGAAGCGCAAGCGCCGATCCCGGCATGCGGAACGACGTGCGATTGACGTAGGCGCGGACCGCCTCGCGGTTGGCCTTCCAGGTCTCCATGTCGCGGCGATGGACCAGGTCCGCGTCTTTGACGATTCGAAACTCCGAAAGCGTGTCCGCGAAGGGATGAAAGCGGAGTCCGGCCTCGAGAAGATGCAGCAAGAAATGCCAGTCATCCAGATACTGCATGTGCTCGCCGGCCATGACGCCGCATTCTCTGAGGGCGCTAGCGCGAACCGCAAATCCGTTGTTGGCGATGAAGTTTTCGTGGGCGAGGTACTCGGGTCCTCTTTGCGCGAATGCGGCCACCGGACTCACTCCCGGCTCGCGTTTGTTTGACCGCGCGTAGATGACGTCGCTCGCAGTGGCCTCGAATGCGTCGGCCATCACGCGAGTGAAGAAGGGATAGATGACGTCGTCATCGTCGAGCAGGAACACGTACTGAATTGCCGGATCCTGCAAACAGTGCCGCAGGCCGATGTTCATTGGATAACCGAGGCGGCGCGAAGTGTCGGGGGCGTGCAAGAGCGTCACGCCCGGGCAGCGGCCGCGAACGCGCTCGAGAACTTCCGCGCCGCCGTGCACCACCACCACAGGAACGCACGCGAGCTCCTGCAGGCGGATCGATTGCAACGCTTCGTCGAGGCCCTGCGGGCGCGCGCCGGTGGTTCGCACGATGGCGGCGAATGCTGGTTTCGCGGTCATTGCGCGCACTCGCGGTAGAGGTCGTGGACGGTCTCGGCGACACGGTCCCAGGTGTATTTCTCGAGAACTTTCTTTTTCCCGGCCTGGCCCATCGAGTTACGCAACGCCGCATCGCCTAGAAGGAGATTGATCCGTTGGGCGATGGATTTCGCGTCAGAACAAAGGAACCCATCCACGCCATCGTCGATCAGCGATGCGACGGCGGGACAGTTGACATTGCCGATCACCGGCTTGCCGCGCGCCCAAGCTTCCAGGAAGACGAGTCCCAAACTTTCCACCTCCGATGGGGAAACGAAAACGTCGCAGGCGTCGAAGGCGTCCCACAGGTCGTCTTCGCCCAGGCGGCCCAGGTAGCGCACGCGCGGCGCATTCACAGGCTGGCGATCCACATCCTCGCCCACCATTACGAGTACGGCGGCGGGGTCTTGCACCCATTGCATTGCTTCTACCGCGAGGTCATAGCGCTTTCCGCTTTCCTTGCGGCCCGCAAACAAAATCAGCGGAACGCGTTGGAGGCCGTGTTTCGCTCGGAACCGCGCCCCTTGAACCCGGCCGTCACAAAGTGCGCCGGGATGGACGCCTCCGCGGATCTCGACGGTCCTCGCGCCGGGCCAGATGCGAGCCAGATGCTGCGCGGTGTATCCGGTCAACTCGAGCACTGCGTTGGCACGCACAAGCGCCTCTCCTTGGATGCGCGAGTTACTCGGCAGGTCATTGGCGTGAAAGAAAGGCAGCACCATCACGGGTTTGTTTCGCAGTCTCGCGGCCCAGACGACTACGGGCACGAGCAACAAAGGCAGGAACGATACCAGAACGACGTCGGCCCGCCGCAGCGCTCCCCACAGCGCGAGGAACAAGCCGATCGAGAGCGGTCCACGGCACAGGAGCGCGAACCAGTCGCTCGCGCGATTCTGGGCCGCCATGATTCGATGGCACTCGTCGGGAGAGTGCCGCGCTTCGGCCAGACCAAGGCGCCTTCGCTCCCGTTGGACATGCCACTCGAACAGGTATTGCGCCGCTTTTCCCACGATTCGCGGCGCCGCAAGCGGTGTACGGTAGTGGCGTACGGTAATGCCGGGCTCAACCGGACCGGGGGCGTAGTCAGGCCAGGCGAGCGCAAAGCCACCCTTCCACTGGGCGCCGCGTGCGCGCGTGGTGAGGACCTCGATCTCCACGCCCTGGTCCGCCAAGGCACGAGTCAATTGGTAGGCGTACCGCTCCGACCCGTTGGCAAGATCCTGCCCGAACAGGGGAAACACGTGAAGCGCGCGAATTGTTTTGGAACTCACTACCGGGAGCATCAGTTTACCAAGGCAACCGATGTTATCGGCGGGTTCCGGAAACAGTTTCTCCGTCGAAGCGCTACGCGCGGAAAATTTCGCTTACCCGCCGCGCAACCACTCGATGCTCGTCACCGCGCATGTTCCACACCGAGACCATGGCCTTGCCAGCGCCCAGCCCAAGAATGTGGATCGAAGGCTCGCCCTCGCGGAGTTTCTCGAGCAATTGCGGCGAGGTCAGCTTGGCGCCCGCTTCGTTCCACTCCATCATCAGATGCGGCACTTCGTTGGCGATCACGGGCATGTGGCGCGAGAGTTTCAAGCCCGGCACCTTCTCGAGCACCGACTTCATTTCGCTCACCTTGCGATCCATGTCGCGCGCTTCGGCTTCGTGATCCACTTTGAGGTAGCGCTCCACGGCCGCGACCATGCCCACGATCTCTTCCTTGCCCACCTTCATTCCCCGGCCCACGCCGCCAGCCGGACTCTGCGCCTGGAAACCGGCTTCGATGAGGTCCGGCCGGCCGAGCAGCAAGCCCGCCGATTGCGGTCCGCGGAGGCCCTTGCCGCCGGAGAAGGTCACGAGGTCAAACCCGTCTTTCACCACGTACTGCGTGAGGCGCTCCTTGCCGGGAACGTCGGCAGCGGCGTCATTGAACGTGGGGATGCCGTGCTTCTTCGCCACCTCCACCCACTCGGCGCGCTTGATCTTGCCATCCGGTTCGTTCTTGTTGAGGAAGAACATCATCGCGGTGCGCGGCGAGATGGCGGCTTCCAGTTCCTGCCGCGTTTCCACCGTCACCACTTTCGCCCCGGCGATCAGCATCTGATGTTCGTAACCGCTGTGGTGGGCCTTCTGCTGGATGATTTCGAACGGCATGCCAGTGGGGTCCGGCAGTTGCTGCAGCTTCTTGGGGTCGCCCTTGGTCATGCACGCAACGGTGGCCACCGTGAACGATGCGGCGGCGCCGCCGGTGACCATCGCCGCGGGAACAGCCACGAGT
This sequence comes from Bryobacteraceae bacterium, assembly GCA_046331625.1. GTDB lineage: Bacteria > Acidobacteriota > Terriglobia > Bryobacterales > Bryobacteraceae > JAXLQL01. The sequence continues at coordinate 289,379 of JAXLQL010000004.1, forward strand.
TCGGCGATGCGTGCGCCGGCCTTCTTGTGGAGGTCGGGAAGTGAGATGAAGAATTGCGCAGCCTCGTCCATGGCGCGGATCACCTCGGGGGACATGATCGAGCCACCCAGTACGGTGACGGTTCCCATTCCGTTGATGACCGGTTTCACGCCCAGCCGCGTGTAGACGGATGCGTCGGCGGCGAGGCGGCCGGTGTTCTTGGCGGCGCTGGCGGCGAGCGGCGCGGCCGCGGCGGCTTTGAAGAGGTTGCGACGTGTTTGCGACATGCAGCGATTGTATCGGAAATTCGCTGGAGATGCCGGAGGCCGGGGTACACGGCATGCGGCAATCTGGTACGTTAGGCAAGGTAGCGATGACCGTCGACACACTGACCATCGAGGGGTTCCGATCGATCCGCAAGCTCGAGAAGTTCCCGATGCGTCCGCTAAACGTGTTGATTGGGTCCAACGGAGCCGGCAAGAGCAACTTCGTGGCATTCTTCCGCCTGCTGCGAGAGCTGGTGGAGCAGCGCCTGCAACTGGCGCTCGCAAAGACCGAAGGCGGCGCCGATGGCTGCCTGTATCTCGGGCCCAAGGTGACGCAGCGGCTGTTCGCGGGGGTTTCGTTCGGACGCAACGGGTACAAGTTCGCGCTCGAGCCTGGTTCCGGGAACCAACTCGTGTTCGCCGATGAGTCAGTGTTCTTCCGCGGCGACTACACGCGCGAACCGCGGTCGCTCGGGTCTGGTCATGCGGAAAGCAAGCTGAAAAGGTTCGCGCAGTTGAAAGACCCGGTTCCATCGTACGTGTATCAGGGAATCTCGAGCTGGGTGGTCTATCATTTCCACGACACGAGCCTGCTGTCAGGCGTGCGGCGTGAGCACGAGATCCACGACAACGAATCCCTTCGCCACGACGCTTCGAACCTGGCGGCTTTTCTCTATCGCCTTGGAGAGACCGATCGTGGCTGTTACGAACACATCCGAGACGTAGTGAGATTGGCCGCGCCGTTTTTCGACGACTTCAAGCTGCGTCCGTCGGTGAGCGGCGCAGAGAGCCGGATCCGGCTCGAGTGGACTCAGAAAGGCTCCGACTATCCATTCCAGCCGCACCAACTTTCCGATGGGACGCTGCGGTTCATTTGCCTGGCAACAGCGCTCCTGCAGCCAGCGGCGCCCGCGACATTGATAGTTGACGAACCGGAGTTAGGGCTGCACCCATATGCGTTGGCGCTGCTCGGCGACTTGGTGGCCAAGGCGAAGACTGCCAAGCGACAGGTTATCCTTTCTACGCAGTCGTCGCTGCTGTTGGATTGTTTCGAACCCGAAGACGTGGTGGTTGTCGAGCGTTCCGGCGCTGAATCCACGTTTCGAAGGCTCGAAGCCGCGGACTTGTCCGAGTGGCTCGACGAGTATTCGTTGGGCGAGTTGTGGCAGAAGAACATCCTCGGCGGACGCCCGAGCGGCGATCAAGCGCGCGCCCTCGCACTGACGAGCCGGTAGATGCGGATCCGCGATGACATTGGTGCACGTGGTGGTCGAGGGCAAAACAGAGGAATCGTTCGTCGACAGTGTGTTGGCTCCGGGTTTCTGGAGATACAACGTCGAATTGCGCCCTAAGCTGCTGGGCCGCGGGCGGGATGGTGGCCGCGTGAGCTATGAGCGCGTGCGGAAAGACGTGGAGATCTGTCTGAAGAAGCGAGACGGCTCTTACTGCACTACGTTCGTAGATTTCTACGGGCGGGCGAAGGGCTGGCCCGATGTGCCCGCGAATCTGCCGAATCTGAATAAGGCTCTCAGCCTCGAGGATGCGCTCAGGAGCGACTTCAAAGAACACTTCGACGATCTGTGGCCCGGGAAGTGGTTCATTCCGTACATCCAACTTCACGAGTTCGAGGGACTCCTGTTCAGCGATCCGCCGGCTCTCGCGCGAAGCATTCGGCGGCCTGACCTTGCGTCGAAGTTGCAAGCGATTCGAGACGAAGTCGCGACACCGAAAGACATCGATGATGGGCCAGAGACCGCGCCTTCCAAGCGCCTCTTGAAACTGTACCCCGGCTATCGCAAAGTCAGCGACGGCACAGCCGCAGCGCAGGCAGTGGGTCTCGAGGCCATGCGCCGCGATTGCCCGCATTTTCGCGATTGGCTGCAACGCTTGCAGGCGATTGGTGCGTCATGAATCGAATTCGCCCTCTCGCCCTCATCCTCGCCTCCCTCATCGCCCACGCCCAATCCCTCTCCACCGGCCAAGTGCAAGGCCTCGTGGTCGACTCCACTGGATCCCCCGTCCCCAGCGCCGAGATCTCCCTGCGCAGTGAGCAGACCGGCGCCTCGCGAACCGCACGCACCACGGAAGCCGGACAGTTTCGCATCCCCGCCGTGCCGATCGGCGAGTACTCGCTGCGCGCCGAAGCGCAGGGATTCGCGCCCTACAAGATCGACTCGCTGCTCGTCTCCGTCGGCCAGACGGTTGCGCAGCGCATCGAACTCACGCCCGCCACCGTCGTCGAAAAGCTCGAGGTCAAGGCCGAGGCAGACGCGATCCAGACTACGGCCACTACTGGCGACGTCGCGCTCGGTTATGACCGCATCGAGGAAACGCCCTCGCAGAATCGCAACTACTTGAGCTTCGTTTTCGCCGCGCCTGGTATGGCGTCGTCAGCCGGATCGAACACGCAGCGCTCGGCAGCCGGCACCCGCAACGTGGCCAATGACAGCGGCTTCGTCTTCGCCGGCATGCGCGGACGCAACAACGGCATGTCGATTGACGGCGTCGACAATCGCGACGAATTCAACGGCGGCAACCGCGTCGCCATCGGACTCGAAATGGTGCAGGAGTTCCGCGTCTCGGGCACGAGCGTGGCGGCCGAGTACGGCGGCGCAGCAGGCGGACAGGTCAACGTGGTCACGCGCTCGGGCGTCAACATCCTGCACGGCGACGCAACTATGTTCTTCCAGAACGAAGCGATCAACGCCCGCAATCCAGAGCTCACCGTCCCGCGCAAGCAGCGTTCTCGCCGCCGCCAGCCCGGCACCTCCATCAACGGACCCATTCGCAAAGACCGCACCTTCTACGCCACGGCGATCGAGAGCTCATGGGAAGACAGCGAAGAGTGGTCCGAGACACCGCGTGCGCTGTTGGCGCTGATCGAGCGCCGCACGGGACAGCGTGGCGTGGCAGGCTTGTTCCCTTCCAAAGGTCACGACACCGAGTTCTCGTTCAAGTTCAACCACGCGATCACGTCGCGCCACGCGCTCACCAGCCGATACGCGTTCTCGCAAGGCCGTGTGGGGAACGACGTCAACGGCGTGGACAACTTCAGCGATTGGACCAATCGCGGTTCGAGCTTCCTGCGCGACCATTCCTTCGTCGCAAGCGTGGTGTCGCTGCTTTCGAACTCGCTCGTCAACGATCTCCGCGTGCAAGTGGCGCGGCGCAGCGGAACCATCTGGCCCAACGCACCCGGTCCAATGCACGAAGTTCCCGGCGTGATCACCGTGGGCGGCGCCTATCGCCTGGACCAGCAACGCACCGAGGATCATCGCGAATTCGTGGACAGCTTCAGCGCCACGCACGGCTCGCACTTGATCACGGCCGGCGCAAGCGTGCATTCGGTGGCGCTCGATGCGCGCGTGGCCAATCGCTTCGGCGGTGTGTTCGTGTATCCCTCGCTTGCCGATTTCGCGGCCGGCCGGTGGGACGTGCATTCGCAGGCCTTCGGGGATCCACGCACGAACTTCTCCACGGTGCCTGTGGGCTTGTGGCTCCAGGACAAGTGGCAAGCGCGCCACGGGCTGACCGTGGAAGCAGGGCTCCGGTTCGATCGCCAATCCATGCCCGCTGTTCTTCCTCATTCGTCGAGCAACGTTGCGCCCCGCTTCGGTCTGGCGTGGCATCCGGGGTCGAAATCGTCATGGGTGTTTCGTGCCGGCACGGGACTCTTCTACGATCGCTACGCGCTCGCGTTCCTCAATGACGCCGTGCAGAAAGACGGCGTGCGCGCCTGGGAGACCTATTCCGTGGGCGGCGTGGAGAGCACGGTGCGAAGCGCGTATCGCGCGGCGGATCACTTCCCTTCCACTTACTCGATCAAATGGAGCGCGGGCTTCGAGCGTAAGCTCGACAAAGACACCACCGTTTCGGGCGAAGCGAACATCGTGCAGGGAAAGAACCTCTCGCGCATCCGGAACTACACGGGCCTGCTGCCGCCGCAGTATCTGCTCGAACAGACGGCGAAGTCGTCGTATCGAGGCGGCACGGTTACAGTGAATCGCCGGCTGGCGAAGGAATGGACGTACCTCGCCAGCTACACGGCGGGCCGCGCGCGCGACGATGCGTCGGATTTCGACGAGCATCCGCTCGATCCGCTGAATCTGCGGCGGGACTGGGCGCGATCGCGCCAGCATCAGTTGCATCGCATCGCCGCCAGCGCGCTGTTCGAGCTGCCGACCGATGACTACGGACTCGACGGACTCACGTTCGCGCCGATGTACACGTGGGGAAGCGGACGTCCGCTGAATCAGCTCGCGCTTACGGACGTGCTGCGCACCGGAGCCTATCCGATCTCGGCGCGGCCGGCGGGCGTGGGGCGGAATACGTTCTTCGGCCCGTCGATCGGGTCGTTCGATTTGCGCGTCTTCAAGCAGATCAAGGTGCGTGAAGGGCGCGCTGTGCTTTATGCGGGAGCCGAGTCATTCAACCTCTTGAACCGGACCAACGCGGTGCGCGTGAATCCCTATACGGGCGCGAATTTCCGGCAGGGAATCGAGATTGGCAACGCGCGGCAGGTGCAGTTGTTTCTAGCATTCGAGTACTGACCCGCGCATAGCCCGCGCATAGTAAGATAAACGCATCTAAAGAACGCTCGCGGCGAAGCCGATCTTCGTTCGAGCAGCCAGCACCGGCACGCTGCTGACCGGTTCCAGGAGGAGATCCCATTGCGTCGTTTCGTCTTGCTTGCGTGTCTCATTTCGTCCACGCCAGCGCTTCCGCAGACCGGCACATGCGAGGAGTGCAAGCTGGTTCCGAAGGTGCTGTGGGTGGAGTCAACGCCGGTGGTCCCGCGGGCAGGCCAGCCGGTGAGCTACAGGGTGCGCTTGGTGGGCGATCCCACCGTTTGCCGGCTGGCGCTAGGCGACAAGCAGACGGACATGCGCCGGGTAAGCGCCGGAATCTACGCACTGGATACAGTGGCCGCAAAGGCTGACGCTGTGGACATGATGCGGCCAACGCTTGGCCAGTGGCGCGGCTACAACGGTCCGCAACTGCGGTGTTTCAACAACGCGATAGGGCAGGTGTTCACTGACGAGGTTCCGCCTGCCCGGCTCACGCGGCTGGCGCCTGACGCGCAACGGACTGATTTCCTGGTGAACCTGGTGTTGCCGGCGGCGTACACAGGGCCGGAAGGCACGGCGTTCACGATCAACCTGCAACAGGTGGCGCGGCGCTTCTATCAAGTGATGGCCGACGATTTCGACATGCTGAACATCACGGTGATCCCGTCGTTCTACACCAATCGGTATCACGTCAACGTGAAGAACACCGTGCGCGGGCTCGGCATGACGCAGTACGACAACTCGGCCGACTACGGCAGCAAGGGCCGATTGATGGGGATCAACGTGTACCCGTCCGGCTACTTCTATGACGGCGCGGACCAAGGCTCGATTCACGAGATCGGGCACCAGTGGATGGTGCATCCGCCATCGGGCGAGTTTCATGACAATGTCGGCGCCCATTGGCCGTTGTCGACCGTTGCCACCGGCGTGATGGGCTTCAGCGACATAACCGACGACAAGGACACGCGGGGGCAGGGTTTGCGTCTGCCGTGCATCTTCACGCCGAACAACGGCGGGCTGCGCGGCGTGTTCTCGGCGACGTCGCCCTACAACGACTGGGAACTGTACATGATGGGTCTGATCCCACCGGGGGAAACGGGAACTCACTATTCGTTCACCGATTCGGCGCTGTTCGACGGCTTGCGCGCGGGCCGGTGTCCGGTGACCGTGGCGGCCAACCAGATCAAGCCGGTTACCATTCAGGATTGGATCGCCACCGCGGGTCCGCGAGTGCCGGATTCGACAACATCGCCGAAGAGTCTGCGCGTGGCCAACATACTGGTAACGCGAGAACTGGCATCGGCGGACACGATGTCGTTCTACGACATGTTCGCGCGGCGCTTCGAAGACAAGCAGTCCCAGGTCATCGTGAAGACGGGAATCACGGCCAGTGAGGAACCGCCGTTCCTGGCGGCGACTGGCAAGCGGATGACGCTCAGCGCCCAGTTGACGTCTACCGCGCTACCTGAGATCACGTCGGTGGCCAACGGCGCCACGTTTGGCAATACCGTGGCTCCGGGCAGTTTCGCGAGCCTGTTCGGCAAGGAACTAGCGGCAGCTACGATCGGCGCGGAAAGTCTGCCTCTGCCGACGACGCTCGGCGGGGTTTCCGTGTTCGTCAACGGGCGGCGGGCGCCGCTGTACTTCGTCAGCCCAGGGCAGATCAACTTTCAGGTGCCGTGGAATCTCCCGGTCAACGAGCCTGACGTGAACGCCCTCACCAACTTCGCCCGCTATACGATGATCTCCGTTCGCGTGCAACGCGATGACCTACCGAGCAACGTCGCCCTCGTTCGGATGCAAGAGAACTCGCCTGGGATTCTCACCTATGGCGCGGGCCTTGCCGTGGCGCAAGACGCCAATGGCCAACTGATCGGGCCCGACAATCCCGTTGCCCGCGGCGGCGTGGCGACGCTGTATCTTAGCGGCGTCAGCCGGCTGAGCGAGACGCCGGAAACCGGAGCCGCGGCTCCGTCTGACCGGTTGGTTTCGGTCACGGGCAATTACCGGGTGTCAATCGGTGGGTTGCCGGCGGAGGTCCTGTTCTTCGGCCTGACGCCGGGCCAAGTAGGGCTAGGGCAACTGAACGTTCGAATTCCGGCCACTGTCCGGGCTGGGGCTGTAGGGGTGCAGGTTTCGATCGACGGGCCGTACTTGACCTATGGGTTGGGAGTCAGCAATCTGGCGACACTCAACGTGGTGCAGTAGGGCTGCTAGGCCGAGGTTCAGACTAGCGCGCCCAAATCGACGACACATCGCATCGCGCGGAACAGAACTTGGGTTCCGACTGGCGAGAAGAGCGAGGACCGGTCATCGGCAAGGTCCCGCTAGCGATGGCCCATCGATGCGGTTAGGGCGAGCGCTGTTTCACGATGAATCTTTGAGTTCCCCCAACAGCGTCCGGCGCGAGAGCGTAGCGGTTCATGCGCACGTTCGGCGCCGCTCCAGGGAGCGCTCCCGAAGTTCGGCAAACGCAGCCTCACCTTCGATCCCTTCCCCTCGGTCAAGAGAAGCGAGCCGCCGGTCGACTTCTGCCCGGAAGTCGCGGAGTTGAGCCCTCCGCGTCTTCTCGTGTTCTTTCGGAAGCCGCACTGCTTCGCGGACCACTTCACGAGCCGACGTAGTACCGGCCCCGTCGCAACCTTGTCTTGCGTCAACGATACGTTCATCCGGCAGCCTCAATGACTCCATCTCCGAGCCTTAAATGCAATGTCAAATAACATCCAGCTTCGGTATCAAGTCGAATGCGACGACGCCCAGCCTTGATCCCTCGCACGAATCGATGAGCCTTCCCCAAGCGTTACAATACCTCGATGTCTCACCCCAAAGTCGCCGTCGTCACCGGCGCCGGAAGCGGCATCGGCCGCGCAGCCGCACTCGGACTCCACCAAGCGGGCTTCGCTATAGTCCTCGCCGGACGCCGCCCCGCCGAGCTCGACCGGACAGCCTCCATGACCGTCCATCCCGGACCCGCCGTCCTCGCCGTCCCCACCGACGTCAGCAATCGCCAGTCGGTACGCGACTTGTTCGCCAAGGTCCACGAAGCGTTCGGACGGATCGACGTGCTCTTCAACAACGCCGGCATGGGCGCACCCGCCATTCCAATGGAGGACCTCACCTACGAGCAGTGGACCGCCGTTGTCGACGTAAACCTCACCGGCGTCTTTCTCTGCGCCCAAGAGGCGATCCGCATGATGAAGGCGCAGAACCCACGCGGCGGCCGCATCATCAACAACGGATCCATTTCGGCGTACACTCCGCGTCCGTTCTCGGCGCCCTACACCGCCACCAAGCACGCCGTCACAGGACTCACGAAGTCCATCTCGCTCGACGGCCGGCCGTTCGACATCGCCTGCAGCCAGATCGACATCGGCAACGCGGCGACGGAGATGACCGAGCGCATGAACGCCGGAGTTCCGCAAGCCAACGGATCCGTCATGGTGGAGCCGCGCATGAACGTGCGCCATGTGGCGGATGCCGTGGTCTACATGGCTACGCTTCCGCTCGATGCCAATGTGCAGTTCATGACTGTAATGGCCACCAAGATGCCGTTCATCGGACGGGGCTAGCAGCCCGTGGCTAAAGTCCCGTGGGCCGCGCGGCGCGGGATCTGTGCCCGCAGACGAGGCGCGAGGAGGAAGCGATGCCGGTCCATCTCGAGCGACGAGTAACGAAGTATGCGGGCACAAACCCCGGCTGCCCAAAGGGTTGCGGCGGCATGGGGCCATCTGCCTCGTTGTGGCTCCTGTAAGATGGCCCGCATCGAATGCGTCGCCGACGCCTCGCATCTGGCCCCATGGCGCTCGCAACGCGACCCACGCGACTTTAGCCACGGGCTGCTCGCTTTCGGAGAAAGCTTCTGGCACATGCCGTCGAGCAACTGATCAAGAGCACCCGCAAGGCCAGCCGGAGTAAGACCGCTATAGGAAACTGACTCTCCAGGCCTTCCCAAGTAGCGCCACAGCGTGCCGTCGTGACGCTCCCCGAGCACGTCGATCACTTCGGAGCCGTCGAGCAAGTAAGACACCTCCTGGTATCGCTCGGACCTCCACACATCGCGGTCGGGCGGCAGTCCAGTGTCGTCCGCAGCTCCGAGGCCCAGCGTGACGCGTAGCCTGGGCGGCGATCGATGCGATAGGAACGCACCTCTCGCTTTGCAGCAGATCTTTTCGGTCTTGACCTCCACTCCCCGCAAGAAGGGAAAGCGAAAGATCGCATCCGCGCTGTTCATCGAGATCGGTGACGCGTCCTTCACGCATGCAAGCGCCGCCTTGGCATGTGGTCCAGATCTGGCATTCCGCACTGCGCTTGCACCACACCCTCGCGGTGCCGCGTATCGATAAAAGGCACTGCAGGCCGACGCCTGAGCCGATCACAGGCGCGTAAATCTCGACCTCGAAGCCACCACCTTCTGTCGGTTCGTAGTTCCAGGCGTGTCCGAGTGGTCCGCGCGCTCCTGAAACAGGAGCGTCGTCAAAGGTATGAAGACAGCGTACCCGCAACTTACGTTTGATGGCCGCGGGCGGCTGTGCCTGCTGCGCCGCCGCCATCAGGCGGAAGAAAAGGTCAGGACATACCGCAATTGGATCGGCCATCCGCTCCGATGTACTGAATGATACCGCAGAGTACAGCGGCCGTGGCTAAAGTCCATGGTCCGCGCGGCGCGATCTGTGCCGCAGGCCAGGCGCCAGGAGGAAGCAATGCAGTTTGTTTCGAGCGACGAGCAACAAAACATGCGGGCACAAACCCCGGCTGCTTGCCCAAAGGGTTACGGCGGCATGGGGCCATCTGCTTTGTTGTGGCTCCTGAGAGATGGCATCGCCTGCCTCGCCACGCCTCGCATCTGGCCCCATGGCGCTCGCAACGCGGCCCACGCGACGTTAGCCACGGGCTGCTAGGATCTGGGCGATGCTTCGTCGCGACGGACGAAGAACTTATCGGAAGCGCAGGCCGCCGAGTCTGACACTTGTAAGACGCGGTCGATTTCAATCGATTTCGGATTGACCGAACGCGCCTTCTGGAGTTAGACTGATTGCAGCCGAGTGGTAAGGTTTCTCTCCGAGGAGGATCTCCGATGTTCCGTACTGCCCGTGCGATCGCCTTCGCCAACCTCGTTATTACGCCTGTCATGGCGGACATGGTAACCGTCAACTTCGACAACTACTCAACTGGGGTGATCCATAACCAGAATGGGTGGAAGAGCTCTGGCGCAGCTGGCGGCGGGTGCAAAGTCTACGATGTTGCGGTGGTGCAGAATACGTATGGGTTCACGGCCTTTGGAACCAAGAGCTTGCGCATTTCGAACGCCGTGGTGAGCGGATGTTTCTCTGACCAGACCTATTCCAAACCGATCCTGGAAGAGGCCGGCGAGGCCCGGGCTGTCAACGGGGGCCAATCGGGCGGGACACGGCGGCGGCAGTTCAACGCCCAGTGGAGTGTCGCCTCCACCAAAGCGACGCACCAGCCGGGATTGGCCGTGGACATCACGGCGGACCGCGGAGATGGGGCTCGGGGGAACTTGCTGCGTATCTCCGACGAAGCCTGCGGCATCCGCGTGGACTTGTTCGAATACAGGAACCGTGGATTTGTCTTCAACAATGCCGCCTCGTGCCTCAGCCGCTCGAGTCCGCATATTATCCGTTTGAAATACGATTTTCTGGAAGGTCCTGGCAATGACGTGGTTCAGGTTTATGTGAACAACACGCTCCGATACACAGGGACCACGTGGGAAGACGCCAGCGCGAACCCACCACCAACTGTGGATTCGCTCCTGTTCCGGCCCCCTTCGGACAATTCGATGCCTCAGTTGCCGGGTGCGCCCGCCACCCTTGGATTCGGATTCCTGTTCGACAACATTACGATCAGCAACGGCGGGAGCGTAGTGGATCTCCCCATTGGTTTTTGATCAGGAGGGAACGATGCGCAAACGAATCATGACAGTGGCGCTGTTTGCAGCCACGGTTCCGGCAGCTTTGCCGTTTCCGGTTCAGATCAGCGGTCCGAACACGAGTGGGGCGTCATTTTCGAACGGCTTGAATGTCCCCACCGACCCAAGCTTCTTCGTTCCGTTCATTGTTTCCTCGACCACACCGGGCGATCTGTCATTGTCCAGCGCGACGGGAACCGCGCAAGGCATTTTCACTGCCGGACCGATCTCGGGAATCGGGACGCGTACCGCGCCAATCGCCTTCTCATTCGGTTTGTTGCTCGACTTGGACACGTTTGCTGGCACCGCGGCAACCGGGACGATCCAGAGTTCGCCCGGCCTGGGAATCACCAATTTCGAGATCACGGCTCTGCTCACCGGATTGTCGTATTCCGGTTCGAGCGTCAACCTCCAGGAACTGGCCAGCCAGGGGGCGGCTGTTCTCCGGGTCTCGTGGGCCGGGCCATCGGACAAGAGCCTGGATTCGATACTGGGCCCACTGGCTTCCGACTACGACGTCACTGATGGCTTCACGGTGACCATCGAGTCGCTGCCGGAGCCGCGCTTCTACGGTCTGCTTGGCGCCGGGCTGGGAGCGATGCTGTTCGCGGCAAAGCGCAGGAGGCGTGCCTGATCGCTCCGGTTGGAACACCAGTCTAGGCGGACCTAGGCGAGCTTGCGGATTCCGCGGCCGATCGCCACTACCAAGCCTATGCCAGCCAGAACGAAGCTGGAAGGCTCCGGGACCTCCGACGGTGGAGGAGGCGGCGGAGGCGGAGGAGGAGGCGGCGGCGGTGGAGGATTCGGCGTGTCGCCATTGAACGGAAAGTTGTGGAATTCCCACCCGCCCTGCTGCGTGACATCGCCGCCGAAAACCGCAGCGCCGTTCACCGCTCCGCCCAGCAAGGTGACTGATGTGGTAAGCGGCGCCAAGATCCCGCCGTTCCAGCCTGTCTGGCTCGAGCTGAATCCGGTCGCATTGTAGAAGTTGAACATCACCTTCCGCGTCTGCGAACAGATCGCGCCGCTTTTGTCCAAGGCGCAAGGATTGATGTCTGAGGATCCATTCAGATACACGGCGCCCACGGGGACCGAAACTCCCGCGTCCGGTATGTTCACGATCACCGTTGCGCCGAACGGCACATTGATGTAGACCGCCAGGAAAGAGGCGGTGTTGAAGTATCCCGGATCGAGGTTGAAGACGTTGAGCACCGGGTCTGTACCCGTCATCGTGACGCCGCCCACGTAGGAAATCGTGGCGCCGGCCGTGTTCGAGAGTTGGCTCCACGAAATCGAAGCGTCACGCCAGTACTGCGCCAGCGCGGCGATCGTCGTCCCTCCGCTAGTCACCGCGTTGGAGTTCGCGTCGATCTCGATCGGATTCTGCTGCCGCGTGGTCTCGCCGGGGCCAAAATGCGTGGGACCCCCGGTGAGCGTCCCGCCATACACCGCGTTGCCGTTCATTCCCCAAGGCGAGGTGGTCGAGAGATTTCCCCCGACAATGAGCGTGTCCACGATCCCCGGCGACAGCGGAAATCCCACCACCGGAACGCCGATGCCACCATAGGAACCGCTGGTGTTGAAGTTCCCCCCAACCAGGAGATTCCCTTCGGTGTCACCCGCGGTGGAAGTCAGGTTGCCGAAGACGAAGGCGTTGAGGATCGGCGCTGCCGTTGCCCCGCCTCCCGATGCCATCATCAAGATCGCCGCACAAGAAGCCTTCACTGCCATTGGCCGGAGTTGCCGTGTTTTCATCTGGATAAATCCCTCGATGAGTGTTGATCGGTTCCGGCATACAGTACCAGTAATAGTGCGTTCTACTGATTTCCAACTCAGTAAGGTCCCCAGGCGATCCCCCCCGGATATCGCCCTAGGTTTCAGAGTGCCGCAGGAGCGGGTCCCGCTAGGAGCCGAGTGCGGGCGTAGCGCGCCCTGTTTTGAGGGGGCGACTCAGCGGCGGCCAGGCGCGCGCTTCGACTTCGCGGCGGACTTCTTGGCGGCAGCCTTTCGTGGAGGAGCTTCTTCGGCGGGCTCGGCGCTGCGAGCAGCAGTCCGCGTGGCGGGAGCTCCGCGAGTAGCGCCGATCTCGGCCGGCGTCAATAGAATCGCCTGGCGCAGCGAGTCCGCGCGGGCCTCGAGCATTGACAGCCGCGCCGACAAGGCCGCGCGAGTGGCGATGTCTGGAGCATCGTCGAGTCTCCTTTGCGTGTCGGCGATTTGCGCTTCCACGGTGCGCAGTTGGGCTTCGAGTTCGGTCCGGGTCGGCATCGTTGTCTCCTCGTTTCGATCCTAATGCGCACAACCGCGCTTGGCCGACAGATCCCGCAGCATCGCGACCCTCGACTTCTCGGCGGCCGTTGCCGTGGGCTTGTTCAGTTGCTGGATTTGGCTGGCCAGATCAGCGCACACGAGCTTGTCGAACTCGCCCTTCGTGGCATCCACGAAGTCGCCGATCTCCTCGGCGTCGCGCTGCAAGGGGCGGTCCACAGTCATGGCGTCGAGCAGCTTGGCGAAGGCTTCGATCTTGTCCTTCTCGATCCGCAGTTGCTCGATTCTTTCGAGGTAGGCGCGAGAGCGGTCAAGCGCGCCGTCGTGCGAGGCGAGATTCGCCGCATGTTCCTTGGCAGCGAAAGCGGCAAGATCCTCACGGAAGTGGCTCGGCTTCTTGGCATTCTCCACGTAGGCGAGCGCGAGCTTGTCGGCGAAGTCATCGCGAAGCGCGGCGCGGTCATGGCCCAGACGCTTGGCGTCGGAGTCGGCACGCAGGGTGGAATAGGCGAGGTACGTTTTCTGCGCTTCATCCACTTGGCCTTCGAGCTGCTTGCGGTAGCCGTCAAGCATGTCGCGCGTCTTGCGGGCGAAATTGATGGCATCTTTGTCGGTGCAGCCCGTGAGGGAGAGCACAGCGGCCAGCAGGGCGAGAGCGAAGCTTCGGCTGGGCTGCATCACTTGGTCACCACCAGGTAGGGAATGGCGAAGGCATTGCCGAGTTGAAAGATCGCTTGCGCCAACTGCGACGGCTTTACGCCCGCCGAATAGTAGGCGGCCAGGCGCTGCGATGCCGCTACCAGCGTCGCTTCGTAGGAGCCGTTGTAGATGCCCGCGCGGCGGATTTGCCAGCGGCGGGTTTCGATGGCTTCGCGCGTGGACCAGATGCGTTCGGACGAGTCCTGCCAAGCGGCGATGGCGGCGCCCAGCACCAGGGCCTGTAGCGCCTCCTCCACCTTCTCCTTGGCTTCGGGCGTTCCTGGCGAGGCTCGCTCGCGGAGCGTGTCCTCGATCCGAACGGGAGAATTCACTTCGAGGATTTGACAGTCCGCCTGAATCGGATCGGTGGATTCGGCGACCGGGAGCCCGAGGCCTTTCACGAGCCGCGTATGTTCACGGATGAGCTTCAGCACTTCCGCCTTGTCGAGGCTTCTGCGGGCGCGCAGCACCGAGACAGCCTTGATGTAGTCGACCTCGGCGGCGAGCAGTTGCATCTCGATCGCTTCGGGCGAAGGCGCAAGCGACTTGGGATCGACACGGACCGCCGCTGCCGTGGTCGCGATCCTGCGCACCACGCCAGCCAGCGCGTTGATCTGCTCCACGCCCTTTCGCAACTCGTCGAGCGCCTGCCCCACGGCCTTGATCTCCCCCGCCGCCGCGCCCGCGGGAAGTGATTCCACTGCGCCTTTGGCGAAGTCGAAGATATCCTCGGCCTGATTCACGCGGTCGAGCAGAGTCTGCGTGATCAGCGGCGGCTCTTGCGGAGCTTTCTCCGATGCCACCGCTTCGCGCAGTCTCTGGATTTCGCCGGCGATCTCGCCCTGCCGCCTGATGAGTTCGGCGCGCGAATCGGCGGTTGAATCGAGCTGGACGAGGCACTTCACGGTGTTCACCACGATTTGCGCGCTGGCCCAGGTGCGAAACGCGTTGAGGTTCCGCTTGAGCGAGGTTTCGGTCCAAGCCACTTCGTTCTGCAGCAGGTCCTTTTCGATCTGCGCCAGATTCCTCATTTGGGTAGTGGCCACGGTAGTGCTGGTGAGCCGTTTGGCCGCGTCGAGAGTGTCCTGCGCGGCCTTGTCGCGGGCGGCGTCATAAAGGAAGCGCTGCCCGGGCAGCAGGGCGCTCGAGCAGGTAAGCAGAAAGAGTAGCCGTGACATGGGTGTCCGCTGTGGTAGTGATCTGGGCGAACAAAGCGTTTCACGGAATTCTGCTACGATGCTTCTCGTGCCGCAGCCCCGGGCCGCCACTCGCCGCGTCTTCCTCGCCTCGGGCGCGGCCGCGCTCGCTTCACTGGCGACGGGCCAGCGCCGATTTCGCATTTGGGATGTCCACTCGCATCTGCACTCGGTCACGGGCGACACACCCGAGGTCCGCATGGAACTGCTGGTGCGCCATGCCGACCGGCTCGGAATCGAGCGGCTGATCCTGTCGCAGGGCTACTCGGCCGCGCTCCACCCAACCCGGGAACAGCTCCGGGAAGAGAACGACCGCGTAATGCGAGCGGTGCGCCGTTTTCCCGATCGCGCATTCGCGTCTGTGTACCTCAGCCCTGCATTTCCCGAGTTTTCGCTCGCCGAGTTCGACCGGTGTGTGCGCGATGGTCCGATGATCGGCGTGGGCGAACTCGAAGCCGACGTGCGCTGCAACGCTCCCGAGCTTGACCCGATTGTCGAGCGAGCCATCTCGATGAACGCGCCGATTCTGCAGCACACCTGGATCAAACGCAACGGCAACGACCTCGGCGAGTCTTCGCCGGCGGATCTAGTGGAGCTAGCGTCGCGGCATCCGCGGGCCGCGTTCATTTGCGCGCACTCAGGCGGAAATTGGGAGCACGGCATTCGCGTACTGAGGCCGGCCCAAAACGTCCTCGCGGAAGTGGCGGGGTCGGACCCGACGTCGGGAATCGTGGAGATGGCGGTGCGCGAGCTCGGCGCTGAACGCGTGGTGTACGGCAGCGACGTTGGCGGCCGTTCGTTCGCCTCGCAGTTGGCGAAGGTGCTGGATGCGGAGATTCCGGATTCGGCCAAGGAACTCGTCCTCGGCGGGAACCTACGGCGCTTGTACGCGCGTGCGCTGGCCGCCAAGGGCTACCCGGCGTGATGCGTCGCGGCGGGTTCCCCGCTAAGCTGGTTCGGTGATTTCGCGCCGGGCTGTACTTTCCCTCGCTGCCTCCGCCGCTTTCGCCAAACGCGCTCCGTGGACGCTCGGGGCGAACACCGCGATTGACGGCTACGATCTGTTCCGCGCCATTGAGACGATTCGCGAACTCGGTTTCCGGGCCATCGAGATTCATCCGATGGGTGTGCCCGCCGCCACGCCGGGCCGCTTTCCGGGCTTTCTCTTCGATCGGCTCTCGGCCGCGGACAAGTCCCGCATCAGGCGCGCGCTGGCTCCGTTCCGGCACGTGACCACGCACCTGCCCTACACGGGCTGGAACTGGATGTCTGGCGATGCGGCCGAACGCGAAGCCTCCATCCGCGCCGTGGAAACGGCCATGGACGCCACCGCGTACTTTGGCGCGCGGTTGGCCGTGCTCCATCCGCAGCCGTTGCCCGCGGGCCGCGAGAATGAGCTTCGCGCGGCGTATCTGGAGCGCTTCCGCACCTGGGGTGACCGGGCTCGCAAGCTCGGCTTCCGGCTGGCGCTCGAAACCGGGTATCCGCGTTCGATTGCGGCGTACACGGCGCTCATCCGCGACATCGGGCATCCGGCCATTGGCTCGACAATCGACGTGGGCCATCAGAGCCGATACGCCGAGCTGACGGCGCGCGTGAAGCCGGAGGAGCGGTCCACGCCAGCGGGCATTCGCGCCTATAACGACACGACCATCGCCATCGCCGAACAACTCGGCGCGAAATTGTTTCATCTCCACGTCCACGATATCGACCCGGCCACGTGGCAGGAGCACAAGCCGCTGGTGCATGGCTTCGTCGACTATCCGCGGCTGTTCGCGACGCTCCGCAAGATCGGCTACAAGGGAATTCTCATGCTCGAGATCGGCGGGCCGGCCTCGGAGCTGCCCGGCTGGCTCCGCCAGGCGAAACAGAAGCTCGAGGAAATGTCGTAATTCAGGAGCCGAACACGAACGTCGCGCCGCCCAGCACTCGTCCGCCGGACTCGTGAATCACGTCGACACGAGCTCCAGCGGTGAGCCCAGGTGCGGAAATCCACATCGCGATGGCGCCAGCGCTCCGCCGGATTCCTTTCACCCGCGCTTTGCCGCTGGCGCCGGCGATCTCCATCGCGGCAGTCGTGTCAAACTGCGCGGCCGTGGCGCCGAGCTCCGTGCGAAGCGCGTTCTGCTCGGCCGCGGTCAACGAGCGGCGCTTCAGGTTCGAGAACTCCACGCCTGCCTGCGATGCCGTGGGGATGATGACGCGCACGCGCGCTCCAGCGGGACCCTCCACGCGAATCGGGTCCGTGTCCGTTCTCGGCGTCACCGAAAGCATCTGCCAGACCGGCCCGGCTGCCGCCACCAAGTGAACGCTCCGCAGCGCTACCTGTCGATTGCCCGGGACGAGCGTCGCGATCTCGAAGCTCTGCGCAACCGGATCATCCGCCGATTGCACCACCGCGAGCAAGCTCGCATGCTGCGCGGCTGCGGCAGGCAGAGTCCAGTCGAACTCGACCACTTCGGGTCGCGTCGGCGCAACGGAAATCGTCTTCGCCGCAGCCACGGCCTTCCACGCTCCCGTTGCAGCATCGGCGGGGAACGCGGTGAAGAAGTCCGCCGGCAAATCAGACAGCCCAGGGGACGCATCCGCGAACAGCACCTTCACCGTCACGTTCGCCGCGCGTGCGATGCCGCGATTGTGCACCTGTACATAGACACGGTTCAAGGCTCCCCGCATCGGATTTCGATGCGCCAGCTTCGTCTCAAACGCCAGGTAGTCCACCGCCGCAACCGGAAGCTGAAAAGCGCCGCCCACCGGGGCATCCACCTTGATGTCGGCCGAGTGCCACCAGAAGAGTGGATCGTTCAAGTTCACAGGCTGCCGCGGATCGGCCCATCCAGCCGCGACCGGAGACACCGCGGGCCGTCCAGTATCCATCGGATGATCGCGCAGCAGAAGCCGCACATCCGGCATCGCCGCAACGTCAAGCTTGCGTTCCCATAACCCGCGACCATGCGTAGCCGCGCGCAAGACTCGCGATCCAGCGTGCAGCTTCAAATCGTACACTGCGACGTTCGGCAACCCTTGGCTGAACAGTTGCCAGGTGACGCCGCCATCCTGCGTGCGGAACACGCCAATGTCAGTGCCCGCGTAAATGGTGCTGGGCGCTGCCGCATCGATTTGCAATGAGTTCACGGGGGCATCCGGAAGCCGCGCCGCACCTGTGCCGCTGATGTCGGTCCAGGTCCAGGCCGCAGCCGTGAGCCTGCCGCGCCACACATGCGGCGTGCCGAACCCCGCCATCGCGACCACCACATTGTCCGCGCTCCCGGGCACCAGTTGCACATCCCAGATCCACCGGGCGGGCAGCGGCGCCGCGCTGATGAGGGTCGCGCTGCCGCCGCCGGTCCACTTGTAGACTTTGCCGTCAGTGGTGGCGCAGTAAATCAGGTTCGCGTTGACGTAGTGGATCGCCGAAACCAGCCCGCTGCCGATACCCGGAAGCGTGACCGTGCCCGGCCAACGGTCAGTGCCTTGCGCGTTCGACAGCTTCAACAACGCGAGCCCAAATGCTACCTTGTTCGGGTCCGAGTCGGCGAAGGTCCAAGGAGGATAGAACAGCGAATGGCCGCTCAGCCCATCGCGGATCGACACGTAAGAACCGAACTCTCCCGCCCGTGTCGATCGCTCGGGTGACGTGCCGAATTGTGTGCGAATGCAGTTGTTCGGATTCACCGGATCGATGCCTGACGCACCGCCGTCACCGTCGCCCGAATGGTGAAACACGGGACTGTTGCGATACATCTCGGTGCCGTTGTCCTGCGTGCCCGCCAGCGCAATCGCATCGCTCGGGGCGAGTCCCATGAACTCGAACTGCGTGATGCACAGCCCTTCGTTGAGGGCGTCATCCCAAGTCGCGCCGCCGTCTGAGGTGCGATAGATTCCGCCATCATTGCCTACCCAGACGGTGAGATGGTCGCTCGGATGAAACGCGAGCACGTGATTGTCCGGATGAATAGCGCCGCCGATTTCCGTGAACGTCCATCCGGCGCCGTTCTTGACGCCTTTGTAGAGCGACACGCCGCAGACGTAGATCGTACTCGTGGTGGCGATGTCGACGCCGATGTCGAGCGTATAGGCGCCGTAGACTTCTACGGTAGGCCGCGCGCCGTCAACTTCGGACCAGTTCGCGCCCTTGTCCGCGGAGGTAAAGATGCCGAGCAAAGAGTCCGTGGCAGAGGCAATCGCCGCGAATATCGTGTGGGGATCGGAAGGCGCCACACACAGTACGATCCGGCCGAGGCCGGCCAGGGGAAGGCCAGCAGTCATCTGCGTGAACGCGGGCGCGGCACTGAGCGCGTTCGTGCTCACGAAGATCCCGCCGCCGAAGAAAGCGCAGTAGACTCGCGTTGGGTCCTGCGGATCAAACGCTACATCGCAGCAGGCGACCACCGGTTTTGCGAGCTCGGGCAGCCCGGTCGTCATCCTCTGCCACGATGCCCCGCCATCGGTGGATCGCATGAGTCCGAGCGTGGTAGCGCCGAACACCACATCGGGATTCGAAGGCTGCACCGCGATCCGGTAGAACGCCGCGCCAGTGAGTTCCGCCGCACCGAGATGGGACCATGTCTCACCACCGTCATCGGATCGAAGGATGCCGATGCCGTGATAGTCGGCGTTCACGGAATCGAACGGGGCAACCTGCGCGTAGTAGAAGATGTTGCCTTCGCCGGTACCCGCGTAGAGGCGCTGGGAATCAGACGGAGCCATCGCCAACGCACCGATCGCGAGTGACGGCGCATCGTCTCCTTTCGGCGTCCAATTCACGCCGCCATCGGTGCTCTTCCATACGCCGCCTCGGGCGGCGGAGACGTAGATGGTCGCCGGTGACGAGGGACCCACCGCGATCCCGGTGATCCGCCCGGAGACGAGCACGCGGGCGTCGCTGTTGGTCTGCCCGTTCGGAATCGCCATCGGACCGAGTTGCACCCAATTGCTCGCTCCCGGAACGGGTATCGCGCGAGCCGTGCCGCGGCGCATGGCCTCGCGGGCGCCAACGGCAGCGAGGCGTAGCCTGGCGAGGTTCTTGCCTTCGCTGCCGAAGCGCCGGTCCTGCGCCAGCTCCCGGAACCGGCGGCCTGGTTGGTCGCTCGGCTCCGGCTTTCTGGCGGGCTTCTTCCTGGCGGCGGACTTCTTCTTCGGGGCGGCTTTTTTCCGTGTCACAGCTACGGGAATTGTGACACGACCCCGAGAAACGTTTCAAACAGGAATCGCCTCAAATGCTTGCCTGCGCGCCGCTACTGGGTTTGATAGTAGTCCTGCTGGTTGCCGCTGTTCGAGCCCGTCAATGCGGGGTTCGGAACCTGTTGGGCCGGCTGTTGCTGGATTCTGATGGCGTTGGCTTGGTCGCGCTTGAGCTTCTCCATCGTTTTGTTGAGTTTCTGCTCTTGCTCGTTGGCGCCCATCAGGCGCATCAGAGAGGTCCAGTTGGCGCCACACTTCAAGAACTGCATCGCCGTTACAGCCATGCGCCCCTCGAAATCCTCCACCCAAACGTCTTCGAGCGGCACGCCGAACATCCGCAGCGTGAGCAGAAACGCCAGCGTGTTGGAAGGGGTGGGCTTGTAGTGCCCGCTGTCGGTCCGGATGCGCTTGATTCGGCCGTCCACGATCAACATCGAGCCCGCGCACGAGACCGCTCCACCAGCCAGGTACGAGGAGTGGTAGATGCCCTCTTGCTCGCCGTAACGTCCGGGATTGTGCGTCATCATGTAGATCTCGCGCCCCATGGTCATGATGAACGGTCCGTAGTTTTCGTTGTCGAATCGGGTTCCGTCGTTGCTCTTGACGAATGCTTTGGGATTGTAAGCCCGCGCCGACGAAACCGGCTTGATCCGGCCCTTCGAGTTCTTCTTCCACCAATCGGCCTGGTAGGCACGGCCGTTCTTGAACCACACGCGATACTTCTCGATGTCCTTGCGCTTGAGGTAGCGGGCCCGTTCCTCTTCGCTGTCCACCTTGACTCCGACGTCCGACAGCACCCGCCCGAACATCATCTCGAGCTCCCGGGGCAGCACATTCACCGTAACTCCGAACTGCTGGCAGAGCTCGTTCACCACGCACACGAACAGGGCGTAAACCGCGGGCTGGCGTCCGCGTTCCATCTTTCCGCTCCGCTGACAGTTCTTCAGCCAGTAGTCGGTGACGAAGTAGAGGTCGGCGTGGATCAGGGCGCGCGCGAAATCGTCGCCCGCGGCGCGATTGTAGGAGCCGACCAGGAAGTCGATCCTCTTGAGGATCTGATCGTTGTTCCGGATGGCGAACGTCACGCTGCTGTCTTTTTCCCATTGCGCGAGCGTGGGCACCGAATTGTATTGGATGGGCATTTTCGTAATTCCTCGCTTTCACTTCGATAGCGATTTCTCGAGGTGAAACCTCTCATCGCTCGTGGGATTGTGTTTTCTCTCCGGAGACTGGGCGCTCCGGAATCTGCGGCTCAGATGTTCCATCCGCGCCGTGATCTCATCGCGCCGTAGCGGCTCCACCGCGCGCCCTGGCGCCAGCAACAACTCGAGAACCGGATCGTTTTGAACTCTCGTCATTGGTTTGTTCCTCTGGCCTCATCCACGTAAGCGACACTCCCGGCGGAATCCCGTCAGGGATTCTTCGGGGGTACGCAGCGAGGAGTCTCCCCTACCCCTTTTTCGGCCAACTCTGACAGCCACACCCGCGAACGGGGTTATGGCCTCGAACGCGTTTCCCCAGTACCTTCGTCAGTGAGACACAACACGACCGGCCCACCCCCAAACACACAAAAACTGGCCGGCTGATGCGTCCGCAGTAGGAGGAGACCATGCGCTCGGTTTTGAGCACGCTCGCCTTTTCCCTTCCCATCGCGGCTGCGGTCTACGAGGTTGGTCCTGGAAAATCATTGAGTTCATTGGGGCAAGTCCCCTGGACTACGCTCCAGCCCGGAGACACCGTCAAAATTTACTGGCGATCCACCCCGTATCAGGAGAAGTTCGTCATCGCGCGTTCCGGTACTGCCGCCGCGCCGATCGTCATTCAAGGAATCCCCGATTCGAGTGGAGCGCTACCCATCATTGAGGGTAACGGCGCGGTCACGGTGCCAGGAGTTAACTTCTGGAACGAAAACCGCGGCTTGATCAAGGTGGGCGGCGCCAACATCCCATCTGACTCGAACCCCGGCTACATCCGCATCGAGAGTTTACAGGTGCAAGGCGCCCGGTCTCCGAACCCGTTTCGCACCTTCGCTGGGAACGCGAGTTCCTATCAGGACAATGCCGCCGGCATCTATGTGGAAGGCGGCCACGACGTGACCGTCTATCGATGCATCGTCCGCGACAACGGAAACGGCATCTTCGTGGCGAGTAACTACGGCAGCACGCAGAACATCTTGCTCGATTCCAATTACATCTACGGCAACGGCAATGTGGGCAGCGGATACGAGCACAATACTTACACCGAAGCTCTGGGTATGACTTACCAGTTCAACCGCTTCGGTCCGCTCAAGGCCGGCGCCGGAGGCAACAACCTCAAAGACCGGTCGGCGGGGCTCGTGGTCCGCTACAACTGGATCGAGGAAGGTAACCGCCAACTCGACCTGGTGGAAACCGGCGTCGCTTCCTGGCGCGGCGATCCGCGGTATTCGCAGACCTTCGTCTACGGCAACATCCTCATCGAGAACGACGTCAGCGACAACTCGCAGATTGTCCACTATGGCGGCGACAGCGGCGACACCACCACGTATCGCCACGGCACACTCTTCTTCTACGACAACACGGTGATCTCGAACCGGTCGAGCAACACGACACTGATGCGGCTGTCCTCGATGCAGGAGTCGGCCGATGTCCGCAACAACATCGTCTTTCCCACCAAGGCCGGCTACGCGCTCTACATCTTGGACGACACCGGCGTGGCGGATCTCCGAAACAACTGGCTCCGCCAAGGGTGGCAAGCCAAAGGCAGTGGAGCCGGTGGCGCGGGCGTGGTGAACAATCTCGGAGGCAATCTCGCCGGGACCGATCCAGCGCTGGCTTCGCTGGCGGCGCAGGACTACCGCCCGCTCTCGACTTCGCCCGTAGCGGGCGCGGCTACGGCGGCCCATGCGTACACTGCCGGCAATCCGGTGCAGTTCGAGTACGCGAAGCACCAGGCATCGGCTTCGCGGACCTCACTGGCCGACATCGGCGCGCTCGCGGCGCCTACCGTGCAGCCACCGCCGCCTCCGCCACCCACGATCGCGGTCTCTCCGGTATCGCTGACATTCGGGGCAACCGCGGGCGGCACGAATCCGGCTTCGCAGACCGTGAACGTCAGCAACACTGGCGGGGGAACTCTCACCTGGACCCCAAGTACGGGCCAGCCCTGGATCACCATCACGCCAGCCGCCACCTCCTTCCAGGTGGCCCTTTCAATCGCCGGTTTGAGCGCAGCCACCTACAACGGATCGATCACCGTGTCCGCTGCGGGCGCCACCAACACACCCGTTACGATTCCCGTAACGCTCAACTTGGCCGCCGCGCCGCCACCTCCGGTCGCGACGACGGTCTTCAAAGAGGACTTCGAAACGCTCAGCGAGTACGATTACACGCCACCGGCTCACAACCGCGTGCTGTATCCGGAAGGTTTGTACACCATCGGAACCAACCCCAACGGCGTACACAACCTCTTCTGCTCGTTCGGCGACCACACTACCGGCAGCGGCCGCATGATGATCGTCAACGGGCGCAGCGTTGCGAACTCGGTCTGGTCGCGTAAGTTCGCCTCGCTCGTGCCAGGGCGTCAATACCAGTTGCGCGCGTTCGCCGCCAGTGTCTACAGCGTCGGCGCCGCACAGATCCAGGCATTCGTGGGCGGCCAAGGGCTCACCCCGGCCGCGACTCTCGATCTCAACATCGTTCCCGCGGGCACGCTGTGCCCGCAAGCGATCACAGCGAAGTGGAGCCAGATTCTGGTCACGTTCAATGCGCCCGCCAACGCCGCAACAACGCCGGTGACCATCGATATCCGCGATCTTTCCACCGTCGCCCAGGGCAATGACTTCGTCCTCGACGATATCGAACTGATCGATGCCACCAGCGCATCCACCGTGTTCAAAGAGGACTTCGAAACCCTCAGTGAGTATGACTATACGCCACCCGTTCACAATCGCGTCCTTTACCCGGAAGGCCTCTACACGATCGGAGTCAACCCCAACGGGGTCCACAATCTCTTCTGCGGATTCGGCGACCATACGACTGGCTCGGGCCGTATGATGATCGCCAACGGACGAAGCGTTGCCAACTCCGTTTGGTCGCGAAAATTCTCGGGGCTGCTTCCGAATCGGCAATACAAGGTCAGAGTGTTTGCCGCCAGCGTCTACCAAGTGGGCGCCGCGGATCTGCTGTTCCGCATCAACGGCGCCGCGGGCACGTCACAGACGCTCGACGTGAACATCGTGCCCGTGGGCACATCGTGTCCACAGGCAATCACGCCGAAATGGAAGGAAATCTCGACGCTGTTTACCGCTCCTTCCACCGCTGCAACCGTCCCCGTCATTATCGACATTATCGATCGCTCCACCGTCGCCCAGGGCAATGACTTCGTCCTCGACGACATTGAATTGATCCTGCAATAGCACCACCCTCGCCCGGCCCGGCTTGCCGGGCCTGCGCTCGTTGCATTTGTTAACAGACTGTGTCATCCTGCATCCAATCCGCTTCCGAGCGGACTCAGCAAACAACGGGAGGTACCGGATTCGTCCGGCACAACGATCAGTGGCCGTCCTCAATCTCGCGGGATTCATTTCCGCTCAACAGTTCAAACTCTAAGAAAGGCGATCGAGATGAGAATCTGGAACGTGGCATTAGCCGCATTATCGATGTTTTCGCTCGGCGTTTTGCAGGCGCAGGAGTATCGAGGAAGGGTACAAGGGGTGGTCACAGACCCCAGCAAGGCGCCGGTTGTCGGCGCCAAAGTCACGCTGCGCAATGCCGAAACAGGCACTGAGACGCAAACGGAAAGTGACGCGACCGGCAAATACCGGTTCGACTTCGTTCTCCCCGGAAACTACAACCTCAGCGCGGAAAGCGCCGGCTTCAGCAAGGCCAATCGCGAAGGGGTGGCCGTGCTCACCCGAGGTGACGTCACGCTCGATATTCAACTCGCCATCGGCAACGTGGCCGAAACGGTCAACGTGGAAGCCGAAGGCGCGCGCGTGGAGTTCAACACTTCCACGATGAACACTACTGTTCAAGGCCAGCTGCTCAAGGATGTGCCGGTGCTGGCGCGCAATCCATTCACGCTCGCGCTGCTCAACCCGGCGGTGATCAACCGCTACTGGGATGTGGCGCACCGCAATCCGTTCTACATGTGGTCCTCGAACGGACTCGATGTGGGCGGCGCCACCGGCGGCAAGAACGACATGCTGCTCGATGGCGTGCCGCTCGGCTACGCCGCGCGCGGATCCTACAACGCTTCGATGGACGCGGTGCAGGAAGTGAGCGTGCAGCAGAACTCCGTCGACGCCGAGTTCGGCTTCTCGGCCGGCGGCGTGCTCAACCTCTCGATGAAGACCGGCACCAATGACTGGCACGGTCTCGCCTACTACTTCGGACGCAACCCGGCGCTCAACGCGATGACCAACCGCATTTCGCGCGAGCCGAGCGTGGTCCGCAATCACACCTGGGGCGGCACGCTTTCGAACGCCATCAAGAAGAACAAGATCTTCTCGTTCTTCTCCTACGAACAATGGCGGACCACGCAGCCGCAAACCACCCAGAACACACTTCCCACGGATCTCGAACGCAACGGCGATTTCTCGCAAACCAAGACGCCGTCGGGCGCGATCCGGCCGATCTTCGATCCGCTCACCACGCAGTTCGACGCCGCCACACAGGCCGTGACGCGGACTCCGTTCGCCGGGAATATCCTGCCGCAGTCGCGCATCAATCCCACCGGCCGCAAGATCATGAATGACCTGTGGAAGCCGAACACGCTCGGCAACGACATCACGGGCGTCAACAACTACTCGAAGACCTACTCCTGGTGGATCAAGTACTGGAACATCAGCGAGCGCGTGGACTGGAACATCACCGACAACATCCGAGCCTACGCGCGATTCTCGAAGTACGAAACGCGGCTCGACAATCCCAACCACGGCGGTACGATCGCGGTTCGCTCCGACAACGGCGGCATCATGGATGCGCTGAATTCCGCTGGCGACATCCTCTGGATCAAGTCGCCCAACACGACAGTCAATGTCCGCTTCGGCGCAACCTATCTCGAAGACGATTACGATTCGCAGTGGGCCAAGGTCCCGGAGAGCGTGTGGGCCGGCTTCTGGCCGAGCGGCTGGTACAAGCCTGTTCTCGCCGCGCTGCCGGGAGTTTACTATCCCAACTTCAACTTCAACGGCAACGGCGGCGTGAGCACCGGCATCGGTAGCTGGTGGCAGGTGCACGGCCGCGTGCTCAACTGGCAAGCGAGCGTTTCGAACACGCGCGGCAAACACAACCTGAAATATGGTTGGCAGCTCCGTCACTCGTTCGACTTCAACGGCAGCCCCGGACCCGGCAGCTTCGGATTCAACTCCGTCGACACGGGCCGCACGTTCATCAATCACCAACCGGCGCAGGAAGGCAACATGTTCGCCTCAGCGCTGCTCGGCGTGGTGAACTCCGGCAACGGCAACATCAACCCGTTGTTCCAGAGCAACTATCAGCAGTGGGGCGCTTTCGTGCAAGACGATTTCAAGCTGAGCCGGCGCGTCACGTTGAACCTCGGTCTCCGGTGGGAACTCGAGACTTCGCCCGCGGACAAGAACCGCATCTTCTCGCGTTATCTCGACCTGACCAACGCGATTCCGGAATTCCAGGGCGCTGGCGCTCCGAAGATTCCGGCTTCGGTGACTGCGCTCGGCAAGGTGGATTACAAGTTCAACGGAGCCTGGATCTTCACCGACAATCAAAACCCGCGTGTCTACCCGGCGGTGTGGAGCGTGCTGCCGCGCGTCGGCATCGCTTTCCGCATCAGCGACACGAGCGCTCTCCGGGCCGGTTATGCGCGGTACGCGGTTCCGTTCAAGGGCGCCTGGACCGAGGGCTTCTCGATTCCTCGCGACGGCTACTCGGAGAACACCAGCGTCCTCTCGCCACTCGAAGGCAAGCCCCGCGCCACGATCGACGATCCGTTCCCGGCCAGCAATCCACTGCGCGCTCCGGTCGGCAACGGCTATGGACGCTACACCAACCTCGGCAACAGCCCGAATTGGTTCTACCAGGACCTGAAACGGCCAATCAACGACCGCTTCAACGTGTCTTATCAGAAGATGCTGCCTGGCGGACTGGTGACCGACACGACTTTCTTCATGAACTTCGGCCACCACATTCTGGGACCCAGCATGTGGGGCGGCGAGTACGCTATCAACCGCAACATGGTTGACCCGGCCATCGTCTATTCACAGAAGGCGCTCGTCGATGCTCGCGTCGACAACCCGTTCTACAACGTCCTCACGGTGGACAAGTTCCCGGGCAACCTCCGCACGCAACCGCAGGTGGCGGCGCGCCAACTGCTGCGCCCGTATCCGCAATACGGCGACCTCAGCGAGCGGCTGACGCCGGACCGCTACAACCGCTACTACGCCCTGCAGTTCAAGCTCGAACGCAGCTTCCGCAACGGCTTGAGCTTCCTGTTCGGCTACAACTACAACCGCGAGTATCGCGCCGAATGGTTCAACGACATTGCTCAATACTCGAACACCTACAGCTTGTTCGATACGCGCGATCCTCGGCACAACGTCCGGCTGGCGGGCACGTACGAGTTGCCTTTCGGGCGCGGGCGCAAATACCTATCGAGCGTCAACCGTTTGGCCGATGCCGTGATCGGTGGCTGGCGCACCAGCCACATCTTCATGTACAACAACGGCTCGATGCTGACCTTCGGAGCCATGACCGCTTCCGGCGATCCGAAAGTCAGCAGCCCGGGTCCGAACGGTTGGTTCGACACAACGAAGTTCTCGATCCTGCCTGCCTACACGCCCCGCACGAATCCCTGGTATTACGAGGGCGTTCGCGGACCCGGCTTCGGACAGCTCGACTCGACGCTTTCGAAGGACTTCCGGATCACCGAAAAGCAGCGCTTCGAATTGCGCATCGAGACGTACAACACCACCAATCACTTCGTGCCTTCGAATCCGACGATGGGTGTGACATCGTCGACTTTCGGGAAGAGCACGTGGATCTTCGGCGGAAACTACGGACGCGAAGTGCAGTACACGCTGCGGTACCTGTTCTAGAAGCAAGCTGATCTCGTACATGGGCGGCCCGGAGCTTTCGTGCTCCGGGCCGTTTCTTTTTTTTGGCGCGCTCGAGCAAGCGGATGCGGTAGGCCTGTGTCCGGTGGCCCTCGCTTACACCCGGCGCATCCGGTGATCCCGGTCCCGCCGGCGCGGGTGCGTCATTTCATGGCCACACGTGGCTCGAACAATTCCCACTGTTGCCGCTTCCTCGCTCCGGCTGGCTTACCTGCACCCGGCGCATCCAGTGATGTGATCTCGCTCCCGCCGGCCCGGTTGCGTCATTTCAGTGCCGGACGCCGCTCGAAACAAACCCCACTGTTGCCGCTTCCTCGCTCCGGCTGCCTTACCTGCACCCGGCGCATCCAGTGATCTCGCTCCCGCCGGCCCGGTTGCGTCATTTCATAGCTACATGCTTCTAAAGATATGTTTCAAACAATCCGATAAATGCCTGTATGCGCGCCACGCTCCTCTTCCTCCCTGCCCTCCTGCTGGCCGGCCCCGCCGATCTCGGCCTACCCGCCTGCTCCGGCCCTGCCGAAGAGCTCGCCAATCGCACCGCCTTCGTCCTGTGCCACAGCGCCGATCGCAAAACCGCCGTCTGGACAGTCTACGAACTTCGCTCCGCGATCCAGACGCCCGCCGCGGCGCGACCCAAGCACTTCCGCCGCGATACGGCGCTCGCCACTCCCGGCGCCGCGGACTCCGACTACCGAAACTCGGGCTGGGTTCGCGGGCATCTCGTCCCCGCGGCGGATCTGTCCGGCGAGCAGGCTCTTCGCGACTCGTTCCTTCTCTCGAATGCCGTGCCACAAGACGGCTCGCTCAACTCCGGCAAATGGCGGCTACTCGAGGATCGCGTCCGCAGCCTGGCTGCCGAAGCCGACTTCGTCATCGTCTTCACGGGGCCAGTCTTCTGCTCCGATTCTGTCCGCATCGGAGTCAACAACGTTGCGGTTCCGT
The DNA here is from genome assembly GCA_046331625.1 of Bryobacteraceae bacterium. Taxonomy (GTDB): domain Bacteria; phylum Acidobacteriota; class Terriglobia; order Bryobacterales; family Bryobacteraceae; genus JAXLQL01. The sequence goes on from JAXLQL010000004.1 coordinate 318,481, forward strand.
GTGCCCTCTTCAAGGTCGCCGTCGCCAGCCGCAACGCGCACCTCACGGCGTACGCCGCGATCCTTCCCAATACCGGCAATCCCACAGAATCACTGCGTTCGTTCTACACCTCCGTCGCCGAGGTGGAACGCCAAACGGGACTCGACTTCCTGTCCGCCCTTCCCGCTAAAGAGAAAGCCGCGCTCGAAGCCTCCGTCGAACCGATCCCCTGATCCAGCGCCGGCCAGCGCTCGCAACTGACGGCCCTCGGCGCCGTCGTGAGCCACGACGCGTGCATCACGTCAACCCGCGACTGTGCTCCTGCCCAGGTTCCTAGCGACCCTCGCCGCAATGGAATGGCGATTCACAGAAGCCATCCCTGAGCCAGCGCCGGCTCTCGCAACTGACAGACCTCGGCGCCGTCGCGGCTCGCGACACTCACACCACCGCCATCCCACCGGACTCCCAAGTTCGTCGGCCAGCGCTGGACTTCAGTCCGGATTGAGCCTCATTACTCCGTCACTTGTATTGCGCGAATCTCAGCAACCCAAACGTGACAGCCCGCGGTACTCGATCTTGCGCACTCCGCCAACCGTCGCGTACGACGCAAAGCCCAGCGGCGTGCAGAGGTCTGTATCATCGAGCCGCAGCGCCACGCGCCGGCCCGTGATATCCACATCGATCACCGCAGCTTCGTCGATCCACGCCCGAATCCGCTGTGCCGTCACCGCCAGGCGAAACGCGTACCAGCGCCCCTGCACGAAATCGCGGACCGTCGACGTATCGTTCTCCGAAGCGTCGTCACCGTCGAGGTTCGAGAGCCCCACCACGCTGCCGTCCCAACCGCCGTTGACCCAGAAGCAATAGGAATCGCCCACCGGAAACGCAAGGCTCGCGAAGAAGTCTTTCCCCTCGAGCCGCGCCGCTTCGAAACGCACCTCGTAGTCGACGCGCGGCAACGGCGCGCCTGTCCACGCAATGCCCGTCATCCGGCCCTTGCCGAGACGAATGCTACCATCCAATACCTGCACCGAACCTCGGCCTGGAAACGGCGCCTCTTTCCAACCAGCGAGAGACTTGCCATCGAACAAGGGCGTCCACGCACCCGGCGTTGCCCCGAACAGACCGCTACTCATCAACATCATTCCGCGCCGCGTCAAGGGACGTGTCATTGTCGCGTAGTCTCGATTTCCAATGTCGCAGGCGACCCGCCACCGAAGCAAGTGCCTCTGGAGCGGTATTCTGTAGGAACCCGCGCATGTCGAGAGTCGCCCTCGTATTTGCCGCGTTCGCTACCATCGCGTTCGCGCAGCCACCCGGCGGTCCGCGCCGCGTCGTGTCGCCGGAAGTTCACCCGGACCGCCGCATCACCTTCCGCATCGCCGGACCGAAAGCCGCTGATGTCGCCGTGCTCTTCGGCGAAGGCGGCGCTCCGAAACCGCATCCGATGACCAAGGGCGACGACGGCGTGTGGAGCGCGACCGTTGGTCCGGTGGCGCCGGAGATCTACACGTACTCGTTCCTCGTGGGTGGCGTCAAGACGATCGATCTCGCGAACCCGATTCTGAAGGTGGGCGCGGCGATCGATGCCAGTGTGGTCGAGGTGCTCGGCGATCCTCCTCGCTTCGATCAGGTGCAGGCGGTCCCGCACGGGTCCATCAATATCCACACGTACGCGTCCGCGGTGAGCAAAACACAACGTGGGCTTTATGTTTACGTGCCGCCTGGCTACGCGGCCGAACGCGGAAAGCGCTATCCGGTGCTGTACCTCTGGCACGGCGGCGGCGGAGCCGAACAGGACTGGAGCCGCGACGGGCGCGCAGGCGTCATCCTCGACAACCTCGTCGCGCAGAAGAAGACCGTGCCGATGCTCATCGTGATGCCGAACAACGTGCCCGGAGCTCCCGCTCCCGGTGTTGCCGCCGGAGCGCCCGTTCCCGCAACCGGTGCGGGCGGAGCCAACTATCCGATGCTGAAGCGCGAGTTGCTCGAAGAGATCATCCCGTTCGTGGCGAGCCACTATCGCACCATTGAAAAGCGCGAGAGCCGCGCAATCGCCGGACTCTCCGCGGGCGGCGGAACCACGATGAACGTGGGCTTGTCGACCCTCGATTCATTCGCCTGGGTGGCCGAGTTCAGCTCCGGCATCTTCGGCGGAACCGCCGCTTATGCGCAGACGTTCGACATCGAAAAGATCGCGCCCGGCTTCTACAAAGATCCGGCGGCGGTCAACAAAAAGCTGAAGTTGTTCTACATGTCGTGCGGCACGGAAGACCCGCGCATGCCGTTCCAGAAGAAGGCTCTCGAGGATTTCCGCAGCCACCGCATCGAAGTGACCTTCGCTGAATTTCCCGGCGCGCACGAGTGGAAGGTGTGGCGTCATTCGCTCGCCGATCTGGCTCCGAAACTGTTCCGCTGAAAGAGGCTCATTTGAAAAAGAACCTGAAACTGCTGCTCGCCGGTTTGGCGATCGCAGCTTCGCTGGCAAGCGCAGCCCCGCAGCGAGGAAGCTTGAAGGTGGGAGCGGCCCGCGTCGACATCACGCCGCCCGCGAATCCCGAGTATCCGGCTTCAGGCAAATACGAACACGAGCGCTTGTACGTTCGCGCCATCGTGCTCGACAACGGCGCCACGCGCGCGGCGATCATCGGCGCCGACCAGAGCGGCGTCAGCGAAGACGTGTTCCTCTCGGCTTCCAAGCAAGTGGCGGCGGAGCTCGATTGCCCGGTAGCGAACGTGATCATGTCGGCGACCCACTCGCATAGCGCGATCCGCTCGGGACCGCCCGCGCCTGGCCAAGCGCGGCCTCCGCAGCAGGCAGTGGCTCCCACGGTAGCCGCGATTCTCGATGCCGTCAAGCAAGCGAAGGCGAAGCTGCAGCCTGCGCAGGTGGGCTTCGGAACGGGAGCTTCCTATCTCAACGTGGCCCGCGACACAGTGAGCGAACAGACGCACAAGTGGACGCAGTCCGCGAATCTCGATGCAGCGTCGGACAAGACGGTGGCCGTGGTGACCTTCACCGCGCCTTCGGGCGAGCCGATCGCTGCGTACGTCAACTACGCGATGCATCCTGTGAACGGGTACCTGGTGGGGATCACCAGTGCGGACTTCCCTGGTGCAGCGTGCCGCTATGTGGAGCAGGCCTTTGACGACAAGATGGTGACCGTGTTTTCGCAGGGTGCCTCGGGCGACCAGAATCCGCTGCTGATGCGCCCCGCGACGAACGCGCTCGCTTCGAAGTCCGGCGTGAAGATCACGGGATACGAGTTGGTGCGCGAAGAAGTGGAAGGCCCGCTGCGCGAGGGCAAGGTTCCGCACGGCAAGCTCGACCCGAAAGTGGCGGACCGCTTCGAGCGCTGGATCGAGTCCGAAGGGATGATGCTCGGCGAAGAAGTGATCCGGGTGATGACGAATACGAAGAAGCGCTCCGGCGAGGTGGCGATCCAGGGCGAGCAGCGGTCACTCACTTGCGCCGGGCGCGTGCGGACCAACACGGGTCGCGAGGGCGAGCCGGGTACCTACCAGGATGGCGACCCGGTGGTGTTCCGCCTCGGGATGCTGGGGATTGGCGACGTCGCGCTGGCGACGGTGAATGCGGAGATCTACACCATGATCTCGCAGAGATTGAAGAAGCAGTCGCCGATGGCGAATACGGTGATGGTGACGCTCGCTAACGGCCGGGCGAACTCGGGGTACGTACCGAACGATGCGTCGTTTGGAGCGTACACGTTTCAGGTGTTGGGGTCGCGCTTGAAGCCTGGGTGCGCCGAGCAGGGGATTGCGAATACGCTGACGGAGATGATTGGGCAGTACGCGAGTAAGTAGGGCCGTAAGTCCTCGGTTCTCGAGAAACATCCGGCTTGCCCCGACTGCTTCGCTTCTGCCGATGCCATCCCGAGCGACCGGATCCGGCTCAGGCTCGCAGGTCGAGTTGTCCTCCGGCGACACCGCGATCGGCGCTCCAGCGTTCACGAACTCGCGCCCGAATGCATCCCGCAACCACGCCGACACCGAGTGGGCCACATTCACGTGGAGCCGCGTCTTTCGCGCAAGCGGGACCAGTTCTCCTTCGATCAACTCGTCCAACTCCCCAGCAACGATGAGGCGCTCGCACTCGTCACGAGTCCGCCGGTTGCCAGCGGGCAGCGGAAGCAGCGCGAAATCAACCGCCATCTTACCCAGCCACGGAAACAAATCGTCCACCGCCACCGAAACCCCTTCCGCCGAAACCAGCGAGATCGCTCGCCCGGCCCTCGAGTAGCCACGCTCGCAAACGCTCCCCACTCGACTCCCGGTGCACAGTCACCCGCCGCAGATTCAAGTCGAGCACCCAATACTCGTCCACCCAGCCCGCGCATACAGATAGCGCTTGGTCGTGAGGTCATGGCGCAAAGTGGTATCGGAACCTCGATCAGCAGCAGTAACGTAATCCGTCCCCGCGAGGGCGGCGTTCCAGAAACTCTGGCTTACTTCCCGCCAATACCGCAAGATCGGGCTCGGGCTCCGAGTATCCGAGGTCCGGACCCGGGCGTCCCATGTGGCAGGTCGCTCTCGCCCAAAGCGGCAGCACAGCGGCAGACATAACTTCCCTATATCAACTCCACCCACCCCAACGCATGCCCCATAGCCCGCTTCAGATCCGCATGCCGCGAGATGCCGAGGACCCCTGCCCGCTTCACCAACGCGTCGCGCCCGACCGTTCGCAGATTGTCGCAGTTGATCGCGCATGAGCTCTTCATCCCTTCGCGCGGACCCAAAAGCACCTCCTGCGCGATTCCGCGGATCGTAGTCGTGATTTCGGCAACCAGAAACTTGTTGAGGTATTCGTATGCACTGTCGCGGCTCAGCAGCAGAACTGGACGCCGGCCCACCGGCGGTGGTAAGGTTGCCCACCAGATCTCATACTGTTTCACGGCCGGAACTCCTCGGCGTTCGACCAGTCATCGGCATCGTCCGCGGAGTCCGGCGTCTGTTGGTAGGCACGCCGCGTCCGCTCTTCTTCGGCATCCATGATTGCTTTCAACAAGGCCTTGCGCACGAAGTCGGCGCGCTTGCGCTCGGCTGGTGGCGCCACCCGGTTGAGCAGGTCATAGACATTGTCATCCACCTGAATCAGTATCGACTTCATATATATATGAGTATATCAACTTGCTCTATGTCCGCCTGGCTCGCTACTCTGGTCTACCAGTTCGTGTGTCGGAAAGTTCGTAACCCCAACCCCCTCATTCACTTCCCCAGATCGATTTTGAAAACACCTTCGACGTCGCCGCTACTCTCGTAGTGGAACATCCCGCATTGCTGCGGACGTCGAAAGGAGCACTCACCCGATGCAAAGGCAAATTTGCAAAACGAACTACCCCGCGAATGCAGGAGCCATCGGAACCACTCCGCCCCAACAAGCCGATCGGCGAAAACGAACCCACAACCCCTTTCCTTCCACCGCGCCCTTCCGCGAAACCCACCGCCGTTGACCCGACCTCCCGCCCCATGACACAATTCCCTTAACCCATGCCGACCGAACTTTCGAGAAGGGGCTTTCTGTCCTCCGCCGGCTCCGGTGCCACACTCGCCACGGCCTTCGGCTTTGACCTCCAACCTGCCCAGGCCGCCGTCCGCGAACTCAAGATCTCGCGCACCACGCAGACCCACTCCGTCTGCCCCTACTGCGCCGTTGGCTGCTCCGTGCTCATCCACACCCTCGGCGACAAGGCGAAGAACGTGAAACCCGCCGTCGTCCACATCGAAGGCGACCCCGATTCGCCCGTCAACAAAGGCACGCTCTGCCCCAAGGGTGCGTCGCTCAAAGAGTTCGTCCATAGCGACCGCCGCCTCACCCAGCCCCTCCACCGCGCTCCCGGCGCCAAAGACTGGACCCCCATCTCCTGGGAAGAAGCCATCCCCAAGATGGCCCGGCTCATCAAACAATCTCGTGACGCTGCGTTTCAAACAAAAGACGCAAAAGGCCGAACGGTCAACCGCCTCGACAACATCGTCATGATGGGCGGCTGCACCGATACCAACGAGGTCAACTTCCTGTTGAGCCGCTTCCGCTTCGGCCTCGGGATCCTGCCTTACGAAAACCAGGCCCGTCTTTGACACGGCCCCACGGTGGCCAGTCTGGCCGCGACTTTCGGTAGAGGAGCCATGACCAACGGATGGGGCGACGTCGCCAATGCCGACGTGGTGCTGGTCATGGGCGGCAACCCCGCCGAGAACCACCCCGTCGGTTTCCGCTTTGTCATGGAAGCGCGCCGCAAGCGCAAAGCCAAGGTCGTCTGCATCGACCCGCGCTTCAGCCGCACCGCCGCCGTCTCCGATGCCTACGTGCCCATCCGCTCGGGCACCGACATCGCCTTCCTCGGCGGACTCATCCACTACGCCATCTCCACCGGCCGCTATCAGGCCGAGTACGTGCGCCAGCACACCAACGCCCCGTTCCTCGTCAAAGAAGGATACGGCTTCGCTGATGGCCACTTCACCGGTTGGGACGAGCAGAAGCATGCCTACGACAAAGCGAGTTGGCAGTACGAGCTCGATGGCGCGGGCTACGCGAAAGTCGACCCGACCATGGAACATCCGCGTTCGGTGTTCCAGCTCATGAAGCAGCACTACTCGCGCTACACGCCGGAGAAGGTTTCGGAAATCTGCGGCTGCACGGCCGACGAGTTCAAGAAGGCCGCCGAGATGATCACCGTCGCGCACACGCCGGACAAAACCGGGACCGTGCTCTACGCGCTCGGCTGGACGCAGCATTCGCACTCGGTCCAATTGATCCACACCGCGGCCATGGTGCAGATGCTGATGGGCAACGTCGGAATGCCCGGAGGCGGCGTGAACGCACAGCGCGGGCATGCCAATATCCAAGGCGCCACGGACATGGGGTCGTGGACGAACCTGCCTGGCTATCTCAAGATCCCGCGCGCCAATCAAACAAATCTCGACGAGTTCGTGAAGGCGAACACGCCCAAGCCATTGCGCCCCGACGCGATGAACTACTGGGGCAACACGAACAAGTTCACCGTCAGCCTGTTCAAGTCCTACTACGGCGAGAACGCCAAGCGCGAGAACGGCTTCGGATACGACTGGCTCCCCAAGCTCGCCGAGGGCGAGAACCTGAGCTGGGGCTACTTCTTCGATCGCATGTATCAGGGCAAGGTGGAGGGCCTCGTTTCGTTCGGCATGAATCCGGTGGCCAACGGTCCGAACACGCAGAAGATGCTCGGCGCATTGTCGAAGCTGAAGTGGATGATCGTCGCCGAGAACTTCGAAACCGAAACCGCGGCCTTCTGGCGTGCCAAGCCGCTCGCCGAACAGTATTATCCGGGCGCCGCCGATCCGGCGAACATCCAGACCGAAGTCTTCCTGTTGCCCGCTGCGTGCTTCGCCGAGAAAGACGGCGCTTTCGTCAACTCCTCGCGCTGGCTGCAATGGAAAGACCAGGCGCTCGATCCACCTGGCGACGCGCTCCGCGATCAGGAAATCATCGCGCGATTGTTCCTCGCCATTCGCGAGCTCTATCAGAAGGAAGGCGGCGCAGCGCCCGAACCTCTGTTGAACATGGCGTGGCCGTACGCCGCGCCGGCATCGCCGTCGCTCGCGGATGTCGCTCGCGAGTTGAACGGCCGTGACCTGACCACCGGCAAGCAGCTCAACGGATTCGCCGAGCTCAAAGACGACGGGTCCACCGCATGCGGCAACTGGATCTATTCGGGCTCGTGGACCGAAGCCGGCAACCAAATGGCGCGCCGCGGACAAGAGGATCCGACGGCGTTGAATCTTTATCCGCAGTGGGCGTGGAGTTGGCCCGCCAATCGCCGCATTCTCTACAACCGCGCATCCGTGGACAAAGACGGAAAGCCCTGGGATCCCACGCGTGCTCCCATCAAATGGAATGCGCAGATCGGCCGCTGGGTGGGTGACACACCTGACTACAAGGCCGACGCTCCGCCCGACAAGTTCTCGGCGTTCATCATGCTTCCCGAGGGCGTCGCCAAGTTCTTCGCGGCTGACCTCGCCGAAGGGCCGTTCCCCGAGCACTACGAGCCCGCCGAATCGCCGGTCGCGAATCCGCTTCATCCCAACGTTTCGTTCAACCCGGTAGCAAAGAAGTTCACGGCCGATGTCGACAAGTTCGGTGCACCCGAGCAGTATCCATATGTGGGAATCACCTACCGGCTCACCGAGCATTTCCACTACTGGACCAAACACACGGCCGGATCGAGCGAACTGCAATCGCATTTCTTCGTGGAGTTACCCGAGGAGTTAGCGCACGAGAAAGGGATTAAGTCCGGCGACAAAGTTCGCGTAACCTCTGCGCGCGGAAAAGTGGAAGGCTTCGCGCTCGTAACCAAGCGCATGAAGCCGCTGAAGATCGCGGGTAAGACCGTATATCACGTCGGGCTCCCGATCCACTGGGGCTTCCTCGGCAAAGTCTCCGGTCCGCTCATCAACAACCTCACCGCATCGGTGTTCGACCCCAACTCGGGAACCCCGGAATACAAGGGTTTCCTGGTGAACCTGGAGAAAGCCTGATGCCACTCTCCACCCGGCTCTCTCGTTCAGCCTTCTGTCCCTGTAGTGCAGGGTCTTCCCAATGTGGGGCAGGCTTCAGCCTGCGCGGGACTTCAGTCCCGCTGTCCGATGTAGGGCGGGCTTTAGCCAGCGCGGGACTTCAGTCCCGCCATCCGAGCCGCGCGCGTAAGCAACCGGTCCGCCGGGAGGCACTCTGATGCCCCACACCGTCGCCAAACTCATCGACACCACCCTCTGCATCGGCTGCAAAGCCTGCGAGGTCGCCTGTCAACAGTGGAACGATCAGGAATTCACCCTCGGAACCTTCGGCGGCACTTACCAAACCATGCCGTCGCTCGAGCACAATTTCTGGAATCTCATCAAATTCAACGAATTCGAGCAAGACGGCTCCATGCACTGGCTCATGTCGAAGTATCAGTGCATGCACTGCGGCGACGCCGGATGCATGAAAGCCTGCCCCGCGCCCGGAGCCATCGTCCGCCGCGACAACGGCACCGTCGACCTCGAGCACGACAACTGCATCGGCTGCGGCTACTGCATCACAGGATGCCCGTTCGACGTCCCGCGCCTGAGCCCCACCACCAAGAAGGTCTACAAGTGTTCGCTGTGTTCGGACCGCACCTCCGTCGGGCTCGAGCCCGCTTGCATCAAGACCTGTCCCACCAACTGCCTCACCTTCGGATCACGCGAGGAACTCGTCCGCAAAGCCGACTCACGCGCCGCTGAGCTCAAGTCCGATGGCAACGCCGACGCAGGCGTGTACAATCCCGCGGGCGTTGGAGGAACCAACGTCATCTACGTGCTCAAGCACGCATCGCTGCCCGAGAAGTACGGTCTCCCCAAGGACCCCACCATCCCCTGGACCGTCTCTCTCTGGAAGGGCCCGGTGAAGTGGCTCGGCTCTCTCGTCTTCGCCGGCGGAATCCTCGGCGCGTTCTTCCACTACGTCCGCTATGGCCCCAAGCACGAAGAGGAGCCCCACTCATGACGCCACACTACCACCGTGCTTTCGTCGCCGATTGCAGTTCAGCCGGCATGTGGCGCAGACTCCAGCCTGCATCAGAAATCGCCTTGCCGTGCAGGTCGGGCTTTAGCCAGCGCGGGACTTCAGTCCCGCTTCCGATGCGGGCATCTGCGTCAGTAGAACGCGCGCCTTGTTCACTCGCCGGTTATGCAATGACGATCAGCGATTGCGGCTCCGCCGCGATGTGGGGCAGGCTTCAGCCTGCGCGGGACTTCAGTCCCGCTCCCGGACCTCGCGTCGATGCTCGTAAGAACATACCGGCTTCGGCATTGGCACTGACCTTGCCGGGTAGGGCAGGCTTCGGCCTGCGCCGGACTTCAGTCCCGCCCCGCGACCGCCAGGGAGCGGCCATCGCATGAACCGCATCACCCGCTTCGACTTCGCCGAACGCGCCGTCCACTGGATCGTCGCCATCGCCTTCACCTACGCCGCCCTCTCCGGACTCTCCCTCTGGTCCCGCAAGCTCTTCTGGATCGCCACCATCCTCGGCGGCGGATCCGTCGTCCGCGCCCTCCACCCGTGGGGCGCCCTCGTCTTCGCCGTCGCCCTCGCCCTCATGTTTCGCCGCTGGGCCTCGCACATGAGACTCGATGACCAGGATCGTATCTGGCTCTCCGGTATGCGTAAGTACATGGTCAACGACGAAGCCGGCCTTCCCCCCCCCGGTAAGTTCAACGCCGGGCAGAAGATGATGTTCTGGACCCAAGCCGCGCTCACGCTCCTGCTGCTCGCGAGCGGACTCGTGCTCTGGTTCCCCGAAGTGGCCCCGCGTTCCCTCCGCCTCTTCGCCGTCCTCATCCACCCACTCGCCGCCATCGCCGCCATCGGAGGCATCATCGTACACGTCTACATGGGAACCTCGGTCGTCCCTGGATCGATGACCGCCATGATCCGCGGGTGGGTCACCGAGCGCTGGGCCGCCGCGCATCATCCACGCTGGAAGCCGATCCAGGGCGCCAATTCCCGGCATTCGCGGCCCTGACGGTCCCATCCCGAATCAGGCGGCCCGCGGGGACCAGCGTCGTCAATCCCGAACGTTCGCGTAGAAGAACGGCGGGATCGTCAGCGCCACCACGTCGTCCCCCACCCCGGCTTTCCGCGCCATCGCCAGCGCGTCCTGCATGCTCGGCGCCCAATTGCACCCCAGCCGCCGCGCCGCGCGATCATCCTTCGGGCCCACCACGATCACCTGCGACAAGTAACGCAGCGGGTAAGTCGCCCAATACCAAACCGTAAATGGGTGAAACCCGTGGTGCGCGTAGCGATTCCGATAGCAGTCGCGCAAGTGCGGATCGAATGCGTACTTCTCCTGGAACCGCTTCTGCATCTCGAACGGATCCGACGTCGCCGCCAGCACCTCGTCATAGAAGAGCCGGTAGGCGACATGATACTCGGGGTGGAACACCTCATCGAGCGGATTCACGATGATCACGGTACCGCCCTTCTTCACCAGCGGCTTGTTGTAGAACCAGTTGAAGACGTACCCGAGCACGTCGCTCACCACCAGCACCGGGTTCACGCGTGCGTCCACGGCATACGGACTCAGGTCGGGCAGCCCAAACACGAGCGTGCTGAATTGTTTCGGGACCTCGACCGTCAACTGCTCCCTCAACTTCGCCAGCGTGATCGGATGCACGTCGTCGATCGTCCCCGCGTTGATCGCCATCGGCGCATAGTCGCCCGGAACCGCGCGCAGGATCTTGCGCCGCGCCACTTCCGGCATCAGCTTCATCGAAAGCGGAGTCGCCGTCTTGAGCATCTTCTCGACGCCGTTGCAGTGACTGTCCGGCTTGCCGAGATACGCCGAGTGCGCCGGATAGGTGGCCGCGTTCATCGCGAACTCGAGCACCATGATCTTGCAGTGCTGCATCGCCACCCGGCTGATCCGCTCGATGCAGCCGTGCATCTTCGAACCGTGCGGCTGCATCACGTGCGGCGTCTCTTTGGTCATGTGCGGACTGTGGTGGTAGGCGATCGACTTGTAACCCGCCAGTCCCACCGCAACCGACTTGTGGCCGCCGTTCAACGGAATCTGCACCGAGTCGATGTAGATCACCAGGTCCGCGTCCACGGCGAACTTGCTGATCTCCACCTCCTCGCCCTCGTCCGTCTTGCCCACGTTCGCCATCTCTTCCGGCGCCTCGGCGTCGAAGTTCCGCAACTGCGCCGGATAGAACTCCGCCATTACCTGGTCACCTACCATGAAGCGCAGTTCGTGCTCTTTCATCTTGCGATGCAGCGCCACGGCGCACATGAGCTCGATGTGCTTCTTCTCGACGCCGTACGAATAGAGCATCGGAAGCAGTGTCTCGAGCACGATCTGCCGGAAATCGGGCTTCGCCGTCGCGGGGAACGGCTGGCAGTTGTCGTCGAACGCGATCAGCACCTTGCTATTGCCGTTGACGAGATCCTTCAACGGCGGCATGCCGAGCGGCTTTTCGAACGCGCGCCGCACGTGCTCCGGGTAGCCGGACTTGGGGATTCCAGCGATCGGCGGGGGGGGATAAAGGATGTGCGCGTCGTCGGGCAGGTCGACGTTGACGATGTTGTTGCCCGAGTAGGTGAGGTACTTCACGAATCGTTCATCGTAGCAAACGAAGCGCGTGCTGGTAGCCTGTTAAGAATGCAACGTGCCTGCCGGGTTTTGTTTTTGGCGTCCGCGCTCGCGCTCTTTCCCGCGATGGGCGAAGACTGGCCGCAATTCCGTGGTCCCGATGGCCAGGGCCACACCGCGGCAACCGGACTCCCGCTCACCTGGAGCGAGACCGAGAACGTCGCGTGGAAGGTTCCCGTGCCGGGGCGCGGCTGGTCGTCACCGGCGATCGCCAACGGACAGCTATGGCTCACCACGGCCGTCGAACCCGAAGGCGGCGGCGCCGGGCGATCGCTACGCGCGCTCGCGTTTGACCCCGAGACCGGCAAGCAACTCCGTGACGTGGAGCTGTTCCGGCTCGAAGACGCGGGCAAGCAGCACGCGAAGAACAGCTACGCATCGCCGACGCCGATCATCGAAGGCGACCGCGTCTACGTCCACTTCGGAAAGCTCGGCACCGCGGCCCTGACAACATCGGGTGAAATTGTTTGGAAGACTCGGTTCGACTACGACTACATCCATGGCAGCGGAGGTTCTCCCGTGCTCTACCGGAACCTGCTGATCCTCAGCTGCGATGGCGGAGATCAGCAGTTCGTCGTCGCGTTGAACAAGGACACCGGCGCGGTGGAATGGAAAGTCCATCGCCGGCAACGAGGCGGCATGGCGTTCTCAACGCCGCTGATCATCGAGGGCGGGGGGACCGTGCAGGTGGTGAGTCCGGGGGCGTTTCGCACGGTATCGTACGAAGCCGCCACCGGCCGCGAGTTGTGGTGGATCGACTACGGCAAAGGTTTCTCGAACGTGCCGCGGCCGGTGTTCGCGCATGGGATGGTGTACGTGACGAGCGGCTTCTACACACCCGCGTTGATCGCGGTGAAGCCCGATGGGCACGGAGATGTGACGAACACGCACGTGACTTGGCAGGCGCCGCGGGCAGTGCCATTGACGCCTTCGCCGGTGGTGGTGGGCGACGAGATCTACATGGTCTCAGACAACGGCATCCTGACGTGCCTCGACGCGTTGAGCGGAAAGATCCACTATCAACAACGGCTCGGCGGGAACTTCTCGGCGTCGCCCTTGGCGGCCGATGGCCGGATCTACTTCCAAAGCGAAGAGGGCGAAACCACGGTGATCGCTCCGGGCAAGGAGTTCCAAAAGCTCGCCTCGTCGCGCGTGGACGAGCAAACGCTCGCTTCGTTCGCGGTGCTTGGCGATTCGCTCTATCTGCGGTCTGCAAGCCGTCTCTACCGGCTGCGGCAAAGCGGGCGCTAGAGCCGCGATACTCTCAGCATTCCGCCTTTCGCGGAGTACTTCGGTCGTGCACATGGCCGAATTCGAACCAGCCGCGCAAGCCGTGCCATCCAGCGTAGACTCCTCAGTTGCTGCTGCCAATCGCACTCCCCTCGGGAGCGCTCACTCGCACCGCCTTCGTACCCAGGACCTCGAGGGCCCGGATCTCGAGCGACCACACCGAGTTCCAACCCGGTTCCGATCCACCATGGAGGGTGGCGGCGAGAAGCAGGTCAAGGCCGAGCCTAGGGACGCAGATAGAAGTCGACGCCCACGCCCTCGTCGGCCTCGAGCGAGAACTCGGCCGAACGGACGGGCGACTTTCGCTTGCGCCCCTCGAGTACGGTAAAGCCCAATATTGTATGCGGGGGCAGCAACATATCGATCCGATACTGCTCCAATTACTTGCCCGCCGCCCGAGATATTGATTCCCGGCAGTCGCCGATGCGGGAGAGTTTCTTCGTCAATGCTCACTGCGCCCGAGACGCGCGTGCCAATCGCCGCCGCTCGGAGCTCGTACAGGAAGACAAATCGTCGAAAGCATCGGCCAGCCGTCGCGAGCGCCAGCGGCATCTCGAGATGTGCTGGCGCACCCGCGCCACTGGAAGTCCCGATAAAGCTGTCAACCGCCGCCCGAAAGCAAACTACACACGACCGGCAAAGACATGTGGCGAGGCCTGCCAAGCTTGCTTCGCCGATGGCTGTCCCCCGCAACTGCGCGCCATCAAGGGAACTGCGAGGAACATCAGCAACCAATGTGGCGGGCATCACCAGGGCAAGACGTCGCTGAGCCATTCGCGTGCACTGTTCCCCCCTCCGAGGGTGTCAAGTCCCTTCAAAACAGAAAAGTCCTGTGCCGTACCAATACGAAAGTACTAACACATTTGAGGAGTAACAGATACCGAACGTTATGGAACCTCACTTGCACAAGTTCTCCCGACCGGAGGTTGCGAACCTCGCCGTTTCCTGGAGATAGCGAGTTCGCGGCACGCTGGCCCGGAAAAAAAGTCAGGGCTAATAGCGGGAAGGAGGAAAAAGTTGCCCACCTCGAGAGGCTGCGGCCTCCCTCCCCAGTTTTGCCTTCCAGACGCATGCGTCCTGACGGCATGAGTAGCAGTTCGCTCAGTGCGATTCGGCCACGAGTCCAGCCACCGGCAAATAGACAAGGAAGGAAGTCGAACGAATGAACCGGAGTCATCACGATTCTATTGTTCCGGTGCGAGGACTGTTGTCTTCGCTCCTTTTGGGGGCCGTTTGCTTCGGGCAAGCGACGGTTCCGTTGCGTATCAATTGCGGAGGATGGGAGAAGGACGTCACCGGAGCGGACGGCAAAGTCTGGCTGGTGGACCGCTACTACGACGGTGGATTCAATCGCTACAAACCGGCATCGGTGACCACGGATTGGGAAGTGTGGTCCACTACTCGCGAAGGCGTGAGCGACTTCAATTACAAGATTCCGATCGCGAACGGCACTTATAACGTCACGCTGCGTTTCATCGAAGAAGTAGTCACAACCAAGGGTGCGCGCGTGTTCAACGTGCTTGCCAACGGCGTCGTGGTGCTCGACCATCTCGACATCGTGGCCCTGGCCGGGCCGATGACGCCCTTGACGAAGAAGATCTCGAACGTCTCGGTGACTGGCGGGCTGCTCACGCTCTCGTTCCGCGGCGTAACCGCGCAGCCATCGGTGGCGGGAATCGAAGTGGAAAGCGCGGGGACAGTCACCACTCCGCCGCCGGCCACCGTTACCGTGGGGGTAACTCCGGCGAGCGTGACGCTGCAAGCCGGCAAGACCCAGCAGTTCACGGCTGCCGTCAGCGGATCAACCAATCAGTCCGTGACTTGGTCGCTGTCGAGTTCGCTGGCGAATCCCGGCACGGTCTCGAGCACGGGCCTGTATACAGCGCCTGCGAGCGTTACGCAAGCTGGCGCCGTTACCGTGAAAGCCACGTCTGCGGCATCGTCGACGGCGTCAGCCACGGCCACGGTGAATTTGGCCACTGCGGTATCCACGTCCGTTTCGCCCAAGAGCACGACCATTCTCTCGGCGCAGACGGCGCAGTTCACCGCCTCGGTCTCGGGCTCATCGAACACGCAAGTGAACTGGAGTTGCTCGTCCGGGTCAATTTCTTCCGCGGGTCTGCTGACGGCCCCAACGGTCTCCTCGCCGACACAAGTGACCGTAACCGCGAAGTCCGCGGCTGACCCGACGGTGGCCGACACGGCGCAGGTAACCGTCAACCCAGCCACCACGGCTCCCCCCCCCACCTCGGGGACCGGCTCCTATCTCGAACAGAACGGTCAGGTGACCCTGGAAGCCGAGAACGCACAGATCGCGAACGTGGGTTCCGTGCAGTGGCTCGTCTCGTCGGCGCAGGCGGGGTTCTCGGGTACCGGCTATCTGAACTCGTCAGTCAACACCGGCAGCACTTTCACCAACAACTTCGTCGGCAGCGTTTCTGGCGGATCGTTCACCGTCAAGTTCGCGAAGACCGGAACTTACTACGTCTGGGTACGCGGGCTGGGCGCAACCTACGCCGATGACTCGATTCACGTCGGGCTCGACGGCGCCGCCGTCTCGACTGCCACGCAGATCAGCGCCTTCGATGTTCCGAACAAAGCGTGGAGTTGGGCGGGCAATCAGATGGACGCCGGCCGCGCCACCATCAACATCACCTCTTCCGGCCAACACAAGATCAACTTTTGGATGCGCGAAGACGGCTTCCTGTTCGACAAGCTGCTGCTCACCACCGACGCCAACTTCGTGCCGCAGGGGCTCGGTCCGGCGGGGAGCCCCACCGATTCGAGCACGCCCGTGCTGTCGGTTTCGCCGCTGTCGATGAACTTCAGCGCCGCTGCGGGCGGATCGGATCCGGCATCGCAGAGCGCGCAGGTTTCGAACGGGGGGGGCGGAACGTTGTCATTCACCGCTTCATCCGGCCAATCCTGGCTCACGGTTTCGCCCGGCTCGGGATCCGCGCCTGCGAATCTGACGATTCAACCGAAGACGGCCGGACTCGCCGCAGGAACCTATACTGGCTCGGTGACCGTTTCGTCGCCTGGCCAGACCGCCAAGATCATCGCCGTGGTGTTCGCGGTGAGCGCGCCGTTGCCTGCGACGCTCAGCGTCACCCCGTCCTCGCTTTCCTTCGCGGCGCTGCAAGGCGGATCGAATCCGCCGGCACAGAACCTCGCCATCGCCAACACCGGCTCGGGATCCATCTCCTGGAACGCCAGTGCTGACAAACCGTGGCTCTCCGTGTCGCCCGGTTCCGGATCCGCGCCCGCCACGCTCGGCGTCTCCGTGTCGCTCAGCGGCCTGGCCGCGGGCAGCTACTCCGGCACGGTCACCGTCAACGCTCCCGGCGCTGCCGGAGCTCCCAAACTGATCGGCGTCACGCTCACCATTCAAGGTCCATCGTCGGGCAAGCAGTGGTACGTCGCGCCCAACGGATCGTCCGCCGGGGACGGCAGCATCTCGAAGCCTTGGGACATCGTCACCGCGTTCAACGCGCCTTCGGTCGTGAAGCCCGGCGACACTGTCTGGCTGCGCGGCGGCACCCATGGCAACGGCAACTATATCAACGCCATGTTGAGCGGAACGGCGGCGCAACCGGTCACCATTCGCCAGTATCCAGGCGAGCGGGCCATTCTCAACGGCGGAATGGGCGTCTACGGCACTTACGGAATTTACTGGGGATTCGAAATCGCCCAACTGAATCCGTGGGACCGCTGGAACAACGCTCCTCCCCAAGGCATCAACTCCTTCGCGGTGGGCAACAAGTTCATCAACATGATCATTCATGACACCGCGCTCGGAGTGGCCCTGTGGCGGAGCGCTCCCGACAACGAAGCCTACGGCAACATCATTTACCACAACGGCTACCAAGGCTCTGACCGCGGCCACGGCCACGGCATCTACACCCAGAACCTCGAAGGCAAGAAGGTGATTCACGACAACATCATCTTCAACCAGTTCGGGTTCGGGCTCCATGCTTACGGCTCCGACGCCGCCTTCGTCCAGAACTACGACGTGCAAGGCAACATCAGCTTCAACAACGGCAGCATCAGCGTGAACGCCAACGCCGGCGACAACATTCTGTTCGCCGTCGGAAGCTCGATGGCCAACATCAAGGTGGACAATAACTACACTTACTATCCGACCGATAAGAATCAAGGCCAAGACCGGCTGAGCTGGCCCGGCGGCGGACCTCACCAGGACGTTGCCGCGCGCGGCAACTACTTCATCGGCGGCTACGCGGCCATCGAGGTCTGCAACTGGCAGACCATCGACTTCCGCAACAACGTAGCCTTCTCGAAGGCCGGCGTGGCCGGCTGGCTCTGCACCGACCAGGGACAGAGCCCGGGCACGTACAACTGGAACAACAACACTTACTACGGCGTCGACAACTTCCGCTGGGGAAACACCAACATGAATTTCGCCTCATGGAAGAGCTCGACCCACATGGACGCAAACTCAGTTCTCACTCCGGGAAGGCCCACCGGCGTCTGGAAGTTCGTGCGCCCCAACAAGTACGAGGCAGGCCGCGGCCACATCGTCATCTACAACTGGGACCTCGCCTCTACCGTAGCTGTGGACCTCAGCTCCGTGCTCGCAGCGGGCACGGCGTTCGAGATCCGCAACGTCCAGGACTACTTCAAAGGACCCATCGTTTCGGGCACCTACAACGGCGGAACGGTTTCCATCCCGATGACCGGACTCACCGTTGCCCAGCCGTACGGCTCCAATGTTCCGACCGCGGCGGTTCCGACCGGCCCCGAGTTCGCCACATTCGTCGTGCTGCCGAAGTAAGTCCTGTCCTTCAGCAAGCCCGTGGATGGAGCACCCCTCCTCCACGGGCTCTTTTTTTGCCACAATCGACCCATGAGGATCGCTCTCGCCGCTCTCGCCACCGCCGCCATCGCCGCTGATGCCGACTGGCCCGCCTTCCGAGGTCCCAATGCGGCCGGAGTCGCCACAACCCGCGCCCCGCGCGAGTTCAATGCCGACCCGGAAGCCGGCCCCATGCGCAACGTTCGTTGGAAGACGGCGATCCCGGGGCTAGGCCATTCGAGCCCCATTGTCTACGGCAACAAGCTGTTCATCGCCACCGCGGTTCTCGACAAGGGCGAAGCGCCGCTCAAGGCCGGACTCTACGGCTCCGGCGACTCGGCCGAAGACGCGGGCGATCAAAGCTGGAAGATCTACTGCCTCGACAAAAACACCGGCCGCGTGATTTGGGAGCGCACAGCTCATCACGGAGCTCCGCGCTTCCGGCGGCATACCAAGGCCACGCACGCCAACACCACGCTCGCCACGGACGGTACGCGGCTGGTGGCCTTCTTCGGATCGGAGGGCCTGTTCGCCTACGACCTCGACGGGAAGCTCCTCTTCCGCAAAGACCTCGGACCGATCGACATGGCGCCCTGGAACGATCAGTCGCTCTCGTGGGGATTCGCCAGTTCGCCAATTCTGTTCGAAAACAAAATCATCATCCAATGTGACCGCAAGGGCGACCCCTTCGTGGCCGCATTTTCCGCCGAAGATGGCTCGGAAATCTGGCGCACTTCGCGCAGGCCGGTCGCCATCAACGGCTGGGCCACACCCGCCGTCATCCGCGCTGGCGGACGCACGCAAGTGGTGCTCAACTCGTATCCCTACATCGCCTCTTACGACTTCGCCACCGGCAAGGAGTTGTGGCGGCTGCGCTCCGGCGGTGACATTCCGGTACCCACACCGATCTTCTCCGACGGGCTCATCTTCGTCACGAACGCCCACGGCGACGGAGCTCCGCTCTACGCCATCGAACCCGGCGCAGCGGGCGACCTCAACCCCGGCGCGACCGGCATGGCGTGGTTCGAGCCGCGCAACGGAGCGTACATGCAGACGCCGGTGGTGTCGGGCGGCGTCCTCTTCAGTTGCTCCGATCGCGGCGTGCTCAAGGCCTACGAGGCGCGCACCGGGAAGCTCCACTATCAGCAGCGGCTCGGGACCGGCGCCGCGGGATTCTCGGCATCGCCCGTCATCGCGGGTGGCATGCTGTATCAGACCAGCGAAGAGGGCGAGGTGTTCGTGATTGCCGCCGGGCCGGAGTTCAAGCTGGTCGGCACCAATCGGCTCGGCGACACGACGCTCGCGACGCCTGCGGTTTCCGATGGCACGCTGTATTTCCGCACGCGGCATCATGTGATCGCGATTCGCTGATCACTTCTCGAGCTCTCGATACACGCGGATGGCTTCGGCGTAGAGCGCCGCGGCTGTCGATCCCGGCGGCGTCTTAGGATTTCGCGCGAGTTCCTCCACCCACTCGCGAAAATACCGCGCGTCCTCGCGCCGCGTCCTCGCCTCGCCGCCCGCCTTCACCGGACCCGTATGGCCCAATCTCACTGTCGCGTCATTCTTCGCGTACGCGCGCGCCGCAACCCATCCGAAGCGCCGCGCGTCGATGTCGACCTTCGTCTCGAAGCGCCGCCCTGCGGGCTTCCACTGCCGGATCACGACCCCATCGCAGACCAGTTCCACACGCTCGATCTCATCGCGCGAAACCACTTCCAGCCGCCCTCGCATCCGCCCCCGCGCGAGTTTCGGTTCGAAGAACACGAGCGGTCCGTTCGAGAGGATCACGGGGCCCTCGCGCACAGCCCCGTACCACTTCTCCACCGTGAACTCGCCCGCGAGTTTCGCGTAGACGCGGTTGTACCCGACGGGATTCGGAAGCACGCCGCTCGCAGCGCCCGCTGTGGGCGGCACCATCCATCCGAGGTTCCAATACCGGTACATCAGGTGTAACGAATAATCGGAAAATCCCGCCGAGCCCGGAAATCGCGTAGTATCTCGCTTCCGCCCCCATGCCTCGTTATCGTACATGGCGTACTGGTCATAGTGGTTGTGGAGCAGCCCCATCGAATCCGGCCGTTCGAGCGCCATCATCACCGGAGCCTCCCACCAGATCGGCTTCTCGAGATCGAACCATGGGAATCGCGCACCAGTCTGCTTCTGCTGGCGCGCTCGCCGCACGAACTCGATCCCCGGCGGATCCCAGCTTTCCGTCGGGCGTTCGGATCCCGAAAGCACCTTCTCGAGTCCCAACGGCTCGCGCAGCCCGTGCAGCATCCACGCTCCGCCCCCGCGTTCGTCCTCGGCATTGGTCACCGTCATCCATCGCACTGGACCCGTCTGCCGGATCCAATCCGAAGGCAGCGCGCCTGGCCACAGGTTCTGGCGATTCCACATCGTGAAGACTACCCCAAAGTTCAGGTCCTCGGCTTCGAGCAGAGCGGGTACGTCTTCCATCGGCCTGTGGACGTGCATGTCTCCGCTCCACCAACCGCGCTCGCGCATCCGGATCCACGGCCGCATCGTCAGTTCTACTTCGACACGCGGCTCGGTGAGATCCACTTCGCGCGTGCCCCGCTCCCATTCGAGTCCACGCTCGGCGACGATGCGGTAGCGCCCCGCCGGAGCCTCCACCGTCACCGATCCACCGCGCGTCACGAACGAATCGAGATACGGCGACGTGCCCGAGCGTCCCGGTGGCCGGCTCGGAATCGCGCCTTCCTTCGGTTGGTACATCTTCCCACCCGGACCGTGCACCTCGAGCCGTGCCGTAACCGGCGCACCACCGCCATCTCGCAACTGGATCCGCAACTCGGCGGACCACGCTAGCGCCGCCGTCACGAGCAAAGCCTTCCGCATCGCGCAACATCATAGCGCGAGTCTGGTATACTCGCCCACGCCATGAAGCTCGCCATCGCGCTCGTATTCGCCGCATCCGCCGGCGCACAGCAAGCCGCCCCACAGTATGACTTGCTGCTCAAAGGCGGTCACGTCATCGACCCGAAGAACAACATCAACGCACCGATGGACGTGGCCATCGCCGGGGGAAAGATCGCACGCGTGGCCGCGGGCATTCCCGCCGCACAGGCGAAAACCGTAGCCGACGTCACCGGACTCTACGTCACGCCCGGCCTCATCGACCTTCACGTGCACGTGTACCCGCGCCCTGGCCTTCCCGGGCTCGAACGCGATTCGAGCGTGCAGCCCGACGCCTTCTCGTTCCGCAGCGGCGTCACCACGATGGTGGACGCGGGCACCACGGGCGTCAAAACATTTCCTGCATTTCGTGAACAGGTGATTCAGCGTGCGCGTACTCGAATTCTCGCCTTCCTCAACATCGTGGCTGCGGGTATGGGGACCGGCCAGGAAGACGATCCTGGCCAACTCGACGCTGACGCCGCCGCGCGCATGGCGATGGCCAATAAGGGCGTGATCGTCGGGTTCAAATCGGCTCACTATGGCGGACCCGGATGGGAGTCAGTGGAGAAGGCGGTGGCCGCAGGCAAGATCGCGAGCCTCCCGGTGATGATCGACTTCGGATACCTCAACAAGGTCCGCAATCTGCCGACATTACTGCTCGACAAGCTGCGCTCCGGCGACATCTACACGCACTGCTACTCCGGCCATCGCGAAGAGGTTCTCGCCGATGGAAAGGTCAATCCGGCGATCGCCGCCGCGCGCAAACGCGGCATCATCTTCGACGTGGGGCATGGCGCGGGAAGCTTCTATTGGTATGTGGCCGAGGCCGCCTACAAGCAGGGCTTCACACCAGACTCGATCTCTACTGACCTGCACAGCGGTAGCATGAACGCCGGGATGAAAGACATGGCCAACGTGATGTCGAAGATTCTCAATCTCGGCTCGCCGATCGATCAGGTGATCCGCATGTCCACCTGGAACCCCGCCCGCGAGATCCATCGCGAAGACCTGGGCCACCTCAGCGTTGGCGCCGAAGCCGATGTCGCCGTGCTGCGCGTGGATCGCGGCAAGTTCGGGTTCATTGACTCCGCGGGCGCAGGCTGGAGCGGCACCCGCAATATCGTCTGCGAACTTACCCTGCGCCAAGGCAAGCCGGTGTGGGACCTCAATGCTCGCGCCGCCCGCGACTGGAAGAGCTTCCCCTACGAGCGCAAAGCCTGGACCAAACAATAGCCCTCCCCACATCCCGCCTCGACGGTGCGCGCCATCCCCGCTCGACGGTATATCGGCGAATCCGGTTCGGGTCCACACTGAGGAGCGGCCTGCCCTGACCGGCGCCCGCCACCTCGAAAGGAGCCAATCCCGTTTTATGCACATGTTATGGCAAGCTCTCACCGGCCTCGTGGTCGGAATCGTCGCCAAATTTTTGATGCCCGGCCACGATTCAGGCGGAATCATCATGACCGCTCTGCTTGGCATCGTTGGCGGATGGGTTGGAGGCCAGATCGGCAAGTGGGTCGGCTGGTACAAAGATGGCCACCCGGCCGGATTCGGACTCTCAGTGGTGGGCGCAATGGCCACGCTGCTCGTCTATCGCATGTTAGTTCATTAGTCGAGGAGGAACGGAAAATGAGTTTGACAGATATGCTCGGTGGCCTGTTACAGCAATACGCCGGTGGAGGCGCTGTTTCGAACGAAGAGGCGCATGGCCACTACGACCAGGTCGCCTCGCAAGTGGACTCGTCGTCTTTGTCATCGGCGATCGGCGCGATGATGCGGTCCGATCAGACGCCCGCTTTCGGACAGATCGCAGCGCAGATGTTCGGCAGCGGCGACGCCAGTCAGAAGGCGACCATGCTCAACGCGTTGCTCGCCGGCGGCGGGCCAGCGGTCATGAGCCAGCTCGCGGGATTGATCCCCGGACTCGGCGGCAGTCAGGTGACGCCCGAGCAGGCCCAGAATGTATCGGCCGAGGCGGTTGCGCAAGCGGCTGCCCAGGCTGAAAAGCACGATCCTTCGATCCTCGACCGGATGAGTTCGGTCTACGCGAACCATCCTACTTTGGTGAAGACTCTCGGGACCGGAGCGATGATCATCGCGATGCGGGAATTGGCGAAGAGAGTGGCTCCGAGGGCTTAGTCGAACGTATTTGTATCTCGGCCGCCGCGGTTGCTGCACGACTCGGCAGGCCTCTTTCGCGCACTCCACAAGCCATAGCACGAGGTCTCGATCATCTCATCGATGCGGGCGGCAACTGCTCGGGAACTCAACGAGCGCGACTCGCTCCAACGCAGGAAGACGAAGGCCCTGCTGGCATCGCTGTGAAACCGAAATCCCCGCTCCGCGAGTTTCTTCAAACGATCCCACAACTTGGACTGGGAGATGCGGGGAGGCTCGAAGTACCTGCCCATATCAATCATCGAACGTGCACAATGGGGACACGCCGCGGTCTCACACACCGGGCGCTTGTGGAACATCTTTCGGCACGAGAAGCACACCCAATGCTTCGTGGCGGTTATTTCAACATTGTGCGGAATCGTGACCCGTTCGATACCGTATTGCTTCCGTTCATTCTAACCCGCGCGCCGGAATCAATCGCCCCCGCTCTCATCCCCCTGCCCCGACTGCCGCGCCAACTCCGCAAACCATCCCCCCGCTGCGACCAGTTCCTCCGGCGTCCCCTCCTCCGCAATCTGACCCGCACTGAGTACCACCACGTGATCCGCCTCTTTCACCATCGTGTACCGGTGCGCGATGATCAGCATCGTCGGCCGCGGACTCAACCTCCGCAGCGCCACCTTCAGCTCGCTCTCCGTCGCGTAATCGAGGTTTGCCGTCGCCTCGTCGAGCACCAGCAGCCGCGGCCGGTCCACCAGCGTCCGCGCGATCTGCAGCCGCTGCCGCTCGCCCACCGATAGTCCGATCCCGTCCTCGCCGATCTCGGTCGCGAGCCCATCGGGCAGCCGCTCGAGCGCGCGGCCCAACCCCGCCGCGAGCGCCGCTTCGAGCACCTCCGCATCCGTCGCGGTAGGGCGCTTGTAACGGATGTTCTCCGCCAACGTCCCACGAAATACCGCGCCATCGGCCGACACCACGCCAACGGCGCGCCGTATCGTCGCCGGACTCAGCTTCGAAATCGCCTGCCCATCCACATAGATCTCGCCCGAATCCGGCTGCCAAAGCTTGAGCAGCAAATCCGCAGCCGTCGTCTTGCCCGCACCCGAAGGACCCACGATCCCGGTGATCCTCCCCGGCTCCAACGTGAAACTGAGCCCGTGCAGCACTTCGCGCCCCGGAACATAACTGAAGCGAATGTTTCGGAACTCCACCTTCCCCGGACCCGCTGGCAGATCCGTTCCATCCGGTTCCGCCGGACCCGCCTCGCGCAGCGCAACCGCCCGCTGCAGCGAAGCTACATTCTGCTGCAGGCTCACTGCGATCGTGTTCAGCGAGTCCACGGGCGCGTACAGGCGATCGAGATACGCCGCGAACATCACCACATCCCCTGGCGTGATCTCGTGCCGCAACACCAGCCATCCGCCATACGCGAGCACCAGCGAACGGTTGAGCTGGCTGAACAGACTCTGCGAAAAGCCGTAGCGCTGATAGCGGCGGATGCGGTCGAGGTAGACGCCATAGGCAGCAGTGGACTCGCGATCCAGCCGGTCCGCCTCGCGCGACTCGGCGCCCGAAAGCTTCACCGTCTTGATCGCCGACAGCGCGTCTGAGATGCGCGCCGAGATGCTCTCCCACATGTCGTAATAAGGGCCGAGGCTCGACTTCATCCGCCGCGCCGAGCGCCTCGCGATCCACAGATACGGCGGAATCAGCGGCATCGCAATCAGCGTCAGCTCCCAATTCTGATGGAGCATGATGCCGCAGATGCCGATCAGCCGCACGATCTCCGGCGCGATCTGCTGCGAGAAGGCGTGGATCACCGGCGCCACTTCGTCCGATTGATTCACGCGCTTGGCGAGCGCGGCGCTGGCGCGATGCGAGAAGAATCCAAGCGGCAGCCGCAGCACATGTCCGAAGGTGGAGACAATCAGGTTTGACTCGATGCGGCTCGCCACCATCGAGCCCAGATAGTCGGAGCGTTGGTAGAAGAAATATCCGGCGATGCTCGTGAGATACAGCAGAGCCGCATACATCATCAGGGAGCGCAGCGTTTGCTCAGGCGTGCGCGGCGAGATGGTCCCGGAGCCGTGCGGCTGCGGCGCCGCGGGTGCGGGCGTGGCGGGGGCGCCTTGCTGCACGAACAGACCAGCCACGTCGTTGATCGCGTTGCGGTAGATGATGGGCTGCAACAGGTCGGCGCCGGTGGAGAGCAGTGAGAACAGCGTGATCAGAATGACGTGCTTGCGGTAACCCTTGGCGAGCTCGAGCAGCACCTGAAATACGCGGCGCGCGGGGGCCTCCTCACGCGTTTCGTGCTCGGAGGTGGGAGTATCTTCGGGTGCTGGCACTGGAACCTCTCATCATAACGGCGACGCCCGGCTTCGCGGACCCGAGAGAATCGCAGCTCGGTTTCTGGTTACGGCAATATGCCGTACAATGAAGTCATGCACAAGGAGATGGTCACAGCACGACTCGAAGCGCGACTCCCGGCGGAGGTCCACGCGCTCCTCAAACGTGCGGCTGAGATTCAAGGGCGCACGCTGACTGACTTCGTGGTGAACGCCGCTAGCGATGCCGCGCGCCGAGCGATCGAGGATGCGGAGATCATTCGCCTCAGCATCGAAGGACAACGCCAACTCGCGGAGGCGCTCCTCCACCCTCCTTCGCCGAACGCCGCACTGCGCCGCGCGTTCCGGCATCGTAAGAGACTATTTGGTTCTCTTCCATGAAACCCGCCTTTCGGATGGAACCGCTTCGAGACGGCCACGACCGAACGGCGTTTTCGTGCGGCGAACCTGCGTTGGACCGTTATTTTCAAACTCAGGCCACGCAAGACATCCGGAGGCGTGTGGCGACCTGTTTCGTCGCTGTCGAGTCGGAGACCGGCTCGGTGGCAGCGTACTACACACTGGCATCGGCGAGCATTCCACTAACCAGTCTGCCCGAGTCAATCACCAGAAAACTCCCGCGCTATCCGAGCCTCCCTGCCGTTCGCATCGGGCGGCTTGCCGTGGATCTTCGCTTCCGCGGGCGCAAAGTAGGATCCGCAATGCTCGCGGATGCGTTGCAACGGGTGGTGGCCTCTGGGCCAGCCACCTACGCGTTCCTGGTCGACGCGAAAGACGATTCGGCGGCCGCGTTCTATCGGCACCATGGATTTTCGCCACTGCAAGGCCTTCAATTGACGCTGTTCCTGCCCGTAGCAACGGCGTTGAAGGCTTCAATCTGACAGAGGCGGCGCTCGCTTACTGCGCCACCACCGCGATGCCCCAAGGCCGATCACCCGCTTTCACCTTCCGCAGCACCGCGCGCGTTGCCGTATCGATCACCGAAACATCACCTCCAGGACCGTTCGCCGTAAACAGCAGCTTTTCATCCGGCGAGAGCGCGATGCCCCACGGCCGCTGCCCGGCCTCGAAATCCGCGACGATCTTTTCGGTTTTCGTGTCAACCACCAGCACCTTCTTGCCGCGACCCGTGCTCACGTAGAGCGTGGAGCCATCTTTGCTCATCGCCAGCCCCATCGGCTTCATGCCTTCGCCCATTTCGATCGAATGCATCACCGTCTGTTTCACCGCGTCGATCACCGTTACCGATGCGCCGTTTTCGTTCGTGACGTAGGCGCGCGAACTATCGGGCAGGAATCGAATCGACCGCGGACGGCGGCCCACCTTCACCGTCTTCACCACTTTCTCCGCCGCGGTGTCGATGATCGTCACTGTGCCGTCATTCTCGGAAGTCGCATACACGAACTTACCGTCAGGGCTCAACGTGACTCCTTCGGGCTCGTCGCCCGTGGGTAGTGTCTTGACGATCTTACGCGCTTCGAGATCCAGAATGCTGACGCCAGCGGCGTCTTCGTTCGACACGTAGAGCTTCTTGCCGTCTAAGCTCACGGCGAACTGCTCGGGATCGGATCCACTCTGCAACTTGTGCGAGAGCTTGTTGGTGGCGAGGTCGAACACGCCGATTCCATCGGCGCTCTTGTCCGGCGGCGGAAGCTTGCTTTCGTCCACTCCGGGGGGGGCGAAGGGAGATCCGCTGAGCGCCACGTAGAGCATTCCGCCGCTCGCGTGGACGCCGCGCGGGCGTTTGCCCAAGGGCACCGTCGCAACTGCTTCCGGCTTGGCCGGATCGATGATGGTGAGGTCGCCCGAACCCTCGTTGGTGACGTAGACCAGGTAGGGCGGCTTCTCGACCTTGGCCGCGGGCGTGGGCGTGGGCGTGGGCGCAGGAGCCGGCCCGCCGCTGCAACTCGAGAGGATCGCCGCAACAGCGATCACGGACGCACAGGCGAGGCGAGGAATGCGAATCGTCATGACTATCCAATCTCCCAGGTTTGTAGCGTCAGAGCAAGCGATCACTTGGCGGACGTCTCACTTGGCAGGAGGTGGCTTGGTGCGAACCACGCGCACGCTTGATACGACATCTTCGAGAATCGCCATCCACTTTTTCGCGAGCCCGCTTGAAGGGTAGTATCGCAGATCGAAGGCTATGGGCCGGTCGCACTTGTTGATCACGATCACCATGTCGCGGACACCCTGCCATCGCATCGCCTCATCGAACTCCACCACTGCCCGATTCCTCGCAGGCCACTGCGAATGGTGCTCGTCCACTCGGATCGACGCACGCTGGCCTTTGGCGATGCGGATGTCGCTGAGCACCGAGTTCCAGCCATCTCTGTGGATCGTGATCTCGGCGCCACGCGGATCAAAATGCATTTGGACTCGAACCACGTTCGGCGAATAGTACATGGTCCCGCTACCGTTGAACTCCCATCCCTGTGGGCGCGCAACGCTAATGTGGCAACCTTCGGTCAAGCCAACCGTGATTCGCGGTTGCGTTTCTTCCGTGGCGAGCAGCGTGCTCGACAAACACAATATCGCCATGCGAACGCTCCGCAGGCGTTTGATGACTGGATTCATCCCGCGACCACAATACCTGCGTCAGAACAGAAACTTCAACCCGAACTGCAAGCTCCGCATGCTGGTGCGCGTAGAAGTGATCTGCCCGAACGTCGCCGCCGTCAGGATGCTGTTCGGCATGCCGAAGTTGGCATGGTTCGGCAGATTGAACGCCTCGAAGCGGAACTGCAGCGAGTGCTGTTCGGTGAAGTTGAAGTTCTTGATGGTGGAAAAGTCCCACGAGATGATGCCAGGGCCCACGCCCGTGGACCGGCCGACGTTGCCGAACACGCCGATGGGCGCGAGCAAGAACTGCGAAGTGTCGAACCAGCGTGCCGGATCCTGCTGGCCGCGGGCGAGGTTGGCGTTTACTCCGGTGGAGACCGGCCGGTCATCGCTACGGCCCGTGTTGGCACGGTCGACGCCATCGAGGACCGTGAATGGGCTTCCGGCTTGCAGCGTCAGAATCGAGCTGAGCTGCCAGCCACCCACCACGGCGTTGGCGAATCTGTTGTCCTTCAAATAGGTCCGGCCCTTGCCGAACGGCAGCTCATACAAAGCCGATCCCACCGCGCGATGCGGCACATGGAAGGTCGACAGCCCGCGCTCGCAGGAGAGGCAATTGTTGTCCTGCGGGAAGGTTCCGTCGTTGGCGTTGATGCGAATGCCGCTGAGCTGATCGATCGCGCGTGACCATGTGTAGCTCGCGAGATAAGTCAGTCCCGCGCTGTATCGCCGCTGGAACTTCGCCGAGAACGCGTTGTACGAAGCATTCCCATCATTGGCCACGAATTGCGACGCGCCCAGTTCCGGGAACGGCCGGCGTGAGGTCACCGGGCCAGCGCCCAATGGAGCCGGCACTGCTTTGTTCTGGAACGTCAGGTACTCGAGGCGGTGCGATACCGAGCCGAGATAACCCAACTCCACCACCGTTTCTTTACCGAGGGTGCGCTGCAGATTGAGCATCCACTGCAGCGTGTACGGCGTGCGCCGGTCCACTGCCGACGAGAACACCGTGGGCAGGGCGATCACCACCGCGCCGCCGGGCGAAGCGAAAGGCTTGTTGAATGTGAGATCGGGAAAATCGGGATTGGCGATCTCCTGCCGGCGTCCGGCGATGTTGCGCACCAAGTCGAAACGCGCGTTGCCTTGATCCTGGCTGTAGAAGACACCCGCTCCCGTGCGCAAGGTCCAACGCTCGTTCGGACTATACGCGATTCCCAAGCGCGGCGCCCAGTCGTTGTTGTCGCGGTGGATCAGGTAGGGTCCGAGGCGCCCGTCGCGCGCTACCTGAATGGAAGGGTCAAAGCGGAGGAACGTACTCTGGTAGAAGTCGCCGGATCCCGCACGAATGACCGTGGGATGGAGCTTCAGGTCGGCGATGTTCGACTGCCGGCGGACCCAATCAGGAATGGCGAGATTCATGATGGTGCCGGTCCGGTCATACCACGGCGGCGTATTCTCGTATCGCAAGCCGGCGTTGATGGTGAGCTTGGTGTTGACCTTCCATGTGTCGTCGAAGAAGAAAGCCATGCTCGTGGCTCGGAACTGCGCATTGGCCGCGGTCAGCGCGAACTGCGACTGGCGGACAATGCCGAGCAGGTAGTCGCCGAAGCCGGAGCCGGTGCCGTTGGGCGAGGCAGGATTCACGGTGCCGAGCGGATCGAAGTTGAACTGCGGCGACAGGAATTGGTTGCCGATCTGATTGAAACGGTCGCGCCGCACTTCGCCTCCGAAGCGGAAGGAATGCCGCCCCCGAACCCACGAGAAATTGTCGGCCCACTGGAATGTGTGATTGAAGTTCGTGAATACACCGGGCGCTCCGCCGAAGTTGTAGCCGCCGGCGATCGTGGCCCCGGGCGGGGCCCATCCGGAAGGCGTGGTGGCCACGACGCCCACCATGTTGTATTCGGCAACCACGTTTCGTTGGAATGCCAATTCCGGCCCGGTGGTATTGAAGAAGTGGTTGTATCCGAAGCGGAACTCGTTCACCTGCGAGGTGGAGATGACGCGCGTGTTCGAGATCATCCACTGATCCACTTTGGTGCTGAGCGTGGTACCGTTCAACTTGATGCCGGGCAGCGTCTGAGCATCGTTGGCCCAACTGTAGCGGCCAAACCAACTCGACTTGTTGCTTTCGGTGAAATCGAGCCGCTGTAGGAACTGGTCGCGATCTGTGGGGCGCGCCGCCGACAGCAGGAAATTGTTGGCGACGCCTCCCGGGTTCGCGTTCGGCGCCGGCATGAACTCGAAGTACTTCGTCGAAAGGTCATTGATCCGGCTCTTCGGAATGATGTTGCCGGCGAAGGGCTGAGCGCTGATTGTGGATCCGCTGCGAGCGCGCGTGGCCGGATCGTACAGGCGCGCCGCCACGCCTGAAAGATCGCCGTTGCGCCAGGCATCGATGGGCACGCTGAAAAGCGCCTGCGTCTGCGTGCGCTCTCGATAGCCTTCGAAGTTGCTGGAGAAGAACAAGCGGTTCCGTCCGTTGAACAGCTTCGGAATCGTCACCGGACCGCTGAGTACGAAGCCATACTGGTTCCACCGGAACGGAACCTTCGGCGGGCGCGTGGCCGAGAATGCATACGGCTTGGCATCCATGGCGCTGTTGCGCAGGAACTCGAACAGCGCGCCGTGATATTGGTTTCCGCCGCCCTTGGTGGAGACGTTGACTTGTCCGATGTAACGCCCGAACTCGGCCGGGTAGATTCCGCTCTGTACCTTGAACTCGAGCAGCGCATCCACCGATGGCAGCACTACTGGCGTGTTGAAATTCACGTCGGTGTTCTCGATGCCATCGAGCGAGAAGTGATTGAAACTGGTGCGTTGCCCGCCGATCGAGATGTTCTGCTGGGAGCGGATGCCGCCTTGCCGCCCCTCCACATCGCCGCTGATGGCGAAGCCCATGTTCATGTTGGGGGCCAGCGCCACCAGTTGCAGATAGTTGCGGCCATTGAGAGGCAGCTCGACAATGCGCTTGTTCTCCACCACCGTGCCCACCGTGGCATTCTCGGTGACGAGCAACGGCGTGCTCTCGGAAACCTCGAGGATCTCGGTCACCTGCCCGAGTTGCATCACGAAGTCGATGCGCGCGGTTTGCTGTACCTGGAGCTCGACGCCCGAACGGGTGACGGCGCGAAAGCCTTCTCTCACCACCTTCACGTCATAGCGGCCGGGCTGCAGCGAGGGGAAGCTGTAGATGCCCGCCTCGTTGCTCGATCCGGTGCGGATCGCGTTGGTAGCCCGATTGGTCACCGTCACCGTCGCGTTGGGCACCGCGGCGCCGCTGGTGTCACGCACTTCGCCTGTGATTTCGCCGAAGGTTTGTGCCAGGAGTGGAACCGCCAGGCACGAGAGTAGAACAAAAAAGCCAGTTCGTGGTTTGGTCATCGACTCGTCCCCTTTCGAGCTGGAGTCATCGTATGAAAGAAAATCGAAGGCGTCAAGGCGGTGGGAGCAGCCGGACTACCAGGGCATCGCGCGTTTGGAAAAGCGCCGGCCCTTCTCTGCCGCGCCAGGATTGGCTCCCGCCGAGATGATCATGATGCCGTCTCGAATCTGCTGCTCCACATTGCCTTCGTCGGCGCCTTCCAGCCGGAACAACTTGGCTGACTTGCAGGCAGCCCACACCGCATCGCGCGCCTTCGCCATTTCGGGCGGAAGCGGAAAGCCGGGGAACTTCGGATATCCGTACGAAAACGACATGTCGCCGCCGCCCCATTCGGCAAACGAGAGGCCCGGCACTTTCACGGTCTTCATGGCGTTCGCCACGGCAAAGCGATCTTCGATCTTGAGTCCGAGGATGATCTCGCCCTTCGGGTTCAGGGGCCACACGTCGCTGCGCTCGAGGTACTCGAGTTCCGGGATGCCCCAGATCTTCGCCGGATAGATCTGGCTTCCGCTGCCTCGCAACCCTTCGCGCAGCTTGCCGGGACCTTCGCCGACACCGATCTTGAAGAACGGGAAGCGAACGCTTTCCACGAAGCGCTGCACGCCCTCGGGGCTCCGAGCGTGACACAGCAGGATGCCATGCACGCCCGCGGCGAGCGTCTGCTGGAATACCCAATAGTTGTTGCGAATGGCCGCTTCGTCAATCGCGCCCACCGGCAGGGTGACGATCACGGCCGGAGTGCGGTGGCCGCTCCTGGTGGGGCCGCCGGCAACGAGGCCACGCATGAATTCGCGCAGTTGACCGAGATCGAACAGGCCGTGCTCCATCTCGTAGTTGATGTAGTCGGCAAACGTCTTGGCCATCCGCACGCCCTCGTCGTAGCCGCCCTGGCCGTGCTCGTAGTAGACAGGCTGTCCCTGTTCCCACAGCTCGATGACCTTGTTGATGCGCTTCGGTTTGGGCGGATTGGTTTCGCCCGGCAGTGTCACCGCGGCCAGCAACAAGCCCGCCGCCAAAGGCGCCATTCGTTTCATGGGTATCTTCTCCTTCAAGGCGGGTCTCAGCCCGCGAACTGAAATGAGTACAACTCCGACTCGTAGAGGTGAAAACAAATCATGACCGGCTTGTTCCAGAGGCCGCGCACGTCAGTGCGCCCTTTCCAGCTCACCGTGTACCAGATCCGGTCCGGATTCTCGTCGTGGAGCGGATCGCAATCCGCGGTGGAAAAGCCCTCGTACGGCTCGAACATCGGATTCAGCAACTCCACCTTCACCGCTCCGTAGCTGCATCGCGCATTGACGCGGAGTTCGCGGCCCTCGAAGACGAACTGCTTTGTGATCACGCGGCCGCGTTGGTTCCGTGGCTTCAAGTAAGCCCAGCCGTCTTCCCGCAGAACCAGAGCGCGCGTGCTCCGTTCCGTGCGCTTGGAACTCTCGCCATAGTTACCTAACTGCTTTGCCTCGGCCATCGTCCGCTCGTATTCCTGCTTGGCGGATTTCGGCGCCAGTTCCCAATCTTCGCGCGGCAGCGACCACTGCTTGCCAGGAATCGCTCCATAAGAGACGATCACCTTCCCGCCGTGATAAAGGTCGCCGGAAGCGGTGCCGGCGACGAAGCCGTGGTCCGGGGTTCCAGCCGGTCCGTTGTCGACCCAGGGTTCCGGTCCGTGTGCGCGCGTGAATCGGCGTCCATCGCGGCTGCTGTAGAGCGAGAGGTCGACGCGAAACTGGTCGCGCCAGACCGTGGCAGGATACATGCCGCGCACCTGCTTGGTGCGCGAGCTCCACAGCGGCTCGGTGTGCGCCTCGGCAACCAGGGCGATGTAGGCGCCACCCACTTTGCGCACCGAGGCATCGTGGAACTCGCGATCCGGGCCGAGCGTCGGGTCCCAGTCGGTGGACAGCACCACTTCCTTTGGAGACCAGTGAATGAAGTCGGCACTCGTTTGCCGGCCGATCTGGCGGATGCGCGGTCCGAAGTGCCAGTGGTGCGAGTGCTGGCTGTAGCAGATCCACTGCTGAATGGATTCGTCCCAGATGGCGTGCCCATGGCGGCGGCGCTCCTGAACGTCGGGAGCGATGACGTTCCAACGCAGACCGTCGGCCGATGCCGACACGCGCGACAGGATACGGAGGCCTTGCTTGCGCGCCTCGATGGTGGGTTCGTAGACGAGCAGGAACTTGCGGCTCGGGTCTCTACGATCATGATTGAGCACCACCGCGGCGCCAGCCGTCTCGTCATTGTTGACGATGTTGGTGGCCCGGTGGCCCTGATACGGAATGCATTTTTCGCTGAGTGGTTTGGTCCAGTTCAGGCCGTCGCTCGACTCTGCGTAACACAGCACCTGACCAGTACCGTAGAGATCGCCGCTGAGTGACTGCGTGTACCAGAGCTTGTACTTGCCGTCGTCGGGGTCGCGCAGTGAGCCGGCAATGCCGCCGCTGAAGCCATCCTTCTCCCATGGCAGGCCGGTGTTCTCGATGAGCGGCCGCGGGTGCTTCGCCGGCTTGCCCAATACACGTTCGACACCGTCCAGGTGCTCGAGCATGAAATTGTCGAGAAAGATCTGCTTCTCGGTGCCGATGTGCGTGAAGGGTAGCTTGTAGTCGGGGGAGACGTAAGGATAGGCGAGGGGTTCGTGGGGCCGCCGGCCCGCGACGGTATCTTCGATCTTGCGTTGCAGATCGAGCGCTTCCGTGGGGCTCATCTTCTCCGGTTCCGGCTCTTGCGCGGTCGCCTGGAACATGCCTGAGAGCGGGAGGCTGGCGAGAAAGTTGCGGCGGTGCATGGTTCTCTCGCCGATGAATTCTATCACCCCGTGCTGAGGAAAGCTTGCTCGACGCAATGCGGCCTGCGTTCGTTCGCGCTCACGAGCCGCGCGAGGTCTCGCTGGGGCCCGCAAACTCCCGCACCGACCGAACAATGAAGTTCGGCCGCCGCCGCGCGTTGCGCAACGTCAACCATAGATACTGCCCCACGATGCCGAGCCCGAACGTGGTGAGCCCGCCGAAGAACATGATGGTGAGCACGATCGGCGTGTAGCCGGGCACTTGAATCGACCCGGTGAGGCGCGCCACCAGAATCACCGCCGCGAGCGTGACGGCGAGCAATGCGCCGGCGAGGCCGGAGAGCAGCAACATCTGCACAGGCAGATCCGTGAAATTGAACACGCTGTCGAGCGAGTATTTCAGCTTGCGCGACAAGTTCCACGCGCTCTTACCCTCGCGCCGCGGTTGGCGATGATACGGCACGAACTTTCGCCGGAACCCGAGCCAGAACAGCAGCGCAATCAGATTGGTGTTCACCTCAGGAAGCTCGAGTAAGCGGTCGCGTACCGCGCGCGTGCAGCCGAAAATGTCGACTCCGCCGGAAGGCATCTCCGGCAGCACGAAGCGCCGGTAAAGCCACCAGAACGAGTGCGAAGCCAGTTCGGAAAGCCAGGGATCGGAACGGCTCGCGCGTACGCCGAAACAAATGTCGGCTTCGTTGTTCTTGAGCGCGCGGGCGAACTCGACGATCAGTTCGGGCGGCTCCTGCAGATCGGCCGCGATCACGGCGAAGGCATCGCCGCTTCCTTGCGCGAGTCCGGCTGCGATCGCCGAGAACGATCCGAAGTTGCGGCTGAGGTCGACGAGCGTGGCGCGCAAGCCGCTCGAGGGCAGGCGTTCTTCCAGGATCTCGCGGCAACGATCGGGGCTACCGTCCACCACGAACACCACTTCCAACGGCCGCGGAGCCAGATCGGCGCCAAGCTTGACTAGCGCGGGGAGAAGCCGGTCGAGGTTGGGTTCGCTGCGATAGAGCGGAACGACGAGCGAGATCATGTTCACCCGGCCCAGCGGTTGCACGCACCGATTACCGTGGCGCACTCTTCGCCGGTGAGATACGGATGAATCGGCAGGCTGACCTCACCGTGCGCGATGGCGCGGGCTCGCGCGCAATCGGAGGCGAGCTCATGCGGCGAATTGGCGAGCGCGGCTTGATCGGGGATGAGGATCGGATAGTGCTCGGCGCAGGCGACCCCCGAGGCACGCAGGTGCGCCATGAAGGCTTGCTTCCGGTCCGCGGCAACGATCACGGGAAACAGGTGCCAACAGGAGTCCGATCCGGCGGGCGCACCCATCGGACGAACGCCGGGGTTTTGAATGCCCGCCAGATACGCAGCGGCGATTTCACGGCGGCGGGCGGTCCAGGATTCGAGCCGCGGCAGATACACACGATCCAGCAAGGCGGCCTGTAACTCGTCGAGCCTGCTGTTGTATCCGATTTCGTCGTGCTTGTATTTGGCGTTCTGGCCGTAGTCGCGCAGGCAGCGGGCCGCGGCGGCCACCGCCGGATCGGCCGTGAGCAAAGCGCCGCCGTCGCCGAGCGCCCCGAGATTCTTGGTGGGATAGAAACTGGTGGCTGCGGCGTGGCCTGCGAGTCCCGTGGGCACGCCCCCCCGTGAAGCGCCGATTGACTGCGCGCAGTCCTCCACAATGCGGAGCTCGAATCGTTCGCGCAACTCGCCGAGCGCAGCCGAATCGAGCGCGTGCCCGTAGAGATGCACCGGTACGAAGAACCGGATGTCGCGGCGCGATTCGAACACACGCCGGCAGGCCTCGAGATCGATGAGACCGTGAACCTCGCAGTCCACGAAAACGGGAATCGCGCCTAGCTTCACGATGGCCAGCGTGGTGGCGAAAGCAGAAAGCGGCGTTGTCAGTACGCGATCGCCGGCGCGGCACCCAAGCGCTCGCAGGGCGATCTCGATGGCGTCGAGTCCGCTGGCGACACCCACCGCATTGGGCATCTTCCAGTAGGCAGCCAGCGCACGCTCGAATGACTCCACCTGTTTACCCAGAATGTACCAACCGCTAGCGCCCACGGCTTCGAACGCGGCCATCGCATCCACTCGCGTGTCGGCCCACTGGCGCTGAAAATCGTTGAGTAGGATCATTTGCCGCGCAGTTTTAGAAACTCGGAATATTCGCGGATATAATCGGAGGCATCGTAACCGTGTGAGGCCAAAACCAAAAGCACGGCGTCGGGCGTATATTTGTACTGCACGCCCCACGTCATGGGAGGAAGATAAAGTCCGATGGAAGGATGATCGAGAGGGAACTCCTGCCGCTGTTCGCCGTCGTCGGCTACCACGTGGCACGATCCATGCACGCAGACCAGGAACTGTTCGAGCGTGCGGTGCGCGTGTTCGCCGCGAATCTGTTGCGTGGAGACGCCGAACACCAGAAAGAAGCGCTTGGGTACGAACGGCAGATGCACACCGGCTTCGCCGTAGGTGAGCGCGCCGCGAATGTCGTCGACGAGCGGCAGCCGGTGCAACGTCACCCCGCGCACCCCGGTGCATGCGATGCCGGTAGCCGCGGGTACGGCGGCAAGTGCTACCGGCAAAGTCTCGCCGGCGCCCGCGTAGCCCATGATCCGGGCCGGATTGCCGGCGACGATCGTGTCCGGCGGGACATCCCGAGTCACCACCGCTCCGGCGCCGATCATGGCGCGCTCGCCCACCGTGATCCCGGGCAGCACCGTGGCGTTGGCTCCCACTGACGCGCCTTTCTTGACGGTGGTGCGGGCGAATTGATCGGGCTTCTGCTTGCTCCGCGGAAACGCGTCGTTGGTGAAGGTGGCGTTGGGTCCGATGAAGACGTCGTCTTCGATGCGGATTCCGTCCCACAGTTGCACTCCGCTCTTGATGGTGACCCGGTCGCCGACGACGACGTCATTTTCAATGAACGTGTGATCGCAGATGTTGCAGTCGCGTCCGATGCGCGCGCCGGGCAGGATGTGGGCGAAGGCCCAAACGCGCGTTCCCTCGCCGATCGAAACCGACTCCACCAGGGCCTGTGGATGCTGGAAGAATGCCATGGGCAGGCTCAACAGGCAATGATACCGTAGAGGTCCGCGTGGGCGCGGTTACGGATCAGCGGCGGTACAGGTAAATCGTGTGCGGCCAACCCTCGGGCCCGTCTTCCAACGTCACGATCTTGGCGGGCTTCCAACGGCGAAACTCGAAATCGTGGGAAACCACGCGCGCGCCCGCGCGCAACTGCTTTTCGAGAATCGGCGTGAGTTTCTCGTTGGCCTCCGGCAGTAAATAAACGGTGACGAGATCGGCGGATGAGTAATCCTGCAGCAAGGCATCGCCGTGAATGATGCGCGCGTTGCGGAGTTTCTCGCGGCGCAGCCACTCGCTGCTCTTGCGAACCAACCCTTCGTCGAGCTCCACTCCGGCAGCCACGGCTTGGAACAACTTCGCCGCGGCCACCACCACGCGGCCATCGCCGCTGCCGAGGTCGAACATCTTCTCGCCAGCCTTGAGTTCGCCCACGCGCAGCATCTCGACCACCACCTTCTCCGGCGTCGGATAATAAGGTCCGAGCTTGACGTCTTTGGCGGCCCGTTGCGTGGCGGTCTGTTGCGCCACCAGCGTTACGGCGGCCAGGGCGGCGAAGCGAATCATTTGGCCAGTCTAGCAGTCCAGTGCGATGCTGGTAGAGCATGAGCAAACGATTCCATGGAGTGTTACCGGCCATCGTCACGCCGGTGGATGCAAAGGGCCGGTTCGACGAAGTGGCCTATGAGAAGCTGGTGAGCTTCGTCTATTCGGAAGGCGTACACGGGCTCTACGTGTGTGGCCAGACCGGCGAAGGCCTGCAGCAGGATCCGGCGCAGCGCAAGCGCGTAGCCGAAGCATCGGTGCGGCTCTCGCCCAAGGGCAAGCAGGTGATCGTGCACGTGGGCGCGTACAACACCGCCACTGCGATCGACCTCGCGCGCCACGCAGAACGCGCCGGAGCAACGGCGATCAGCAGCCTCGCGCCATCGGGCCCGTTCTCGTTTCCAGAGGTGGTTCGCTACTACGAAGCCGTGGCCGGCGCCACGTCGCTGCCGCTGTTCGTATATCACTTCCCGCCGGGGACCGCGGCCATCCGAACGATCGAGGACCTCGAGCGCCTGCTCCAAATCCCGAACGTGGTGGGACTCAAGTTCACCGATACCAATCTCTACATCATGGGCGAGGTAAAGCGCACCGGAGCTCTGATCTACAACGGCGCCGACGAGATGTTCTCCGGCGGCATGTTGTTCGGAGCCGACGGCGGCATCGGGAGCTTCTACAACATCGTGCCGCGCATGTTCGTGGAGATGTACGAGTCCGCGCAACGGGGCGACTGGGAGCGTGCGCGCGAGTTACAGAAGCCCGTGAATCACCTGATCCGGCTGGCGCTGCGGTATCCGGGGATTGCGGCGGTGAAGTCGATTCTCGAATGGATGGGGTTGCCCTGCGGCGGTCCGATCGGTCCGCGGCGGGGATTGACGGCGGAGGAGAAAGCGGAGTTGTGGGCCGCGCTCGAAGACTCGGCGGCGAAGCCGGTGAGTCAGAGCAAGAAGCGCACGCCAGTCAAGGCTTCCGCCGCAAGATAGCCACTGCGGACCGCGCCCTCCATGGTCGCGGGCCAACCCGATTCCGTCCAGTCCCCAGCGAGGTACAAGCCCTCGATCGCCGTCCGTGCGCCGGGGCGCGCCAGCCCCGGCTTCGCTGAAAACGTCGCGCGCACTTCCTTCACCACGTGCGCCTTTTCGAGCTTCGCCTCGGCCACGCCCGGCAAGAACTCCGCGAGTTCCTCGAGCGCCAGCGAAATCACCTCCGCGCGCGGCATTTCCACCAACTGCCGCGACGCGCTTACCACCACCTGCAAATAGCGGCCTTCGTGCTTGTTGAAGAACCACTGCATCGTGCGATCGAGCAGCGTTCCATGCGGCAGATCCGTCACCGGACGATCGAACCACAAATGGATCCCCGTAATCGGCGAATGCTCCCAGCCCGAGAAATCGAGCCCAAGCTCCGGCGCAACCGCCTCCACGCGCTCGAACGGCAACGCGCAGACCACCGCGCTCGCCGGCCACTCGCGACCTCCCGCCAAAACACCCGTCACGCGATTGTTTGAAACAAGAATGCGCTCCACCGTGTTACGGAAATGCAACCGCACTCCGGGCAACCCGCGCCAGCGCTCCTCGCCATAGAGCTCCCCCAGCGGCACAGCCGGAACGCCCATCTCGTAGCCTTCGGCATCGGCCAGGAATCCCAGCCAGAACACCTGGAAGCCGTGACTGGCGGCCATGCGATCCAGCTCTTCATTGATTGCGCTCACCAGCACCTGCCGCCAGAATCGCTCGATCGCACGCGGCGTCTGGTCTTTCTCGCGCAGCCAGTCGAGCATCGTGATCGAATCGAGATCCTCGCGCCGCGTGCGCTCATGTTGGATCGCCGTGAGCGCATGCGCGATCCCCAACTTGTCGCGCCATCCCAGGCACCGCATGCCCAGGAACGCCCCGGTGAAATGAGCCGGAGCTGGCATCATCCCGCGTTCGAGCGTCGACACCCGCCCGCCCGGCTCGATGAAGAAGAACCGCCGGTGGAACCGCACCATGCCGCCCGCGCCCAAGCGCTCATAGAAATCGAGCAGATTCGCGCAGCACCGCAGCAGAATGTGCTGGCAGTTGTCGATCGTTTCGCCGGACCCCGTCACCGGATACGAGGTCGCCCGCCCCCCCAGGAACGCGCGCGCTTCGAGAACATCCACTTCATGGCCGGCTCCGCCGAGAGCCGCCGCCGCCGCCAATCCCGCCAGCCCACCGCCGGCGATCACCACTGGCGCCATCAACGCACGGGCATGCGCGCCCGCCTTCCACCGGAATCGCTGTCGTCGAAATGCATCGCCATCCAGACGAATACGATGAGGAAGAGCACGAATACAGCGTCAGCCATAGAAGCTCCAGTATCGGCGCTGGAGAAAGAAGGCGCAAAAGACATTAGTGCCAGTACCCAGTGTAGAGCCCAAGTGCTAGGGCCAGTACCAGACCCGTCACGGGAAACGCCGCCAACGCCACCGCCACCCGCATCCACATAGCACGACCCGCCGTAACGATCACCGCCAGCCCCTGCGCCGCGAGCATCGTTCCGTAGACCATCACATAGCCCGCATATCCGAACGAGCACCACGGGCAGTGACGTCCGTGCTGGGCGTGAATGTTGCAATAGCGGTCGGCTACCGTCCACAGTGATTGACACCCGCACTGGTATACCGTGGCGCAGAAGTTGATGAAGAATACGCTCGTGAAAGCCGCCGCGAACACAAAGATGACGAGCGAAGTGACAATACGGAACATCGGGCGAAAGGGCCTTTGAGAACAACTTCAGTGTAGCCGCAAAAGGGTTTTCCCCCGAGGTTCCGTTCCTCCCTTCGAGGACCTCTCTTGGGCGCACAGCCGACAATCCGCGTCATCGAGCATCGCCGTGGGCTACAATGGTCAGCCATCATGGGCGATCCAGGTAGCGGAACGGGCGTGCTCCTTTCCCGTTGCCAGCGCGATCCCTCTGACGCGGCAGCCTGGGAACAATTGCTGCGCGTCATCTGGCCCATGCTCAAGCAGGTTGCCGGCCGCGTGATGCGGCAATGGGGCATCAGCGGCGACGAGCAGCGCCTCGACCTCTGCCAGGAAGTGTGCCTCAAGCTCAGCCAGAGCGTACGCTCGATTCCCGCCGCGGTGCTCCAGACGGACTCGGCGGCCGAAGCGTACTTGAGAGCGTTGGCGGCAAACGCCGCGCGCGACGTGCTGCGCGCGCAGTATGCCAAGAAGCGCGGCGAGTTCGCAACGGTGGCGCTCGAAGACCGCCTGCCCGTGCTCGCCTCCGACCTCGGCGTGGAGCAGCAGGAAAGAGCCATGCTGCTCGGCCAAGTGGACACACTGCTCGAAGGCACGGCTCGCGATCGCGCCGTGTTTTGGCTCTACTATCGGCAAGGCCTCACAGCGAAGGAAATCTCGATGATTCCTTGGGTGGGGCTCACCATCAAGGGCGTAGAAAGCCTGTTGCATCGCATGACGGAAGGGGTCCGGGCGCGCATGGCCCCCAAGTGGAAAGCGGCGCAGGCGCCGGAGGCGGGAGACTGATTGATGCAACCCTCACGCACCGTACGGAAAATGCCGTGCCCGGCGGAAAAACTCTGGACCGAATTGGCGGCGGGAGTGATCCAAGGGGCAGAGGCGGAACGCTTGGCGCTGCATGCAGCGGGGTGTCCGGAATGCGCGAGCCTGCTACGGTCCGCGGTGGAAGCGGTGGGCGAAGACGAAGGCGGAGAAGGGCTGAGTCCCGATGACGAGACGCGCCTGAAGATCGTGGCGCGCAAGATGGCGGATACCGGGCGCCCTAGGGTGCTCCCGTGGCGCACCCTGATTTCGGTGGCTGCGGGATTGGCTGCGCTCTCCGCGGGACTCTACCTGTGGAAGCGCGCCGATGATCCGTTGATGACGCTGGCGTCGGCTGCGGCGAATCCGCGGCAGCTCGAGTTTCGAATTCCCCGTGCGCCGTGGGCGCCGCTGCACGTAGTGCGGAGCGACAATCCGAATGCGGCGCTGCCACCGGAAGTCTACGAGAGCCGTGCGCGCGTGCAACGAGCGCTTGCGAAGTCGCCGCTCGCGCCCGAGTGGTTGCATGCGAAGGGTCGCGTGGAGTTGCTCGAAGGCAAGTTCGACGAGGCGGTGAAATCGCTGCAAGGCGCGTCGGACATGGGCGCTTCGTCGGCCGAGTTCTGGATCGACTTCGGGATCGCGTATGCGGGTCGCGCCGATCAGCAGGATGCGGCGATCGAC
The DNA here is from genome assembly GCA_046331625.1 of Bryobacteraceae bacterium. GTDB lineage: Bacteria > Acidobacteriota > Terriglobia > Bryobacterales > Bryobacteraceae > JAXLQL01. Next base: position 360,718 of record JAXLQL010000004.1, read on the forward strand.
CACACCAAGGCGATCGAGCTGTTCAGCGCGGCGTTGAAGCTCGCGCCGAAGAATGCGGCGGCGTTGTTCAACCGCGCGATTTCGGAGGAACGATTGACGCTGCTCGATGGAGCGATCCGGGACCTCGAAGCGTCGATGGCGGCCGAGACCGATGCGGGTTGGCGCGAGGAGACGCGGAAAAAACTCGAAGAGCTGCGGCGCAAGCGGGCGGAGATGTTCGATCCGGCGCGGCCGATGCCGGAGAACCTGAAAGTGGAGATGGCGTTCGAGCAGGCGCTGCGGGATGGGTTGACGGCTCCGGGTGGGGGGAGTTTGGAGGAGTTGGCGCGGCGGTTGCGGGAGGAGCACGGGGATCGGTGGCTGACGGATGCGCTGGCGGTGCCGCGCGGGGAAGTGCGGGATCGGGCGGTGCGGGTGTTGGGGGAGTTGGCGAAGATACGGTCGAAGTCGCGGCTGGAGGAGTATGGGAAGTTCGAGTCGGACATTGCGTGGCTAAAGGCGATTCGCTTGCCGGGAGCTCTGACGGCGTGGAGGGACTTTGAACTGCTGTTTCGAGCGAGTCATCGACCGGATGTAGCGGATTGTTCGAGGCGCGAAGGCGTGGATAAGGCGTTGAAGACTCGCTACGCTTGGTTTGCACTGCAGTCCGCTCTCGAAGCATCAACTTGCGACATTGCTCAAGGTGCGATCGATGCCGCCGACGAGCGCACACGCGTCAGCCGCATGATCGCTGACGACGCCAGATACTCAGTCGCCTCAGTGCGGGCTCGTGGGTTCGAAGCTAGCCACCTGAGCAACGAGGGCCGCTACCGGGAAGCCACTTCGGCTGCCCAAATGGGATTGCGGCTCAGCCTCGGGGGCCATTTGCCTCTTCAGCGAGCTCATCAGTCTTACCTGAATCTTGCCCGTTCTGCCGAGCGCCTGCAACGGTGGAACACAGCGCAGGAAGCCACGGGAATGTCGGTGGAAGTAGCGAATTCTACGAGTATGCGTACGCTTGCAGTCCTCGGACTGATTCGACAAGCGGAGATCGCTCAGCGGACAGGTAGCGTTCTGGAGGCAAGGAACCACCTCTCTCGCGCCGACGCTCTAGCTCAGCAAGTCGAATTCGACGAGCACGCCTCTCTCTATCGGGACCACGCTCGTGCGCGATTGTCGGCCCTAGAAGGTGACTATGCCCACGCATCCGCGCTGGAAACCTCACAGTGGGCGAGCCTCGACGTTCTGCTGGAAGTTCCTTATCTGAATGCACTCGCAGAGTTGGACCTACGCCGCCAGGACCCATCGGCTGCCAGTAAGCACGCCCGTCGAGCGATTGCGCGAATTCTTTCGCAGCCGCAGAATCGGGAGCGCTTACGTGACGAATATGGGCGTGCTGTTAGATCCCTGGTGCGCGCGCTCGTCGCAGTGCACGATCATGCTGCAGCTTTGGAACAGTGGAGGATGGCACTCTTTCAGGGAGCGGCTATCCGGCGGGAGGGGCCTGGGGACGCCTCGGGCACTCACATCGCAATCGTGCCTTTCGAAGACTCGATCGGTGTGTTCTTAGACAAGGGCGGATCGGTGCGGTTCAGGCAGGTTCCTGTACCCGCATCGGCTTTGCTCTCGAAATTGCGGCTTCTTTTGGCAATGTGCGCGGACTCTCGAAGTGACGCGGAACTGATTCACGAGAACGCAAAAGCGTTGATGTCTGCTCTGTTTGGAGATGAACTTACCCCTAGCGGACACATCACCCTCGAAGCGATCCAGGAGTGGGCGTCTCTTCCTTTAGCCGTCATGTTCGATGCTCGCGCCGCGATAGCAACTGCGGCCGGCCGGAGGAAGAGCTGTGGGCGAGCCGCATATCAGTTGGTGCTGGCGCAGGCTGACAGGGTCCACTCGGACTTTCGTCAACTTCCCCGATTGCCATCCCTTGACCGCGAAGCCCGCACCCTCACGCAGATCGTACCCAGCGTGCGATTGATTCGCGGACTCGAGGCCACTCCCCAAAACGTACAGCGGTCGGCCATCGAGACTCGATGGTTCCATTTCTCGGGGCACGCCACACGCTGGCGTCAAGCGACTGCGCTCGTTGTTGCGCCAGATACGTCATCTCCTTCCCAAGACGAAAAGCAGGGGCTTTGGGTTTTGAGTGAGGGTTTTTGCGCCGAGGTTGCGTTCTTCTCTGCATGCTCGACCGCTGGATTTCATGAAACGGAGACCGTAGCGCCCAGCCAACTCGGCGAGGCGGCGATTCATGCAGGCGCAAGGCACGCTGTCGCCGCACTTTGGGACATTGACTCAGAAGCGGCAACGCAGTTCGCGGGACAGTTCTACGCTGCTATGCAGAGCGGCCTCGACCCTGCATCGGCGCTATGGACGGCAGCTCGGGAAGTAAGGCAGGATCCGCGTTTCCGCCATCCCTACTACTGGGCGCCCTTCGTTGTCTACGAGGCCAACGGCTGAATACTCAAGAGAGAGGACCCTTTTTCCAAATGCCAATGCTCCGATTCAACTTCATTTGCCACGGGATGATGCTGTTCGTCGAAGAATCTGACCACATCGATATCCTCATTCCAGAGCTCGAACCTCACAAGTACAAGCACGGTCAGCCCGAGGTCGAGAACGGTCTCACGGATTTGAAAAAGAGGAAGAAGCGGGCGATCTGGAAGCTACATGGGCCGCAATCGAGCCAGAAACAGCTCAAGGACCTGATGTCGGCGCGAGATCATCTCTGCCTGTCGGCGAAGAAGTTCAGAGCGGTGTCTGACAACGCGCGCAACGTCTTCCGAATTCCAAAGCCGGACATGATTCGGGGCTTCAGGCCGGTCGAGGTCACGCCAAGGATATTCGGCAAGGACACCTCTCCACGTGTCGCTATCACTCCACCGCTCCTTCTGCATGACGTCGTATGCTTCTCATATCGCGACGTCGCTGGAGAAGTGCAGCTCGTAGAGACAATAGAAGACTCGACAATGGGAGACTCGTTCAGTCCGCAATTCGGCGAGTTGGGAGGATCGTGGTGCCTGTATGCACAACCAGATAGTTTCGAGCGTACGCACGACACCACGCCGATGAACGCTCTGTTACAATTTCGCAGCAACGGGGCGAATCCTTGCTTCCAGTTGGCACGCCCTGAAGCGGCAGACAAAGCACCACACCCAGCCAAATTGAAAGGGTTCAGCCGCACTCACCTGCTCAGCCTCTATGAGCTACTGAACCCAACTTTTGGCGGCGAGACTGAACCAGGTGGTTGTAGCAGTGATTTCCTGTTGGGCTAGGAAGGAAGTCTAGACAATGACGAAGATGAAACACAAGACATTCGGGACGAGAACGGTCAACAGAGCCATCTATGACTACCTCATGGAGGATGACCGGTTCCGTCGATCAAGGCAGACAGGTCGGTACTCAGTGCCCAAGACCTCCGTTCGCAGTACAGAGATGGGGCGGCCCGAGTGTTGTCCCGTGATAGATGCAACGGCCCTCGAGAACTTCTGTAGCGGAGTGCTCATCGCCGATAGACTCGTCCTGACTGCCGGGCACTCGCCTGCCGACTCTTGTAAGGTGAGGATCGGAGCCACAACCGTAGTGAATGGTACGGAGATCCTGATCTCCGGGATGCCCATTAGGTGTGACGTTTCGAAAGTAGCCAAGCCTCGAAGTGAAGCCGACTTGGTGGATCTTGCTTTGCTCGTTCTCGATGAGCCCGCCGCGGTGCGCCCAGCTTTGCTGGCGACTCGGGGAGACTACGAGCGGGCTGCAGCCCAAGTAGTCCACTTGTGTGGCTTCGGATACCAGCGCGACAACTTCGGCAATCTGGCGGAAGCCGGAGTCAAACGCAGCATTCAGCTCCCGTTCAATCCCGACGACACCCCACAGGATCCAGCATTCTCGCGGCGACACGAGTTCGTGGCAGGTGGAAGGACTGGAAAGGGCGTCATCTTTGACGCCGAAGAAGGGGACAGCGGCGCGCCGGCTTACCTGGAAACCAAAGGCGGCGGCATCATCGTCATCGGCATAGACAGCCGCAACGCCGCCGGGCACAAGTCGATTTATACTCGCGTGGACGCTCACCTCGACTGGATCTACAGCGTCGCAGAGAAATACGGCATCACTATTCCTGGTGCGAGCTCCACAGCCCCATGAGTCAGCGACTCTTGGCGCTCCAGACTCTTGGCGGTCCGGTGGCAATCGGCCGCTCCATGTGATAGCATTCGCCGCCATGGCCCGATTCAATTTCGTTTGTCATGGCATGATGCTCTATGTGGAACAGCCCGACCACATCGAGATACTGATTCCACCTGTCTACCCGCACGTGTTTCGGCATGGTGACCCCGCAGCCGGTACGGTGCGCGACTTGGATTCATCGGCGCTATGGGAGCTCAAAGGTCCTGCTTCGAGCGGCAAGCCGCTGCTGAGTTTGCTTTCACCTAAGTACTTCCTCTGCCTCCCGCAGTCTCGGTTCGAAGCGGTCCCAGCAAATGCTCGGAACCGATATCGAATTCCCAAGCCGGACCGCATTACCGGTTATCGGCTCGTCGAAGTCGATGACCGTATTTTCGGCACTACCGATCCGTCCGTTGCCGTCGAGCGGCCCGTCAGCTTGTATGCGGCCACGTGCTTTTCGTACCTGGACGTTCCGGCGGGTGGAGTTACGCTCACGGGGTCTACCGGAGGATTCGTATCGCTGAATGACGCACTCGGATTCTCTTGGTGCCTCTACGCGCAGCCCGACGAAGTCGAAAACGTTCACGACACGACCGCCTTGAATGCGTTACTCCGCTCGCGCGAGACCGGTAGGCCTCCCGATCTTCGCCTGTCGATGCCGTTTGTCGCGGACAAGGCCCCCGATCCGGCTCGTCTCACCGGTATCAGCAAAACGCAGTTACTCAATCTGTATGAGCTCGCGCATGCCAGCGGCGCAGTTCAAACAGGCGAGGCGGGCGGCTGCAATGACGCCTTCTTGACTTTTCCCTAGCCCGTGAACGTCCAAGGTGCCATCTCAAACAAAACCGCCCTCGACAACGAGGCCTTTCTCTTCGACGCTTGTTGCCCAGTCATCGAATCCGAAGTTACCCACAACTTCGCCAGCGGCATCCTTATCGCTCCTCGTCTCATCCTCACGGCTTGGCACGCAGCCCTCCGCCCGTGCTTCGTCAGGATCCCAGCATGGAACGTCGCCTCCGGCCCGCGCCTCGATGCCATCGCGATCGAGCACGCTCCGCAAAATACGGACCGTAGAGTCGACCTCGCGCTCCTGGTCTTGCAAAGTGATGCTGGCGTCGAGCCCGCGAGACTTGCCACAGACGCGGACTTCATAATCGCCTGCGACCGCGGTGTGACGCTCTGCGGGTTCGGTTTTACCCGCGATCGTTTCGGCAACTTGGCCTCCGCCGGAATCAAGCGCGTGACCTGGCTTCCAATCGATACGCACGACGCCGGAGAATTCGTTGCCGGCGGCATCATTGATGGCAAGATACACGACGCCGAAGAAGGCGACTCCGGCGGGCCCGCCTACCTCGAAACAAAACAAGGCATGATTGTCGTGGGCATCGACAGCCGCAACGCCGCAGGCCACAAGTCCGTCTTCACTCGCGTGGACGCACATCTCGACTGGATCTACAAAACCGCCGCGGAACACGGCATCTCCCTCGGCGGTGGGACCGCGAGCTAAAATGTTCGCGTCCCGATGCTCCTCACTCGCCGCTCGCTGCTCGCCTCCGCGTTCGCGCCCCGCCGGCGCACGCCCAACATCGTCCTGATCCTGCTTGACGACTACGGTTGGCGCGACACCGGCTACAACGGCAGCACCTTCTACGAAACGCCGAACATCGATCGCCTCGCCCGCAGTGGCATGGTGTTCACCAATGGCTACTCGGCGAGTCCGGTGTGCTCCCCCACCCGCGCCGCGATCATGACCGGCAAGTACCCGGCGCGGCTTCACGTGACTTCGCACTTGCAAGGCGCATCGAACCGCTACCATCGCACGAAGGTGCTGCAGCCCAATGCGCGGCTCGAACTTCCGCTCGAAGAGGTGACCATCGCCGAGTTGCTGCGCGCGCGAGGCTATCGCACCGCGTCGATCGGCAAGTGGCACCTCGGCAAATCCGGATTCCTGCCGCAGGATCAAGGCTTCGATGTCTCGTTCGCAGGCGACGAAGCCGGCTCACCCAACGACTTCTTCTATCCCGCGTGGAAGAAGAAGATCCCGCTCGAAGGCAAACCCGGCGACTATCTCACTGACCGGCTCACCGATCTCGCCGTCGACTTCATCCACACGAGCAAAGACCGCCCGTTTTTCCTCTACCTGCCCCACTTCGCCGTGCACGTGCCGATTCAAGCCAAGCCCGAGAAGGTCCGCAAGTACGATGCGAAGTCGCGGCCGGAGAATCCGCAAAACTTCGGCGAGTATGCGGCGATGATCGAGAGCGCGGATGAAAGCGTGGGCCGCGTGGTCGATGCACTCGACCGCGCGGGAGTATCCGGGAACACGCTCGTGATGTTCGCGAGCGACAACGGAGGCGTGAGTTCGCGCGAGTGGAAGAACAAGCAGATTACGTCGAATCTTCCGTTGCGCCGCGGCAAAGGGTGGCTGTACGAAGGCGGCATCCGCGTACCTTCGATCGTGCGTTGGCCCGGCGTCACCAAACCCGGCAGCCAGTGCCATGAGCCTGTGGCGAGCTACGACTACGCGCCCACATTCGCCGAGATCGCGGGTGTGCCGCGCGTGAAAATGCCCCCGATGGATGGCCGCAGCTTCGCTCCCCTGCTACGCGGCAAACAACAAAATGTCCGCGATATGTTTTGGCACTATCCGCACTACAGTCCCCAACTCGGGCGGCCCGCGGCTGCCTTGCGGCGCGGGGACTACAAGCTGATCCGCTTCTTCGAAGATGACCGCGTCGAGCTCTATGACCTGAAGAACGACATCGGCGAAACTCGCGATCGCGCGGCGGCTGAGCCCACCCGCGCGGCGGCGATGCGGCAATCGCTTGACCGGTTGCTCGCCGAAACAAAAGCACAGTTGCCCGTGCCGAACCCGAACTACGATGCCTCGCGCGAGCTCGAACCCGGCGAACCGATGGGACCGGTGACCGCGAAGTGACGCGCTGCGCCTTGCTCCTCGCCGCAGCCGCGCCCGCCTTCGCGCAGAAGCGGATCGCGATCACGATCGTTCGCCTGCCTTATCGCGCGGCGGCCGAGCGCACCCACGCGGATCCGATGCGGCAGTCGCTCGACCAGTTGCTCGCCGAAACAAAAACGCCGTCGCGCGTGCTGAACCCGGAGCCAGCGAGGTGACCCGCTACGCCTTGGTCCTCGCCGTGACCGCGCTTGCCTTCGCGCAGAAGCGCATCGCGATCACGATCGATGGCCTGCCTGATCTCGCGGCGGCCGAGCGCACCCACGCGGATCCGATGCGGCAATCGCTCGACCAACTGCTCGCCGAAACAAAAGCGCAGTTACCCGTGCCGTTCCCGGCGACCGCGAAATGACACGCTACGCTCTGCTCCTCGCCGTGACCGCGCTTGCCTTCGCGCAGAAGCGCATCGCGACCACGATCGATGACCTGCCCTATGTCGACCTCAGCGAGCGTCCGAACCTCTCGCGCGCGCAGGCGGCCACGCGAAGCATCCTCGATGCGCTCACGAAAGCGAAGGCGCCGGCCGCGGCTTTCGTCAATGAGAGCAAGCTGCAGGTCCGCGGAGAGCGCGATGCACGGGTGGCACTGCTGGAGCAGTGGCTCGACGCGGGGCACGTCCTCGGCAACCACACGTTCTCACATCCGGATTTCAACAAGGTCACGCTCGACGAGTACACCGCCGACATCGTCAAAGGCGAAGTGCTCACACGCGACCTGATGCGGGCACGCGGCCACGAGCGCTTCTACTTCCGGCATCCGTTCACGCACACGGGGCCCGATCTCGCCAAGCGCGAAGGGCTCGCGCGCTTCCTCGATTCGCACGGATACACGGTGGCGCCGTTCACCGTCGAGCATGCCGACTACCTCTTCAATCAGGTGCGCGAGAAGCTCCTCTCACGCGGAGACACAGCGCAAGCCGAACGCGTGCGCAAGGCGTACGTGGCGCATCTCGACACGATGCTCGACTACTTCGAGAAGCTCACCCACGCCTCATTCGGCCGCGACATCGCGCAGATCCTGATCATCCACGCCAGCGACCTCAACGCCGCCAGTCTCGGCGAGATGCTCGCACGCACGCGCGAGCGCGGGTACGCTTTCGTGACGCTCGACGACGCGCTGCGGGATCCGGCCTATCGAACCGAGGACCGCTACGTGAACAAGTGGGGTCCGTCATGGCTGCATCGCTGGGCGCCGGCGCTCGGCCGCGACATGGACCTGCGCAATGAGCCCGATCCGCCGCAGTGGGTGTTGGACCTCGCGAAGTAGGGCGCTACAATCGAAGCGATGCCGGTAGCGATGGTGCAGGAAACGCCCGTCCCCACGGAGCCGCGCTACAAGCGGTGGACCCGGCGGGAGTGCGAGCAACTCGAGTCGATGGGGCTCTTTGAAGGGCAGCGCTATGAGCTGGTCGAAGGGAACCTAATCGACAAGATGGGGATGAATCCGCCTCACATGTTCTACCTCATGCTGACGGTTGGTTGGCTCATCAGCGTGTTCGGTGTCCGCCGGGTGCTGCATCAGATGCCCATCGACGTACGGCCAGAGGACAACCCCACTAGCGAGCCTCAGCCGGACGCTTGCGTACTCGCCGCGCCAGTCGACAAGGCCTCCTTGCACCGGCCCGGACCCGCGGACATCGCATTGGTGGTGGAAGTTGCCGACACCACACTCGCCTTCGACTCCGGCGTGAAAGCCAGCCTCTACGCTCGCGCGGGTGTCGCCGATTACTGGATCCTCGATATTCCCGGACGGCGGGTCCTCGTCCATCGGAACCCCCAAGCAGGCGTGTACGAGTCAGTGGCTGCCTACAGCGAACACGAGCGCGTGGCTCCGCTGGCCGCGCCCGAAAGCGCGGTCTCGTTCTCCCAAATCGCGGAAGACGCCGCCTGATCGATGCGATTCTTCTTCCGGTGCCACATCCCCGAATTCAATCGCGTGCTCCTGGTCGAGTCCGGATCGCGCTATCTCGTCGAGGATCTGCTACCCGGCATCTACGAGCACCACTCACCCGTGCTCGAACACCTCGACATCGTCACCTGCTACGCCGGGCTCCCGAAGGGCTTTGACGAGTCGCGCGGCCGAGTCTTCCGCGTAGGCGATTTTCCGGGTCGAGCGAATCGGGCCAAGCTGTATGCTCTGCTCTCCGGGCGCAACTACTCGATCTGCGGAATCGTGTGCGCGGGCGAGCCCATCATGACCAAGTGGAAATGGGTGATCGCCTCGCGCGTTCCGGCCAAGCTCTTCCTGCTCAACGAAAACGGCGATTACTTCTGGTTCGACCGGTCCCAGTGGCGCACCATCCGCCATTTCATGCTGTTTCGCGCGGGCTTGGCGGGCGCTGGCGCGGTCCGCACGTTGGCGCGGCTGGCTGCGTTTCCGTTCACCCTGGCTTATCTGCTCCTGTTCACCGCGATGGCTCATCTGCGGCGGCGCCGGCCCGCCGCACAAACCTGAGGCCTGGCCCTAATCGACGTCACCGCCCGTCAGGCGATTCGATTCCCGTTCCGCAAGATCCGCTGCATGTCCACGGCCGTCACCTTCGGGTTCCGCAGCGTCCACTCGAGCGAGAAGTCTTCTTTGATCCCGCTCGGGAACGTCGTCCGGATGAAGTGGTTCGTCAGCGCCCCGCCCCACGTCACCAAGTGCTCGTCGACCAACTCCATCTTCAGTTGCGACGAATCGATCCCGAGCTTGTTCAACTCCGCCACCACCAGCGGAATCGGATTCTCATAGCTCGTGTATGACCGGTTCGAGCGGTCCGCGGGAATCGGGGTATACTGCGCGACCTCGGGCGGTTCCGGGATCGGCAAGCCGTTCTGCCCCGGTGGCAAAGGCGCAGTCGGAGGGCGAGGTGTTGTCGCAGTGGCGGAATTTTGCCCCTGGCTCGCAGCCGCCAGCGTGTCACTGAAATCCGTCGATGAGCCTCCTGTCCCTCTTCTCATCACCGTGCCCAGCGCTTCGGAAATATAAGGTTCTCTCGTTGGCGAAACCATAGTCACCTGCTTCCCATGCATCTCACGGGCCACCCGCCCGTTGACATACTGAAGAGACCCGTGACTTCACTCGTCCACCTGCTCGAAGCCCACCGCCCGTTCACGCAGCGCGAAGCTGCGATGCTCGCCGGCACGCTCGCCTTCGTCCGCGCCGATCCCGCGCACCTCGACGCCGGCAATCCCCCCGGCCACATCACCGGATCGGCCTGGGTGCTCGACGAGTCGCGCTCGCTCGTGATCCTCACCCATCACCGCAAGCTTGGCCGGTGGTTCCAACTCGGCGGACATCTCGACCCCGGCGAGTCCGTTGCCGAAGGCGCGCTACGCGAAGCACGCGAGGAGTCGGGGCTCACCGAGGTTCGCCTCATCGACCAAGCGATCTTCGACGTGGATGTGCATCCCATCCCCGCGCGTGGCGCACAGCCCGAACATCTGCACTATGACATCCGTTTCCTCTGCGAGACGCCGCACGTCGAGCCGCGGCCCACGGCCGAGTCGCGGGCGGTAGCGTGGGTGCGGCTCGTAGAAGTGGCGGCGCTCAACCCGGACGAGTCGATGACGCGAATGGTCGAGAAGACGCTTCTGCGTTGGCGGCGAGCGCGATGATCAGTTGGTTCCGGTGTCGTAACCTTTGAGGCGCCGGACCCAGATGTTCCGGTAGCGCACGTGCGTACCGTGGTTCTGCAGCATCAGCGATTCCTCACCACTGTGCGCCACATACTGCCGCACCACGCGGTGCGCCATGGGACCGCCGATCTCCTTCTTGTGATGCAGCACCACGCCGTTATGGATCACGGTCACCATCGCAGGCTTGGCGAGCTTGTCGCCATCGAACCGCGGCGCTTCGAAGATGATGTCGTACGCCTGCCACTCCCCGGGACCGCGCGATGCGTTCACCATCGGAGGCCACCAGCCATAGATCGCACCGGCTTGTCCGTCGGCGTAGGTCTTGTTGTTGAACGAATCGAGCACCTGGATTTCATAGCGCTCCATCAAGATGATGCCGCTGTTGCCGCGCCATTGGCTGTCGCCGTCGATCACCGTGGGAGAGGCCCACTCGACGTGCAACTGCGCGTCGCCGAACTTGTCCTTGCTCACCAGGTCGCCGGAGTCATCGGTCACTTCGAAGTAGCCGTTCTCCACCTTCCATGTGGGCGCGTGCAGTGAGTTGCGGTCGCGATTGGGGCCGGATCCGCCGCCCTTGGCCATCCACTTCGAAAGGTCTTTGCCGTCGAACAACACGATGGCGTCGGAAGGCGGCATCCCCGGTTTCGCTCCGGGAGTCACCATGGCCGGGCGCGGGCGATTGATGTCGTGGACCTTCCACTTTTGGCCCGGGATCACGGGGGTGTCGTCGTATCCCACCGGCGACGTGCGGTACTTCGGCTTGTTCGTCGCGGCGCTCTGCGCCATTGCCGCCACGCATGCCAGCGAGAGAAGGCCGATCAGGAGTTTCATAGCAAGAGCTTATCAGACAACGCCAGTCACCAGGTTCTTTGCGCCAGAAAGAGCTTGCTATTCTAGGAACCATGGGGTTACCCGAGCGCAAGCCGCACGATCCCGCGGAGGTAGTGCCGATCCACGAGCACGCGCTCGACAATCTGCGTTTTATTCGCCAGACCATGGAGCGCGCGGGCTCCTTCACGGCGGTCCCGGGGTGGGGCGGTTTCGTGATGGGGCTCATCGCGATCGCGGCCGGCTTGATCGCGCCGCGGCAGGCCACTCCGCAAGACTGGGTCTACTGCTGGATTGCGGCTGCTGCGGCGGCGCTACTGGTCGGGTTGACCGGGATGGCTCGCAAAGCCCGGCGCGCAGGCGAGTCGCTTACCGCCGCTCCTGGGCGCAGGTTCGCGTTGAGCTTCGTTCCCGCCATTGCCGCGGGGCTGCTGCTCACATGGAAGATCGGCAAGGCGCATCAGTGGGAGATTTTGCCTGGGCTGTGGCTGCTGCTCTACGGCGCCGCTGTGACTTCGGGAGGCGTCTTCTCGATTCCCGTGGTGCCCAAGATGGGCGCGGGCTTTCTCGCCCTCGGAGCCGTGGCGCTGGTAGCGCCCCAGTGGAGCGATGCTCTGCTGCTGGCCGGCTTCGGCGGACTGCATCTACTCTTCGGATTGATCATTGCAAGGAGGTACGGTGGCTAGAACATCGGCTTTGAAACACGCGGCTCCGGATCCGCCGGAGCCAGCCAAACCCGTGGTCGCCAATCTCGACCGCCTCATTCACGAGCGCATCCGCCTCGGCGTGGTCAGCGCGCTTGCCGTCAACGAGTCGCTCACGTTCGGCGAGCTCAAGGAGCACTTGGCAGTGACGGACGGCAACCTGAGCGTGCATGCGCGTAAGCTCGAAGATGGCGGCTATATCCACTGCACCAAGTCGTTCGAAGGCCGGGTGCCGAAGACGGTGTACCGGTTGACGGCCTCGGGCCGGAAGGCATTGGAGAAGTATCTGGCACACATGGATGCGATCATCCATGCCGCGCGGGGTAAGTAAGTTCGCCAGAGGGTCCCACCGCTCGTGCAGCGTAGCGACTGGCCGCAAGGCGGCACGAAGCGGCCGGCAGCGGGCGACCCACGGGACTTTAACCACACGCTGCAAGGGCTGGCCGGCTACTGCACGCGGAAATTGGTGACTCCTCCCTGCCCCGCCGCTGACGACCACGGCCCCCAGCCGGCGTCCGATCCGAACGTGCAGGTTTGTCCCGCTGGGCAGGCCCTCACGATCCCGGAGTAGACGCCGGTCAAAAAGGTCGAATTCGCCGGCAGCGGGACTTGCACCAGCAACCCTGGAGTTACTCCGCGAGCAGTGTGGATCCAGTAGCCCTGCTCGGCCACCAGATACTCGTAGAGCGTGGTTCCAGGGACGGGGGTCCATCCGAGTTGGACGTTCCCCGCAGCCACCGTCAACGTAACTTCCTGCGACTGGTGCCGCGGCTGGACCATGGTCGGCGAGGCGATGCTCGTGCCCCTGACCAGGAATGGCGCGGGCGGGCCCGACACCACGTTCGCCGTCCCGATGTTCGCCTGCACCAGAGCGTCGTAGCGGCTGCCGCCTGCACGGAATTTCGCCGCCCAGAAGTTACTCGTGGTCAGCACGTCGAGCGCCGGAGCCTGCCGCGAGAAATCCTGGACATAGAGCCGGTAGACGGTATTCGAGCCATTGTCTCCGGCTACGCGGTTCCACGAGAAGAACACGTCGGGACCATCCACCGTGGACCCACCCACCGGATTTCCGATCTGCGGCACGGCTGGATTCGCCCCCCCCGGATTCAGCGGCGTGGGCGAGCTATAAGGGCCGCACCCGTTCCCGTTGCATCCGGCCACGAACATACTCACCGCTCCCGGCGGCAACGTCACGCTTCCGTTGGTTTGAGTGGTGCGAAGTCCGGTGACGGTGAGCGCTCCGCCGCCGGGTCCGGAAGCCGGTTGCACTGCTTGCAGCGTGTAGAAGTCGGCGTTGGCGACCGTGTTCCACGAACACGAGGCGACAGCGCCCCCGAGCGAACATCCCGGCGCGCCCGGAGCCGCCGTGGGGACCGCGGGCAGCGTCGCCTTGAACGTCACCGGATCAGACCAGTCACCGCACGCCACCGTGCAGGCGCGCACCTGGAGCCGGTAGTTGGCGGAGCCGCGCATGGAGAAGACCGTGCTGGTGGGCGGCGGCGAGCCTCCCACGGCCATCGCCAACTCCTGCGCGCCTCCCGCGGCCACGTCGGCGAGCTGAATCTCGTAGCTTCCGGCACCCGAGACAGAAGTCCAAGAAAATGTTTGGGTCGAAGTGGTGAACTCCTGCCCGGCGGCGGGCGCGGTGATGGTGGGTCTGAGGGAAGGTTTCGCCTGCGCGACGGCGAAATTCACCGAAGCAAAGCCGCCGCAGTGAGCATCGTCGAACCCGCCCGCGCAGGCGCGCACCTGGAACGTGTATGCGCCGTCGGGCAGGCTCACGAGAGTGGAAGTGGCGTTGGTCCCCAGAACATTTCCTTGGAATACTGTTGCGGCGCTTCGCAGGATGCGCAAGTCGTAGCCGGCGGCTGCGGCGACGGCGCTCCATTGGAAGGTGACGCCGGCGACGCCGATGGTGAGGTTCGGTGTGGGCGCGACGATGGAAGGCACGCCCGACGGCGGCGCTCCTTCGATGCGGTAAATGGTGGAGGTGAGATATCCGGCCATGTAGAGTTCGCCGTCCTCGTCCTCCGCGAATGCCGAGACCGAGATGGAAGGGTTAGACAGCAACCGCTCGGTGAAGGCGCTGCCATTCCGGGAGATGCCCCAGTAGCGCCCGGTAATGTAGTCGCCGTAAACATAGGTTCCCACCAGGGCCGGATAACGGGATCCGCGATAAACGAATCCGCCGGTAACGGATCGGTCGCCGTCGGCGTGCGTATGTTCGAGCACGGGCGCCGTGAAGCCCGCCGAGTTACACGAACTGACCGAGGGCGGATAACAGGAGAGCCCCTCGCGCACGTTCCAACCGTAGTTGAGTCCGCCAGCGCCCGCCGGTTGGAAGTCCACTTCTTCGGCGCGATCCTGCCCCACGTCGCCGATCCACATGTCGCCGGTTTGCCGGTCGAAGGAGAAGCGCCACGGATTGCGCACTCCGAGCGCCCAGATCTCGGGCCGGTAGGCTGCATTGCCTACGAACGGGTTCGTAGGAGGCACCGCGTAAGGCGTGGCTCCGGACTCGGTGTCGATGCGGAGGATTTTTCCGAGCAGCGCTTGCTTGTTCTGCGCGTTGCCTTGCGGATCGCCGCCGCTGCCGCCGTCTCCGAGCCCGATGTATAGGTAGCCGTCGGGTCCGAAGCGGAGTTGGCCGCCGTTGTGATTCTGGAAGGGCTGGGCCACGCGCAGAATCACCTGCTCGCTCGCCGGATCGGCGCCGTAGGAATTGACCGGCCACGAGTAGCGCGCCACGATGGTGTTCGCGCATGTGGTGTCGGTGTAGTTGACGTAGAAGTAGCGTTTGGAAGCGAACCCTGGGGGGAATGCCAAGCCGAGAAGTCCGCACTCGTTGAGGCCGAGAGTCTTCGAGGAGATGTCGAGAATCGGGGTGGGCTGGAGCAACGCGGCCGGGATCGAGTATTGGTAGATCTTCCCGGACTGGCTGACGAAGTAGAGGCGCTTGGAACCGTCGCCTGGGCTTTGGATGTCGACGGGCGCGGGTACGTTGACTGCGATCGGAACGAAGCGGATTTCATCGGCGGCACAGGTGGCCCATCCGGCCAAAATCAGTAAACAGCATGATCGGTGCATTGGCGCTCCTGAGCGAACCGTAGCACGGCGGGTGGGCGGCGGACAACCGGAGGCGCACTGGATTGGCAGGGCTGCTACTGGGCGCCGTACTTTCAGCGGGCCTTCTCGCGGCGGTGATGGGTGCGGCAACCCTACGCGTCCTGGCATTGCAGGTCTCCTTTTTTCTTCTAATAGGTCAATGGTTCGCCACGCGCCAGATTTGGGACAGGGCGACGGCAGCGGGACTGAAGTCCCGGTTAGCTGAAGCCGTCAGAACCAATACGGCGTCTTAGCCGCCCACTCGCTCTTGGGCCATCGCGCGTGCAACGCGGTGAACGCGGCCTTCGACACGGCGCTGTTCCCGTCATCCGTACAGCCGTAGCGAGTAGCCCGCACGGCCAAGTGCAGTGCTTCGGGCGAGCGCGGGTCTTCGGGGTGCGCCTTGGCCCACTCGACCGCTTGGCGGCCCAGCCACGTGGGACCCGCTTCGAGGGCTTGCATCTTCGTCCACTCGGCGTCAAAGTCCTTGCGCTCGGCGGCCGTGAGGAACGGCGGAGGCATCGGCTGCGCTTTCGGATCGGCCTTGCACCACCAATTCTGGCGGAAATCGTCGATCTCTTGTAAGTTCTCTTCGTCGCGCGACGACAGGCTGCCTTCCAACTGTGTGCGGAGTCCGGGTGAGCGCAAGAGTAAGTACGCAGCGGCGAATTTGCGCTCGGCGGGGTCCTTGGCTGCGCGATAGCGGTCCACGAGGGGACGCAACGCCGGCCGCCGCTCCGCCAGGGCCGCGCCGAGTTCGTTGGCTGCGTCATCGCGCCCGAGGATCACCGCGCGGGTGAATGCCGTCAGCAGCAAGCGCGTGGAGACCGCGGCGGGCAGGGTGCGCGATAGCGCCGCCGTGCGCAGGGAAGCGAACGGGAGCCCTGAGTTGAAGATGCGCATTGAGTCGATGTCGAGCATCGCGTCAGGGATCACCTTGTCGCCGATCTTGGTAGGCTCGCTCGATGACGACTCGTTTTCGAAAGCAACGGCCACGGGCTTGCGCGGGGCAAAGCGCAGGAACTCGTCGAGCGACTGCGCCAGGCGCATGCGCTGCGCTACAAACAAGTTGAACGCCGAAAGCGGAAGCCGCTGGATCACGGGGGCCTTCCGGTCGAGCTCGGCGCGCACCTCGGCTCGTTTGCCTTGCTCCTCAATGAGGCGCAGCCGGTGGTAGAGCGCGCTCGCATAGGCAGGCGAGGACTCGGGTGTCGACTCCGCGGCCGCGAGCAAGTCCGGCACGGATTTATCTTTCGCGGTGGCCGACTCGAGAGCCGCCACGAGCCACGGCACGGACTTCGACGCGCGCCATCGCGCCACGGCGTCATCATGCTTCTGGGATGCCATCCAAGAGATCCACGCTCCCATATCGTCACGAGGGACAACGTTGGCGCGCTCCCAAACATAGTCGAAATCCACCAGATTCTGACGGAATTTCTCTCCATTCGAGGGTTTTCGTAAGTCGGCGCTGACGCGATCAATCACTTCCTGCGGGCGCAGGCGCATGGCGACATAGGCGCGCATGTCGTCTGTGGGTTGGCGATAGGCTGACAGGCGCGAGTCGGCGGCGATCGTTTCGAGTTCGCCGAGCGCTTGTGCAAACTTGCCGCCGTCAGAGAGCGTGGTCTCGCGGATGAGGCATCGCGCGGCGAGATAGGGCGCGATCGTGGACCATTGCGATCCGCGATCGGCGGCGATCTTCCGAAAGCGCTGGTAGGCCTCCTGGAATCCCTCGCTATAGAAGTGCGCGGCGGCGATCTGGTATTCACGGTCGGCGCGGAGCACGGCGGGCAGCGCGGCATCGGGTTCGGCGGGGATGGTGCGGCCTTGGGAGCAGTTGGCGAAGACGGCGTCCTGCGCGTCCACCCAAGCCTTCACGCCCGCGTGCGCGGCGCCGAAAGTCTTGACGCGCTCGTCGAGCGTGCGGCTCGCGTTGACGAAGGCGTCAGGGAGGCAGTTGTCGTAGCCCGAGTACTTCTTGTGGGCGCGGTAGGTGGCGATGGGCGGCGCGGTCTGCTTCACTACGGCGCCGCGGCTTTTGCGCCAGGTTTCCATTGCGGCCCAGATGTCTTGGGAAGGGCGGCCGGAGCCTTCGGGCCCTTTGATTTCGTCGCGGGTGAGGGGGCTATCGGAGAGATAGCGGTAGGCGATCACTTGATAGCGGCGCCAGAAGGTGGGCCGGTGGACGCCGAGGCGGCCGTTGCTGTAGCCGGTGAAGTCGGGGGGAGTTTTCTCGAAGGAGAAGACGGCTTCGGGGAAGATGGGTCCACAACTGGGGGCTTCGGCGGGGGTGGCGGTGAGGGCGAGGAGGATTGCCGTGGGGAGGGTCCAGCGGATGTGGGAGATGCGGGGGTGCATGATGCTTCTATCGGCAATTCTAGCGGCTTGGTTTGGGGGGCATGGTGCGGGAGCCGATAGCGGGACTGAAGCGTGTAGGGTGGGAGGCTGATTCAAGAGCCTGAAACTGGGTGCGCCGCTCGGACGGCGGGACTGGCAGTCCCGCTGCAGGCTGAACGCCTGCCCCACAATTTGAGCCGGCGCCTCGGGGGGGGAGTTCGTTTTGCAAATCTGGTTTTTCGGGTGGAAGGGTGGTTGGGGTTTGGGCTGGTACTGAGGGTTGCGGAGAGGCTGGGCAGGGATTGAGTTCGTTTTGCAAATTCGGATTTTCGGGTGGAAGGGTGGTGGGGATTTGGGCTGGTGCTGAGGGTTGCGGAGTGGCTGGGGAGGGATTGGGTTCGTTTTGCAAATCTGGTTTTCCGGATGGAAGGGTGGCTGGGGTTTGGGCTGGTGCTGAGGGTTGCGGAGTGGCTGGGGAGGGGATCGGGTTCGTTTTGCAAATTCGGATTTTCGGGTGGAAGGGTGGTTGGGATTTGGGCTGGTGCTGAGGGTTGCGGAGTGGCTGGGGAGGGATTGGGTTCGTTTTGCAAATCTGGTTTTCCGGATGGAAGGGTGGCTGGGGTTTGGGCTGGTGCTGAGGGTTGCGGAGTGGCTGGGGAGGGATTGGGTTCGTTTTGCAAATCTGGTTTTCCGGATGGAAGGGTGGCTGGGGTTTGGGCTGGTGCTGAGGGTTGCGGAGTGGCTGGGGAGGGATTGGGTTCGTTTTGCAAATCTGGTTTTCCGGATGGAAGGGTGGCTGGGGTTTGGGCTGGTGCTGAGGGTGCGGAGTGGCTGAGGAGAGATTGGGTTCGTTTTGCAAAATTGGTTTTCGGAGGGGATGGGTGGTTGGGATTTGGGCTGGTGATGCGGGTTGGGGAGTGGCTGGCGAGGGATTGGGTTCGTTTTGCAAAAGCGCCTTTTGGATTGGGGCGGGTTGCGGGGCGGGGAGTTCGTTTTGCAAATTGGCATTTTTGACTGGCTGGGCGGCGCGGTTGGATTGAAGCTCGAGGAGTTCGGCGAGGGTGCGGTGAAACTCGCGTGTGAGGCGGGCTTCCTGGCGGTCGAGGGCAGCGAGGGTGCGTGAATTGTCAGTAAGGTTGCGATACGCCAGGGCGGCTCCGGTGACGGACTGGATTTCGCGGTCCAGCCCTTCGGTCTCGGCGGCCCAGGCGCGGCGGATTCGCCATTGGGCAGCGGCGATTTGTTCGACCAAGCGGGCCTCGGCGGCGCCGGCGGGTCGAAAGCGATCCATGTAAGTTTGGAGGTGGGCGAGCCAGGGGGCGGGGTCCTCGTGGGGGAGGACGACGGCGCGGGAGGTGAGTCCGTGTTTGCGGGCGTTTTGGGATGAGCGGGCTTTGCCGGCTGCGGTGCGGGGTCCGGTGGAGCTGCCGGGTTTGGCGGCGGATTTGGTGTTCATGGGAAGAACGTGGCCTCCGGTTGTAAGGGTAGCGGGAGGCTGGATCCGCCACGCAAAATCGTTTCCGGCAAAGTATTGGGTGGGTTGGGGTTACGATTTTTCGCGGACATGGGATCGGCTTGGCGGAGTTGGTGTAAGCTGGAAATCCGATGGTGAAGATCGTCCGGATTTTCGTTGCCTCGCCCGGGGATGTGGCGGCGGAGCGCGCTCACGTCCGCGAGGCTGTGCGGTCACTCAATCGTTTCATGGCGGCGGAGCGCGGCGTGCTCTTCGTGGTAAAGGGCTGGGAAGAGGATGTGCTCGAGCGCCTCCATGAGATGGGCGGGCAGGGTGTAATTGACGAGGATCTGCCCATCGAGACATTCGACATCGTGATCGGGGTTCTCTGGCAGAGGTTCGGCACCAAGGACCCGAAGCTGGGCGGTGAGACCGGGACCGAGCACGAGTTGCGCGGCGCAATCGCGGCTTGGGGTAAGTCGAAGCGCCCTAACGTCGCGATGTGCTTCAATGACGCGCCGTTCAAGGCCAAGGGAGCCGAGGCTTACGAGAAAGCTGCCCAAGTAGAGCGGTTCCGCGACGAATACGGGAAGCTCGGCTTGTACATCACCTACGAGGGTGCGGATCAGTTCCGCGACAAGATCCGCGAATGGCTGGAAAAGTATCTGATCGCGAAACATCCGATGGCGGAAGGAAAGAAATCGACCACTATCCCCGGCGACCCCTCTCGCTACATCAGCGCACTCCAGGACCAGACCTCGAAAATCGAAGTCCAAGGCCTCCGATTCGGTGACAACAAAGCCTATCAGTTCCCGATCGAGGACTTCTACATTCCCCTCACCACGTCCGCCGCTTCACGCGAGCAGACTGCGCCCGAAGGCCGCCACGTGCAGTTGCAGGAAGCGCTGCTCGCTCATCGCAAGCTGATGGTCGTCGGCGACCCGGGCTCCGGCAAGACCACCTTCCTCCGGCGCGTGGTCCATCAGCTCTGTAAGGAACGCCGCGATGATGCCCTACCGATCTGGATCGGCGCGGCGGCGCTTGCCGAGTTCAAGCCGGCCAACCCACCCCCGGAGCCATGGTCGCCCGAGTGGATTCCTCTCTACGCCGGTTCGCACTGCGAACAGTACAATCGCGGCCTGACTGCGGACTACTTCAAAGCCAAGCTCCGCGCCGGCGAGTGCCATGTGCTGATCGATGGACTGGACGAAACGCCCGACGAGGCTTCGCGCGAGCGGATCGCGCGCCTGATCCGGGAATCGGCGGACTCGTTCGACAAGTGCCGCTTCGCGGTGACCTCGCGCCCTGAAGGCAAGGTGGCGATCCGCGGCTTCGAAGAAGCGCTGATTGACGATCTGGAGCCCGAGGCGATCCGGGCGTTCCTGGCCAAGCTCGCGGGGTTCCTCTACTCTTCCGACGAGGTGAAAGAGCGCCAGTTCCGTGACGACCTCAAGCAGGCCGTGAAGTCGGGCGAAATCCGGAAGATGGCGCGCAACCCGGTGATGCTGACGGCGCTGGCGGTGCTGCAGCACAACAACATCAAACTTCCAGAGAGGCGCGTGGATCTGTATGGGTCCATTCTCGAGTGGCTTTCGAAGCAGCGCGCCAAACCGGACCGGTTACCGGCCAACGAATGCCTGCTGCGATTTCGCACGCTTGCGCTCGCGATGCAGGATCATCCGGAAGGCCGCAAGAAGCAGGCGCCGCTCGAGTGGGCAAGCAGGACGCTCGGGAAGGATCTGGGTGGGCGCGAGAAGGCGGCGCGATTCCTGAAGAAGAGGAATCCGATAGCGGCATCGTGGTCACGCCGCGGGGTGAGATCGCGTTCTGGCATCTGACGTTCCAAGAATTTCTGGCGGCGCTCGAGATTTCGTGGTTGGAAGATGCGGATCAGCATGAGTTGCTGCTCGGTGGTCCGGAGCCGAGAATTTACAGGCCTGAATGGCGGGAAACGGCGTTGCTCTACGCGGGGCTGTTCGCCGAAGGTCCGCGCAAGTTGGATGCGCTGTTGCGGAAGTTGCTTGATCGGATGGGTCCGGCGCTGCCTGACCGGGCGAAGTGCGTGGGGTTGATCGGGGCGTTGAAGCGGGACTTGATCGGGTATGAGGTGTCGGATCCGCGCTATCAGGAGTCGCTCAGCGCGGTGATGGATATCTTCGACAAGAAGAAGTCGCAGAGCGTCCCGTTCCAAGACAGGCTGGCTGCGGCGGAAGCGCTGGGGCAGGCGGGTGATTCGCGGGTGGAAGAGATCGAGTGGGTGAAGATTCCGGCGTCAAGTAACTATCGCATTGGCGCGACCAAGAAAGAGGACCCGGAGGCTTGGGAAGATCGCGAGAAACCACGGATGGTTCCGGAGATCGCTCCATTCACGATCTCGAAGTACCCCGTCACGGTGTCGCAGTACGCGAAGTTCGTCGACGCTGAACCTTCTCAGCAGCCAGCACGATGGGATGAGCAACTGGAGCATCCCAACTGGCCCGTAGTGAACGTGACGTGGCATCAGGCGAATGCTTTTTGCGAATGGGCCAAGTGCCGCCTGCCGACGGAAGAAGAGTGGGAGCGGGCGGCGCGCGGCCCGGATCGCACCAAGTATCCGTGGGGAAGCAACGACATCGATCCTTCGCGCGCAAACTACGACGAAAGCAAGATCGGTCATCCGACGCCTGTAGGCTTGTACCCCACTGGCGCGAGCGTGGAGGGCGTGCTCGACTTGATCGGGAACGTGTGGGAATGGACGGATTCGTGGTACGACAAGGACCAGGATACGCGCGTGGTGCGGGGCGGTGCTTTCTACAACCTTCGGGACTACGCCCGTGCGTCGTATCGCGACTACAGCCTACCGGACGATCTGTACGATGGCCTGGGGTTTCGGGTGGCCGGGGGAATCACTTGATTTTTTTCCCTTTTCCCTTTCGATGACGCAACGAGCCTTCCTGGGGGAGTCCGAGGGGGGATCCACCCTCGGCCAAAAGAAAATTTTTGGCCACGATGGCGCGGCCCTGGCCGCGAGCCGAAGCCCAAGACCAGGGCCTGTTTTTGTTTGATGCAGCCATCTACATCGGGACCGCGGCCCGGAAGTGGAGTGGCACGCTCCCGCCGACTCACTCGGCGGGACTCTGGCTCCCAGGCAAGGCCTGTTTCCACATCCCCCGGCCACCCGAAACCCCAGGTCATTGTTCTGTTCGTCCGGTTGGTTGTTGTTGCGATACGACGCACGGGCGTTGTTTCGATTGTTGTTGAAAGCACCGCCCCGCACCACGTATGGCCGCGTTCCGGTTTCACAGTGTACCAGGATCCTTCACTGGAAACACACCCGCCAGAAACGGAAACTGCTCGAAGATCTGTTCGCGCAGCCGCCACGTGTCGCCATGCATGGCGTGCCCGATCCATGAGCGTACGCATTGCGTCACCTCGTCGCGATCGATCAGCCCGGCATGGTACTGCGTGCTGAGTTTTTTGAGACGCCGCCGAAAGCGGACCACATTCGCGCGCGCGAGCCGGGCGTGGGTGGGAAAGAGGCGGAACCCGAGGAATGGGAAGCCGTCGCGGCACTGGTAGACGCGGCTCTTGCCAGGATGCAGCGTGAGCCGGTAGCGGTAGAGGAACTCGCGGATGCGGTGCAGCATTTCGGCAAGCTCGGCTTTGCTATCGGAGAAGAGGAGGAAGTCGTCGACATATCGCGCGTAGGCGCCGGGGCGGAGGTTGCGGACGATCATGTGGTCCATGGGATTGAGGTAGACGTTGGCGAAGAATTGCGAGGTCTGGTTGCCGAGGGGGAGTCCACGGCGGCGTTCGTGGGGAGTGAAGAGCGTGTCGCCGGGGAAGTAGTGGAGCACTTCTTCCTGCGGGTTGGAGCTCTCGATGATGAGCGCGGCCAGGCGGAGAGTATCCGGGCAATCGATGGCGCGGGCGAGCAGATCGCGCAGGAAGGCGTGATCGATTGACGGAAAGTACTTTCGCACGTCGCATTTCAAAACGTGGGAATATCGCGCGCAAGCCTGGCGAGCGTGGGCGAGCGCGCGGTGCGTTCCGAAGCCGGAGCGGCAGGCGAACGAGTAGGGTACGAAGCGCCGCTCGAAGACGGGTTCCACGATGTTGGTGAAGGCGTGATGGACGACGCGGTCCCGAAAGGGCGCGGCCGAGATGAGGCGCGGCTTGGGATCGACGATGCGGAAGGTGCGGTAGGGTCCGGGGCGATAGGAGCCATCGAGCAACTGGCGATGAAGGCGGTGGAGTTCGGGTTCGAGATTGGCGCGGAAAGCCGCGACATCGGGGCGCGACCGCTTGCCCGCGGCGGCGCGGTGGGCGGCGCCAAAGAGGTTCTCGAGCGAGGTGAGGCGATGCCAGGGTCCGTTCATTGCGACTTCCTCCAGCCGCCGATCATGCGGCCGAGTTCGTCGAGGAGGGCGGTGGCGTGGGCGTAGGAGTCGAAGGAGAGGAGGCGGAGGTCTTTGGCGAGGCGGAGCAGGATCCGGATGGAGTTGACGTGGTCGCTGGCGGTTTCGAGGGGCTTGGCTTTGTCCTGGCGGAAGGAGGCTTGGGTGAGGGCGGTGACGAGATGGAGGGAATGGGTGTAGAGGCGATCTCCGAGGGCGAACCGGTGGGAGCGCGGCATACGGGTGGCTTTGGGGATGATCCAGAGGCAGAGGGCGTAGGCCTTTTCGAGTGCGACGGGTGAAGTGGGAGGAGGCATGGTCCAGCATGGGGGGGACGGGGGGGGCTGGTGTAGTTGGGTTATGGGCAGAGCGCTGTTTCGGCGCGGGCTGCCGCGTAATGGTGTGTGGGTCGGCAACGCGACTCGAGTCCCGCGCAGGCGGAAGCCTGCCCCACACGGAGGCCGAAATTCTTCGCGGGCGGCGAAGAGGCGGCGTTACTTCGCCGGGTTGATGGGCTGCCAGAGCTCGATCTTGTTGCCGTCGGGATCGTAGATCCAGGCGAAGCGGCCGTAGGACTCGTCTTGGCGCTTGGGGTCGATCTTGACGCCTGCCTTGCCGAGGCGGTCGAGGAGGGCGTCGAGATCGTCGACGATGTAGTTCACCATCAGTTGGGGCTCGAAATACTTGCTCGAGGCGGGGAAGACCGACCACACGGTCATGCGCTCCTGCTGGGGGTTGTCTTTCTCGCGCCAGTGCAGCATGACGCTTCCGCCTTGGCCTGAGAGGCCGAGGTTTTTCGAGTACCATTCGCGCATGGGTCCGGGATTTTCGGATTTGAAGAAAATGCCGCCAATGCCGAGGATGCGGCCCTTTTGCGGCTGCGGGGCGGGGGTGGCCGTGGGTTGTTGTTGTTCCATTTTCTTTTCCTTTGATTGGGCAAGGCACGCCCCGGTCAGCAATACGGCAGACAGGAGCACGGGGCTGGGGGCGCGAAACATCGAGCGATTGTAGCAGCACCAACTGCGAGGCCGCATGTAGCAACCCGAGCTGCGGGCAAGTGTGGTCTAATAGGTGTGAGCAACAAGCCCCACGGAATGGTTCAGGTCCGAGTTGCGAGGACTGGAATCGGCGCGGGGCCGAGTTCACAATGGAAAACCCAATCCGTGTCCTGGTGGCAAAGCCGGGACTCGACGGACATGATCGCGGCGCCAAGGTGATAGCCCGGGCGTTGCGCGACGCCGGCATGGAAGTGATCTATACCGGACTTCGCCAAACGCCCGAGATGATCGTCAACGCCGCGCTTCAGGAAGATGTCCAAGTGATCGGCCTCTCGATCCTTTCCGGCGCCCACAACGCCATCGTTCCCCGAGTCATGGAATTGCTTTCGGAGAAGGGAATGACGGATGTTGTCGTGGTTCTAGGCGGGATCATCCCCGATGACGATGCCGCGCAACTGAAGAAGCTGGGAGTCGCGGGCGTGTTCCAGCCGGGGGCTTCGCTCGAAGAGATCGCCGGTTTCATCCGGAATGCCGTGTCGCAAACCGCCTGAAGCCGGAGTCTCGCCAAAGGGATAGCGGGCGCAAAAGAGCCCCGGCGGAAAGGCGCGTGCCCACGCGCAGGCAAGGCCGGTGCAACCGGAAACCGGAGCAAGCGCCCGGGAGGAGCCGTGGCGCAACCGATGCGCGGAGAGCGCAAGGAAAGAAGCAAGATGCAAGAGAAAATGAATATTGCGGTGTTTGTCGATTACGACAACATCGAGATCGGCGTGAAGAGCACGCTGCGGCGCGAGTTTGTCGTGGCCCCGGTGCTCGACGCCTTGAAAGAACGCGGAGTCATCGTCGCCAAGTTCGCCTACGCCAACTGGGGACGCCAGGAGCCGGCTACGCGGCAGATGGCGGAGAACGCGGTCCAAATGGTGCAGCGGATCCCCTCGCCGCGCGGCGACAAGAACGGCGCGGATATCAACCTCGCGCTCGACGCGCTCGAGATGGCGTTCACGCATCCGCATGTGAATGCGTTCGCCATCATCAGCGGCGATAGCGACTTCATCCCGCTGGTGAACAAACTCAAGGAATACGGCAAGACCGTGTTCATCGTGGGTGGGCGTGCGTTCACCAGCACGATCCTGCAACAGAACTGCCACGAGTTCATCAGCTATGAATCGGTGATCGACGATTTGCCTCCTGGCAAGCAGCCGGCTCCGATTCAGAGTCGCGGTGCGAGGCAGCAGCAAGAGCGGCAGGAGCGCCAGGAAAGGCAGGCGCAGCAGCAGGGTCAAGCGCAGGGCCAACCGCCGCAGGGTGCGCCACAGGGTCCGCAACAGAGTCCGCAGCAGGGCCAACCGCAAGGCCAGCAGAGACCGAAGGACCGGCCCGCGCCGCTCGACCTTTCGCAGGCCGTGCCGTTGGTGGAGCGGGCGCTCGAAGTGCTGGAGCGGCGGGCCGTGCAGCCGCAACTCGGGTTGCTCAAGTCGACGATGCTGCAGCTCTCGGCCAGTTTCAGCGAAAAAGCCTACGGCGCGCACAGCTTCTCGGAATTCGTGGAGATGCTGAAGAAGGCCGACTTTGTGCACGTCACCGGTCAAGGCGGGCGCTACATCATCGAGCGCAAGCGTTCGGCGAACGTGAAGCCCGAGCTCAAGCCGGAAGACGCGCTGCCGTATCTGCGCGACGTGCTCGAAACGCATCGGCTCGACATGGAAGACGGCGGCGCCACGGCCGAAGAACTGCAATCGTGGGTGGCGGCCGAAGCTCCTGGTTTCGACTGGAAGGCGTACGGCTTCCAGGAATTCAACGAATTGCTGAACTTCGCGCAGGACCGAACGGTGGTGCGCGTGGAACCGGATGAAGAGCGCGGACTCTCGGTGCTGCTGGGCGCCGAGTTCTATCCGCCGGCTCCGCCGCCGGAGCCCGATCCCGACGAACAGCCGCATGAGTATGACGAGCGGCAGCCGATCGTGGCGGGTCAGCCCACCATCTTCGAACCCGAGCCCAAGCCCGTGGTCACCACCACCGCCTCGCGTGGACGCAAGAAAGCCGCGCCGCGCAAGGAAGGTGCTCCGCGAGCGAAGAAGGCCGCACAGCCGAGAAGGAGAAAGCCCGAATGATCGAACGCATCACGCCCGCCGGAGTCCCGACGCCGCGCGGACCCTATTCGCCCGCGGTGAAAGCCGGCGGCTTCATTTTCGTGGCGGGTCAGGGGCCCATCGATCCGGTGACGAATCAGTTCTCGTATGGCGACATTCGCCACGAGACGCGCGTGGTTTTGAACAACATCAAGCTGATCCTCGAAGGCAGCGGAGCATCGCTCGCCGACGTGGTGCGGTGCGGTGTGTTCCTGGCCAACGGCGATGATTTCGCGGCGATGAACGAGGTGTACGCGGAGTTCTTCGGCGAAGCCAAGCCGGCGCGCACCACGGTGGAGACCAAGTTCGCGAACAAGCAAATGAAGGTCGAGATCGACTGCGTGGCTTACAAGCCGTAACCCGTGAGCCGCGTTCCCGATCGCCACGCGTATCTCAACCGGCTTGGACCCACGCCTCTCGTTCCGGTTCAGTTGAGCGCGGGCGCGCCGGTGATCCGCTGCAAACTCGAGTTCCTGAATCCGAGCGGTTCGACGAAGGATCGAATCGCTCGGTTCATTTTGGAGAAGGCGTGGCGCGAGGGGCGGTTGGGTCCGCATTCGACGGTGGTGGAAGCGTCGAGCGGATCGACAAGCATCGCGATGGCGCTGGCGTGCGCGCAACTCGGCATCCGCTTCATCGCGGTGATGCCAGAGGGCGTGAGCAATGAGCGCGTGTGGATCATTCGCGGCTATGGCGGCGACATTCGCCTCACGCCCGCAGCCGAAGGAATTCGCGGGGCGATCGCCGAGACCGAGCGCATCGCCTCGGGTGACGAGAGCGTGTTCCTGCCGCGCCAGTTCGCCAATCGCGAAAATGCGGATGCGCATCGCACAGGTACGGCGCGCGAGATTCTCGAGCAGATTCCGGGCGGCGTGGTGGATGCGGTGGTGAGCGGAGTGGGCACGGGCGGGACACTGGTGGGCTTGTTCGAAGGCTTGCGCGCGGCGGGATGTCAGGTGACGCCGGTGCTCGCGCGGCCGGTGAATCTCGGAGGTGCATCGGAAGTGGAATGCTGCAGTTTCAGCGCGCGCATTCCGGGCGTGGTGGATTCGATCTCGACGATCTTCTCACCGGCTGCGTTGCCGGGGCTCGACATCATCGAGGTCTCTGACGAGGACGCGCTCGCTGCGACGCGCGAATTGATCCGGCGTGGATTTCCCGTGGGCCCGAGTTCGGGACTGAACTATCGCGCGGCGTTGCTGGCGGCCGAGAAGCGCGGCGGCGACGCGCAGATCGTGACGGTGTTCGCGGATCGCATGGAGCGCTACTTCTCTACCGATTTGTTCGCGGTGTATCGCTAGCGGCGCGGTCGTGCGATCGTCATCTCGCGGCGCTATACTCTGCTGCTATGGCAAAAGTCCGTCCCATCCCCAAGGGATACACAACCATTACTCCCGGCATCGCGATTCAAGGCGCGGATGCCTTCATCAAATTCTGTAAGAAAGCGTTCGGCGCGAAAGAGATCATGCGCATGGCCGGACCCGTGAAGGGCTCGGTCATGCACGCCGAGATCGAGATCGGCAACAGCCGCTTCATGTGCGGCGACGAAAGCCCGAGCATGGGCAACCGGTCCGCGGTCACGTTGGGCGGCACTCCGGTGACGTTCCATATCTATGTGGAGAACGTGGACAAGGCGTTCCCGAAAGCGATCAAAGCGGGCGCCACGGCAATCATGCCTCCTACCGACATGTTCTGGGGCGACCGGTACTCGCAGGTGCAGGATCCGTTCGGAAACAAGTGGGCGCTGGCGACGCACATCGAAGACATGACTCCCGCGGAAATGAAGAAGCGCGGAGCGAAGTGGATGAAGGCGATGGCATCTCCAGCGGCCGCTGCCGCAGCCGCTGGTGGCGAGACGGGCAACGGGTAGGCTCGGCCTGCGCGGCTCGCGATCATGCCCTATACTGATCGGCATGATCCGAGCCGCCCTGTCGTCGTGCCTCTTGTTTCCGCTCCTCCCGCAGGACCCCGCGGCGCGCCCGGAAGCCTCGCCCGAGGAGCAGCGCATCCGCGAACGGATGCGCGATCCCGCCAAGCGCGCGGCCTTCATGCGCGAACATTTTCCCGATCCCGTGTTTGACAAGACCGCCCCGGAACTCCCGGCTGGATTGAAGCCGGGCGGCATTCTGATCTTCTCGAAGACGAACGGATTTCGCGACACGCCCGCCATTCGGGCAGCCAACGAGACGCTCGACGCGATCGCTACACGGCGCGGGTGGCCGCATTTCCAGACCGAGAACGGGGCCGTGATGAACGCCGATCAGTTGCGCCAGTTCCGGCTGGTGATCTGGAGCAACACGAGCGGCGACACGCTCACCGAGGATCAACGCGCCGCGTTCCGCACGTGGATTGAGAACGGCGGTGTCTTCGTGGGGATCCACGGCGCCGGCGGCGACCCGCCTCCCACTGCGCCGATGTTCGCACCGCCACGTTCCGCCGCAGCTTGGAAGTGGTACGTCGAGACGCTGCTCGGCGCGCAGTTCGTGGTGCACTCGCGCATCGTGCCGGCGACGATTCGTGTGGAGGATACGCGGAACCCGATCATGAAGGGACTGCCCGAGACGTGGCAACGTTCCGATGAATGGTACTCGTTCGAGACGAACCCGCGCGGCAAGGCGGGGTTCCATATTCTCGCCACGGTGGATGAGAAGACGTACGAGCCGGGCAGGGCCACGATGGGCGCGGATCATCCGCTGGTGTGGTGGCACTGCGTGGGCAAGGGTCGCGCGGTGTATTCGGCGCTGGGGCATGCGGCGGAGTTTTATGCAGAGCCGTTGATGCAGAAGCTGCTCGAGAATGCGATGGAATGGGGCGTGGCGAAGGGCGGGTCGTGCCCGGAGGGCGAGTAGCGGGCTTCTATGACCCGAGCCGCGGGAGTTCGCTACTGCATCTTGCTGGGTGCGCTGAGCGCCGATCTGTTCGCCGCGGAGTCCTCTGCCCGGATGCCGGATGGCAAGCTGTGGACGACGCAAAACCTCAATGTTGACAGCGCGCCTTCCTATTGCTACGGCGACTCGGAGAGCAACTGCCGGCAGTATGGCCGCCTGTACACGTGGGAATCAGCGTTGCGAGCCTGCCGATCGCTCGGTGCGGGCTGGCGCCTTCCCACGGATGCCGAGTGGCGCCAGTTGGCGAAGCACTATGGCGGCATCGTGGACGAGTCCACAGACAAGGGCAAAGCGGCTTACACGGCGATGCTCGCTGGAGGCTCGGCGGGATTCGGCGCCGTGCTCGGTGGCGGCCGCGATCCGGACGGCGCATATCGGCGCATCCACGCTCATGGCTTCTACTGGACCGCATCCGAGAGCGGCTCGTCTGAAGCGTGGTTCTTCAATTTCGCGAGCGGTTCGACGCTGCTCAATCACCACACCGCCGAAAAGTCGCGCGCGCTGGCCGTCCGGTGCGTCACTGATCACCTTGCGGGAGACTGGCAAGGCACGCTCCCGTTCGGCAAAACCGGCGTGCGCTTGGTGGTCACCATCGCGCAGGGAGCCAGCGGCTGGACCGCGTCTGAGGCCACGCCCGATGACGGCTCCAATCCCGTGCCCGCGAGTTCAGTGAGTTTCGATGGCTCGAAGCTGAACATCGAATTCGCGGCCATCCGCGCCATCTACGAAGGCGTGCTGAACGAAAGTAAGAGCGCCTTCACCGGGACCTTGACGCAGGGCTCTCCCGTGCGGCTTGATCTCGAGCGCGCCACTGGCGAGACCTCGTGGCGCCGCGATCGCACTGCGCATGCGGTGCGCTTTGTCGACGTGGCGCAGGACGTGAAGCTCGAAGTGGTGGATTGGGGCGGCACGGGCAGGCCCGTGATCCTGCTGGCTGGTGGGAACAACCACGCGCATGGCTTCGACAAGTTCGCGCCCAAGCTTACCGGCGCGTATCGCGTATACGGAATCACGCGCCGCGGATCCGGAGTGTCGAGCGCTCCGCCGCCAACGCGTGCCAACTACGACGCAGATCGCCTGGGCGACGATGTGGTGGCCGTGATCGACGGGCTCGGCATCGACAAACCGATTCTGATCGGGCACTCGCTTGCCGGACAGGAGCTCAGCTCGGTGGGCTCGCGCCATCCGAACAAAGTGGCTGGCTTGATTTATCTCGACGCTGGGTACCGCTACGCATACGATGCTTCCGAGACCGCGCCGGCGCCACCGCGCGAGATCGCCACGATCGATGACGCGATTCGCGCGGGCGGGCACAAGTACACGCGGGTGGACGTGCCGATCCTGGCGATTTACGCGATGCCTCACGAGCGCGGCATCACCGATCCGGCCAAGCGAGCCGAAGCCGACGCGCGCGACCTGGCGTTCCAAGGCGCGATGGCGAAGGCGTTCGAGAAAGGCCTGCCTTCAGCGAAGGTGATTTGGATCGCGCATGCGGATCATTACGTGTTCCGCTCTCACGAAGCAGATGTGCTACGCGAGATCCATGCATTTACCGCGGGCCTGAGGTGAATCATGCGAGCCAAACTCGGCAACTCGACAACCGTGTTTCTCGTCGGCAACATCGAACTCACGATGAAGTGGTACGAACGGCTCGGGTTCGAATCCGAATACTACCCGCCGGGCTTCGCGATCCTGCGTCGCGATGAGATCGAGATTTTTCTCCAGCAGCAACCCGGGTACGTGGCTCCTGACGATCCAGGCCGGCGCGAACGCGAAGCGTGGAACGTATACATCGTCACCGATGATGTGAAGGCGCTCTACGGCGAGTACTCGGCCGCGGGCGTCGAGATCTCGCGCCCCCTGTGCGAGCAGGAGTATGGGATGCTCGAATTTGACGTGATGGATCTCAATGGACATCGGCTGGTGTTTGCACAGCCGATGCGGACGTTATGAAACACGCGATCCCGATGATTCTTGCGCCGCTGCTGTCGGCGGTGACGCTGACGCAGGTGGAAGGCATCGACCTGCCGATGTCGCTGCGGCTCATGCGACAGCCCAAATGGAGCAACGGCGGCATGGTGACGCTCCAGTTCAAAGACGCGGACGAACCCGTGATCTGGCTGGCCGGTCCGAGCGGCAAGCGGTCGGTGCCGTTCTCGATTCCCGGCGCTCAGTCGATCACCATTCACGATTTCGATCGAGGCTCCGATGGAACCATCGGCGTTTCAGGGACGATGGCTGAGCGCAACGGAGGCGGCGGATTCGTAGCTCGCATTTCACCTGACGGGGCGGACTTGCAGATCATCCGAACGGATTCGTATCGGCCCGTGATGGTGGCCGTTGCGCCCGATGGCTCATTGTGGACTGCAGGCAGCGAGACGGTCCGGCCTGATGCGGCGCGTGGTCCCGCTGTCATTCGGCGCTTCGATCGTTCCGGCAAAATGACGGGCTCCTTCGTTCCGCAGTCCAGCATGGGGCATATCGTCGCGTTTGTCGGTTCGGACTCACACCACGCGTTCCGC
Source organism: Bryobacteraceae bacterium (assembly GCA_046331625.1). GTDB lineage: Bacteria > Acidobacteriota > Terriglobia > Bryobacterales > Bryobacteraceae > JAXLQL01. The sequence goes on from JAXLQL010000004.1 coordinate 392,795, forward strand.
GTATCGAAAGATCGGGTGGCCTGGTACTCGACGTCAGGAAGGTACGTGGAGATTTCGCTCGCCGGGAACGTGCTCACGGACATCGCCGTGAAGCTTCCCGTGGGCAACGGCAAGCCCGAGATCAGCGAGATCACCTTCGCCTTGACGGATGAGGGGCAGGCGTTCCTGTGTGTCCCCTTCTACGGCGGCTCCACAGGCCAGCGCATAGTGGCCACGATCTACGCGCTCGATCGGTCCGCGCGTGTGTGGGAGCCGGCGCCAGTAGCGGAGCAGCATAACGGGTACATCTATGGAGCCGATGCCGGGCGGTTGGTGCTGATGGATGGCAATCGCGCGGTGCAGTTTTACCGCATCGGGAACTAAGCGCCGGCCGCTATCGCAAATACTCCATCGATTTGCGGAACAGTGGCTCGAACTGCTCGCCGACACCCGCCGACTTCGCCTTTCGCAACGCGGCTTCAGCTTGCGCCCGCTGTGCTCCGAGATTGACGAGCGCCGACAGCACATCGTCTTCGAGCGGAGACAACGCACCCGCTACCGGAACGGCGGCAGCGACGGGAGTCTTGTCTGCGCCGACCGCGTCGAGCTTGTCGCGGAGTTCCACCACCAGCCGCTCGGCGGTCTTCTTACCGATTCCCGGCACGCGCACGAGGCGCTCCACTTGGCCGCCCCGGATGGCGGAGACGAGGTCGGCTACGGCGAGTCCGCTGAGCACGGTGATGGCCAGCTTGGGTCCGATGCCTGAGACCGAGATGAGCCGCTCGAACAGCGCCTTCTCCTGGGACGTGGCGAAGCCGAACAGCGCGATGGCGTCTTCGCGCACGTGCGTGTGGATGCGCAGCGCGACCGTTGCGCCGGAATCCGGGAGCGACGAGTAAGTGGAGACTGGTATCGTCACGTCATAGCCGACCCCCATCGCTTCCACTACAACCTGGTTCGGATGCTTCTCGAGAATGGTTCCCCGCAAGTGCGCGATCATGAAAAATTATCATGGCACGGCGGCGATTCTTCGTGGATGGGTTCCGCAAAGGGCAGGCGGAAATCGCGGGTGACGAGGCGCATCATCTCACGCGTGTGCTGCGTGTGGAGAAGGGCCATCGCTACGAAGTGAGCGACAACCAGTCCGCATGGCTGGCCGAGGTGACGGAGGCGCACAAGTCGCGGGTGACGTTCACGCTGCTCGAGCCTGTGGCCTCTTCGCCGCTTCCCGTGCGGTTGACGCTCGCTGCTTCACTCATCAAGTTCGACCACTTCGAGTGGCTGCTCGAGAAGGGAACCGAACTCGGCGTGGAGCGGTTCATTCCGGTGATCGCGGACCGTAGCGAGAAAGGTCTCGATCGAGCGGTGCCGAAGCGTGCCGAGCGCTGGCGGCGGATCCTGATCGAGTCAAGCCAGCAATGCCGGCGGGACAGGTTGCCGGAGCTCGCCGAAGCGGCTCCGTTCCGCGAAGCACTGGGCGAGGCCGGCGATGTGCGGATCCGCCTCGAAGAGGAGCGCGGGGCTCGGTACCTCTCGCGCGTGGCGCCCGAGGCGAAGTCCGCGGCGGATCGCGTGGTGCTGCTCACGGGACCCGAAGGCGGCTGGACCGATCGCGAGCGCGAGCAAGCGTCAGGCGCCGGGTGGCTCGCCGCGACGCTGGGTCCGCAGATCCTGCGCGCGGAGACCGCGGCGATCACAGGGGTCGCGGTGGTAGTGAATTTGTGGGGCGCGGCGCTCGAAGCTACTGGGCCGTGAACGCGGTGCGAATCGAGTAGTCGCCCGGGCGGCCGTTTGTTGCGGTGACGATGATGCCGTAGGTTCCAGCGGCGAGGTCGCGGCGGATATGCGCTCCGCCCACGAGCGCCGTGGTAACGAGCGAGTCCGAAGTGATGCGCTTGCCGTTCGAATCCACCAGGATCAGCGACGGAGCGAACGAGAAGGAGCTGGCGTCGACAGTGAGTGTTCCCGCGCTCGCGAGCGTGACCTCGTGGTAGCGAGCCTGGGTCGCGCTCGGGTTGTTCAGCATCAGGTCACGGGTGGCGCAGTCAGATTCGGCGAGGGTGCCAGTGGCGGTTTCCCCGATAGTGACCTTGTTGACCGGGCATGTCGCGGAGTCTTCAGCCACCGCTTTGACTTCGAAACCACCCGACTGCACGGAAGCCGTATTCGCCACCACCGTGTAAGTCCCCGGAGCAACTTGCGCGACAATGCGCGCATTATTACCGCCGCCAGAGTTATCGTCTTGCGCGATGGCCTTCGCCGTGTCGTCGAGGAGCCACAAGAACGAGTCGATTTCAGTCGAGGTCATGTCGAGCGTGACGCGGGCGCGCTTTTCGAGCGTGAGTTTGAAGGGCTTCGCCAGAGTGGTGTCGACGCTGAGGGGCACGGCATCGAGGAAGCGGCACTCGCCGGAATTGAGACGGCCCGTGACGGCGGAGCCGGGCGCGAGTGTATCCGCGTCGCAAGGGCGCAGGCGCTCGAGCGAAGTCCGGACCGTGTAATTTCCCGCCGAGAGCTGCGTATGAGTAACTCCGAGTATGTAGTCGCCCGGCTGGAGGCTCACTACCAGGTGGGCCGCGGTACTCGTGGTAGGCAGGGCGGTCTGGAGCAGCTTGCGGTCTTTGTCGAGCAGCAGGATCGCCGTGGGGAACGCGCTCGACGACGCGTCGGCGGTGAGCACGCCGGCTTCGGCGATGTTGACGCGGAACAGATCCATGCGATTGTCCTGATCGTCGGGTGGAAGCACGTCGAGAATGCGGCAGTCGGGTTCCGTGAGCTGGCCGGTGGCCGAGCCGGAGGCGGAGAGGTCGGAGATGTTGCAGGGGCGCACGTCGTCGAGGCGGGTCTGGAGGTCATAAGGTCCGGCGGCCGCTCCCGCAACGGTTGCCACCAACAGATAGTCCCCCGGTGGGACGCTCGCAATCAGCAATGCGTTCGCAACACCATCGGCGCCATCGTCGTCGCTTGCCACGACGGTGCCCGTCTTGGTGTCGATGACTGCGAGATACGAGTCGATAGTGCGGGACTGCATCAGGGCGGAAAGCACCTTCGGCGTGTCGGTTTGGAACGCGAAGAGGTCGACGGGAACAGAAGAGCCCGACGGCGCGACCACGTCCAGTTGCCGGCAGCTCTGGGGTCCGAGGGTTCCGCTGACTTGGCCGGTGAGTGGACGGTTCTGGCAGCCGGTTCCGAGATCGAACGTCCCGCGCAAGGTGAAGGCGCCCGACGCACGTTTGGCGATCACGAAGAGAAAATAGGTATCGGGGAGAACGCTGGCGACGATGTGGGAATCGGTGCGGCCCGGGGCAACGTCGTCGTTACTCGCGATCGGCACGAAGCGCGCGTCGGTGAGCAGGAGCGCCGTGTCGAACTCCTGCGAAGCGGTATCGATATTTAGGAAGCCGCGAGTGCGCGTGTCGAGGATGTACTGGCGTGCGAGGTTGTCCTCGGTTCTGCCGGGGATGAGGTCGCGGAGGCGGCAGGCGCCATCGGCGATGCGAGCGTCGATAGGCGCTGTGCCGTCCCAGGGTTCGGCGGGACATGTCGCGGCCAGGAGACGGATGCCGAGAAGCGAAATGAGGGCGAGCGCGCGCATGATTCCAGCGTAGCGCTCGCGCGGCTCATGCATAGGGGCGACGATGGTTCTTGAAACTCGACGGCCCTCCGAAATGGGTTGTAAGGAGCCTCCATGGCGGAACAGATACTGGACGGGAAGACTTACGCGAAACGTCTGGCGCGAATAGGCGCGAATCAAGCAGCGGATCGAGTCCGCTCGGGTTCGTGCGGCAATCGCGATCAACCGGGAACTTGTTTTGCTCTACTGGGGGATCGGGCAAGGAGATTCTCGCGCGGCAGCGAGAGGAAGGCTGGGGCGCAAAGGTGATTGATAGCTCGCCGCGGACCTTCGGCGGAGCTTCCCCGACAGGAAGGGGCTGTCTCGCCGGAACCTCAAGTACATGAGGGCTTTGGCCGAAGCGTGGCCGGAAGAAGCAATTGTGCGCGCCTCTTGCACAATTGTCCTGGTTCCATAATCTGACCCTTCTTGAAAAGCTCAAGGAGAGGGATGAGCGGCTTTGGTACGCCCGAGCCGCCATCGAACATGGCTGGAGCCGAAGCGTCCTCGCGATGCACATCGAGACCGGCCTCTACCGCAGGCAGGGCAAGGCCATCACCAACTTCAAGACCACGCTCCCGGCGCCACAATCGGACCTCGCCCAGCAACTCCTGAATGACCCCTACAACTTCGATTTCCTTACGCTCTCGCGCGAAGCCCATGAACGCGACCTCGAGAAAGGACTGATCGCCCACATCCGCCAGTTCCTGGTGGAACTCGGAGTCGGGTTTGCATTCGCTGGCAGCCAAGTGTTGCTCAATGTCGGCGGCGAGGAATTCTTCATTGACCTCCTCTTCTACCATTTCAGACTGCGCCGGTTCGTGGTGATCGATTTGAAGATGACCCCGTTCAAGCCAGCCTACGCCGGCCAAATGAACTTCTACCGCTCGGCCATCGACGACCTGATGCGTCATCCGGACGACCAGCCGAGTATCGGTCTGATTCTGTGCAAGAACAAGAACCAGGTGGCTGGCGAGTACGCGGTGCGGGATATCGACAAGCCGCTGGGGATTGCGGAGTCCAGTGTCTCGAGAGCTTGGCTGAGCAGTTCAAGGGGACGCTGCCGACGATCGAAGAGCTCGAGGCGGAACTCGCCAAGGGCGGGGATTTTTCTGACCTATCGCCGCTGGACCGAGTCCTTCGACAACCGATACCGGTGCCCCCGCCACGAGATCACGCTCGTCCGTGCCGAGGCAAGGAACGAATACATCCACACCCAAGTCGCCAGCGGCATCATCGCCGCATAGATCCACCCGTGCCGGCGGAACCACGCGCCCTTCGACTCGAGCGCCGCTTCGGCGATCCGCGCCCGGCGCCACGATTTGAACATCCCGAGCGCGAGCAAGGCCGCCAGCAGCCAAGGCTGCCATACGGCGAGCGACACCATCGCCGTGCAGTAGACCACATGCGCCGCCAGCGAGAAGCGCCAAATCCGCGGATGATAGACGCGTGTGATGATCATCTGCCGCTCGATCCAGCGCAGGAACTCGCCGCCCCCGGTGTGGCTGCGGTCCACCACCAAGGCACCCGGCGCATACACGATCGGCAGGCGCGCCGCATGCATCGCCGCCGACATCTGGAAGTCGTCCGAGATGGCGTTGCGCCAGAACTCCGGAACACGCGCCTTGAAAAATGTTTCGCGCCGCACGGCCATCGCGCCGCCCCAACAGAATGAGCAGGCGCGCCCGTGGAACTCGCCGGCGATGACGCTGTTCCACACACTGCGCAGACTTGACCAGAAGTCCGGCGGCTCGGGCAGGTGCCAGCGATATCCGGTGGAGCAGCCGTTGGCCGGATGCATCAGCGGCACCGCCAGCGCGCGCAGCCAGCGCGGCGAGACTTCGTTGTCGGAATCGGCGAAGGCGAAGATCATCGACTCGGGCCGCGCCGCCGCCACCGCCGCGAGCAGGTTGTTGATCTTCTCGCCCGTGTTCGCGTCGCCATCGCCCGAGTGGACCACGCGGGCACGAGGCGGCGCCACGCCATCGGGAATGTCCGCGGCCGAACGGGCCGCCACGATCAGTTCGTAGTTCGGGTAGTCCTGCGCAGCGAGCGATGCGAGGTTCGCGGCCAGGAACTCGTCGCCACCTTTCACCGGCACGATGACGGTGGCGGGAGGGCATCGCGTCAGAGCGGCCACGCGCGCTTGCGCCGCTTTCACCCACTCCATTCGAGCGCCATCATTGCGCAGCGACAGGAACGCGAGCGCGAAGGCGATGACGCAGATGACAATGAGCGGGATCGGCAACGGTTACAGTAATAGGATATGCGTCTTGGGACGCTCCTGTTGACAGCCGGGCTCGCCGCAGCCGCCATTCCACAGGAGGAATACAAGGTACGCCGCGCAGCCTTGCGGCAGGCGTTGCCCGAAGGTGCCGTGGTGGTCCTGCAAGGTTCCACGGAATCGGAAAAGGGAGACCTGCGCACGCCCTTCATCCAGGAACCGAACTTTCTCTACCTCACCGGCTGGCGCGAGCCGGGCGCGGCGCTGGTGCTCACCAAGACCGGCGAGGAGTTCTATCTCCCCAAACGCAGCGAAGTACGCGAGCGCTACACCGGACACAAGCTCGCTCCGGGTGACAGTGACGCCACCAGCGTGACCGGGTTCGAAACCGTGCTCGCATCCGACGATTTCGCCGATCGCGTGGCCAAAACAACCGGAACTCTATATGTTTTAAGCAAAACCGGCTCGGCCGAGAAAGTGAAGCAGGCGGCGCCGGGCCGCGACTTCGCCGATGCCGCGCCGCTCATCGCGCACCTGCGCATGACCAAGTCTTCCGCCGAGGTGGAGGCGCTCCAGTTCGCCGTCGATTCGTCTGTGGAAGCGCACAAAGCAGGCATGCGCCGCGCCGCTCCCGGGATCGCCGAGTACCAGATCGCCGCCACGATGAGCGCCGTCTACTTCGAGCGCGGGTGTGAGCGCCATGCGTATCCGCCGATCGTGGCTTCGGGTCCGAACGCCGTGACGCTGCACTATTCGGCGAACAAGCGGCGCATGGACGCTGGCGAACTTCTGCTGATGGACGTGGGCGCCGAATGCGCGGACTACGCGGCCGACATCACCCGCACAATCCCGGTGAACGGCAAGTTCAGCGCGCGTCAACGCGAGATCTATGACATCGTGCTCGGCGCGCAGAAGGCAGCCATCGCAGCCGCGAAACCGGGCATGCGGCTGCTCGGGCTCGAAGAGGATTCGCTCAACGGAATCGCCTACCGCTACGTGAATTCGCACGGCAAAGACCAGAAGGGCGAGCCGCTCGGCAAATACTATCTCCACAGCCTTGGCCATCACGTGGGCCTCGAAGTGCATGACGCGTTCGATCCGGATCTGCGCTTGCAGCCGGGCATGGTGGTGACCATCGAACCCGGCATCTACCTCGCCGGCGAGCGCATCGGTGTGCGCATCGAAGACATGATTCTGATCACCGAGAGCGGCGCGAAGCTGCTGACGGAGGCGCTGCCCCGCGAGGCCAAAGAGATCGAGCGCTTCCTGGCCCGGCGCGAGAAGCGCGCTCGCCCCGCCACGAATTGACCGCATGAAAAAGAGACAGTGGGCCGGCTACGCCGCGGTTTTGGGCGCCTGCCTGCTCGTCTCCATCGCCGCCGGTTGGACCTCCCTCGGAGCGCAGTTCGACAACGCGGTGAACGATTTCCTCATGCGCCTCACTCCGCCCGAGCGGGGCGACTCACACGCCATCATCGCGGGAGTGGACGAGGAGACGCTCAAGGAGATCCGCGGCCGGCGCTATCTGCGCGGCGCGTTGGCTGAGGCCGTGGAGCGCATCGCCGAGGCGCATCCGAAAGCCGTGGTGATGGACGTGATCTTCGCCGACGAAGACGATCCCGCCGAGAGCCAGAAGCTGGCCAAAGCGCTGGCGCAGGCTCCCAATGTGGTGCTCGCCGCGAATCTCGTGCAAGGCCGTTGGGAGGAACCACTGCCGCTCTTCGCCGGCAAGGCGACCGCCGTTGGTCACGTGCATGCCGAGCCGGATCCGCTGGATAACGTGGTCCGCGAAGTAGCGCTCGAAAAGGCCGCGGGCGCGCTGCGGCATTGGTCGATTTCCCTCGAGGCTTACCGGATCTGGCGCGGCAACGCTCCCGTGATCGAGGATCCCGATGGACTCGAGATCGGCGGCGTCCGGATTCCGGCGCGGCAATCGGAAGCACGCGCGCTGCGTGTGCGCTATCTGCCGCGGCCAGCGCAATTCGAGTCGTCGATCCCCGTGGTGACGCTGCATCAATTGCGCACCGATCCACAGGCTGCGAAACAATTCTTAGGGAAAGTGGTTTTCGTCGGAGTCACCGCGCAATCCGCCGCGGAGGATCGGCACATGACTCCTTACTCCGCGGGACTCGCAATGCCTGGAGTCGAGATCAACGCCAACGCATTCGAGACGCTGGTGCGCGGGCAATTCCTCGAGCCAGCGAGCAACGTAGCGGTGGTGGCGCTGTGCCTCGCCTTCTGCGCCGCGGCAGGTTTGATCTTCTGGCTCTTCTCCGGTTGGACCGCGTATGCCCTCGCCGCTGCGCTCCTCGTGGCGGCGCACCTGGCGCCGTATTTCGCCATGCGTGCCGGAATCGTGTTCCCCTACGCGCCTCCATTTTCCACTGCATGGTTGTCGTCAGTGGCGGCCGCAACGTATCAGGCAATCGTGGTGCGCCGCACGCTCCGCAAGACCGAGGCCGAAAAGGATCGCTACCAAAAAGCCATGCAATTCGTGGCGCACGAAATGCGGACTCCGCTCACGGCGATTCAAGGTTCGAGCGAATTGATGGGCCGCTACAAGCTCACCGAAGAGAAGCGCGCCGAAATGGCCAAGGTGATCAACTCCGAATCGAAGCGGCTGGCACGCATGATCCAAACGTTTCTCGATGTGGAGCGCCTGAGCGAAGGTGAAATGGAGATGAAGCGCGAGCCGTTCGACCTGCGCGAAGCCGTGGACGTCTCGCTCGAGCGCGTGAAGCCGCTGGCCGAGCGCAAGCAGATCCACCTCGAGTGCCCTCCGCTCGATGCACTGGAAGTGAAGGGTGATCGCGAGTTGATGGAGTACGCGGTCTACAATCTGCTGACCAACGCGGTGAAGTACTCGCCCGCGGGTACCGAAGTGTCCGTCGCGGCCACGCGCTCGGGCGAATCGCTGATACTGTCCATCCGCGATCAGGGGATCGGCATGGACGACAAGGAGCAGAAGCAGATCTTCCAGCGCTTTTACCGCACGAAAAGCGCCGAGGCAAGCGGAGAAGCTGGAACCGGAATCGGCCTCTCGATCGTCGAACAAATCGTAGGTCACCATGGAGGCCGGATGGAAGTAGCGAGTCGTCCGGGGCAGGGCTCGTGTTTCACAATGGTGCTCCCTTCGGTGGCCCCGGTCAAGGATCGGGTAAACTGAAAGAACAGTCGACCGCGTCCTGATTTGTTTGTCACTCGTGAGGAATCCTTCCGTGAGTTCTCTGCTTGTAGTTGAAGACGACAGCGCGGTCAGAAGTACGCTCGTGACCTTCCTCGAATTGGAAGGTTACGCAGTGGAGGCCGTTTCCACCACCCGCGAGGCGATGGCTCGCCTCGACAACTCCCGCTTTCCGATCGTCGTTTCCGATATTTATCTCGATGAGCGCACCGGGCTGGATGTGCTGGAAGCCGCGCGCAAATCGAACCCTCGATGCGCCGTGATTCTGATGACGGGGCGCGGGTCGATGGAGACGGTGATGGCCGCCACGCAGCGCGGCGCGTTCGACTATATCGCCAAGCCGTTCGAGCTCGACGATCTGCTCGCTACCGTCAAGCGCGCCGAAGCCGTGATCGCCACGCCCGCCGCCGATGAAGACGAAGACGTGGAAGACCTGCCGGAGACCGAGATGATCGGCTTTTCGGCGGCCATGGTGGACCTCTACAAAGACATCGCCAAGGTGGCGCAGACCGACGCCACCGTGCTCATCGAAGGCGAAACCGGCACGGGCAAGGAACTGGTGGCGCGCATGATTCATCGCATGAGCCTGCGCGCGAATCATCCGTTTCAGCCGGTGGATTGCGTTTCGATCGCGCCTTCGCTCTTGCAGAGCGAGCTGTTCGGCGCAGTGAAGGGCGCTTACACAGGCGCCGACCGCGACCGTCCGGGTCTGCTCGAGGCCGCCAACCATGGCACGGTGTTCCTCGACGAGATCGGCGACATTGACCAGAGCTTCCAGCCGCAACTGCTGCGCTTCCTGCAGGAGCGGCAGGTGCGGCCGGTCGGGTCAGACAAGCCGCGCAAAGTGGATGTGCGCGTGCTCGCCGCCACGCATCGCAGCATCGCGAAGCTCGTGGAAGAAGGAAAATTCCGCGAGGACCTGTGGTTCCGCTTGAACGCCGTGCCCCTGCGCGTTCCGCCGCTGCGCGAGCGCACCGGTGACGTGGAACATCTGGCGCGTTTCTACGTCCGCAAATATAACGAGCGTTACCGGCTGCATGCGCGGCTGGTGGAGTCCGGCTTGGTGGAGTTACAGAATTATACCTGGCCCGGAAATATTCGCCAGTTGCAACATATGATGGAGCGGCTGACGATCCTGGCCCCGCAAGGCGTGATCGACGTCGAGGCCGTAAGAGACGGCATCTACGCAAGCGAACCGCGGGAGCAGGTGAGCGAGACGCTGGCGGACGCCGAGTCCGAACAGATCCGGCGGGTGCTCGCGGCCACCGCCGGAAACAAGAGCCGCGCGGCGCGGATTCTGGGGATCGAGCGGAAGACGCTGTATCGGAAATTGGAACGGATGGGAATCGAGTAGCCGATCCGCTCTGACCAATTACCTGTAGAATATAGGGAAGCCTGTCGATGGCCTGGAGCTGTCTGCTCCAGGTCCAATCTCTCCCTGTTACGGAGCACTTGACGGCGATCCGTCTCAAAGTGCCACTGCGTCCATTCGTATCTCAGGGTACGCTGCCGGGGTTTGCCGATTCGCGCACCTTCTATGCCGTCGCCGGCCGTGGTTTCGCGGCCGTGCTGAATCACGCCACTCTCGCGAGGACAGGTTCGCGCATCGGGGGCCTACCGGTGCTGCATATCGGCGAGGCCGATCCGTGGCGATGCCGAAGGAAGCTACCGATGGGGCAGTGGCCTCATCTGCTGTGCCTGCCGGGCGTTGCGCAACGGCCCGGATTCCGCCCTGACCGCGTGTCTCGATTTCTCCCCTCCAAGTCATTCGCGGCGAATCTGGCCCTTGCGGAGCACGAGCTCGAAGGTGAGTATGTCGACGGCCGGATCGAACGCGTCGAACGGCTCGACGGCGAATTCGCGATCACCATCTCGGACGGTAGAAGGTTCCGCGCTGCCCGGATCGACGTTTGTTGTGGACCTGGACCCGCAATCATGCCTGAAGACCGCATCGCTCCGGCGGAGCTTCGCAACTCGACACAGCGCGCCTGGAAGCCAGTGGTGAGCGGCGAGGAGTTTCTAGCGGATGGAGAGTGGCATCCGGCGCACGGAAAGGTCTGCGTCCTCGGCGGTGGCGGCACGGGCGCTTGGTGCGTGCAAGAGGCGCTCGCTTCCGGCAACGAGGTTCTTTGGGTCAGCCGGAACGGATTCGCCAATGCGTTCGTTCCGAGCGGCAGAAATGACGGGTTGCTCCATTCGCGGCGGAGAAACCGGGCGAAGAATTGGTCCCTGGCCCACTCGGTAGCGCCGAATCCGAGACTCGCGTTGGCCATGGCGCAAGGCTATCACCTCGCCGCCGCGTCCTCGGGAACGGATGCCAAAATCCGCCTGTCGTTTGTCGAATTCCCAGGCGAAGTTACCGCAAGATATTTCGCTGCCCCCGGATCGGGCGAAACCGGCCTCGGTCAAGCGGTGTGCGACCAACTCGTGGTCGCCAGCGGACACTACTCGAGCGGACCAGGCAGCAGCGCGGCCCTCTTCGAAGAGTTCGTTCCTAGCCGCCCTCCGCACTTGGCGGAGCATGCAATTCTCAGCGCCGAAACCGATTCGCGTCTGCTGGGATTGAGGTCCGCATGTGGCGCCGTCCGGATCCTGGGCGCTTCAGTGGATAGCCATCCTTTGGTGGCGGAGATGCGCAACCAGGAGTTCGCCCCGGTGATGTGGCGCGACGACTATTGGCGGCATCTCTGCGCCCAGGCGAGCGGACCGGGGCTCATCCCGGCGTCGGCCAACGACATCGCCGAGGCGAACAGCTATTTCGAGGCATCCCCGAACGGGAGCATCAATACCGCACCTCCGGGCCAGCTTCGGCGGGTTCTCGCGCGGTACTTGGCAACGGAAGACGAAGTGGACGAGGCCTGCGACCGCATCCTGCACCAGCGGCAAGCGCGCCAGAGGCCCTTCGTGGGGTTGGACCCGGAGTGGATCGAGGCTGGCTTCGGACTCGACTACATGGAATCAGGCAAACGCGGCACTGCTTGATTGATTCTCGAGCGAGAAGCGAGAGGCTTGCTGCGCAGATCCGCGGAGCCAGGGAATCGGCCCGCCAGCCACGCTTTCCAGGCGCGCGCCCTCTGTAGTTCGCCAAGAGTCTAACGCTGCGCCTTCATCGTAGGCAGGGCGATCGAGGGGATTGCAGGGGTTCCCTTCGAGATCGAGATAGCGTAGCCGCGGAAAGCCTTCGGCGTTGGCCAAAGCTTGGACTCCCGGAAATTCCAAACGGTTGGCCGCCAGCGACAGCCATTTCAATGCTGGGAGGCTGGCGTCCGCGATGAGCATCGCGTCGGCATCGTCGAGGTGATTGTGGGAAAGATCGAGCGACACCACGCGTTCCATTGCGGGGAGCGCGAGCACTTTCTCGAGATGCGGCTTGACCCCAGTCAGCGTCAGGTGACGAATCGGAGCGCACCGGAAGATCACGGTCGCGTGCTCGAGGAAGTGAGCTGCCTCGATCGCGATGTGGTCCACGAATCCGGCGTGGAACTTCGCGGATGAGACCCCAGCCTTCTTCAGCTCCGCTGGCCACCAGTCTCCGCCACGTTGCGACTCCGCGCGGCGAACCGAGCGAGTATAGGCGAGCCGCCGCGTGTCGCCAGCCGAATCCTCGTTGTGCGCTAGCCAGACTTGCCGAAGAATAAACTCCGCGCGAACTGGATCCCGCTGCTTGATCTGCTCGGCATATTCACGCCGCACCTGCGGATCGTAGCGTCCCGTGTTGATCTTCTGAAGTTTCCGCACCTCATCCTCTGGGAAACAGATCGGCCGATCAAGCAGGACGCCATCGGCGAATCCCCGCCTCAGGTCACTTTCACAGACCTGTTCGTGAGTGCGAAAAGCAAATTCAGGGAATTCTACGTGCGGAACTACAACGGACATCTGAGCCGTCACCTCGCAATGAAGCTTGCGGCAAAACGGCCGAAGTCGAGGGCCGGGCGAATTCTGCGCGCCCCTCTATTAGAATCATAGTCCTGGTACTGATGGTAATTCAAGTGGAACCTTGAAGGCGCAATACCCTTAAATGCGGTGATGTATCCCCGCCGTGAATCGAGCCATCGCTAATTCATTCCACCGCAACCATCGAATCGACCCCAATTCCCGCTCGATCGCCACGCCCTCAGCCGTCTCCCAGACATCGACCACGGCTCCATGATCGTACGAAGGCCGATCGGCAGGATTGCTCGGATTGCCCTCGAGATCGACATACGCGAGACTCGGCATGCCGGCCGCCGCGGCAAGCGAACGTACTCCCGCCATCGTAATTCGATTCGCCGCCAGCGACAACCAACGCAAGCGAGGACATCGAGCGCCGGCAATCAGCGCCACGTCGCGATCGTCGAGATCGTTGTTCGCCAGATCGAGCGATTCCAGCCTAGCCAATTGCGCGAGATTCGCGAGCCTCGAAAGGTAGCCCTTCGCCCCGCGCAACGTCAAATGCCGGATCGGCGCACACGCGAAGATCGCCTCTGCTTGCTCAATCAATCGCCCGGCGTCGACGACAATATGCTCGACAAAACCACCCTGAAATTGCGCGGAAGTGACTCCGGCTTCCACCAATTCCCCCGGCCACCAGTTTCGGGCAATCCTACGCTCCGCCCGGCTCACTGACCGGCGGTAAGGGAGCCAGTTCGGATGGTCGAATGACCGGGGGTTCTGCGCTAGCCACACCTGCTGCTCGATGAACGCCGCCCGCACTGGATCGTGGCTTCGGATGAGCCTGGCGTATGCTAGCCGCGTCCCCGGATCATAGGCCTCGGTATTGATACGATGAAGCGCCTGCGTCACGGCCGTTTTTGTCTTCGGATTCGTCACCGGGTGCTTCCATTTTGCCGTCCTAGCGTAAGTCCCGGAAGTGCCTGAAGGCCTAGGCCAAGTGTGGTGAACCGAGCCTGCCTTTAGAATGATAGTTCTGCTGCCCCCACGATTCAAGCGGGGACGGCGCGAGCCCACCGCACCCGGATCCGGGGGAGCGAGCGCAATCCCAATGCGCAATGCCCCCCTCGCCCGCGGTCCCCGATCGCTCCCTTACGCGCCGAAGCCAGCGCCTACGGCACTACCGCCACCGAGGTCCACGTCTCGAGGCCCACGGTTGCTCGCGACCTCCCCGCGTGGTACAACTTCCCTGAAGTCTCTCGCGTTTCAGGAGGTCGTTCTATGTTCTTGCGTATCGCGCTATTTGCGTTGGCCGCCGCCGCGTGGTCGATGGCCCAGACTACATTCGCCACAATCACCGGCACGGTCACCGATCCAAACGGAGCCGTCGTTCCTGGCGCCACCGTCGAGGCGACGCACCTCGAAAGTAACTACAAGACCACGGCGCAATCGAACGAATCGGGCGTCTACACGCTCACGCAACTGCGCGAAGGCGAGTACACGGTCCGCGCTCGCGTGCAAGGCTTCCAGGAGTTCGTGGCGCAAGGCGTGCAACTCGTGGCGCGCGATCTTCGCCGCATCGAGATCCAACTGCGGGTCGGCTCGGTGGACACGAGCATTGAAGTCAAAGCCGGCGCCACGCTCATCGAAACCGAGACTGCGCGCATCGGCAACACCAAGGGCGCATCGACGCTGCAGGCGCTGCCGCTCAATACGCGATCGCTCTACGATTTTCTCGGCCTCACCGCTGGTGTGATCGGAGCCGGCGGCGGACAGGCGACGCGCCGCTTCGCCGGCAGCCGCGTCAACCAATCGGACCAGTCGATCGACGGCGTGACCGTCTCCAACGGCTACGACGGCACGCAGATCAGTCCGCTGGTGAGCTACATTGGCGGCTTCGAAGAGGTCCGCGTGGACCTTGCGAACAACACCGCCGACATAGGCTCGATCGGGCAGGTGACAGTGATCTCGAAGTCCGGCACGAACCAATTCCACGGCATGGGTTGGGACTACTACTCGACGCCTGTGTTCCGCGCGCGCAATCCGTTCTCGCCGGCGCGGCCCGCGGGAGTAAGCCATGCGCCCGGATTCCAAGTGGGCGGTCCGGTGAAGATTCCGGGTGTGTATAACGGCGTGAATCGCACATTCTTCCTGTTTTCGTTCGAGACGTCCCGCGGATCGGCGATCGAGCAACTCTTCAACCCCGGAGTTCCACTGACAGCATGGCGCTCAGGCGACTTCTCGCGTCTCACAACGCTGACGCTGCGCGATCCCGGCGCGACGACGCCGTTCGCCAACAACACGATTCCGGCGTCGCGCATCAACCCCGTTGCTCAGAAGATTCAGACGCGCTTCTTCCCCTTGCAGAATTTCGGCGATCCGAACGTCTTCGCCACGCAGAACTATCGCACGCAGGTCACGCGCCCCTTCGATCCCAACACTTACTACACCGCGCGCGGCGACCATCGCTTCAGCGACAAGACCTTCATGTACGGCCGCTGGACCTGGAACCGCTCCTTCAGCCGTGCCTACGAGGGCAACCTTCCCGCAATCGGCCGCCGTTGGCAGACTCGAGACACGCGCGCACTGGCTGCGTCGTTCTCGCACACCATCAGCCCTTCCCTGATTTCGGAAACGCGCTTCGGCATCACCTACAATGACAATCCGCTGCATGGCGCCCTGATGGGCAAGGAAGTGGTGCAGGATCTCGGGCTCATCGGGCTCGCCGACAATCTGCCCGACATCAACGGTCTTCCGCAGATCGGGTTCAGCGGAATCGGGATCCAGACGATCTCGCAATCGCAGTGGCGGCATCCGGGTTTCAAGAATTATGTCCAGCAGTATCAGCAGCACATCAACTGGTTCCGCGGCAAGCACAGCCTCAAGGCGGGATTCATTCTTTCTCGCGTGCGCTTCCAGGATAATCAGGCGTCGACGAATCTGTTCGGGAACCTGACGTTCTCGGCGCAGTACACGGGGCACCCTTACGGCGACTTTCTGCTCGGCATTCCGGCCAGCGCCGCCCGCGCATTCGCGCCGATCGAGGTGAGCCGCCTGCGTTGGGCCGAGGACTTCTTCGTTACTGACGACTTCAAAGTAACTCCCACGCTCACGCTGAACATCGGGCTCCGCTACGAATACCATCCTGGCTACAAAGAAGAGCTGGGACAGCAGGCTATCTTCGACACCGGTACCGGCAAAATCGTCGTCCCCGACGGCGCATTGGGGCGGGTCAGTTCGCTGCTGCCGCGCGGGTACGTGGACGTAGTGGAGGCCGGCAAAGCGGGGTGGCCGTCGCAGACATTGCTACTCACCGACAAGAACAACCTCGCGCCGCGCTTCGGACTCGCGTGGCGTCCCTTCGGACCGAACACGGTCTTCCGCATGGGCTACGGGATCTTCTACGATGTGGTTCCGCGCGCGGTGGGAGCGGGTGGCGCGCCATTCACCATCGCCGAGCCCACGTTCACGAACCCGGCGGGCACGCCCACCATCGTTCTGCCGCGCGTGTTCCCGGCCACGGCCGCACGGGCCGAGCACCATCGGGCTCCCCGGCGCCACTCGCAAGGATCTCCGCGATCCGTTCAGCATGCAGTACAACTTCACCATCGAGCATCAACGCTGGAACACCGGCTTCCGTGCTTCTTACATCGGAACCAACACGCGACAAGGCCAATACGGATACAACATCAATCAGCCCGTTGTAGATGGGCGGCTCTTTGCCGACAAACCGCGGCCGTTCCCGAATTATCCGGGAATTACCTATCAGGACAACGGCGCCGGCCATCAGTATCATTCGATGACACTCGAGGCGCAGCGGAAGATGGCGGCCGGACTGTATTTCCAAGTGGGCTGGACCTACGCCCGCGACATCGGCGATCTCGACCGCGGAGCGACGGGCGAAGACGCCTACAACCGCCGCCGCGAACGCAGCGTCTGGCTCGATATTCCCACCCACCGCCCGAGCGGAAACGTGATCTACGAGTTGCCGTTCGGCCGCGGAAAGAAATTCCTGAACAACGGCGGCCTGATGAACAAGATCGCCGGTGGTTGGGATGTGAGCGCGGTCTACAGCGGATACACGGGCCAGTTCCTGACGCCGCAGTGGACGGGTCCCGACCCGACGGGAACGGCGTTCACCGGCAGCCGCACTCCGGCGCAGGTGACCATCCGGCCGAACCAGTTACTCAACGCGAACCTGAGTTCTGACTTGCGCTCGCCGGCAAAGTGGTTCAACCCAGCGGCATTCGGAGCGCCGGCACCGGGAGCATTCGGGTCGTCGGCGAAGGGCGTGATCATCGGACCTGGATCTTCGGTGCTGCACGCGGGCGTCGCGAAGACGATCATGATCCGCGAGCGCGCACGCATTCGCTGGGATCTCATCGCGGCGAATTCGTTCAACCATCCGAACTACGCGAATCCGGCGACGAACATTTCTTCGCAGGCGGCCGTGGGCGTGATCAGCGATGTGGCTGGCGACGTGGCGGTGCTCGACCAGTCGGGCCCGCGGCGGTTGCGCATGGGGCTCACCGTGGAGTGGTAATCACTAGCAGCCCGTGGCTAAAGTCGCGTGGGCCGCGTTGCGAGCGCCATGGGGCCAGATGCGAGGCGTGGCGAGGCAGGCGATGCGGGCCATCTCTCAGGAGCCACAACAAAGCAGATGGCCCCATGCCGCCGTAACCCTTTGGGCCACCGGGGTTTGTGCCCGCATGCTTCGTTGCTCGTCGCTCGAAACAAATCCGTATTGCTTCCTCCTCGCGCCTCGCCTGCAGGGCACAGATCCCGCGCCGCGCGACCCACGGGACTTTAGCCACGGGCTGCTAGGCTGCGTTCCGGCGCAATATTCGAGGGGGGGCTCGCCGCCTGACCGGACCCGAGACACCCGGCCGGGTGCTACAGTTGGCGTTGATGCCGACCAAGCTCGCCGTCTTCTTGACCTGCGCCACCCTCGCGCTCGCGGAAAAGAAAGCCATTCGGCCGCCCGCCGGCCCTTCATCCGGACCCTACTCCGCCGGCGTCATGACAGAAAAGCTCCTTTATGTTTCGGGCCACGTCGGCCCCGAACCCGGTGGCGGCTTCGCTCCCTTCGATATCAAAACCCAAACGCGCCGCGCGCTCGATCTCGTTGCCAAAGTCGTCAAGGAAGCCGGACTCGACACTCGCAACATCGTCAGCACGACGCTCTATCTCACCGACATCCGAACGCTCGATGCTGCTGACGCCGCCTACCGCGAATTCTTCCAAGAGCCCTATCCGGCGCGGGTCGAAATCGAATCGCAGTTACTCATCCCGGAGGCTCTCGTCGAAGTCAGCGCAGTTGCGGTTCGCGGAGATTGGCGCGCCATCGAGCCCGAAGGCTGGGCAAAACCCAAACGTCCCGCGAGCCATGCCGCGCTCGCCGGCGGAACGCTCTTCTTTTCCTCGCTCCGTCCCGTCGACCCTGCTACCGGAGCGCTCGCCGGCAACGCCATTGAGCAGCAGGTCGCGCAGACCGTGCGCAACCAGCAAGCCGCTCTAGCCGCCGCCGGAATGAAACTCGCCGGCATGGCCGCCACTCGCATCTATCTCGGTGATTCGAGTTACTCTGCCTCGCTTGGCGAAGTTCATGCGTCCGCTCGCGCCATTGTCAGTGGAACGCCCTTCGAACCCGGCCATCTGGTTCACATGCAATCGGTGGCGGCGAGGGGATCCAGCGGCACGCTCTACCTGCCTGGAATCACCGGCCGAACGGCAGACGGCAAATTCGCCCGCAACGACATCAAAGCGCAAACCCGCCAAGCGCTCGCAACCATCGAGGAAACGCTAAAACGACACGGCATGACGTTCGCCGACGCCATCGACGCCGTGGTCTGGCTCCGCGACCCCCGCCACGCCTCCGCCATGAACGAGGTCTATCGCGAGATCGTCAAGCCCAATCCACCCGCTCGCGCCACTGTCCGCCTCTCGCCAACCGATCCCGATGCTCTCATCGAGATCATGATGATCGCCCACAAGCCCTGAACGGCGAGTTGCCCTTCGCCGTCATTTCTCACTGTCCAAAATCGCCATCTGCTCCGCCGTGTAACGGTCCCCCGCAACCGCACCCGCCGGAACCGCTTCCTCCAGGCGCCTCACCTCTTCCTCACTCAACGGCACGTCCAACGCCTCGATCACGCCCGCGAGTTGCGCTCGCGTTTTGGCCCCGATCACCGGAACAATATCCTGCCCTTTTGTTCTAACCCACGCGAACGCCAATTGAGCCGCCGTCAAACCCCTCTCCGCCGCCATCTCCGCGAGCGTCGCCTGCAGTTTCCCGTTCTGTTCGAGATTCCCTTGCTGGAACCGCGGCAGGTACGCCCGGAAATCGCCGCGCCCCTGCGGACGCGAGCCGCTCAACAACCCCCGCGAGAACACGCCGTACGCGGTCACGCCAATCCCGAGATCGCGCACCGCGGGCAAGATTGCCCGCTCGATTCCCCGGCTCACCAGCGAATACTCGATCTGCAGATCGCAAATCGGATGCGTGCGTTGCGCGCGCCGGATCGTTTCCGCGCCTACCTCAGAGAGGCCGGCGTAGCGAACGTACCCCGCCCGAATCAGATCCGCCACCGCGCCGATCGTCTCCTCGATGGGCACGGCCGGATCGATGCGCGAAGGCCGATAGATGTCGATATAGTCCACCCGTAGCCGCTGCAGCGTGTACGCCACGAAGTTGCGGACCGCGTTCGGCCGCCCATCGAACCCGATGAACTGGCCCGAAGGCGCGCGCATCGCGCCGAACTTCACCGAGAGCACGGCCTGCTCCCGGCGGCCTTGCAGCGCCTCGCCGATCAGCATCTCGTTGTGGCCCATGCCGTAGAAATCGCCCGTGTCGATGAGGTTGATCCCGGCATCGAGCGCCGCATGAATCGTCGCGATCGACTCGGCTCGATCCGTGGGCCCATACATGCCGGACATCCCCATGCAACCCAAGCCGAGTTCGGAGACCAGCGGCCCGGAGGCGCCGAGAGTGCGTTGCGCGATGGTTCGAGACATGCCCTTCAGGATCGCTGGGCGAAGCGGCGAAAGGCAAGCACCGCGTTCAGCCCCCCGAAGGCGAACGCGTTCGAGAGCGCCGCTTCCACTTGCAACGTGCGGCTTTGATTCGGAATCACGTCGAGATCGCAATCGGGATCGGGCTCGTTGTAGTTCGCTGTCGGCGGCAGCACGCCCGTGTGAAGCGCGAGCGCCGTGGCCGCTGCTTCCAGCGCGCCAGCCGCTCCGAGCGCGTGCCCGTGCATGCTCTTCGTCGAGGAGATCGCCACCCGCTCCACCGCCGAGCCAAAAACACGGCGGATCGCTTTTGTTTCGGTGGCGTCATTGGCCGCCGTTCCCGTTCCGTGCGCGTTCACGTAGCCCACCTGTTCCGGCGTCAACCCCGCATCGCCAAGTGCGGCCTGTATCGCCGCAGCCGGACCTTCCACCGAAGGCTGCGTGACGTGATGCGCATCGGCCGTCATCCCGAAGCCCGCGATCTCGGCGAACACGGTCGCGCCGCGCGCCAGCGCCGCATCCAGAGGTTCCAGCACCAGCATCGCGCCGCCTTCGCCCAGCACCAAGCCCTTGCGGTCGCGCGAAAAAGGCCGGCAAGTATCGGGCGCCAGCACCCGCATCGCTTCCCATGCCTTCAGGATTCCCATGCTGAAGATCGCTTCGCTACCGCCCGTAAGCGCGAGGTCCACTTGCCCCGATCGCACCATCCAGAACGCCTGGCCAATCGCGTGATTCGAAGACGCGCACGCGGTCGAGAGGTTGTAGACCGGACCCGTAACGCCAAACTCCATCGCCAGAAAACTCGCGCCGGCGTTCGCCATGATGCGCGGAATCGTCAGTGGTGGCACCCGCGGATTTCCTTGCCGGTAGAGCTGTTCGAACGCGCGGTCCTCGGTGTCTTTGCCGCCCACCGCTGAACCCGTCACGATCGCCGACCGCGCACCGGCGAGCGAAACACCCGCTTGCTTCACGGCTTCCCGTGCGGCGATCAGCGAGAACTGCGCGAAGCGGTCAATCTGGTCCGCGATCTTGGGTTCGAAGTGCGCCAGCGGAGCGTAGTCCTTCACTTCGGCCCCATTGGGCGCGCGCAGTTGATTGCAGTCCACCGCGCGGATCGGAGCAATGCCCGATATGCCGTTCGAGACCGCGTTCCAGAATGAATCCCGCGTATGGCCGAGCGGTGAGATGACGCCGATGCCCGTAACGGCAACGCGCCGCATCATGATTGGCTCGGAGACGGCTTGGGCTCGATCGGTTTGGCTTCACCGCTTTCGATCACGCGGTGCAAGCCCGACGCCAGGTCTCCGATGGTTTTCAATTGCCCGCTCTTCATCACTTCATCCGGTATGGACACCTGAAATTCGCTTTCGAGCGCAAACAGGATGTTGATTCCGTCGAGCGAGTCGATCTTCAATTCCTCGAAGGTCGATTCGAGTTTGATTGTCTCGGCGGGAAGGTGTTGCGACTTGGCAATCGCGCCGATCACACGTTGAGCGAATTCGTCGGACATAGGATTTCTGAGACGGTTTCGAAGCGCCAACCCTGGTCCAGAAGAATGGGCATCACGCGCCGCACCGAACCGATAGTCTCTCGAATATCGGGCTTCGATGCAAGTTCACGCCCGTCGTGAAGGCAAAAGATCGCGCCCGGAATCGCGCCCTTCTCGAGGCGCGCGACGATGGATGCCGCGTCCAGTTTCCAATCGAGAGCAAGCGTTGTCCAGGTCACGCCCATCAATCCCAACCGGTGCTGCGCGTCGCCGAGCCCCGGCCACCGGACCCCGTACGGCGCGCGGAACCAGATCGGCGCCTTCCCGTGGATCTCTTGCAGCGTCCGCTGCGCCTGCGCCAGTTCGCCGTAGATGAACGCCGCCGAGCGCATCCAGAGCGGTGCGTGCGTCTGCGTGTGGTTTCCGATCTCGTGCCCCGCCCGTGACACCTGCCTTGTGATCGAAGACAGCCGCTCCGCCGACGCGCCGCATTGGAAGAAGGTGGCACGCACGCCGAACGATTCGAGCGCGTCGAGCAGTTCGGGCGTGGATTCCGACGGCCCATCGTCGAACGTGAGCGCGATCGATCTGCGGTCGCGCGCGCCGCGATGCACCGATGACGCCACCAGTGACGAGCGCGGAGATCGCACCGCCCATGCCGCTGTTGCGGCGCTTGCGGCCACCGCGGCCGAGATCAAACCCACCATGGGCGGTCTCGCATACCGCCATTTTCGCATTCCGCTGTCGAATCCCGGATCCGGTGCCGCCTTTTCCTGCCGTGCTACGATCAGTGTTTTCGTGCTATCGCTCGCGCCGCTGGCCTCATGCACATCCCAGATGGCTATCTGAGTCCCTCTACGTGCGCCGTGCTCTACGCCGGCGCCGCACCGTTCTGGTATGTGGCCACCAAGCGCGTATCCGCGCTGTTGCACACGCGCCTCGTTCCTCTTCTCTCTTTGTTCGCCGCATTCTCGTTCGTGCTGATGATGTTCAACCTTCCCTTGCCAGGGGGAACCACCGGACACGCGGCTGGCATCGGGATCGCGAGCGTTGTGTTGGGACCGTGGGCGTCGATCCTCGCCATCTCCATGGCGCTCATCATTCAAGCCGTCTTCTTCGGCGATGGCGGAATTACCGCGATCGGAGCAAACTGTTTCAACATGGCCGCCGTAGGATCTATCGTGGCCTACGGAGTCTATCGAGCCGTCTCGGCGGGTGCGCCGCTCGACTCGCCGCGTCGCGTCATGGCCGCCGGACTCGGCGGTTACCTCGGCATCAACATGGCCGCGCTTCTCACGGCGATCGAATTCGGCGTCCAACCGATGCTGTTTCATGACGCCTCGGGAACTCCGCTCTACGCCCCGTACCCGTTGAAAATCGCGGTTCCCGCGATGATGATCGGTCACATCACCGTCGCTGGTTTGGCCGAGTTCTTCGTCACCGCTGGTCTGGTGGCGTACCTACAACGCACCGATCTCTCGCTGCTCAAACTCACCGCCCCGGGCGCAGCCGCGGCGGAAATCGGCGCGCGGGGCGCCGTGCAATCCACTCGAGGGCTCTGGATCATTCTCGGGTTGCTCATGATCCTGACTCCGCTCGGAATCCTCGCCGCCGGAACCGCTTGGGGCGAGTGGGGACCCGCCGATTTTCGCGAAGAGTCAGCCCGCGCGGGCATCGCTGCCGCGTCAGGCGGAGTCGCGCCTCCCAAGCAAGCGCCGCAAGGCCTCTCCCGCCTCGCCGATTTCTGGACCGCGCCGATCCCCGACTACGCGCCTCCGTTCTTCAAGAGCCCCCAACTCGGTTACGCACTCAGCGCATTCTTCGGCGTCGGGCTGACCATCCTCGCCTTCCAAGGCATCGCGTTCGTGGCCGGCCGCGCGAGGAAATCCTGATGGGCGGCTTTCATTCGCACGGCGCGAACAAGACGTTCCTCGAACGCACCGTGGCGCATCTCCTCGCGCTACTCGACTACGCCGCTCTCGCCGAGGACCTCGCCCAACGCGGGCACCTGCTGCAGCGCCTCGATCCTCGGGTCAAGGTCACCGGATTGTTCGCATTGATCGCAGTGTCGGCGTGGGCGCCGAAACTCTGGATCGTGTGCGCGATCTTCGCCGTGGGCGTGATCCTGGCGGCCGCCTCGCGCGTGCCTGTCTGGCTGCTTGCGATGCGCTTCTGGGCACCCGCGCTGCTCTTCACGGGCGCCATCGCTGTTCCTGCGCTGTTTGTTACGCCCGGAGACGCCATCGGCAACGGCGTGATGACATGGCAGGGGTTGCGTTCGGCATCGATGCTGATCGCGCGCGCCGAAACCGCCGTGACGCTCTCTTCGCTGCTAGTCCTCACGACGCCTTGGACCCACGTGCTCAAGGCACTGCGAGTCTTCCACGTTCCCGTGATCTTCGTCGCCATCCTCGCCATGACGTGGCGTTACGCCTGGTTGCTGCTACAAACGGCGCAGGATATGTTTGAATCACGACGCAGCCGCCATGTCGGCAAGCTTTCCGCCTCAGAGAACCGCGACGTCGCCGCGGCCAGCGCCGGAGTGTTGCTCGCCAAGACGATGGCCCTCGGCGGCGACGTCTACCTTGCCATGCGCTCCCGCGGCTACCGCGGCGAGGTCCACCTGCTCGACCAGTTCCGCATGCAGTCTCGCGACTGGGCCGCACTCGCCGGATTCCTCGGCGCCGCAGCCGCTGCTTGGGGGGCTGGCAGATGAGCCCGTTGTCCGCACTCGCCTACCCATGTAGGGCGGGCTTCAGCCAGCGCGGGACTTCAGTCCCGCCACCCGTATCTCGTGCCCAACTCCTCACAGCCGATCTCCAGGCCCGATTGTGGGGCAGGCTTCAGCCTGCGCGGGACTTCAGTCCCGCCACATCAGGAGCCCTCCAATGAGCCTCTTCGAACTCGACAACGTCGGCTACTGGTATGACCGCCATCAAGCGCTCGACTCGGTCACCCTCCGCGTGGAATCCGGCGAACGCGTCGCGCTCCTCGGCGCCAATGGCTGCGGCAAATCGACTCTCCTCCGAATCCTCGACGGCCTCTACATCGCCGACTCCGGACGCGTGCAATTCCAAGGCACCGTGCTCGACGAGCACAACCTTTCGCACCCAACCTTCTCCTACGAGTTCCGCCGCCAAGTCGCGTTGCTCTTCCAGAACCCCGACGTACAGCTCTTCAATCCCACGGTCTTCGACGAAGTCGCCTTCGGACCTCTCCAGTTGCGCTGGCCACGCGAGCGCATCCTCGAAAAGGTCGAGGAAATGCTGCAGCGCCTCGGCATCACCGAACTGAAGGACCGCGCCCCGCACCGCCTTTCCGGCGGCGAGAAGAAGCGCGTCGCGCTGGCATCGGTGCTCGTGCTCGACCCCGCCGTGCTCCTGCTCGACGAGCCAACCGCTGCGCTCGATCCGCGCAGCCAGACCCAGTTCGTCGACCTGCTCCGCAGCCTCGATCACGGCCGTACCGTGATCACCGCCACTCACGACCTCGACACCGTGGAAGACATCGCCGACCGCTGCCTCGTCATGCAGTGCGGCCAGATCATAGCCGAAGGCTCGCCGCGTCAGATCCTCGCCGACGCGGACCTGCTCGAGCGCGTCAATCTCGTGCACGCCCACCGTCACGCGCACTGAACGCGTGAAGGAACCCGCCCGCCCCGAGCGCCCACCCGGCCCAATAGATCGCCCACGGAAACGGACTCGGCAGCCCGCCCGCAACCAGATTCCGCCAGTCCCAACAAAAGGCCGCAACCAGGATGAGCGCCCCGCCGAGAATCGCCGCCCAATGCGCCGCCCCCAGCCGGAACGGCCGCCGCAGGAACCAACATCCGCCCGCGATCATCGTGGCCGCAATGAACACCGGCGCGATCACGGGACCATACCACGGCACCGGAATCAGGAACAGCACGTCCCAGGTGAACAATGATGCCGGCCACGAGATCGTCATCCGAAGGAATACGTAGAAGGCGATGTCCCACGCACCGAATGCGACCGCGAATGCAGCTACTCGCTCGGCGGCCCTGCGCGCGGCGGCCAGTGCGATCGCGAGCACCATCAGGATCGTCGCCAACTCGCGCACCAGTTCCACCCGCAGCATCCACAACCGGCCTGCCTGCTCGAGTTGCACCAGCGTGATGAGCGGGAACAGATCGGCGGCTGGAACGCCTGGATGCAGCGCCGCGCGCATCGGCTCATAGAGCGCGCGCAGGTACACCACCACCGCCGCTTCCACGAATCCGAACGCCACGCCGAACAACACGAGCGCCAGGATTCGCATGCTTGGCGCGCCGTCACCGCACGTACTGCTGCACGAACTCGAGGTACCCTCTGCGGCCCGCGCGCTGGGTCCAGCCCTGCACCGACTTCTGGATTTCCCGGAGCGCTTTCACCAATGTCTCGAGCGGAATGATGCCGACGGAAATCTGCTTGGCCCCGGGGCCGTCCCCAGCCGTCATGGTGCCGCGCCCAAGTCGAACTTCGCAAATCGTGGCGACCTTGTCATATACCTTCTGCGCTCGTTCGCCGAGGTTGGGTTGTGGAGGCGTCTTGCCCGCGTCCTCAGCGCGGTAACGTTGCGACAAGGCGGCTATCGCGTCTTTGACGTCGTAGTCCAGCAACGATGGCTCTGTGCGGAACACCGTCACAATCATCGCTTCGATGTTCTGCAGCACATCCATGTTCTCTTCGATAAATCGGTTCATTGGCACTCCTGCAAGCGCACCGGGGGAGGCTCCACTCCTGCCGATCATAGCATCGCGTTCCCCGGCGCGAAGTCGAGCTTCGTCATCGAACGCGCCGCGAATGCCGGCGTATGGACTGGTAGAATGAACGGTCATGACGGGTCAAGGCGCCGATACCGTTCTGCAACTCATGAACGACCTACGCGCCGGCAGCAAAGAAGCCGCCAATCAGCTCACGGAATTGCTGTATCCGGAACTGCGCCGCCTCGCAGCCGCGAAGATGCGATCCGAGCGCGCCGAACATTCCTGGCAACCGACTTTGCTGGTGAACGAGCTCTATCTCGAATTACTCAAGATCAAGGGGCTACGGCCGGAAGAACAGCAAGACCGCGATGCCAAGCAGGCTTTCATGGGCCTGGCCGCGTTTCTGATGAAGCGCTTGCTCATTCACCACGCGCGCCCTGCCTCGGCCCGTGCGCAAAGAGTCGCCGTTGAGGACGGGCCTGATTTTCAGGCGTCCGGACCCGAAACCCTCAGCCACGTGGAGCACCTCCTCGACCGTCTGGCGGAAGTGGATCCGAAGTTCCGGACCGTCGTCGAAATGCGGGTTTTCGAGGGAGCTACCGGCGAGGAGATCGCGGCGCGGCTGGGCTGCAGCCGCAAGACCGCGGGCATCTACTGGGACTTTGCCCGCAAATGGCTGCAGCAGGAAATGACCGGCGCTCACGGCCATGCCTGATCGTAGCCTCGAGCAGGTATGGGAACTCTACCGATCCGCGCGTGAGCTGCCACAGGATCAGCGTCGCGCCTTCGTCGAGTCGGCCAGCCCAGATCCGGAAAGAGTACGCCAAGTCCTGGATCTGCTCGAGGCCTCTGGCAGCGGCGCCAGTGACTGGGAGCGGCCGACTCGCGCTCCCGGTTCGCGCGCCGGAACGCAGTTCGGGCGCTACGTGACGGGCCGGCTGATCGGGTCCGGTGGAATGGGCGATGTCTACTCGGCTCACGATCCGGAGTTGGACCGCACGGTCGCCCTCAAGTTCCTGAATTGGAGTGCGCTCGACAGCGGCGTCATGGCCGATGGATTCGTTCGCGAAGCCAAAGCCGCCTCGGCCTTGAACCACCCCAACATCGTCACGATTCACGAAGTGGTTCGGGTGGGCTCGGAGATGGCAATCGCCATGGAATTGGTGGATGGCCAGCCGCTCCGCGAACTCCTGCCGGGCCCCGGGCTTGCGCTCGGCCGGGTAACCCAAATCGGCCGTCAAGCCGCCGAGGCTCTCGCCGCCGCCCATGCGCGCGGCATCGTGCATCGGGATGTGAAACCCGAAAACATCATGGTTCGCGGCGATGGTTACGTGAAGGTGCTGGACTTCGGCCTCGCACGCAACCTGGAAGAGGCCAGCATGGCTCGATCGATCGCCGGCTTGCCCGTAGGCACGCTTCGCTACATGTCGCCGGAACAGGCACGGGGCGAGAGAACCGGCAGCGCGACTGACGTCTTCGCGCTCGGCCTGGTGATCTACGAAGCTGTGGCGAGAAGGCATCCATTCGCGGCCAACTCGCCGTTCGACACCGTGCACGGCATCCTGAATCTCGAAGCCGAGCCCCCATCCCGCTGGAATCCTTCCACGCCTCCGTGGCTCGATCGCCTGCTAGGGGCAATGCTCGCCAAAGACGGATCGGCCCGTCCTTCGGCCGCGGACGCTGCTCGTGTATTGGCGCACGGCTCGGGACAACCCGAAGTCCACGACGCACAGAGGCCGGGCTCGCGGACAAAGTACGCCGTTCCAGCGGTCGTCTTGACCGTTGTGCTGGCGGCTCTCGCACTGGCTGCATGGAAGCGAAACGGAGCGTCACTGGCGAAGAAGCCGGTCTTCGAGCAACTCACCAGACAGGCGCCGGAAGACTACGTGACGGGTTCGGCAATCTCTCCGGACGGGAGGAGCCTGGCCTTCGCGGATCTCGACGGCGCCGTTCGCCTCCGCAATGTCGAGGGAGACACCGAGCGCGTCTTGACTCGCCTTGAAAGCAGCCGTGTGGATTCGATGCGATGGTTCCCCAAGAACGCACGGTTGCTGATGAGCGGACGGGATCTCTCTCGCGATTCGTACGCATATCGGATCTGGACCCTGGACCCGCGAGACGAACGGGCGCAGTTGCTGCCCGTGGAAGGTACGAATGCGTCGCCCTCGAGCGATGGGAGCCGAATCGCGTTCTTGTCGGCCGACGGTTCGGCAATTTGGGTTTCCGATTCGAGCGGCGGAGAGCCGCGGCGGCTGGTGGTTACCCAGAGCGGCATGGTGAAGTCGTTCGTGTGGTCTCCGGACGGCCGGCTCATCCTCTATTGGACGGTGGCCAGCGGACACGGCCGCCCGGTGGAATGGACCGGGTGGATGGCGCACTCGGTGAACGCCGATACCGGACGCTCTGTCTCCGAACAGCCGTGCACAGCCGTCGCCTCTCCCTTCATGCTGCCGGACGGGCGCTTGCTCTACTGGAACTACGAAACGTCCGTTCTCGAAGTACCCACCGATCCCGGCACTGGCCGCGTTACTGGTCAGCCTCGCAAGCTAGCCGAAGTAGCGTCGACGAAACTCGAAAAGGGGCTGACGGCTTCGTCCGACGGCCGGTTCATCACCGCGATCATCCGCAGCCGGCAAGGGCCATTCGTGTACACTGGCGACCTGCCGCCAGGCAAAACGCAACTGCTCAATCCCCGCCGGTTGTCTTTGGAAAACACCGAAGACTATCCGCACTCGTGGACTCCCGATAGCTCCACCGTGATCTTCGAATCGAGCCGGCGCCGTAAGAGCTTCGACTTGTACACGCAGCGTCTGGGTGCGCGAAATGCGGAGCCGTTGGTCATGGCAAGTGACCACCAAGTAATGCCTTCGCTTTCGCCGGATGGCCGCTGGGTGCTGTACCTGTCCGGCCCGATTGCCTCGGCCGGTGACGGCAGGTCGAAGTGGACCCTGATGCGCGTGCCGCTCGAAGGCGGCGATCCGGTGGAAGTGCCCGCCGGAGGGCCGATCGAGGAATACCAGTGCGCCTACAAGGCCAAGCGTTGCGTGATCCGCGAGATGCAGAACGGCCAAGCCGTATTCTTCGACCTCGATCCGCTCCGGGGCAAGGGCAAGGAACTGACGCGCTCGGCAGCCGGCCGCGTGGTTCTGGGCGACTGGAGCCTTTCCCACGACGGGTCTATGGTCTCGATGGTCAGCATCTCGACCGTTCCGGCCACCATCCGCGTCATCTACCTCGATCAGGCACCTTTGGAAAAGGAAATCCGCCTGGATGGCCCCGCGCCCACCGGATCCGCCGTCTGGGCCCCCGATGGCAAGGGATGGTTCGTCGCCGTCCAGGATCAGCAAATGCGCCTCATCGATTGGCAAGGCCACAATCGCTTCGTGCACGACGTCGGCTATTGGGCAGTGCCTTCTTGGGACGGAAAGCACTTGGCCTATTTGGACGCTCCGAGAGACAGCAACGTTTGGATTCTCGAGCGGTGACGCGCGAAAGCGAAAGCCCGCGGCGCGCGCCACGGGCCTTGCGCGAGTGAAAGTTAGTTAGCGTTAGCGTTAGCCGTTAGTTACCTTCCGGCGCAAAATTCCATGGTTCAGATTGTGGGGCAGGCTTCAGCCTGCGCGGGACTTCAGTCCCGCTGTCGATGCCCAGCGCCCAGGCCCTCGCAGCGAACCTTAACCTCTCCCGAAGGGTACCTGTCGAATTTTGCGCCGGAAAGTAGTGAGTTAGCGATACACCATGAGTTGCAGCTTGGCGTTCACCGCCCAAAAGACGTTCGCATTGCTGGCCGAAGCGTTCGAGAATGGCGTTTGGGAGTAACTCCAGCTCAGTTGCCGCCAGACCGGCCCTCCGCGAGCGGCAAGGTCCAGACTGTAGATCCAGTTCGCCGTAATAGCCGCGACGGTTCCGTCATCGGCCGCGGAAATCTCGAGGATGCTCGTGCCCGCGGGGAGTGCAGGCATCGCGTCCCATGTGAGTGTGGTTGAGTTCCATCGCATGACTGCGTTGCTGTTCGTGGACGCCCAGATGGCGGATCCGGCGGAAACCGATTTCAGCGGATCTCCATTGGGGCCGGACACCGCAAGCAGCATCCACTTGAACCCCGCCGCTTCCCCGGCGCGTGCGCACACGCAGGACCGGTAGAGTGCGCCATTCGATAGCGCATACGCCGTTCCATCGGGCCCGACTTGCGTGACCGCCGCATTCCCCGGAAGCTTGGCCGGCGCTCCCGTTGCCGAGTCAATCTGGTAGATGGATCCCGACGTGGCGCTTCCACCCTGATCCACCACGAAGACGGAGGCGCCCTTGCCCGCGACTCGATACCTTGTCGCGCCCACCAGGGACGCGACGCCGATCTGACGGCCCACCGCCGACACGAGCGAAGCCGTGCTTCCGTTGATCCGCTGGACGTTGCCGTTGACGTCGGTTGCCAGCGCCGTACCATCGCTCTGCGCGGCGACCGAGACCCAACCAGCGCCGGGAATTGTCTGCCAGGCTGCGCCAAACGAGTTAGCTGCCAGGAGAGTGAACAGAGTCAGTCCGAGAATGGACTGGAATTCATATTTCTTGGATTTCATGATCTTGGTTCCTCGAGTTTGTCAGTGTGCGCCGGAGCGAGTCCGTTTCGCTTGTTTCTCATTAGATTGGGTAGTTGGCATAGACGTCTCCGTTGGGGGCGACGCCCAGAAGACGGTTCTGATCGAGCACGGCGATCTGCAGCAGCGCCGCGGGCGGCTGATTGGCGAGCGGCGTCCAGGTGACGGAATTCACGCGGAGGCCTGCGGTTTGCAGGCAGCCGGCCGAGCCCGGGGCGCAGGGCGTCGTGATGGCCGCTTTCCAAAGGCGCGAGTCGGCGGTTGCCGCGAACACTGACCCGTCGCTGCCGACACCCAGGTCGCGGATCGCACCAGGCGGAGGCGGGGCCAATTCCCACCAGGATCGCGAACTGCGCGGGTTGGTGATGAGACTGGCGTTCAGGCTGTTCCAGTAGAGTAGTTGCGCCGGCACGCTTGTCGTGATCGCCCATGGATTCGACGCAGGTCCCGCGACGGCCCTGAGATCCGGAGGCGTTTGCGTGGTGGGGTCCGAAAGGTAGTAGAAATTGTGAGGGAGCCACGACCAATCGTCAAAGGCGGCGGAGGGCGCCGTACACGGTGTCAGTTGAATCGGCCGGCCCGAAGCGATCGCTGTCATCGTGCCATCGCTGGCCGCACTGACCGACGAGATGGGTCCCGGGTTTTGCCCCTGAGCCGCCTGCCACGCCGAACCAGTCCAGCGGTACGCGACGCCGCGCACCGTATCGATGGCAAGAACCTGGTTTGCGCCGCCCACCGATAGGCGCACTGGACTACCTGTGCTGGGCAGATTGGTCCCGCCGCTACCGCCCAGGGGAATTGGCGGCATTACCGCCCAGGTCACCTTCCGCCCCGAAGTATTGGGAGCGCCGGTAATGGCGCCCTTGACGATTTGGCCGGTGTAGGTGTAACCCCACAACGTTCCGTCAGCCGCCGCGGCGATCTGTTGGATTCCGGTGCTGATTTGGATCCATGATTGGGCCTGGGCCGCACCAGTGGCCAAACCAAGCGTGAGTGACAACGCGGCCCAGAAGGTCCGGCGCCGATTCATTGACGTAGGCCGAAACGCGGCGGTAGCTGCGTTTCCCGCGGTTCTTGATTCATACATGTTCTTAGTTCCCCTTATTGGAGGTTGTGAAGGCCCTGCCGAGCCGCGCTTGGGGAGCGAGCTTCGTCCAGGGCTTCTGTCCAGTAATGGGTCTCGACGCCGGGGATTTGCCACCCTCGGGGCGAAAAAAATCCCGGCGAAGACGGCCGGGCGATCGCGGGCCGCGAGAACGAGTCCGATCAGCCGCGCTGGGTCTTGCGCGCCTTCTTCGATGCCGGCGGCGTCACGCCAGCCGAAAGCAGCATCGCGTTCTCGTACGCGAAGTCGATCTTCGGCATCTTGTGTTCGCGCACGTACCAGCGGTAGGTTTCCTTCAACCCGTCCGCGAACGGCGTAGGCTTGAATCCGAGCAGACGTTGCGCCTTACCCACGAACTCCGTGATCGGCGTCAAGTCGAAGTACTGCGCGAAGTAGTAGGGCTCGCGCATCGGATGTCCGCCCGCGTGGACCAGCCTGCGCCGCGGTACGGCCACCAGTTGCGGCGTCTTCTTCGCGGCGGCCGCCAGCGCCTGCACCAACTCGATCTGCGAGATCGGCTTCGGATTCGCCACATTGAACGCTTCGCCTGCAGCCGCGGGAGCGTCGAGCGCGGCCACCGCGGCATCCACCAGATCATTCACGTACACGAACTGCATCAAGCGCCGGCCGTCTCCGGGAACGAGGATCGGACGCCCGAGCTTCATGCGATCCCAGAAGAACTGCTCGCGATAGAACGGCTCCCCAGGACCGTAGACGAACGGCGGCCGCAGCGTCACCACCGGAAATCGCGTCTTGGCGTGGAACCGGAACAGCGCACGCTCCGACATCGCTTTGTTTCGAACATAAGCGTCCTCGTGCGTGTCTGGCGCTAGCGGATCGCCTTCCTGGTGGTTCAGCCCGTCGCCGTAGGCCGCCACTGACGACATGAACACGTAGCGCGAGATCTGGCCCTCGAACAACTGCGCTGTCGCCATCACCTGGGCCGCGGTGGTGCCGGTCTCCCACGCATACACGTTGTCGTAGACAGCGTCGAACTTGCGCCCCACGAGCGCCGCGCGCATGGCCGCGGCGTCGTTGCGGTCAGCCCGGACGTTATCCACCTTCTTGCCGAGACTATGACGATCCCGGCGATGCAGCACGGTCACGGCGTGACCGGCCTTCAGCAACTGTTTCACAAGCTGGCGGCCGATGAACAACGTGCCGCCGATTACAAGAACGCGTGCCACTCAGTCGTAGTATTCCAATCCGAGGTGTGTGATCAGGTCCTCTCCCATGAGATGGCGGAGCCTGTTCTTCAGTTTCATGAGCTGGATGAAGATGTCGTGCTCGGGATAGAGCCCGGGCGCCGTCATGGGAGCCTTGAAGTAGAACGAAAGCCATTCCTGGATGCCGCGCATGCCGGCGCGCTGCGCCAAGTCCATGAACAGCACCAGATCGAGCACGATCGGCGCCGCCAGAATCGAGTCGCGGCACAGGAAGTCGATCTTGATCTGCATCGGATAGCCCAGCCATCCGAAGATGTCGATGTTGTCCCAGCCTTCCTTGGCGTCGCCGCGCGGCGGATAGTAGTTGATCCGCACCGCGTGATAGAGATCCTTGTAGAGCGTGGGATACAGGTTCGGCTGCAGGATCTGATCCAGCACGCTCAGCTTGGTCTCTTCCTTCGTCTTGAACGAGTCAGGATCCTCGAGCACTTCGCCATCGCGGTTGCCGAGGATGTTCGTCGAGAACCATCCCGACACGCCCAGCATTCGCGATTTGAATCCCGGGGCGAGCAGCGTCTTCATGAACGTCTGCCCGGTCTTGAAGTCTTTGCCGCAGATCGGCACGCCACGGTCGCGCGCGAAGTCGAGCAGCGCCGGGATGTCGGTGGTCAGGTTCGGAGCCCCGTTGGCGAACGGCACACCTGCCTTCAGCGCCGCGTACGCGTAGATCTGCGAAGGCGCGATATCGGGATCGTTCTTGGCCAAGCCCTTCTCGAACGCCTCGAGCGAACGGTGCACCGCGCCCGGCTTCTTGAACACTTCAGTGGACCCGCACCACATCATCACCAGCCGGTCACACTTGTTCTTCTTGCGGAACGCTTCGATGTCGGCGATCAGCGCTTCGGCCATTCCGGCCTTGGTCGCGTCTTTCTTCACGTTCGGGCCGTTGATGCGCTTGACGTAGCTCTGGTCGAACACCGCCTTCATCGGCCGGATCGCCTCGAGCTCTTTCCTCACGCCCGTCAGGTGCGGCAACTCGAGCACACGTGCGTTCAGCGCCGCCTCGTAGGCGTTGTCTTCATAAATGTCCCAGCCGCCGAAGACGAGGTCTTTCAGGCCGGCCAACGGCACGAAGTCTTTGATGTAAGGCGAGCGGTCATCGGTGCGCTTGCCCAACCGGATACTCGCCATCTGTGTAAGCGAGCCCACTGGTTCGGCCAAGCCCTTGCGCACCAGTTGTACGCCGGCCATGAAGGTGGTTGCAACGGCGCCCATGCCCGGAATCAGAATTCCGAGCTTCCCCTTTGCGGGAGCGATTGAGCCCGATGCGGTAGCGGTAGAGGCAGCCGTAGAGGCAGACCGGGTTCTCTTGGAAGGCAACGAGAGATGTCTCCTTGGGTCCTTTGATGGAACGGACTCGCGTCCGGAATGGCCGTGAGCCGGAACTTGTTATCCTATCACCATGCTGGGTCGCGATGGGCAGCCTCGCGAGAGCGCCGCGATCACCGCTTTGCTGGTGGACGACGAGCGGCTGGCCCTCGACGAGCTCTCGTTCCTTCTGAAAGACTTTCCCGACATCGAGATTATCGGCACTGCGTCCAACGGTTTGGAAGCCGTCCAACGCATCGATCAGCTCGAGCCGGACCTCGTTTTTCTCGACGTGCAGATGCCCGGCCTCGATGGCGTGGGCGTCATCCGCAAAGTGCAGGAAGCGGGCGGCCACATCCCATACTTCGTCCTGACCACCGCTTACAACGACTATGCGGTGGAGGCGTTCCAACTCGAAGCGCTCGACTATCTGCTGAAGCCCGTCGAGAAGGATCGGCTCGAGCAGACGATCTCGCGTGCGCAGAAGTGGCTTGCCGACCGCGCCAAAGCCGTGGAAGCCGCCACGCCCGCGCCGAAGTCCGGCCTCCAGCGGAGCAAGATCCTGGTCCGCAGCCAGGGCCGGAACCTGATCGTGGACGCGCAAGACGTGGTCTACGCGACCATCGACGACGGTTTGATCACCGTAGTCGCCACGGGGATCGAAGGGTCGTCGAATTACCGGACCATCGAGGAATTGCAATCGAACCTCGACCCCGAGGTCTTTTGGCGCGTGCATCGCTCTTATCTCGTCAATATTCACCGGATTCGAGAAGTGATTCCTTGGTTCAAGTCGTCATTTCAGCTCAAGATGGACGACAAGAAACAGACGGAAATTCCGGTCAGCCGGGTCCAGACCAAGCGCCTGCGTGCGATGCTGAAGCTGTAGGCGCGTCAGATCCCGATCAGGTTCTGCTGGATCTTCTCGAACCCCTGCTCGATCGCCCACACATCCAGCGGCAACGCCGCCACTTCATCGACGTCCGGCACCGCGGCCGGGTCCTTCGCCAAGTGGACCAAATGTAAATACCGCCGGCAGGCGTCGCACATCTGGGTTTCGAGGTGCGGCAGCAAGTCGGCCGAATAGAAGGCGAGTTGGTCCGCCGTGCCGCAGTGGGGACATTGCCGCCGCGGAAACGGCCACTCCACCAGGCAAGTGGAGCACACCAGAAGCAACGCCTCGCCGTGCCCTTGCTCCCGCAGCACACCCACCTGCGGCGGACCTCCGCATTGCGGGCATCGATTCGAATGCGGTGCCTGCCGACACGGCGGATGGAGCCGCTCGAGCGCCCGCCGAAAGAAAGTGACGGCGGGCTCCGTGCCCGCTCTGGCCGACTCGCGCAGCAGCGACGGGCCGTACCGGATCACCAATTCCCGCAAATCGGCCTCGCCGCCGTCGAATTCGATCAGCCGCGAATAGAAATCGAGCGCCTCGCGGGCGTGCGGATAGCGTTCGCTCAGTTCCCGGGCGCGGCGGAGCCTGCGGGCAGTGTGGTCGTCTGCGGCCTTCGGCATGGAAAAAGGGATGATAGCTCAGTTCGGTCGGAGCGGCAGGCCCTGGGGTAAACACTTGCTTGACTCCCACACTTCGATATCGTCTAATAACCTGTACTGGCTTGGCCCCTCTGCCAAGCCATATTCTTTGGTTGGGGTGAACGATGTTCCGAAACTTGCTTTTAGGTGCTGGCGCCTTGTCTCTCGCCGCTACTCTGGCTTGGGGACAGCAGGTGTCTGGTTCGATCGGCGGCACCGTGCATGACGCGCAAGGAGCCGTTGTGCCGAATGCCAAGATCGTTTTGATGGACGTAGCTCAGGGTGACCAACGCGAATCGGTCACCAATAACGATGGGCTGTTTTTCCTCAATCCGCTCAAGCCTTCCGTATATACGGTACGCGTGGAAGCCCAAGGCTTCAAGCGCTTCGAGCGGAAGGAAATCAAGCTGTTCGCCAATGACCGTATCGATTTGGGCGTGATCCAACTCGAGGTCGGCGGCGTTACGGAAACCGTGGTGGTGGAAGCACAGGGCGCCGAGATCAAGACGCAGGGCGCCGAGCGCTCGGGCGTGCTGACCTCGAGCCAGGTGGTCAACCTCGCGCTCCTCACCCGCGACTTCCTGCAGCTCACCAAGACCCTGCCCGGCGTGGTGCAGAACGGCGGCGTCGGCGGAGCCATCAACGGCAATCGCAACAACGCCAACAACCTCACCGTCGACGGCGTCACCAATATCGATACCGGTTCCAACGGCGGCGTGCTCGCCACGTTGAACATGGATCAGATCGCCGAGTTCAAGGTACTCACCAACGCCGCGCCCGCCGAATTCGGCCGCTCATCCGGCGCGCAGATCAACGTCATCTCGAAGTCCGGTTCGAAAGACTTCCACGGAACTGGCTACCTCTTCCATCGCCACGAAGGCCTCAACGCCAACAACTGGCTCAACAACCAGCAGCCCCAGGCCGACGGAAATGCTCGTCCGCGCCAGCTCTACCGGTACAACTATGCGGGCTTCAATGCCGGCGGTCCGGTGCTGATCCCGGGCACCAGCATCAACCGCAACCGCGACAAGCTCTTCTTCTTCGTGAATATGGAGTGGCAGAAGCAGCTCGCGGCGAACACGATCCGCAACGTGACCGTGCCCACTGACCTGCAGCGCCGCGGCGACTTCACCCAGACCAAGGAAGGCGACGGCCGTCCGGTATTCATTCGCGATCCGCTCTCCACCCTGCCCTGCGCCACCAACGCCGGCGGTGGCGGGTGCTTCCCCGGCAACATCATCCCGGCCAGCCGCATCAACTCCGACGGTCAGAAGCTGCTCGGGTTCTACCCGCAGCCCAACGCCAGCGACAACCAGTACAACTATCAGACTCAGGTTTCCGACCAGTTTCCGCGCCGCGAAAACATGTTCCGCGGCGACTACAACATCAACGACAAGTGGCGCCTCTACTCGCGCTACATGTACACGGTGAGCTCGCGCAACATGTCGTATGGCCAGTGGAACGCCGACTACAACATTCCGTGGGCGCCCATGAACTTCGGCAATCCCGGCTGGAGCCTCATCACCAACCTCACCACGGTGATCAACCCGACTCTCACCAACGAGTTCATCATCGGCTCCTCGAAGAACGTTCTGAACATCGATCCCGTGGACAAGACGTTCGATCGCTCCAAGCTGAACCTCAGCTACAAGATGCCGTTCGCCGACGCCGACAAGCTCGGCCTGGTGCAGAACTGGCGCTTCGGCGGCGTGCCCAACGCTCCATTCTCCAACTTCTCCGGCACCCCGTTCCGCAACTTCAACCACACCTGGGACATCACCGACAATGTCTCGAAGATCATGGGCACCCATACCTTCAAGGCCGGCGTCTACTTGAACAAGAGCCTCAAAGATCAGACGGCGTTCACCAGCGTGAATGGCGACATCTGGTTCGATCGCGATTCCCAAAACCCCGGCGATACCAACTGGGCCTACTCGAACGCGCTACTCGGCAACTTCCAGCGCCTGGCGCAATCGAACACCGTGCTCAACGGCCAATACCGGAGCTGGAACGTGGAGTTCTTCGCGCAGGATAGCTGGCGCGCTTCGTCGAAGCTCTCGATCGATTACGGCCTGCGGTTCTATTGGATCCAGCCGCAGTACGATCGCGCGCTGCAGACGAGTTCGTTCAACCCGGCGCTCTACAACGCGGCCAACTCGGCCGCGCTCGTGCAGCCAGTTCTGCAGAACGGAGCCGTGGCCGGTCTGAACACGGTCACCAATACGATCGTTCCGCGCGCGCTCATCGGCTCGATCATCAACAACAACAAGGGATTCGTCAACGGCCTCTACGCCAACGGCATGGGCTTGGCGGGCAAAGACGGTTATCCCAAGGGCCTGATCAACGATCGCGGAATCCACTACGCGCCTCGCTTGGGCGTCGCCTATACGTTCATGCCGAAGACCGTGCTCCGCGTGGGCGCGGGCTTGTTCTACGATCGCTTCCAGGGCAACCCCGTGTTCGACATGCTGCCCAACCCGCCCTCGACCATCCGCCCGACGTTCTACTTCGGCAACCTCTCGCAGATCGGGAATCTCCAAGGGACCTTCTTCCCGGCTGACGTGCGCGGCTTCGACATCGGCGGGCACGTTCCCACCACCGCCAACTTCAACGTGACGATCCAGCGCGAAATCGCCAAGGGCACCGTTCTCGATGTCGGCTACGTGGGCACCAAGGGCTGGCACCTATTGAACCGCTTCAACGTCAATGCCCTGCCGCTTGGCAGCGCGTGGCTGCGGCAGAATCAGGATCCGACCATCGCCAACCAGACCACCGATGGCCGCACGGCGAAGCTCAACAACCTGTATCGCCCCTACCTCGGATTCGGGAACATCCCGATCACACAGTTCGGCGGCATCAGCAACTACAATGCGCTGCAAGTCAACCTGACGCGCAACTTCCGCAACGGCCTGCAATTCGGTGCGGCCTACACGTGGTCAAAGACGTTGGGCATCGCCAACGGCGACCAGGATGAAGTCCATCCGTTCAACTACAAGATGGGCAACTACGGCTTCCTGGACTATGACGTGCCGCAAATGCTGGCCCTCAACTTCGTCTATGACGTACCGAAGCTGGCGCGCGGAAGTTGGGCCAAGCCCGGCCTCACCCACATTCTGAACGGCTGGCAGATCTCGGGCATCACCACCTTCCAGGGTGGGTTCCCGGGCAACGTCAGCGTCGGCTTCACCGGCATCGGCGGCGAGTTGAACCGCGTCTACACCGGATCGGAGCAGGTGGCTCCGCGCGTCGCCTTGTCCGGCAATCCGGTCAAGTCGAGCGGCCGCACCAACGATGCCTACATCGACACGAGCGTCTTCAAGGCGCCCGTAGTGGGCTCCTCTGGCCTCGAGTCGGCGCGCTACATCGTTCGCCGCCCCGGCATCAACAACTGGGATGCGTCGATCTTCAAGAACGTGCAGTTCACTGAAACCAAGTACCTGCAGTTGCGTTTCGAGATGTTCAACGCGTTCAACCACACGCAGTTTTCTGATTTCAACCGCAGCGTGACGTTCAACCCCTCCACCGGCGCGATCACCAATCTTCCCACCGCGCTCGGCGGCGGCGGCGGACGCTACGGCTTCGGGGCGATCAACTCGGCGCGCGATCCGCGCTTCATTCAGTTGGCCACGAAGTTCTACTTCTGAAGCCTGCAGTGCAGTTCCACGCAAACAAGGGCCGGCTCGCGCTGGCCCTTTTGCTTTTGGCGGGCGTGATCTTCGCGCAAGGCGTCGCGTCGCGCGGAGTCTCGAATGCCGCTCGCGGCAGGTTCTCGGGAAAGCCATGGCCTGTGCGCTTCGCTGACGTGTCGGCTCGCGCGGGGCTCAGGCGCTCCACGGTGTACGGCGGCGTCGATCGCATTGACTATCTGGTGGAATCCTCGGGCGGCGGACTCGCCGCAATCGACTACGACGGCGACGGCTGGCTCGACCTCTTCATCGTCAATGGCACTCGCTTCGATGCCGTGCCCGCGGGGGCGCACCACCTGCTCTATCGCAACAATCACGACGGCACGTTCACCGACGTGAGCGAACGCGCCGGAGTCGCGAAGTCCGGGTGGGGAATGGGAGTGGCTCTCGGCGACTATGACGGCGATGGCCACGATGATCTCTACGTCACGCAATGGGGCCACGACATTCTGTTCCGCAACAACGGCGACGGAACGTTTCGCGATGTCACCTCTGCCTCAGGGCTCGCTTCCGCCGCAACGCGCTGGGGTTCAGGCGCAACGTTCATCGACTACGATCACGACGGAGACCTCGACCTCTTCGTCGCCCACTACCTCGAGTTCGATCCGGCCCGCACGCCGAGGCCTGGCGCCAATCCCAATTGCACGTGGAAGGGGATCGCGGTGGCGTGCGGTCCGCGTGGACTCACACCGAGCCGCCCGTCGCTCTATCGCAACGATCGCGGACGCTTTGTCGACGTGACAGCCGCGTCAGGCATCGCCAAAGCGCAGCCGACGTATGGCATGACCGCGGTCGCCGCCGACTTCGACGATGACGGCTGGCCCGACCTCTACATGGCTTCTGACTCCACGCCGAGCCTCTACTTCCGCAATCGCCATGACGGCACGTTCGTGGAGGAAGGGCTCGAGCGCGCGCTTGCCGTGAATGAGGATGGCCGCGAGCAGGCAGGCATGGGGATCGCAGTCGCCGACGTGAATGGCGATGGCCGGCTCGACGCGTTCAAGACTCACTTCGCCGAAGACACGCCGGTGCTGTATCTCGGGGAGGGCACGGGACAGTTCCGCGATGCGACCCTGGCGAGCGGGCTCGCCGTAGAGACGCGCTACGTCGGCTGGGGCGCTTCGTTCGCCGACTTCGATAACGACGGCCTGCCGGATCTGTTCTGGGTGACGGGACATCTCTACCCCGAGCTGAAGCTCGCCGATTTTCCCTATCGTACGCCGCCTTTGCTGTTTCGAAATCTAGGCCAGGGGCGCTTCGAGCAGATCGCTCTCGATGCGGCGCCGCATTCGAGCCGCGGGTCGATTGCAGCGGACTTCGACAACGACGGTGACCTCGACGTGGTGATCTGGAATCGCAACGAAGCACCCACGATGCTACGCAACGATCTCGCGGCCGCGCATCGCTGGATCCAGTTCGAAGCACCGATCCACACGCGCGTCACAGTGCGCGGGTTCGCGCAGGAAGTGCTGAGCCAGTCGAGTTTCTACTCGGCTCCGGGGCGCGTGCTGCATTTCGGGTTGGGTTCTCAGGCGGGCGTCGTGGATGCGACGGTGCGATATCCGGATGGATCCACGCGGGTGTGGAAAGGGCTCGCCGCGAACAGGCGCTACCGGCTCAATGCACGATCCACCGATCCACTACGCTAGAGAGCATGCAGCATCTGTTCGAGCGGTCAACCGCGGACGAAGTGATCTCCCGCATCGGGAAGCTGCAGCCCGCCTCCGTGAGGCAATGGGGCAAGATGGATGCGGCACAGATGATGGCTCACTGCTCCATCACCATGGACATCGCGTCGGGCAGGTTGAAGCTGCCACGGCTGTTCATCGGCAGGATCCTTGCGCCATTCGTGAAGTCGATCTACACCAACGACAAGCCTTTCAGCAACAACGGTCCCACAGGTAAGGAACTCGTCGTTGCGGATGCGAGGGACTTTGCGCGAGAGAAGGAGTCGCTCATCGCGAAGGTTCGCCAGTTCTCAGAAGGCGGAGAAGCCGCATGCACGCGGCATCCGCACCCCTTCTTCGGCGAGCTGACGCCCGCTGCCTGGGGTCGAGGCATGTACAAGCATCTCGATCATCATCTGCGCCAGTTCGGCGTTTGATTCGACGGAACGAGCCCAAACAGCGTCATGTCTTTCATGCCCGCACTTTCGCTCATGCGCCAGCCTCGCTTCGCACTCGGCGTCATCGCGACGCTCGCTCTCGGCATCGCGGTGAGCACGTTTCTCTTTGCGTTCCTGAACGCCGTGGTGCTGCGTCCGCTACCGTATCGCGACCCTCACGAGCTCGCGATGCTCTGGACCAACGACGTCAAGCGCGGGATTCCCGAAGAGGGCGTCGGCTATCCGACGGTGGATGACTGGCGAGCGCAGTCACGCGTCTTTGCGAGCTTCGCTACGTGCGGTCGAGGCGGACAGGCGATTCTCGGCGGCCAGGCAGAGCCCGAGCGAATCGAAGTCGCCATCGTTTCGTCGAACCTGTGGGACGTGCTCGGTGTACCGCCGATGCTCGGGCGCGCGTTCACGCATGACG
Source organism: Bryobacteraceae bacterium (assembly GCA_046331625.1). Classification (GTDB taxonomy): domain Bacteria; phylum Acidobacteriota; class Terriglobia; order Bryobacterales; family Bryobacteraceae; genus JAXLQL01. The sequence goes on from JAXLQL010000004.1 coordinate 434,854, forward strand.
AGGATATGCGCTCGGAGCGGGTAGCCGTGATCAGCCACTCGCTTTGGACTCGGCGCTTCGGCGCGGCGCGCGACGCTCTCGATCGCACCATCGATCTCGATGGACGCCCCTATCGCGTGATCGGCGTGATGCGGGCGAGCTTTGCGTTTCCGAATCGCGAGGTGGATGCGTGGATTCCGCTGCTCGACCATTCCGAATACCGCCAACTCCGCACACGCCGGGAGGCCGATTTCCTGAAGGTGGTGGCGCGTCTGCGCCCGGGCCACACGCTCGCTGAAGCCGATCGCGAGATGAACGAGATCGGCCGGAGGCTGACCGCTCGCTATCCTTCTTCCGATCCTGACTTCGCCGGTTACGCCGTTACTGTGTTGCCATTCGCGCGGCAGTACGTCGGGGAGGCGCTGCCGCGCGCGCTGTGGCTGCTGCTCGCCGCGGTGGGATTCGTGCTGCTGGCCGGATGCGCCAACGCCGCCGGATTGATGCTCGCGCGAAACCATTCACGAGGCCGGGAATTCGCGGTACGTGCAGCGTTGGGTGCGGGAGTGCCCGCGTTGCTTCGAGAGCAACTCGCGGAGTCGCTATTGCTCGCATCGGCTGCAGGCATGGCGGGATCGCTTGCCGGATGGTGGATGGTGCGCGCGGCGATCGTACTCGCGGCAGGCGAAGTGCCGCGTCTCGACGAAGCAACGTTCGACTGGAGCGTGGCTGCGTTCGCGGTGCTCGCGTCGATGCTCACGGTCCTCGTCTGCGGACCGCTTGCCGCGCTCGCTGCTGCCCGGGTCGCTCCCGCTGACGCGATGCGCGAGGGCGCCAGTCGCGGTGCATCAGGAAGCCATCGCGCGCAATGGTGGCTGGCCGCGGCGCAGGCCGCATTCACCGTGTTGCTGCTCGCGGGCGCGGGGTTGCTGCTCGGACACCTGCTCGAACTGCGCCGCGTGGATCCGGGCTTTCGCGCCAAGGACAGGCTCTTGCTCCGCGTGGATCCAACGGGACAGGCGCCCGTGTTTTGGCGCAGTCTGCTCGCGCGGCTCAATGCAATGCCGGGCGTGCAGGCGGGTGCGATCCAGAGCTTCGTCCGCGATCTGAATCCGGACAACACCGCTTTTGTCGAGGGCCGCGGGCTCGTCGATAACGAGAAACTCGCCGGCGATTTCGTCACGCCTGGATTCTTCGAAGCCGCTGGCGCGCGGCTCCTTCGCGGCCGGTTCTTTACAGCGTCTGAAGCGGATGGCAAAAGCCCCGCGATCATCGTGAATGAGACGATGGCGCGCCGCTTCTGGCCCGGCCAAGACCCGATCGGGAAACGGCTCCAGTGGGGCAACCGCCGCCGCGAGGATCGGCCATGGTGGGTCGTGGTGGGCGTGATTCAAGACATGCGGCGGCTCGGCTTCGAGCAGCCCGCGGTGTGCGAGGCGTTCCGCGCAGGGTTCGCCGGATCGATGGAACTGCTGGTGCACTCGCGTCTCCCGGTCACCGATGTCCGAGCCGCGATCCGAGCCGAGAGCTCGAGTGCGCCGGTCTATCGCATCCGCGGTCTCGAGCAGTTCCTGGCGTCGTCTACGTTGTCGCGACGCTTGCAGACCTTGCTGCTCGGGTGCTTCGCTGGATTGGCGTTGCTGGTGGCCGCAGTCGGATTTTACGCGACCATGCGGCAGGCTGTTGTGTCGCGGCGGCGCGAGTTCGGGATCCGGCTTGCGCTCGGCGCCGGACCTTCGAGCGTGTTCCGCGCCGTGCTTGGCTCGGGCATTGCCATCGCAGCCGCCGGCGCTGCTGCTGGGACTGCGGGCGCGCTCGCGTTGCAGCGAGTGATGGGTGCGATGCTACCGGGGTCCAGTGCGGCCGGGGGCTGGCTGATCCTCACCTCGTCGGCTGCGTTCATGCTGGTGATTGCGGGGATCGCTTGTGCGGTGCCGGCTTGGCGCGCGGCGCAGGTGGACCCGGCGCGGGTCCTGCGGGAATAGGGGACGCGCACGGGAGACTGCGCCATGGGCGACATCGCGATCCATCCCGCGTCATCGAGACGCAGGCTTACCAGTTCGCCGGATAGGAACGCCTACTCTACATACACGCGGATCCGGTGATCGGTGAAGCGCAACCCGGGCATCGGCGACGACGCCTTCATGTGACAACTCGCACAATCGGCCCCGCGAGGACATCGCCGCGTCCTGGCCGCCACCGCGTGACACCCCACACATGCCTTCGCCGGCTCCGCGCGTGGCCTCTCTCCATGCGGATCGTGACAAGACACGCACGTCAGCCGCTCCGCCCCCCCCGCTCCGAGCGACTTCTTGTAGCACTTGCTCGCCAGCAATCCCACCGGCGCGAATCGGATGCTGCGCGCGTCTTCCACCTCGGGCTCGGGTGACGCGTAGACCGCATCCGGCGACCGATGGCAGCGCGAGCACACGGCCACCGAGCGGTCCCGCGCAATCGTACCGCGGCCGGGCTTCGCGCGATGCGCAGTTCCGTCTCCGTGACAGGCTTGGCAAGTGACACCGGGCTCGCCCAGCGTCTGGTGACATCCGAAGCAGCGCTCGACGTTGCGCTCGGTCTCGACCACTCCGAGCGCGTCTTCGAGGTCGAGCGGCGCGGCCGGATCGTGCCCCGGCGTCAGTCCGAGCCGGTTGCCTTCGCGATACCAGGAGACGCGATGCTCCACGATCTTGCCGCTGCGCTCGATCACCGGGGTCGTCGCTTGCCATCCCGATCCGAATGCCCATCGGATCGCCGCCTTCACTTCGCCGTTCAACTGCACTTCCTTACCCGAGTAGACGTAGCTCACGCCCCCGGGACCACGCAGCTTCCGGCCGTCGAAGTGCTCGCCGGTGTACGGCGCGAGCGCACGAGCATGCGGAGTGGCAGATTGGTTGCGCACGCGAGCCGCGTGGCAGAGTGCGCACTGCTGCGAAGGCGCCGCGGCGGCGAGACCCGCTACTGCGATTCCGAGAACAAGTCGCGCTGCCGCTCCAGGTCGCGCTCGGAGAGCTGCTTCACTCGCGCGAACGCACGCGCCGCTTCGGGCTTTCTCCCCAGCGCCTGTAGCACCGTTCCATAGAGAAAGAACGCTTCGCGGAACTCGGGATCCGCTATGGTCGCGCGATCGAGAAATACGGCCGCCTCCTGGCTCTTCGACTTCTGCCAGATCAGTTTAGCCAACTGGTAGTTGGCGCGCGCGTTGCGAGGCCGCGCTGATGCCGCCGCGCGCAGCAGGCGTTCCGATTCGGCCTGCGTGGCGGGATTCAGTGAGAGCGCCGCGCCCAACGTGTAAGTCGCCTCGAAATCTCCAGGGCGCGCGGCGAGTTCGGCGCGCCATTCGGAAATCGCTTCTTGCGTTTTGCGCTGCCGCCAATAGACCGAGCCCACGTGCAATCGCAGCGAAGGAAACGCGGGGCTGATGGCCCGCACCTTTTCGAACGCCGCCAGCGCTTCGTCGAGCCGGCCTTCGTTGAGCAGCGCTTGTCCGAGCGTCAATTGAAGTTCCGCCGAGTCGCCCCGTTCGATCAACGGGTCGAGCACTGCGCGCGCCTCGGCTGTCTTCCGCTGCCGCAACAGAGCGGTCGCGAGGCCGAGCGCCACTGACGGATCGCCGGGTCCCAAGGCCTTGTACTGCGCCTCGGCGTCGGCGTATCGTCCGGATTCCACCAGCGCCATCGCACGCAACTGCATCGCTTGCCGGTTGCCGGGTTGGGCGTGGAGGAAGACGTCGAATGCAGCGACCGCCTCGGCCGCGTGGCCTTGCTTGAAGTGCGCCAGACCGAGGTTGAGATGCAGGGGCGTAAGCGAAGGATCTAGTTTCAGCGCTTGCTGGTAATGCTGGATCGCACCGCCGGAATCCTCTTTGCGCGCGAGCAGCGCGCCCAGGTTCGCCAGCACTTCGGCGCGAGGTCCGTAACGGCGCAAGTACTCGCGATATCCGGCCTCCGCTTCGGCCGCGTTGCCTGCTGCCTGTGCCGCGCGAGCCTTCTCGAAGAGCGCTTCGTTGGGTTGCGCCGCCGCGCTGCCGGCAACCAACAGAGTGAGCGCGGCAATGCGGCAGAGGCGGAATCGGGGTTGCACCAATCCTGAGTGTAGTGGGTTGCGGCTGCATCAGGTGCGCTGCGTCGCGGGGCGGTAGTCCGCGCTGGTAAGGAGCCCCGGGGGGCCGCTACCTTACAATGGTCCTTCAGGCGATTTCTGTGAGCCGCACCGCCAAAATCGAGTTGCGCAACATCGGCCGCACCTTCACCGGAGCCAACGGTGAAAAGGTGGAAGCCGTGCGCGGCGTCACGTTCACCATCGATGATCTGATCGAGAACGATGGCCGCGATGTGGGCGAGTTTCGGGTGATTCTCGGTCCATCGGGATGCGGAAAATCCACCATCCTTCGTATGGTCGCTGGTCTCGACGAGCCCACCACCGGCGAAGTGCTCGTCAACGGCAAACGCGTGGAAGGCCCCGGGGCTGACCGCGGCATGGTGTTCCAAAAGTACACCTCGTTCGCCTGGCTCACCGTGGAGCAGAACATCGCCTACGGGCTCGACATCAAAGGAACGCCGGCCTCCGAGCGCGACCAGATCGTCGGACATCTACTCGAAGCCACCGGTCTGAAAGATTTCGCCAGAGCGTATCCGCACACCCTTTCCGGCGGCATGCAGCAGCGGGTGGCGATCGCACGGTCGCTTGCCGTCAAGCCGCAAGTGTTGCTGATGGACGAACCCTTCGGCGCACTCGATGCGCAGACGCGCAATGAAATGCAGGCGCTGCTGCTGCGCGTGTGGGAAGAGACCGCGTCCACCATCGTCTTCGTCACCCACGACGTGGCCGAAGCGGTTTTCCTCGCCGACCACATCTTCATCATGACCGCGCGCCCAGGCTCCATCGCCGACGAAATCCTCATACCCTTTCGCCGGCCGCGCGACCCCGGTCTGCGCGACAAGCCCGAATTCCGCGAGATCGAGCTCGACGCCGTCAATCGCCTTCGCCGCGCCGCATCCGGAGGACAGATCCGCCTCAGCGTCTGAACCCCGAACCATGGCCGGAGAACGCGACGAAATCAATTACGTCAAAGAAGCCTTCCAGTGGCAGTACAACGTCATTGGCATGCTCGGCGCGGGCGCCTTCGCCGTACTTTCGGGAACGGCCGTGCCGCTGGTGCTCGCCGCGGGCGCCGAGTTGATGTACCTCGCCACCGTGCCGCAGATGAGCCGGTTCCAGCGCCTGGTGCGCTCGTGGAAATTCAGCGAAGAGCAGAAGCAGCGCGACGATCAGCTTCGCCAGATGCTCTACATGCTGCCCGAAGGATACCGGAACCGTTACGGCGAGCTGCGCGCGCTGGCCGATTCCATCGGCTCCAACTACCGGCGCCTTTCCGCCAATTCGCAGATGTTTCTCGATCAGCTACAGCAGCAGCTCAATGGGTTGCTCGCTTCGTTCATCCGGCTCTCGCAAGCGGCCGTGCTCCATCACGAGTACCTCACCTCCACCAAGCCTGACGACATTAGCCGCGAAGCCAATGACCTGCGGCAGCGCCTCGCCAAAGATCCGCTCAAGGTGCAGGAGATCAACAAGAAGCGCATCGAAATTCTCGAGAAGCGGCTCGACAAGTACGGCAAGATCCGCGAAAACCGCCAGGTGATCGATGCGCAGTTGCAAGCGATTCAGGATGTGCTCAATCTGATTCGCGACCAGTCGATGACCATGACCGACCCCCAGCAGGTGAGCGACCGTCTCGACAGCCTGGTCAAAGACGTGGAGCACACCGAACAGACGATTCAAGAGATGGAAGCGATCTTCCAGCTTTCGCCGCAAGCGGATGCATCGCTCTCCGGCGACTCGAGCGCCGCCATGCGCGATCGCCTCAGGAGCTGAGATGGCCGCCAACGGATTCCCCGCATGGGCTCGCGAATTCTCCGAGAAGTACTACTCGGGAGCGTTCGTCATGTTCGTGCTCCACGGCAACGTCCACGACGTCGTTCCGCGTCCGCGTCCCCAAGGCACGGACCTGCTCTCGCTACGCCGCTTCCTCGAACAGGAACTGTTCGCCCAGCGGGATCTGGTGATGACCTATGACCGCGGCTCCGGGCTCGACTTCGCCACCGCCGATGCGCAGAAGGATTTTCAGCAGGCGCTCGATGGCTACGACGCCTTCCACGGCACGAACTTCAAAGCCGGGCTCCCGCGAAACCCCGATGGTGTTTTAAACATACTCGACAACTATTTGCGCCTGCGCCTCCACGACAACCGCAAGATCGCGCTGGTGCTCGATTTCGCCGAGACGCTGGCTCCGGCGGGCGATGTCGGCCACATGAACGCCGAAGATCGCAACACGCTCGTGATCCTGAAACGCTGGGCGCATCACCCCACGTTCCTGCGCTCGGACATCACTATCGTGTTGATCACCGAAAACCTGGTGGAACTGAATCAGGGGATCCTGCAGCATCCCGGCGTGGCCGCGATTCCGATCGCGCTGCCTGACGAGGCCGAGCGGCGCACGGTGCTCGAAGATCAGATTCGCCAGACGCCTCTGCCGGAAGGCTCGCTCTCCGATATTCCCGCACTCGCCAACCTCACAGCCGGACTCAAGCGGCTGCAATTGCAGACGATGGTCCGCTACGCCGCCCGCAATCGCCAGCCGCTCACCATGAAGGAACTGAGCGATCGCAAGAAGCAATTCATCGAAGCCGAGTCCGGCGGAATGCTCGAGTTCGTGCAACCCAAGTGGAACCTCTCGATGGTGGCGGGCGCCGCGGCGGCCAAGCAGAAGCTGCTCGACGCCGCGCAAGCGATCCGCACCGGCCGCACCGACGTGCTGCCGATGGGTTACCTGATTTGCGGTCCGGTGGGGACCGGCAAGACGTTCCTCGCTACCTGCTTCGCGGGCGATGTCGGCATCCCCGCCGTGACGCTCAAGAATTTCCGCTCGCAGTGGCAAGGCGTGACCGAAGGGAACCTCGAGCGCGTGCTCGGGCTCCTGCGCGCCATGAGTCCGATCGTCGTCATCGTCGACGAGGCCGATGCGCAACTCGGCGATCGCTCGAACTCCGGCGACAGCGGCGTCTCCAATCGCGTGTTCGCGCAGATCGCCCAGTTCATGGGCAACACCGACAATCGCGGCCGCGTAATATGGTTCCTGCTCACCTGCCGTCCGGATCTGCTTCCCGTCGACCTCAAGCGCCAGGGCCGCGCCGAAGAGCATCTGGCGCTGTTCTATCCGGAGACCATCGAGGATCGCGTGGCGATGCTGCGCGCGATGCAAAAGAAGACGGGCGCCGCTTTCGCGTCGGCCACGGAAGCCGAAGCGTTGTTCGCGCGCCAGCCAGGGAACTTCTCCGGCGCCGATATCGAAGCGCTGCTCACGCGCGCGAAAATGCGAGCCACGCTGGCCGGACGGGCGTCCATCGAAACGGCCGATCTCGAGCAGACGCTCGGTGATTTCATCCCCGCGTCGTCTCCCGGCGAAGTGGAACTGCAGACCCTCGTGGCCGTGCTCGAGTGCACCAGCCGCTCCTTGCTGCCGGAAGGCTATCGTATCCGCGACCGGTCCGAACTGACGCAACGCGCCGCCGCGCTGGCGGCTTTGGTCGAGAAATGAAGATCACACGCGTTCGAACGGTGGTTGTCAACGCGCAGATGCGCAACTGGGTGTTCGTCAAGGTGGAGACCGATCAGGACGGACTCTGGGGGTGGGGCGAGGCTTCGCTCGAGTGGAAGACCCGCGCCGTGGTGGGCGCCGTAGAGGACTTCGAGCCGATGCTCATTGGCGAAGACCCCGCGCGCATCGAACATTTGTACCAGAAAATGTATCGGCAGTCTTTCTGGCGTGTCGGCGTTATCGGCATGAGCGCGATCTCCGGCATCGAGCAGGCGCTGTGGGACATTCGCGGCAAGGTGCTGGGGCAGCCCGTCTACGCGCTGCTCGGCGGCGCAGTACGCGACCGCGTTCGCATGTACACGCATCTGGGCGGCGGCGACATGAAGGCGGTCTACGAAACGCAGCAAGCCACCGATCCCGCGCCGATGGTGGATCTCGCGCTCGAAGTGGCTTCGCGCGGCTACGGCGCGGTGAAGGTGCTGCTGACGCCACCCACCGAAAGCCTCTCGCGCGCGATCGAGTTCCAAACCGCCGAGCGATTCATGCGTGCGCTCCGCGATGCGCTGGGTGACCGCGTCGACATCATGATCGATTGCCACGGCCGCCATTTTCCCGGCAACGCTGTCGAGTTCTGCCGCTTGCTGGCGCCGTACCGGCCGTACTTCATCGAAGAACCGGTCCCGCCCGAGAATGTGGATGCAATGGCGGAAGTGCGGCGGCAGAGTCCGGTGCCGATCGCCACGGGCGAGCGGCTGGTGACGCGATTCGAGTTTCGACAGGTTCTCGAAAAACAAGCGTGCCACGTGATCCAGCCGGACCTGTGCCACTGCGGCGGGCTGTGGGAGGCGAAGAAGATCGCCGCCATGGCGGAGACATACTATGTGGGCGTGGCGCCGCACAATCCGCTCGGTCCGGTGGCGAATGCGGCAGCGCTGCATTTCGCGCTGAGTACGCCGAATTTCCTCATTCAGGAAGACATGCTGAGCGATGTTCCGTGGCGGTGGGAAGTAGTTCGGCATGAACTGAAGACGGAGCACGGTTACTGGTTGCCTTGCGATGCGCCGGGGCTGGGCGTGGAGGTGGATGAGGCCGCGGCGAAGCAGCATCCGTTCCGGCAAGAGGTGTTGCATGCCACGACGATTCGGGCGCATGACAACGCCGTGCTCGACTGGTGACGCGGTCCCCAAACGCGCGGGGGCATTGGCTCTCGGCGTGTCAGGCAGCGATTTCCATTCATCGGTGGTGCAAGGCAGCGACGTATCTCCGGGCGCGTTTGTCATCTTCCTCGGTCCAGCCGTGTGACCACGGCCGCCCACACGCAATTCAGAACCACGCTGACGCAATTGGGAGCCCAACCATTCGCTACCCTCGCTCCCACCGGAAGGCACATCGAGGGCGTGTTCCCCACCGCGGGAAAGAGTGACGCGATCAGCAGACTCCAGACGTGCGCGGAAATACCGCCGCCGCGGTGCGGGGAGTTTCGCGGGGATGATCCCTCACGATCGGATTCTGCGTTCCCTCGCCAATTCGGCCAAGTGCTGCTAGCGCGGCCGCATGTAGAGCCAGGTCTGGATCGTCGGAACGCCGCGCCGGCGGCGCCCCTCGTCCACCGCACGTTGCTGATCCTCGGCGCTCAGCTTCTCGAGTCCAGGCCAGCCCTTCGGAAACTCGCGCGATGGGTCGTCGATCCGCTCGATCACATGCGTGCTCCGGAACGGCTCCTCGAGCACAGGCACGGGACTGTCGAAGAAGAACGGATGCTCCTCGATGAGCATCGTGGCCTTCTGCAAGCTCGGAACGCTGCGCCCGTCCATCAACTTGTATTCGAAACCTTCGCAATCGCAGACGATCACCGCCTCCGTCAGGTCGAGCGAGGCCAGATACTCGGGCGTGCACGTGCCCATCACTTTGACGCGATCGCCCACGCCGTTGAGCCGAGCCATCGTCTGGCAAGCCATCCGCGCGTTGTCCGATGTGTCGAACGCCAGCACCTGCGCTCCCGGCGTGCGGACGGCCATACCCACCGCATAGTAACCTTCCGCGCACCCCACGTCGATAATCAGCCGTGGCTTGCGCGCGATGATCGATTCCACGATCGGATGCAATTGGCGCTCATAGCAGCCGAGTAACTTCGGCGCGAAAGTGCTGCCATGGCTTTCGCCCATGTAGCGCATGCCGCGGAAGGGTCCGGCGCTGACGCGCCAGTCAAAAAGGTCACCGATGCGGTGATTCCATTCCGCGTTCTCTCCGCGGGCGAAAAACCGCCGGTACATTTCGAAATAGAGCCGGGGTGGCAGGCCTCGCTGCACGAGCATCCTGACCTGGTGTCTCCCCGCCTCATATAACCGGTTCACGCTTCCTCCTGACGATTGGTTGCCTTCTCATCTATAGCATTGTTTCCGAAAGGCGCGCGTCGGCAGGTAGTCCCGGGGGAAGTAGAACGCAAGGACCGGTACTCAGCGGGCAGTTCGGAGCCCGTAGCCTTCCGCCGCCGCGAAGGCCAGCCCAACGGACGCCACGGCGGCGACGGCCCACGCGCCCGGCGCCGGGAAAATGCCTACTTCGATCAGCGCCACGCTGCCACCCACGCCAGGTCGCCACTGAGAGCCTGAATCCCAAGACCGCGCATAGCCTGATTGCGCCGAATCGCGCGCGATGAGGATCGCGTATGCCGTCACCCCGAGCCCAGCCGCGAGCAAGGGGACGGGCGAGCCGATTCCAAGAAGCGCCGCCGACAGCCGAGCTTCAGCGGCCACCAGTACTCCAGAGATGGCCGAGAACCAAGCGCTCGCAACTAACGTGCGGCGGAGAAATAGATATTCCATATTCCCTCTATCCGCCTCGGTGGCCCCCGATTCAATTACCTCGGAGGTAAGCGAAACGCCTCACGCGACATGGTAGCCTGCAATCGATGAGCGTTTCCGCGCGCCACATCAGCTTCATCGAGACCGGGCGGTCGCAGCCGAGCCGTGACATGGTGCTGGCGCTCGGTGAGCCGCTCCTGCTCCCGCCGATGACTATCGGCCGCCACCTCTCCTCATCCCGGTGCGATTCGTTCGCAATGGCGTGCGCCTCTGCTTCTTCTCCACCATCACCACGCTCGGCACGCCGATCGACATCACGCTCGAAGAGCTGCGCATTGAATCGCTGTTCCCGGCTGACGAGCAGCCGGCTTCGCGCACGGAACACGTGCACGGCCTCGCCTGATTCAACCGAGCGAAGGATGGCGCCGATGCCAGTCTGTCTCGCGTTGGTAGGCTTCGGCCGCGGCGAGCACGAGTGCATCTCCGTTCGCCGGACCCACGATCTGCATACCCACCGGCAGCCCCTCTCCGGTGAGTCCGCAAGGAACCGAAATCGCGGGCAGCCCGAGCAAGTTCCAGGGGGCGAGGTTCCGCAAGTAGATCAGGTCCGCTTGCGAGCCGAGTGGGAAGGCAGGCCCGGGAGCGGCGGGCATCACGAGCAGATCGGCGTCTCGAAACAGTTCGCGGCTCGAGGTGCGCAGCGCAGCCATATCCTGTAAGGCGCGTGCGTACTCGCCAACCGGAGTCGCTTGCCCGGCCTTCAACAGTCCGATCGTCACCGCGTGGAACTTCTCCGGCTCTGTGCGTATGCGCTGCTCGTGATATGCAAACGCCTCGGGCATGATGATGCTGCCGTACACCTTCGGCAGCATTGCGAGTTCGGCGTTGCCTTCGAGCATGGGAATCTGCACCTCGCGCGCGCCACCGGCGATCTTGCCGAGTAACTCCACGGCCGCCGAGACCAGCTTCCCGGTCTCCGGCGCGATCTTCTCCCAATACCGCGCGCGCGGAATGCCGATCCGCACGCTCTTCAGCGGACGCTTGTCCACCGCGACCGGTGCGCCCATCGCCGCCATCATCGCGTGCGCATCCGCGGCAGTTCGCGCCATCGGGCCCACATGATCGAGCGACCAGGCCAGCGGCAACACACCATCGGCGGGCAGCTTCCCGTAGCTCGGCTTGAATCCCGTGATGCCGCACACGGCCGCCGGCAGCCGGATCGATCCGCCCGTGTCCGATCCGAGAGCGCCCATGCAGAGTCCAGCCGCAAGTGCCACGGCTGATGCGCCGGAGCTCCCGCCCGGCATGTACCCACGCTTCCATGGATTATGCGTGGGTCCGAAATGGCTGGTCTCGGATGTGAAGTTGAACGCGAACTCGTCCATGTTGAGCTTGCCGATCGCGACTGCACCGGCCTCGCGGAGCCGCGCCACCACAGTCGCGTCTTTGTCGGGAACCCGCGTGGCGAAGTGCGCGCTCGCAGCAGTGGTGCGGACGCCGGCGGTGTCATAGAGGTCCTTGAGCCCGATCGGGATCCCGTGCAGTGGACCGCGCACCTTGCCGCGCATCTGCTCCGCTTCGAGTTCACGCGCTCGGGCCAGCGCCGATTCGTTCATCGGCGTGATCACGGCGTTGAGCGACGGGTTCAATCGCTCGATACGCGCGAGCGATGCCTTCACGAGTTCCACTGGCGAGAGCCTGCGCCGCCGGATGAGCGCTGCTGCTTCGTGGATGTCGAGCCAGTGCAGGTCTGAAGAGAGAACCGCAGCCGAGGCGGCCAGGAATCCGCGCCGAGTCATCGCAGACATTGTCGCAGACCGAGTCCTTCTCGTACCCGAATGAAGCTTCACTACCCGTTCCCAGCATGCGCTTCGCTGACCTCCCGGTGCCCGTTCAGCACTTGACTCGCCACCGCCCCGTCTTTCGTACTCCGTCACCAGGTGCGCCAGCAAGACTCACGGGCCACGCTACTGAATGGCATCCGTCACGAGTCAAAAGAATATTTTTGCGTTCGGGTAACCCCTTCACTACCATCGTGATTCCGTTACCAGGGCTCCTGTCGATTTTGTCTGACCCCTTGACTAGCCCGCGACAATTGGGACTGGATGCTCGCCTCGCCGGCTATCCGAAGGGAGGACACAAGATGCCGCCTCGCCCTCCCGCGACAAAACGAAGCCAATTCCCTTGTCGTGCCAACCGCGACGGCGAAAACGAAGCCACAGCCCAAGTTCCTGCAGCACGGCTTCGCGAAAACGAACCCAATAGCCGGCATCCCGTCGCATTAGCGCAACCGCGCCTATGCGCAGCAGAAGGAACGAGCTGCCGCTGGCCAGGGCGCAGCCCGGATTTTGCCGAACGAAGCCAACTGGCCCTCGACCTGACGGCCCCCAGGGCCACCGATCTTTCAAAACTGAATATCCCGGCGGACGCCCTACGCCACCTCGGTGTTCACCACCTGGATCAGTGCCTTCAGGTACCCATACCCGAATGCGAACGCCTGCAATTGGCCGGGATCCCCCGGATGGTGCGGCATGTGATCCGGGCAGATCGATCCGGCGAACTGCGTATCCCGCAGGATGCGCATGATCTCGAGAAAATCCAGATCTCCTTCGTCTGGATAAACCTCGGCGAAATCATGCAGCCCGCCCTTGATGTTGCGCATGTGGATCTGGTGGATCTTCCCTCGCTCGCCGAGGTAGCGCACGATCGGCAGAATCTCCTTCGGATTCTTCAGACCCTCGCCCGTGGTGCCGAGGCAAAGCTGGAATCCGTTGTACGGACTGTCAATGATCGCCTCATAGCGCTTGATCCCTTCGAACACCGAAGGCGCGTCCCAGTTGTCCGCACCTTGATAGCCGAACGGCAACCCCGGCGGATCGTAGGGATGGCACGCCATCTTGACTCCGCGCTCTTTGCACACCGGGATCACCGCATGCAGGAACGTGGCGATGCGCTCCCAGTAATCCTCCGACGTCACACGACCGGCCTTGCCCACCGGCAGGTCTTTCCAATTGCTCTCGAGCTTGAACGCCTGATACGTCGATCCGCCGCGCCCGGCGCGATGCTCGTTGCGGCGAATCGGAATCACGGTCCAGTGATGCGTGATGATCTTCACTCCCACGCTCGCGGCCTTCTCGATGTTCCCGATCACTGTCGCGATGCGGCGTTCGCGATCGGCGCCTTTGCGCAGCATGATGTACTCGGAGTCCATGCGAATGGCCTCGAAGACCACACCGTGCTGATCGCAGTTGTCGCGCATGCGCTTCAGGTCATCGAGGTTCCAGCTTCCGTCCGCGGCCGTATTGCGGATCTGCGCCGTCAAATGCCGCACGCCATGGCGAAGGTTGTACTCGAGGTTTTCCTTGCCCGTGATGTCACCGCCGGCCACGCTGTGATAGTCGGCGCCCACGTGCATCAGCGTGTTCTTCCGCTTCACGCGCGGCGCGAAGCTCAGCCCGCCAATCGCGAGCGTTCCAGGAAATTCTCTGCGCTTCATGGATCAAGCCTCCCACACCCAACGTCCGCCCGCCATGGTCCGCTCCACGGGAATCGTGATCAGCGTCGACGGGTCTTCCTTCATCGGATCGCGCCCGAGCACCACCAGGTCCGCTAGCTTCCCGGCCTCGATCGAGCCCTTCTCGCGCTCCTCGAACGATGCATACGCTCCGTGCAGCGTGCCCACCCGGAGCGCCTCGGTCACGGAGACCTTCTGTTTCGGTCCCCAAACATTTCCCTTGCTATCTGTTCTGGTCACGCTCGATTGCAGCGCCATCATCGGCTCGAACGGACCCGGCGGATAATCCGACGCCTGCGTCACACGAATGCCCGCGTCGAGGAACGAGCGCACGGCGAACATGCGATCCAGCCGCTCGGCGCCGTACTCGCGCATCTTCTCGCCGTGATAGTAGACGTAAGTGGAAAACGGATTCGGAATCGCGCCGAGAGCGCGGATGCGGCGGATGATCTCGGGCGTCACCACGGTGCAGTGCTCCAACCGGAATCGCGGATCCTTGCGCGGCATTTCGCGTTGCACTCGCTCGTACACGCGCAGTGTCATGTCGATCGCGAAATCGCCATTGCAGTGCGTGCCGATCTGCCATCCCGCCTGATGCGCCTTGCGCGCTTGCTCGTAGAGCTCGGGCTCGGCCGTCACCAGGATCCCGTGGTCGTTCGGCCGGCCGATGTAGGGTTGCGCCAGCCGCGCCGTGCGCTCGGAGATCGATCCGTCGGCCATCAGCTTCACCGCGCCCACACGGACCCACTCGTTGCCGAGCCCGGTGCGAACGCCCGCCGCGAGCATTTGATCGAGCCACCCGACTCCGATCAGGCAATAGACCCGCAGGCCGAGATCGCCGGCTTCGTGGGCATCCTGGTACGCGCGGAGGTCGAGGGGCGAGCCGCCGGTGTCGTTCACGCTCGTCACGCCCGCCTTGTTCATCATGCGCGAGATGATCTTGACGCCTTCCTGGCGGTCCGCACGCGAATACTCGATTTTGATTTTGCTCGTCACCGCGCCCATGGCGCGTTCGAGCAGCGCGCCCGTCAGGTGGCCGCCTTCTCGAGCGAACTTTCCGCCCGCCGGATCCGGGGTCTTTTCGTTCACGTCGGCGATGTTCAGCGCGCGCGAGTTCACGTAGACGCTGTGGCCGCCGCGATGCGTGATGCGGACAGGATGATCGGGCGCGGCCGCGTCCAGATCGCGCAGCGTGATCTTTCGGCCCTCGGCGGTCTTGGTGTCGTCGTACTTGAACCCGAGGATCCACTGCCCTTTCGGCGTGGATGCCGCGCGTTGCCGAATCGCCGCTTGGATCTCCGTGATCGAGCGCAAGTCGCAATCCACTTCGCGCAGATGATGCAAGCCTGACGACGCCGGATGCGTATGTGCGTCGATGAATCCGGGGACCACCGTGCGCCCTCCGAGGTCGACTTGGCGCGCCGCCGCGCCGGCCAGCCCACGGACATCGTCATTCGATCCCACCGCGAGAAAACGCCCGCGCGCAATGGCGACGGCCTGCGCCGACGGGTTCGCCGCGTCAATGGTGTGGATGTTCGCGTTGTACAGGATGAGCTCGGGCTTGACGGCAACAGGAGCGGCGAGCGAGGCGAGGAACGAACGGCGGGACCACATGGAGCGCATTATATGATCGATTCGATGATCGATGCTTCGTATCTCGCCGGCGGCTACTCCACCGAACAGGCGGCGCGCCTCTACGCCGAGTTCCACGACAACGGCCGGTTGAAGCTGTTCCGCTCCGGTCCTCCCGGCGAACCGGGCAAAACCGTCACGCTCATGCTGGACCGCACCGGCGCAACCGGCCGCCTCGAAAAGCACGAACTCAGCTTCGAGCCGGATGTGGACGCCATCGCCGATTCCGGGAACACTCCCGAGGAGGAATTCGACTCCTGGGTGCGCGATGCGATTCGCCGAGTCTACGATGCCGCACGCTCCACTCCCCGATGCAACTTCTGCGAGAAATCGAATGAGGAGGTGGCAACGCTCATCGCCGGTCCAACGGTCTACATTTGCGACGAGTGCGTCACCACCTGCCACCGCATCCTTTCCGGGAAAGACGCCTGAGCGTCAATCGTTGAGCACGAAGGTGATCATCATGTTGACTCGATACTCGCTCACCTTCTTGTTCTTCACCACTACCGACTGGTCTTTGATCCAGGCTCCCTGAACATTTTCGAGCGTCTTGCATGCGCGGGTGATGCCGGACTTGATCGCGTCGTCGAAGCTCTTTTCCGAGGAGGAAATGATCTCGGTAACTCGTGCAACGGACATGGTAGAGGATCTCCTTTTTCACATTCCCTCGCGGCCTCGGCCGCGAGTTTCGCCCATTGTAACGCCTGCGCCGCATTTCTCTGCTACGATGGGCGACTGACCGTTCAGATTTGTACACACTCTCTATCGAACGAAGGAGCGGATCAAATGGACCTCTTGAACAAGGTGAAGGATCTTGCGCACGGCGCGGCCGACAAGCTCGGTGATGCGGCCGGCGCAGTGAAAGACGCGGGCGCGCACGCGCTCGACAAAGCCGGCGATGTGGCCGGACATGTGAAGGACGCCGGAGCGCACGCCATGGACAAGGCCGGCGACGTTGCAGGCGCGGCTGCTCACAAGACCGGCGGCTTGGCCGGCACGATCAAAGACGCCGTTGCCGACAAAGCCACTGACCTCGCCGCAGCCGCTGCGGAAAAGGCCGGCATGGCCAGCGACACAGCCAAGGGCGTCGCCTCCACGGTAGTGGGCAAGGCGAAGGACCTGCTCGGATAGGAAACGGATCCAGCCGCCCGCGCGACACCACCTCGCGCGGGTGGTGCTACTCTGTAGCGAAGCTATGCCCCAGCTTCGCTACACCACCCCAAGCGGGATCGCGGTCACCCGTACGGCGTCGAAGGTGCCGTACAAAAAGGGCCTCGGCGCGCTGCTCCGTGAGCTCGACCATCATCGCGGCATCTACCTTTCTTCCGGTTACGAGTATCCGGGGCGTTACTCGCGCTGGGACATTGCCTCCGTTCGCCCCCCCCTCGAGATCATCGGCCGTGGCCGCGACCTAGAATTCCGCCCGCTGAACGCCCGCGGCGAAGCACTGTGCCGCATTTTGCATCGCGTGCTCGGTCCGCATCCGCACTGGGAGTCGCTCGCGGTCGATGGCGGCGCAATCCGCGGTCGTCTGAAACCGCTGGCCGCCCTATTCCGCGAAGAGGAGCGTTCGCGCCAACCTTCGGTGTTCACGATCCTGCGTGCCCTGATGGAAGAGTTTCGCCACCCGAAAGACGACAAGCTCGGCCTCGTGGGCGCCTTCGGTTATGACCTGCTCTTCCAGTTTGACCCGATCGAACTGAAGCTCCCCCGCCACGGCGCCAAAGACCTGCACCTGTTCCTGTGCGACGACATCTATTACATGGATCGCAAGAAGGAGCAGGTAGAGCGCTACCAATATGAGTTCGCGCTCGACGGCGATTCCACTGCGTCACTCCCCCACGACGCGGCAGAGATCGCGCCACCGGCCCCGCGCGACGCCGCACCAATCTCCTGCGACCATGCGCCCGAAGAGTACATGGCCAAGGTGGAAAAGGTGCGCGAGGGAATGAAGCGCGGCGACTACTACGAAGTGGTGCTCCGCCAGAAGTTCTCCGCGCCCTACACGGGCCTGTCCTCCGATCTGTTCGAGAAAATCCAGAAGGCGAGCCCGAGCCCCTACGAATTCCTGCTGCAGTTGGGTGAAGAAGCCTTGATCGGCGCATCGCCCGAGATGTTCGTGCGCGTGGAGGGCACGCGCATCGAGACCTGTCCCATTTCCGGAACCGCGCGCCGCACCGGTGATCCGCTGCGCGACGCCGACAACATTCGCGAACTGTTGAGCTCGGTCAAAGAAGAGTCCGAGCTGACGATGTGCACCGATGTGGATCGCAACGACAAGTCGCGCGTCAGCGTACCGGGCTCGGTGCAGGTGATCGGGCGGCGATTGATCGAATCCTACGCCGGCGTGTTCCATACGGTGGACCACGTGGTCTCCGAGCTCGAACCGCCCTACGATTCGCTCGACGCGTTCCTCACGCACATGTGGGCGGTGACCGTGATCGGCGCGCCGAAGAAGTGGGCCGCGCAGACGATCGAGAACCTCGAAAAGAACGCGCGCGGCTGGTATGGCGGAGCGGTGGGGATGATCTCGCTCAACGGCGATATCAACACGGGCATCCTGATCCGCACCGTGCATCTCCGTGACGGCATAGCCGAGTATCCCGTGGGCGCAACGCTGCTCTATGACTCAATTCCGGCGAACGAAGAGCAGGAAACGCGCAGTAAGGCTACCGGATTCTTTCGCGTGATGGCACAGGTGGCGCCGGCTCCGGCTTCTGCGAAGCCCGCTGCCGAGAGACCAGGCAAGGGTTTGAAGCTGCTGTTGGTGGACAACGAAGACTGCTTCATCCACACGCTCGCCAACTACGCCCGGCAGACGGGCGCCGGGGTGGTCACCTACCGCTCCGGATTTCCGCTGGAATTGATTGAAACAGAAAAGCCTGATCTCGTGCTGATCTCGCCGGGTCCGGGTAGGCCGGAGGATTTCGGCGTCCCCGCGCTGGTGCGCCACGTAGCCAAGCTCGGCATCCCGGTCTTTGGCGTATGCCTCGGGCTGCAGGGCATCGTGGAAGCATTCGGCGGAACTCTCGACGTGCTCGACTATCCGATGCACGGCAAACCCTCGATGGTGCATCATCGCGGCGTGGGCGTGTTCGAAGGGCTCCCCGAGAGCTTCAAGGTGGGTCGCTACCACTCGCTGTACGCACGGCGGAGCGCGCTTCCCCCCGAGCTCGAGATCACGGCCGAGAGCGAAGACGGCGTAATCATGGGCGTGCGCCATCGCGAGCTTCCTGTGGAAGCCGTGCAGTTTCACCCTGAGTCGATTCTCACGCTCGAAGAGAACCATGGGCTCCGGATCATCGAGAACGTGCTGCGTCACGTGAAGCAGGGCGCACCACGGGCTGTCCCGGCCTGACAACTACGTCGAAGCGAGGCGGCGCAGCGTAGCCAAGTCCCGCGCGCCGCCACCGTCATCGATTGGCGTCTCGAATAGGAAAGCCTTCCCGAGTTGCCGTGGAGGCCGTTCCGTTCCATCCGGCGCCGATCCTGATGCGCAAAGGGAACCACTGGCTCGGGATCATCGAGGACGTGCTGCCCCATAGACTATCCTTCAGCTTCTTCGCCGGCCGCGAAGATTTCAGCCCGCATCTGGGGCACGCTTCAGCCGGCTTCAGCCTGCGCGGGCCTTAGTCCGCTTTCGATGTGGGCACCTGACTCGCGGACGGCGCCGCATGTTCACGCGCCGGTTTCAGCAGGGACGACCTACGGTTGCGGCTCCGCCGCGATGTGAAGCTGGGCGCGTCACGGGCTGTTCCGGCCTGACAACTACGCAGCGACGAGACGGCGCAGCGTAGCCAGGTCCCGCACGCCTAAGCCGTCTTCCATCGGAGTCTCGAGTACGAACGCCTTCGTAGCGAGCCCCGAATGATTCACGATGCCGCGAAAGCCAGCCTCTCCGATCTTGCCTTCGCCGATGTTGGCGTGCCGGTCGAGGTGCGATCCCAACTCGCCCTTCGAGTCATTGGCGTGGATGAGGTGGACATGGTCGAGCCCGACCGCCGCGTCAAGGCCGCGCAACACCAGATCGAGTTGCGTTGCTACGTCATAGCCGGCCGCATAGCAGTGGCAGGTGTCGATGCAGAATCCGAGGGGAAAGTCCGTGACCTTACGAATCAAGGCGGCGAGCGTGGAGAGGTCTTCGAAGGTGGAGCCGATGGCTTGTCCGGAGCCTGCGGTATTCTCGATCAGCAGGCGCAAGCCTTTGGGCTCGATGCCCGTAGCGGCGGCGCCCACCGATGCCGCGGCAAGTTGGAGCGCGGCTTCCTTGGACTCGTGCCCCTTGATGCTCCCGGGATGCACCACCAGGAAGTCGGCGCCGATCGCCACCGCGCGGGCCAGTTCTCCCCGAAAGGATTCGAGCGAGAGCCGCAACACGCCGGGGTCGGCCGACGCGAGATTGATCAGGTAGTTGCAGTGGATCGCGAGCGGATGCAGATCGTGCTTCTCGCGGAGCGTGCGGAAGGCACGGACACGAGCGTGGTCGAGCGCGGAGGCGCGCCACATCCGCGGACTCGACGAGAAGATCTGGAGGCAGTTGGCGCCAGCTTCGATGGCTTCATGGGCGGCGTTGTCGAGACCTCCGGCGGTGGAGGCGTGGAGACCGAAGCGGCGGAGGTTCACCTACGAACGTTGGGCCAGCAATTCGGTCTGCTCAGTTGCGCCCGCCAACCGATTGCGAAGCTCCTCCTTCGCCGAATCGTCGATCGGCGCAATCGGCACTCGAACCATTCGCCCAGCCTTTGTGCCGCTGGCGACTTCTGCGGGCCACGCATGATAGATGCGATTCTGCTTCGCGTCAACCACGAGCAGCAACGACGGGATGTTCGACCTCGCCATGCGCTGGTACCACTTGGTGTCCAAAGGATAGGAATCGACCGGGTGATCCACGCCTTTGACTTCCACCCCGCTGAAGTTCATCCCGCCCGCGCCATTCGGAAAGGCGACGATGAAATCGTAACCGTAATCACTCTCGGGTCCTGATACGAGAGTTGCTCCCAGATCCTCCAAGAAGAGTTTCGCGAGCAATTCTGCTCTTCTCTCAATTATTTCCAAGTGAGACTTTTTGCCATTCATAGGAACACCGAACGAGTGGGCTTGTATGGCCGCTTGCTCCTCCAAAACTCGTCGACCTCGTCATGCAGGGCCCTGAGATTCTGCCCAGTCAGTTCATACGCAACGGGAATACGAGTGATTGCCTTGACATCGACTCCCTCATGAACCGATCGAATGAACACGCGTCTGGAAGCCTCATGAAACCCGAGAATCGAGTCGGGGCCGGGATTTCGAGTAGCTGGGCGACATCGTCTCTAGTCGAAGACACGCGGAGGTTCCTTCGGGGGGGCGTGCTGTCGTGAGTGGTCTTTGCCTGTACAAAGAAGAACGGCCTCCTGCCACGGACCGTCGTCAGTTCCACGTAGAAATCGACTGCGGGCCACTTCTCACCGAGATGCGTAGCCCTGAATAGGGGCTCTGGAAAGGTTTCGAAATCGGTCAAGCGCAACTCCACAATGCACTCGCCCCGTCTGCCGATCACGTCTGCCAGTTTCGGGTCCACGATTCTGCGCCAGCTCAATGCAAGGCTACCACAATGCCAACGCCCAGAAGAGACGGCTCGACTCGATGAAACGCTGGTGCGCCGAACGGCACTATCATCTATAGCGATGCCTGCGTCCTCGTTCCTCATCGAGTCGGCTTCTGGCGACTTCGAACTTATCGTGCCCCGCGCCGCCGGCGGCCTCGATCATTACTACCGCGCCAACAATCAAGCGGGCACTCCGTGGGTGGGTCCGACAATCGTGATGGGCAGCTACGAAGAGGTGCTCGGCGCGGCGATTGTCGAATCGAACATCGCGGGCGACCGCAACTTTTTCGCTGTCTACCTCGAGCAAGATTGCCTCACCTTCGACTTCGGCAAGCGCATCATCACGAACGTGGACATCCCGCCGGTCTGGCACGGACCCACTTGCCTGCCGCATGCCGAGATCGCCTCTGCGCCGCCGGCGTTCGTGGAAGGTCCGCCGGGAACGCTGCACGTGATGGCGCCGGTGACCTCGGGAGGACTCGGTTATTGGAAGGGCCGCGGGCTCGATGCGATCGATGATTCGGACAAGCTTCATCCGCCGCTGATCACCGCTTGGGACCAGCCATCCACATTCGGCTCGGGCGCCTATGAAGGCGTGGCGATGGTGCTGCTGGCCGATGGAACGCTCGAAGTGGTGGCGCGCGTGGGTGACCGGTTGGAAGCCTACTCGCGCGACGGCGCCTCTGGCCAATGGAGCGGTCCGGCGCCCGTGGGCGATGGCGCGGCGGGGATCCCATGCATGGTGGAAAATCCCAATGGGGGCGGACTCGAATTAGTAACTCCGCTCGCGGAGGGTGGGCTGGGGCATTGGAGCCGAGGCGCGGCGTGGGCCGGTCCGGTGCAGTTCGGCGGCGGCAAACCGGACTCGGTGGGGCTGGTCAAGTCAAGCTGGGGCACCTTCGAGATGGTGACTCGCGAGGGCCGCAATCTGGCGCACTACTGGCGCGACGGCTCGGGTGCTGCTGGTACGGAATGGAACGGTCCGTTCGACTTCACGCCCGCGATCCCGGACCGTACCGTGGCCGGCGAGTGCAAGGTCGCCTTCCGCGCGGGCTTGGCCGCGATCCACTCGGCTGTGCTCCACACCGGCGAGTTGTTCGTGTTCGGGTTCGACCATACCGAAACCGACCATCACGTGATGGGGCCGGAAATTCCCATGTCGGCGTTGTGCGGGGCGGACGATGGTCCCGAGGCGAACCCCGTGACGCCGCACGTTTTCTGCAGCGGCCACACGTTCCTTCCGGACGGGAAGTTGGTGGTGGCGGGCGGATTGGAAAATCACATCAAGGTGGTCAGCACGTTCGATCCGGCGACGCGCACGTGGACGCGGATCGCGCAAATGGACCGCGGGCGGTGGTACCCCACGTGCGTCAGCCTGCCGGGCGGGCGCGTGCTGATCATCGGCGGAAGTATCGAGCCCGGCGGCGAGCCGTATCCGATCAACAACTCGCTGCAGATGCTGCATCCCGAGGGCTTGGGCGGACCGACTCCGATTCCGCTGCCATTTTCCAGGCATTTCGCGGCGGGCGAGGGATTTATCGATACTTATCCGCTGGCGTACTTACTGCCGAACGGTCGCGTGCTGATCCATTCGCGGTTCGCCACGCGATTCTACGATCCGTTCACCGACACTTGGGACGCGACCGACCTGCGCACGCAGTGGCCGCACCTGCGTACGTATCCGGGTCAGGGGGCGGGCGTGCTGCTGGCGCTGCGTCCGCAAGAGGACTATCGCGCGCGCGTGATGCTGATCGGCGGCGCGGGCGACGATTCGAATCGGCTCTGGTACGGCGTGGACGCGAACAAGACTTGCGAGATTCTGGATCTGGGCGCGGACGATCCGCAGTGGCGCTTCACGGCTCCGATGGCGCGACGCCGCGTGATGTGCGATGGGGTGTTGTTGCCCACGGGACAGATCGTGGTGGTGGGCGGCAGCGCCAAGGGCGCGCGGTTGATGGCGGCGCATCCAGTGCTGGATGTGGAGATGTTCGATCCGGAGACCGAGCAGTGGACGACGATGGCGCCCATGGAGGTGCCGCGGCTGTATCACGCGACAGCGATGCTCGCTCCCGATGGGCGCGTGATGATGGGCGGCAAAGACGGCTCGCTCAATTCGTGGCCGTATCATTACCCCGAGCATCGCATCGAATTCTTCTCGCCGCCGTATTTGTTCCAGGGCCAGCGGCCGGTGATCCGGACACTGCCGCAGAGCGTGACTTATGGAGAGGAGTTCACGATCGGGTGCCAGGATGGGTCGATGGTAGGGTCCGTGGTGATGATGCGGCCGGGGTCGGTGACGCATTCGGTGAACATGAATCAGCGGCTGGTGGAGGTGGAGTTGGTGTCGCAGGCGGCGAAGACGGTGAAGGTGGTTGCGCCGCGGGATCATTTCGTTGCGCCGGAGGGGTACTGGATGGTGTTTTTGATTAGCGAGGAGGGGGTCCCGTCTGTGGCGCGGTTTGTGAAGTTGTCGTAGGGGGTGAGTCGCGGACGAGGCGGAACCCGATACCACCACCTCTTCCGCCCGGGCCAAAGCTGCTACGGCAAGCAGCACGCAGTCCTCCGGAATAGCCGTACCAGCAGCCCCCACGAATCGCCTTTAGATGGCCATCATTCAGTTTCCAGCTGTCAGTCGTCCACTCCCACACATTCCCCGCCAGGTCTTGAATCCCATCGGCGGTGCCTCCTGCGGGATACAGCCCGACTGGAGTTGGATGGCGCGGTCCGATCCTATCCTCAGCCTTGAATCCCCGGAAGTTGGCGCAAAGCGTATCGGGAGTTCTGGATCCCCACGGGTAGGGACCGGCGGCTTGATTGTGCCGTGCGACGTATTCCCACTGCTTCTCCGTCGGCAGCTTGGCAATGGCCCATTCGCAGAAATTCATGGCGTCATGCCAGCTTACGCCCACCACCGGGCGATTCTTGAACGGCAGTTGTCGCGGCCAATCCTCCGGCATCGACTCGTAGCGGGTCTGATTGAGGAACTTCTCATACTCTTGAACCGTTACCGGGTACCGGCTCATCCAAAATGTTGTCACCGTTTCTTCGCGACAATCCTGGTCGTCTTCGTCTCGCTCGGGATCATAGTTGGGCCCGTTCGGATCCTTCGACTGCGAGCCCATCAGGAACTTGCCGCCTTCGATCTTGACCCACTTGTGCTCCTCGTCGTCGAGCCTCGGGTCACCGGCTTGGCCCAGCGCATCAGCAGCGGCGAGGCGCGTGGCGAAGTCGAGCTGCCCGGCGCCCTCCACGGTGAAGATCGCCATCACGCTTTTCAGGTGCTCGGCATAACGCGGATCGCTCCACTGATAGCCCCAGCTCTTGAGGTCGCGCAGAATGCGCCCGATCAGTCCAACGGCTCGTGCGCGGTCAGGAAGATTCGGCTGGGTGCCGAGTCGGCCCAGGACTTCGCTCAACAGATCGTCCACCCGGTGGCTGTCGTCTTCATAGAGGATCCCCGCATAGAGCGAGATGGTTTCGTTCCAGTCCGCGGCGTAGAGCTTCCGCTCGTCAAAGAGCAGCCTTTCGGCCACCTTGTGCCGTGCGGCAAGCGCCTTGGCCGCCAGATACTCCTGGAAGGTAAGGTGCCAAAACTCGAGCTTTTTGTTTCGAGCCACCAGGATGCCGCTATCGATCTCTTCGTCTTTGAGGAACTGACCCGCGCGACCGACCCGCTCGTCTTCCGGGACCTCGCGGAACCGCTCCGCCAGCACCTTGGCCGCCTCATGCGGACCGATCGAGCGCACCCGCTCTTTGCCGCACTGCATCTCGAACGCGAGATGCTGCATGAGGTCCAGGCAGCGCTTGGGCTCCACGCGGCCCTGCTTGTTCTTGCGCGACTCAGACAGCCACACGAGCACCGCCTTGTAGAGCTCCACGCGCTGCTCCGGAAGGGTCTTGCGATGCCAGTGCAACACCGCGAGCGCGGTCAGCATCACCGGGTTGCCGGCCATGTCTTCGATTTCGCGCTTGGCATGCAGTGCGCTCAGCAGCTTCGCCTGGTGATCGCGGGCCTTCTGCTCGTCTTCGGGGTAGAGGTCGCGACACCAATTCCAAGCGAAGGCCTCGATGGCGGCGGCGTCGAGCGGCTCAATGAACAACGAGCTGAAACCGGGGATCGAGGTCTTGCCGCCGTACGCGGAAGGCCGGCTGGTGGCGACGATGCGGCAGCGGTCATACGCCTTGCGCGCGCGGTCCAGGAGAGTAGCGATGTTCTCGCGGCTCGGTGCGTCCGGCGGTTCGTCGAGCCCGTCGAGCATCAGCAGGCATCCGGCCTTGAGCTTCTCGCGGAAGAACTCGGCCGGGAGATTCCAGTTGTTCGCGCGCGACTCTTGGTCCAGGTAGCAGACGAGCCATTCGGGAGAAACACGGTCAAGCCCCGAGCCCTCGAGCTTGGCATTGATGTAGGTGGAGAGGCTGGCGGCTCCGATGAGTACCGGGAAGGGGCAGCCGTCGCCGCCGATCCACTCGCGCCAAGCTTCGGGGTCCGCGCCGGAGAGCGATTGACATGCGGCGAACGCAATGCGGCGGAGGAAGGTGGACTTGCCGGCGCCGGGGTCGCCGGCGATGACGACGCGGGTTTGCTTGCGGACCTCTTGCTGAAGCGGCACCGATTGGGGTGCGCGTTCGTGGGTTCCGTCGCCCACGCGGCAGGAGAGTTGCGTGTAGAGGCGATCAATGCAGACGGAGCGCGCCTGTTGGGCGCCTTCGATGCGGATGTCGAGGTCGGAGACTGCGTCGTAGAGCTTCTTCAAATACTGCTTTGGATCGCACTCGTCGCCGGAATGCTGTGAATCATGGATCGCCGCGAGGATCAGCGTGGCCAGATGGTCAGGGTTATCGAACCCCATCTGCACGACCTGCTCGCCGGAACCGGCCAATCTCTTCCGAAATGCCATTTGCGCCTTGATCTTGGTCGCCGGTTCAGTAAGGTTGGCCGGCAGCGCGAAGTCATCCGGCGCGAGGAACAGCAACCGCGTTCTCCCCTTGGCGAAGTCGTACTCACGCTGCGTGTATGATTGCTTGCTCCCCTTCGGGCCGCCGCCGAAGCGGTGCCCGATGATGCCGATAAAGAGGTCGCAAGCCTGCACCTTCTCGCGGCACACGGTGTCGACGTCGCGATCGTGCGGACCGAAGTCCTCCATGCGGATACACTTCCAGTCCTTCAATCGTTGGATCGCGAGAAACGCAGCCTCGCGGTAAGCCTTCAGGTCGGCGCCTGTGGAGCTGAGAAATACCGTTTTGATTGCGGACATCGGGCCGTTTCCCGATTCTATAGCATCGCCTCGACGCAGCGCCCCCCACCATCACGCACGCGCGTAGACGATAATGGCCCGAGCGGGCGCGTAGGTCAACCGGATAGAGCATCAGCCTTCGAAGATGGGGGTGAGGTTCGAATCCTGTCGATGTTGATTCTCATCGAGCACATCCAGCGTCTTCCGCCACACCGCCGACTCTCGACGATTGAGTAATCCGTGTGGAGCTTACCATCCTTCAGCTTATTGGTTCGCAAGAAAATGGCTTGCCGGCAGGATGCCAGAAGAAATCTCGCTTGCATAGCGGGTAGGTCGCCACTACAAGCGCTTCGGCTAAACCCGGCGCTGATTCAGAAGGGCTTACTCCAGTGAAGCCGCCTCATTTTGCCGTTTGGAAGGAGGCACCTGCGAAGGTTGGGCTAAAGTCCCGCGCAGGCTCAAAGCTAAAGCCCGCCCCACATTGAAGCTGCAAGTCTTCGCGGCTGGCTCGAAGAAACTGAACGATAGCGGCACATCGGAATTGCGCGACGGTCAGTTACAATCCAGAAAGGGATCAGAGGCATCCCCCGGCGGAATCGCGCCGACCTGTTGCAACAACCCGAGTTGATCCCAACTATTCCAGCCTTCCACGATCTGGCCCCCTTGTACGCGCACAATTACGATCCCGGGAACGTGAATGCGTTTCCCAGTGGGGCTGACGCCGAGGCCGTCGCCGGTGTGCGTTGCCTCGATCACCACGCGAACCGCGGCCTTGTCGCCATCGGCCATCGTGTCTTCGATGCGGATCTGAATGTCGGGGAGCGCCGACCGCAGATTTCGCCAGAACACCCGGAATTCCGCGGGACCACGCACGGTGACGCTTTGCACGCCGAGCCCGTGGGCGATCGCCTCAGGCGCGAACAGTTCATCGATCGTGGCATCGACGCCGCGGTTCCACACTTCGTCAAACCAGCGGTGAACGACGGTTTTTGCATCAGCAGCCATTGAGCTTGCCTCCAAGAGGGACGGGAGTCATGTTATCACGGCGGGCCGAGCCGGCTGCTACGCACGAGCCTCGACGCCGAAATATTCTTCGAAACGGCGGCACACCGGATCGTCTTCGTGCAGGTAGACAGTGGCCTCGGCGAAGAAGACAGTATGACCACCGTGGTAGGGCACGAAATTTCGACTGCGGTAAGTCAGGCGGGTTCCTTTGGGGAAGGCATGCCCGGACTCGTCCTTGAAGTCGCGCAGCACGACGTAGGCGGCGTTCGGGCGCATGTTGTGCAGCGAAAGGCCGCCCGAGCGGATTTGGAGCGAAATGGCGAAGTTCGTGATGTCATAGCTGTAACGAATCAGCGCCGGCGGAGGATCGTCGCCGGGCAAGCCGGGTTCGTGAACCAACGCAGTTACTCCATCCTTGGCCGGTTCGAAGTGGACGATGATGCGCCCGGGGATCGAAAGTGCGGTGGAAGATAGGATCCAGCCCGCGTCCGGCTGGCGTTTCTGCAACTCCGCCGCCACCTGTGCCGCAATGGCTGCGGGCTTGGGGCGGCCAGAGAACCAATCGAGCAGGCGCGACATGCTCGCTTACCGGAATCCTTCGCCCCAATAGAGAATGCCGAGCACGGCTTTGAAGATCGGAAAGAAGACCTGATCGAAGAGCTTCCAGGCCACGAGCAATCCGATCATCGAGGTCATCGGCTGGCGGATGAATTCAAGCCACCGGGCGAACAGATCCTCCGGTAACACGAGGCCCAACACGCTGTGCCCATCGAGCGGAGCGGTGGGAAACAGGTTGAACACGCCGAGCAGCAGGTTGAGTGAGAAGAGGATGCTGATGAAGTCAGCCGCGCCCGAGGAGAGCGTGCCTGTACCGTCGACCACGCGGACGAAGCTGAGCCGCTCGGGGACCGCGAAGAGTCCGCCGAGAATTCCGCCGTGGATGATGGCCGCCGCGGCGGCGACGAGCGCGAAGTTCGCAGCCGGACCCGCCAACGCCATCCAGGCGGCGCGCCTGGGGTGGCGCTGCGCCCAGTAGGGATCGTAGGGTGCACTACCCCAGCCGAGCATCGACCCGCCCATGAAGAACGTGAGCAGGGGCACGATGACGGTTCCGAAAGGCTCGCGGCGAATGTGCGGATATGGGTTGAGGGTGACTTGGCCGGAGTAGTATGCGGTGAGGTCGCCGCCCCACTTGGCCGCGAGGGCGTGGGCCGCCTCGTGGCAGGTGAGCGAGAGGAGAAACGCTACGTACCAGAGCGGGAACATCTGCAGTTGATCGGGTGACATTCGTTCGTTTGGTCCACGGAGGCGGGCAAACCAGATCGGGGCTGGTTTGTTTGCCGCGCAGGTTGCAATAGCTCATCTTGCCACGTCGCGGGGTGAGGTGGTTGGGGGTTGTGATAAGGTCGGGTGGACGATGCTGGCGAGATCGCGTGCGCGAAGAGTGATGCTTGCAGCGTTGCTCGCCAACGGCTGGTGCGCGAATGGACAAGACCAACGAGTTTTTGATGCGGTCCCATTCAGGGTTGAAAAACCGGTGCCCATCCCGGAGCAGGTGCGGGTCCTGCTCGCGACTGACGAAGGAGTGAAGCAGGTGCTGGCGGGCGAGGGCTTGGTGGATATTCCCGAGGCGTGGCTCGTGGGGAGCGAGCTTCGATTGACGGCTTCGAAGAAACAACAGTTTCTATTGATCGCGGGCAAAGGTCCGCTATTGGGGGCGAACACGATGCGGTTCTGGCTCGCAGGAAGGGGGCGCGGGGGCTCCTATCGGATTCTGCTTGCAACGATCGCTCTGCAGCTCGAGATCCTGGACAGCGCCACCAATGGATATCGTGACGTTCGCGCTTCAGCGGCGTTCCGGGACCGAGTGAGTAGAGTCGTTTATCGATACGGATCCGGGAATTACCGGCCTGTCGTGAGAACGGCGGAGCCGATGAAGTAGATGCGAATGGCGCTCACGGCCAGCGCCGGACCTTGCCCTCGTCATCTTGCACTTCGGCCCGCTTCAGGACAAGCTTGGTTCCGCGGAGTTCGAACCATGCATTCATCTGAACCTGGACTCCGATCTTCCCTGGCCACTCGCCTTTCCACGCACCGGTCCACATCGAGAGATCCTTCCAATTCATTCCTGTCGGATAGGCGCCATAGCCAGGTAACACCGTTGCAACGGCCTTACTCAGCGCCTCCTGTGGATCCAACAGGACAGGACCACGCTCGCTCCAAGCCCAGGCCCAGGTTTTGTACATCTGAAACGAACCACTGTAGTTGGCCTCAATTGCCAGGACCGCGCCGGCGCGCCAGACGCCTCCTCGGGGAATGCCTCGCAGGCCGCCGCTCCACTTGAAGAGCGGCGCGAACATGCCGGGACGCTTCTCGACAACCAGGACCAACGCGTCCTCGGCGCCGCGTACCGAGTAGCGGATCTCGCGTGCGTTGGATTTTCCGAAACGTCCGAGATCGCGCCATTCAGCGCGGAGCGAACTGGCGTCAGAGTGGAGGTACGAAAGAACATCGCCGCCGAACCGGCCCTTTGGCTCGTTCACCCACGCTCCATCTGCGAGGAACTCGGCGAACGGGCGCTCAGGATCTCCCGTGTCGCAGCCCTCCTGACCCTTGCCATCGACGGTGTAGCAGGTGTCCCAAGTCTGCGCGGGGCGGTGTGGAGGTCCGCTCTGAGCGGCGAGTTGCAGTGCGATCGATAGGAGTCCCGTGATCATGGCCAGTGCCTCTTCTCGCCGGTTTCCGCGTCCTCGAAGTTCGCCCGCTTGAACACCAATTCGGACCCGTGTAGGTCAAACCACGCTTGAAAGCCCGCGCGCACTCCGACCTTGCCTGGCCATTCGCCTTTCCACACCCAAGTGCCCATCACCAGTTCGTCCCAATCCATCTTCGCGGGATACGCGCCGTAGCCGGGCAGCAGGCGTGTAAGGGCTTTGGCGAATGCCGCTCGAGGATCGATGCGAAGGGGCCCTGCCGCGGACCAAACCCAAGCCCACGTGTACCAAGTCGGCACATTGCCGTGGGCATCCAAAACGATTTCTAAGACAGCGCCGTTCCGGCGCAAGGCGGCGTGAGGATTCGGGTAGCCGAAGCTTCCTCCGCTCCACTTCAACAGCGGCGTGAAGAGGCCGGGCTGCTTCTCAGCCACCAGTAGCAAGCCTGCGTCGTCGTCGCCCGACAGGTATCGTACCTCTCGCGTCCGTATGGGACCGAGGCGGCCGAGTTCACGCCAGATCGCTTTGAATTCGCCGCGGCCGAGTTCGTATGGAAAGTTCGTGTCGAACCCATCATTCGATTCCTGGATCCAGCTTCCTCGCTCGAGGAACTGCCGAAAGGGCCGGGCTCGCTCGCCACTCATGCAAGAGTCGCCTTTGCCTTCGACATAGACGCACTTGTCCCATGGCTTCGGTACGTCGACGACCTGCCCAACCAGCAGCGGCGTCGCGACCAGCAATAACACTCCGGCACGCACTCCCCAAGAATGCCCTAAATCTCCCTCATGCGATCTCTTCACTTCCTCGCTACCGCAGGCGTCTTCCTCGCCGCCGCGTCGGCGTTTGCGCAATCGGGCTGGTCCGTGCGCATGACCGACTCGTTCAACGTCACCCCGAACATCACCTACGCCCACCCAGAACAACTACGAGAGCAAGCTCGACGTCTACCGTCCGCGCAAGGCTGGTGCGCCCACGCCCGTGCTCCTCTACATTCACGGCGGCGGCTGGGTGGGCGGCAGCAAAGAGACCGCCTTCTTCCAAACCATGCCGTATCTCGCCAAGGGTTGGGCGGCGGTGAACGTCGAGTATCGCCTCGGCCGCCACTCGCTCGCGCCCGCCGCGGTGGAGGACTGCCTTTGCGCCCTCCGCTGGGTGATCCGCAATGCCAAGGCTTACAATTTCGACACGAGTAAGATCGTCGTCACTGGACATTCGGCCGGCGGACATCGCTCGCTCACCACGGGCATGTTCGGCGACACCGATCTCGACCGCCAGTGTCCGGGCACGGAGAAGCTGAAGGTCGCCGCGATCGTGAATTGGTACGGCATCACTGACGTGGGCGACCTGCTCGACGGCGCCAATCAAAAATCGTATGCCGTGATGTGGCTCAGCGGCATGCCCAACCGCCACGAAGTGGCCAAGCGCGTCTCGCCGCTGTTCCACGTGGGCGAAGCTACACCGCCGGTGATCACGATCCATGGCGACGCCGATCCGACCGTGCCCTATGAGCATGGCGTCAAGCTCCAGACGGCGCTCTCCAAAGCCGGGATCAAGAACAAGCTGGTCACCATCCCCGGAGGCAAGCACGGCGGATTCCCGCCCGAGCAAAACGATCGCGCTTACTCGGAGATCTTCGGGTTTCTGAAATGTCATTGGCCCAAGCGTGCGCTCGGGCCATAAGCGAGGTTTTACCCGTTTGTCGCGCTCCCCTTATCGTAATAGTCCTGCCGATTTGAAAACGAGTTCCCGTTCGACGACGTTATCTGCCTCACGCCGTACATAGAACTCGGAACCTAGCCGCACGGCCCCAGCCCCCATTTCGGGGATCAGCCATAGGGAGCGGGGCGCCCTGGGCCACCGGGCACCCAAGCGCCCCAGGCTCCAAGCTTTGGGACACATCGTCAATGCCACCCTCTGGCAGTGCCTGACCGGATTTGATTGCCGCCTGCACCATCCTGCAAACCACCGAATGTCCGTCGCCTGGATTCCGTGTGACAAGACCCGGGCACGCTCGTCTCCGAAGCTGCTGCCGACAAAAACGAAAAGGCCGCCCCCAAAGGAGCGGCCTCTCCAAACCAACCCTAACCTTGGACCCTAGTAGTCCATGTGCCCCGGACCGTGCTCCCCGCCGCCACCGGCCGGCGCAGCCTTCTTCTCCGGAATCTCGCAGATCATCGCCTCGGTCGTCAGCATCAGCGCCGCGATCGATGACGCG